>NZ_CABUOL010000001.1 GCF_902493215.1 uncultured Mediterranea sp.
GGGGCTTTTTGATTAATTGTTTAACTCGTCCCATTTTAACGGGACACTAATGAAATTATCTATTAAACATAGCTCTTCTCGGTGACGGTTCTATACACAATGAGGACAAATATGTATTATCAAACTTCAAACCACGCTGATTAATATAACCAAAAGCTATTCAAAATGTTACCAACTCCCGTCATTAATAAAATTCATATCAATGACGGGATACTTTTCATCAGAATAACATACATACAAAAATCACATGAAAAGTTTTCAAAACATCATACTTTATACGGCTGGAAGCACATGCCTTGTATCTTTACCATTGAACGTATTTTCACAAACGAAGATACACCCCCATATTATATTGATAATGACCGACCAGCAACGTGCCGACGCATTGGGATGTGCCGGGAACGAAGCGGTCATCTCTCCCAACCTGGACCGTCTGGCCTCGGAGGGACATCTGTTCAGCAATGCGTACAGTGCGTCTCCAAGCAGCACTCCAGCACGTGCCGGAATGCTTACGGGGATGTCCCCATGGCATCATGGTCTTCTGGGATACGGGCAAGTGGCGGAACATTATTGTTACGAAATGCCCCAAATGTTGAAGGACCTGGGATATCATACTCTGGGTATAGGCAAGATGCACTGGCACCCACAGAATGCTCTCCACGGCTTTGAAGCAACTCTGCTCGATGAAAGTGGCCGTGTGGAATCCCCCTATTTCATGAGTGATTACAGGAAATGGTTCAATACACAGGCTTTCGGCCTGAACCCTGACAGTACGGGAGTGGAATGGAATGCCCATGAGGCCAAAGCCTATGCATTACCGGAACATTTGCACCCAACCGTATGGACGGCAGACAGGGCAGTGGAGGCCATACGGGGATACAGTTCAGACCAGCCTCTGTTTCTCAAGATTTCATTCGCCCGTCCGCACAGCCCCTATGACCCTCCCCAAAGAGTGGTGGACAAGTATGCCGAAAGAGAGATTCCGGCACCAGCTGTGGGTGAATGGTGCAAAGACATGCCTTTGGACACACATCCGGAGAACAAGCCGGAGGCGGCAACCGGGAATTTCGGATCTGAATATGCCCGGAATTCACGCAAATACTATTATGCGTCGATAACCTTTATTGACGAACAGATAGGGCGGATTATCGATGAACTGAAAAGAAAGGGTATGTATGACAACGCCTTGATCTGTTTTGTCTCCGACCATGGGGATATGCTGGGCGACCACCACCTGTGGAGAAAGACTTATGCCTATGAAGGCTCATCGGCCATTCCGTTCATCGTAAAACTGCCGAGGGAAATGGAGAACGGCCTGAAAGCGGAAAAGGTAATCGAGGCTCCTGTGGAATTGCGCGATCTGCTCCCCACCTTCCTTGCCATAAATGAAGAGAAAATTCCCGAAGACATGGACGGGCTTTCCCTGCTCCCATTATTTCATGACAAGAATGCCAAGTGGAGAAAATATATCGACATAGAGCATTCTACGGCATATTTTGCAGACAACTATTGGTGTGCTTTGACAGATGGAAAAATCAAGTATATCTGGTTCTTCCGTACCGGTAAGGAACAATTGTTCAATCTGAAGGCCGATCCGCAGGAATTACATGATCTTTCCGGAGAATCTTCCTGGCAGGAAAAACTGGATGGAATGCGCAAGGTGATGGTGGAACATCTGAGAGAACGCGGTGATGAATGGGTAAAAGACGATAAATTGGTTATCCGTAAGACCAATTTGCTGTATAGCCCCAACTATCCTAAAAACAAGGAACTGACAAAAAAGAAATAAAAAAGGAACGAACAATGAAGCATTTATATCTTACACTTTTGTTATTGCTGCCTCTCCGGATAATGGCAGAAACTTCAATATCCATTATTCCCGCACCCCAGAAATGCGTGGAAAGAAAAGGGCATTTTACTGTAAACGAAAAGACTGTGATCATGTTTCCCGAGATTACAGACAGCCTGCTTGATGCGGTGGACGTATGGCGGGATTTGTTTGCAACGGCAGCGGGATATACCCCTGAAGTAACGGCCGGAAAGACAAGTTCAAATGTCATCCGGTGTGTACTGAATCCAACCTTGGCTGAAGAAGCCTACCGGCTGAATGTTTCCACAAAAAGCATACAGATAGAAGCCGGAACGGCCAAGGGCATTTTTTATGCGTTCCAAACGTTACGCCAGCTGCTCCCCCCTGCCATTGAGGGTTCAGCACGCGCGGAAGATGCCAGATGGGAGATTCCGTGCGTATCTATTGAGGATTCCCCTTCTTTCTTCTACCGTGGCATGATGCTGGACGTTTCCCGCCATTTCGTGGGCAAGGAAGATGTGAAACGCTATATTGACTTGCTGGCCTTCCACAAAATGAATGTTTTCCATTGGCACCTGACGGACGACCAGGGATGGCGTATCGAAATCAAGAAATATCCCAAGTTGGCGAAAACGGGCGGCTGGCGGAACAAGACAATCAAAGGGCTCATGTGGGACAATCCGACAGAATGGGATACCGAACGCTACGGAGGTTTTTACACGCAGGAGGATGTAAAGGAAGTGGTGGAATACGCAAAGAAACGCTTTGTGGAAGTCATACCGGAAATAGAAATGCCCGGGCACTGCGTGGCCGCACTGGCCGCTTATCCGGAATATTCCTGTTCCGGTGGCCCGTTTGAAGTGGAGGGCCGCTGGGGAGTCTTCAATGACATTTTTTGTACCAAGGAAAAAACGTTTCAGTTTCTTCAGGATATCTTGGATGAGGTAACCTCCCTGTTCCCCTCGGAATATATCCATCTGGGCGGTGATGAAGCCCCCCGCATCCGCTGGAAAAATTGCGTACACTGCCAGAATCGGATGAGGCAGGAAAAGCTGGATACCGAAGCCGAATTGCAGACCTATTTCATGAACCGTATTGAAAACTACCTGAACGGAAAGGGAAAGAAAATCATCGGATGGGACGAAATACTGGAAGGAGGAATTCCCCAAAGAGCGACAGTCATGTCCTGGAGGGGTGAAAGCGGGGGAATAAAGGCTGCACAGGCCGGGTATGATGTTATCATGACTCCCAACGTATATATGTATCTGAATTGTCACCAGCTCGGTGCGGAAGACAGTGTCGGTATCAAAAAACGTCTGATTTCCTTGGAAAAGGTATATAACTACAACCCGGTTCCTTCCGTACTGAAAGAAAAGGAAGCGGCACACATCAAGGGAGTACAGGCCAACTTGTGGACTGAATATCTGGTGACCATTCCCCAAATGGACTATTCCTTGTTTCCGCGCTTGGCCGCAGTGGCTGAAATCGCCTGGAGCCGGAGAGAAAACATGAATTATGACAGATTCTGCATACGCCTTGAAAAGATAAAAAGGCATTATGACGGACTGGGGGTGACATATTGTCCCCGTATCTATAACCGTAAAAATAAGGAAGTGTTATGACAAATACCCTAAAGCTGGCCGTTCCGTTGTTTTGTCTATCCCTGTTTTTTGCCGGAATGCCCCCGAAAACGTATGGGAGCGGCGAAGTGGATCTGCGGATTGAAAAAAGGGGGGATTCACGTGTGGCAGTCGGTTTTTCAGCCTTCTCACTGGACAGTCATTTTGTCTGGTGCGGTTCGGCCATCCGTGCCGTGGAGGACGGTAAATATTATCTGTTCTATTCGGCAATGGGTGCGGGAGATGAATATCCTCCGTTTGCGGACGCCTGGGTTCTGGGATCAAAAATCGGCATAGCCGTATCAGACTCACCTTATGGCGGATACAAGGATTTGGGTATCTGTTACAACAAGGACGGGTATAGACCGGATTCCAGTTCCTGGGATGCCCAAACGGTACACAACCCGCACATTCAGCATTTCGGAGGAAAATATTATCTGTATTACATAGGTGCCAGGGATCCCGGAGCATCAGCCCGCGTGAAAGGGAAAGTGAACAGGAGGGACCGGATTCAACAGAGCCTGACAGTCGGCGTTATGTGTTTCAACACAATACAGGATTTTCTGGAGGGCAAGGTAGCCTGCAACGAGAGACCTCTGCTTCTCCCCCGTACAAGGGTGAAGCCGGACAATGTGCTGGAACCCTCTCCCGAAGGTACTGCAATGAAACCCGACAATCTGATTATGGTCAATCCTTCTGTAGTATACAGACCTTCCGACAAAAAATATCTGCTCTATTTCAAGGGAAACGTTTACGATCCCCATTGGAGGGGAATACATGGCGTTGCCCTTGCAGACAACCCAGAAGGTCCTTTTACCGTCCTGGACGATTATGTGTTCGATTTCGAGACGGAAGACGGAAGGAAACTGAACGCTGAAGACCCGTTTGTCTGGTATCACCATAAAGATTCTTATTTTTATGCTGTATTCAAGGACTTTACGGGATCCTTCACTAAAGGGAAACCGGGATTGGCCATCATGGAGTCAAAGGACGGCATTCATTGGAAACTGCCTGAAAACTCATTGTTTATGGACAAGAAAATAAAGTTGAAGAACGGTGGATGGATTGATGTAGACCGTTTGGAACGTCCCCAATTGCTTTTGGACGAAAATGACGAACCAATCGTTTTGTATGCCGCCTGTGCAATCACACCCGTAAACTCTAAGAAAGATGGGAGTTCTTTCAATATTCAGATTCCCATCGTTCAAGTTACTGAACAAACGAGGTGTATTAACTAAAAATCATCTGCCAACAGATTTCCTTAAGTAAAAGCACTAACATGTTAAATGAAAGTAAAGCTTCGTCTATTTTTACAAGCCACATGAATCGTAGAAACAAGAGAATACGATATTAAAAAGAAACAGTTGCCGTATTGTTAAGCCTAAATCAATCATTAAAGTTTCCAATCTTTCTAATAACCAATTTGAGTTTATAACAGAAAAATAACGGCGGACAAGGAGTGCACATCCCCGCTCCGCCCTGTACACATCCTGCCGACAGGAATCGCACATCCCGTCGGCAGGATGTCTGCATTATAGCAGATCGAGCAGAACATCGTTTGACGTGCCCGAAATGCGGCAATGTTATCCACCGAAAGAAGCAATGTTTTCCACCAAAGAAAGCAATGTTTTGAGGCACAAAAAGCAATGTTTTCTTCCCTTCCCTGCACACGCCTCTTGGCTGTCTCGCAAAAAAAGCGTAGCTTTGCTTCACGAAAAAGAGAAGCAAGATTATGACAAAATTTGAAATAGAAGAAAAGATTGTGGCGATGCTCAAGACCGTATACGACCCCGAAATACCCGTCAACGTGTACGACCTGGGCCTGATTTACAAGATTGACGTGACAGACGACTTCAATGTCAGCATCGACATGACGCTGACGGCGCCCAACTGCCCGGCGGCCGACTTCATCATGGAGGACATCCGCCAGAAGATAGAGAGCATCGAAGGTGTGGCCTCGGCCACCATCAACCTGGTCTTCGAGCCCGAATGGGACAAGGACATGATGAGCGAAGAGGCCAAACTGGAACTGGGATTCTTATAACAAAAACAACAGCATATCATGAAACAGAAAACACTTGGCCTGCTGGCCTGTACGGCACTGCTCTGCGCCTGCCAGCCCGCACAGAAACAAACAACCATCACCGGCACACTGACCGGCGTAGAGAGCGACACCCTGATTGTGAACTACTTTGCCGTATCGGACTTGAGCCGCAGCACGATACACCGCGACACCATCGCCTTGCAGAACGGAAGCTTCACCTGCCAGCTGGAGAACGACAGCGTGCCGATGGAGGCCTTCTTCTACGCCCAGCCCCGTAACGGAGCCGCCGCCGCATCACTTCGCAAAACCATCACAGTTGTAACCTTCCCCGGCGAAACGGTGGAAGTAAGCGGTTCGATGGACGACTACCACATGAAAGGCAATGCCTTCCACCAGGCCTACGAAGAAGTACGGGCCCTATACAAGCCCTATGAGGACAAGATGCACAAAGTGACACAAGTCATCATGGACATGCAAAGCAAAGGCATGATGACACGCGAACGCCTCGACTCCCTGCGTCAAATCTATGAGCCGATCAATGCCGACATGAAAAAGGTAAAGGAAGACTACATCCGCCAGCACCCTGATGAAGACATCTCCGTCTATCTGATATCCGACTTTGGCAAAACCGCCGGCGACCTGCTCGACCTCATCGGCGAAAAGGCACAGAACGGCCCGATGGCTCCCCTCTACAAGGCCATGAAAGAAGCTATCGAGCGGCAGAAAGCCCGCGAAGAAGCGCGTAAGAATATGGTCGAAGGAGCCGTAGCCCCCGACTTCACGCTGAAGGACCTCCAAGACAAAGACCTCACCCTGTCGTCCCTGCGCGGCAAGTATGTGGTGCTGGACTTCTGGGGAAGCTGGTGCGGCTGGTGCATCAAGGGCATCCCCGACATGAAGAAATACTACGAAAAGTATAAGGACCGCATGGAGATACTGGGCGTGGACTGCCGCGACACGGAAGAGAAATGGAAGGATGCGGTAGAGAAGCATGAACTGCCCTGGCTGCATGTGCGCAATACGGACGAGGCAGACATCACGGTGAAGTATGGCATACAGGGCTATCCCACCAAGATTGTCATCGATCCCGAAGGCAAGGTGGCCAAGATTGTGGTAGGCGAAGACCCCGCCTTCTACAAATATCTGGACGAACTGTTCAAATAATAACTAAACGAATACGCCTTATGAAGAATGTATATTTCCTCTCCGACGCCCATCTGGGTTCGCGTGCCATCGAGCACGGCCGTACGCAAGAACGCCGGCTGGTGAACTTTCTGGACAGCATCAAGCACAAGGCTTCGGCCGTCTATCTGCTGGGCGACATGTTCGACTTCTGGTACGAATTCAAGCTGGTGGTGCCCAAAGGCTATACACGCTTTCTGGGCAAGCTGTCCGAACTGACGGACCTCGGAGTGGAAGTACACTTCTTTACAGGCAATCATGACATCTGGTGCGGCGACTATCTGACGAAAGAATGCGGCGTCATCCTGCACCGCGAGCCGCTGACCACAGAGATTCATGGCAAGGAATTCTACCTGGCCCATGGTGACGGGCTGGGCGACCCCGACCGCAAGTTCAAGTTTCTGCGCGCTGTCTTTCACAGCCATACGTTGCAAACTCTGTTTTCCTCGCTTCACCCCCGCTGGAGTGTGGAGCTGGGACTGACATGGGCCAAGCACAGCCGCCTGAAACGGGTGGACGGCAAGGAACCGGACTATATGGGAGAAGACAAGGAACCGTTGGTGCTCTACACCAAGAACTACCTCAAGAGCCACCCGGATATCAACTTCTTCATCTATGGCCACCGCCACATCGAGCTGGACCTGATGCTGAACGCCACCTCGCGCGTCGTCATCCTGGGCGACTGGATCAACTGCTTCTCGTATGCCGTGTTCGACGGCGAACATCTCTTCCTGGAGAACTACATTGAGGGAGAGACGCAATTATAAAATATTAGGCATAAAGTGTGAAACTTGCTCTTCACACCTTATGCCTAATACTTAATATCTTATCTTAATACCTAAATCAATATCTTCCCGCTTTGGCAATGCGCTTCGGAATATCCGTATTGTCCATCTTGCCCATAAACAAGTCGGAACCTGCACCGATGGCATAAACAGGCACATATTCGGCCGTGTGGCTGCTGCTGGTCCATCCCAGGTGAGCAATCTGACTTATCACTTCGTTAGCGGTTACGGCCAGCGGTTCGGTCTTGGCATAGAGCGTTTCCTTGAAAGCGACCTTGTTCTTCACGAAAGAAGTCTCATAAACGTCGCGCAGCGCACGTTCCTGCTCCCATGTCAGAGGCAGTTTGCTCCAAAATCCCATTGTCTCAGACAAGAGTTCCTTAACCTGTTCCCAAGAAGCATGCTCGTTACGACGCAGGTCAGTAATGCGGCGTGACAAAGCCTCAACAGATTGTTTCTGACAATCGAGTGCCTTCAAGTTCAGCGTATACGTTCCGGTGCCCATACCCAAACCACCAGTCTCGTGGTCGGCAGAAACAACAATCAGCGTCTCTTTCGGATGCTTCTTGTAAAACTCGTAGGCCACACGGATGGCATTGTCCATGTCAATCACCTCTTTTACTACCGTAGCAGGGTCGTTGCTATGACAAGCCCAGTCAATCTTACCGCCTTCCAGCATCAGGAAGAAGCCTTTTTTATTGTCTTTCGTCAGGAAGTCAATGGCGCTTTCCGTGATTTGTGCCAGCGTCAAGTCACCTTCTTTGCGGTCGATAGCATACGGCAAGCAGTCGGCAGCCGCGCCTTCAGCCTGAAGCAGCACCATCTTCTCGGCCGAAGAAGCTTTTTCTTCATACTCCTTCAGACCGCGTGCAATGGTATAACCCGCTTTCTCGATAATCGGATAAATGGAAGGAGCATCCTTCTTGTCATAAGTCTTATCAGGCTTCAGAAAACCTGCACCGGCAAAGAAATCGAAACCGCTCTTGGGCAATTCCAGCGCAATCTCATAATACATATTACGATCCGGCTGATGAGCATAGAAAGCAGCCGGTGTGGCATGGTCTACACTGACCGTAGAAGCGATACCTACCTTTTTACCACTCTTCTTGGCCTGATAGGCAACGCTCTCCAAAGCCTCCTTGTTGACATCTACCCCAATAGCACCATTGTAGGTCTTCGAACCGGTAGCCAAGGCCGTACCGCCGGCCGAGGAGTCGGTCACCGAATTGCTGGCCGAATAGGAAGTGGCAATTCCCGCAGCCGGGAACGACCCAAACAGCAGCTTCTGGGTACCGATGCGGCCGTTCTCCATTTCGGCCTGAAACATTTCTGTTGTATTTACCTGGTTCACTCCCATACCGTCACCGATAAAGAAGAATACATACTTGGCCTGCTGGGCGTAAGTCATCCCCGCCATCAGGACAAAAAGTAGCAAATAAGTCAATCTTTTCATAACTAATTCTCTATTTAATAATATAAATTGGGCTTTTCTTTCAGACAAAGATAGGCAAAAGCCTCCAAGAAAAGCATTAAGATTATGTTAAAAAAAAGCCCCGAAGAACATTGTCTTCAGGGCTTTTCCCTATTTGTTCAGTTTGTATTTCAGGCCTTTTTGTTCAGAATAGTCATGGTATCCGAAGCAATCATCAGCTCTTCGTCGGTAGGAATAACCACCACCTTCACCTTCGAATCGTCGGCAGAGATAATGGCTTCTTCACCACGTACTTTGTTCTTCTCGGCATCCAGTTTCACGCCCATATATTCCAAACCGGAGCAAGCACCCCAACGGGCCGATGCCTGGTTCTCACCTACACCACCAGTGAAGACAATCACGTCCACACCACCCAAAGCGGCTGCGTATGCACCGATGTATTTCTTGATACGGTAGAAGTACATATTCTCGGCCAGAATGGCTTTCGGATCACCGGCAGCCACAGCATTCTCCAAGTCGCGCATATCACTCGACTTGCCGAAAATACCCATCACACCACTCTTTTTGTTAAGCAGATTGGATACACCGGCAGCATCCAAGTGCTCCTTCTCCATAATGAATGTCACGGCACCGCCATCGATATCACCGCTACGTGTACCCATCATCAGACCTTCGAGCGGAGTAAGGCCCATGCTGGTATCTACACACTTACCGTCCTTGATGGCCGAAATGGAACCGCCGTTACCGATGTGGCAGGTAATGATTTTTGTACCTTCGGCCTGAATACCCAGGAACTCGCATACACGTTTTGATACATAACGGTGAGAAGTTCCGTGGAAGCCATAACGACGTACACCATATTTCTCATACAATCTATAAGGTACCGCATACATATAGGCATAGTCGGGCATTGTCTGATGGAAGGCTGTATCGAATACTCCAATCTGAGGAACATTCGGTAGGATAGCTTCGATGGCACGGACACCTTTCAGGTTGGCAGGATTATGGAGCGGAGCCAGGTCGTTGCAGGCAGTGAAGGCGTCAAGCACCTCTTTTGTCAGCAAAACCGATTCACTGAACTTTTCACCTCCATGTACCATACGGTGGCCTACGGCATTGATTTCGTCCAGCGACTTGATAGCACCATATTCAGGAGATACAAGGGTATTCAGGATAAATTCCACACCGACTGTATGCTCGGGAATGTTCTTTTCCAGAATCTTCTTTTCACCGTTCGGCAAGGTAAATTTCAGGAAAGAATCGGGCAAACCGATTTTTTCAATACCACCCTGGGCTATAACAGCCTTGTGGTCCATGTCAAACAATTTATACTTGATGGAAGAACTGCCACAGTTCAATACTAATACTTTCATAATCTTACTTTTTATCCAAGGTTCATCATTTGTTGGCTTTTGCAGCGATAGCCTGATTGGCTGTAATGGCAATCATGCGATATACATCTTCGATGGAGCAACCGCGTGAAAGGTCGTTCACCGGACGGGCAATACCCTGAAGGATAGGACCTACAGCATCGGCATGTCCCAAGCGCTGAACCAGTTTATAAGAAATATTACCTACCTCCAGACTGGGCACTACCAATACGTTGGCATGACCGGCAATGGATGAACCCGGAGCCTTGCTGGCACCGACCTCGGGAACCAGGGCTGCATCGGCCTGCAGTTCGCCGTCGATGGCGATATCGGGAGCCATTTCCTTGGCCAATTTCAATGCTTCCACCACTTTGTCTACCACTTCGTGTTTGGCAGAACCTTTCGTTGAGAAGCTCAGCAGTGCTACTTTCGGATCAAGACCTGCCACAGCTTGAGCTGTACGGGCTGTACATACAGCAATCTGAGCCAATTGAGATGCATCGGGTACCGGAGTTACCGCAACATCACCCATCACCAGAATACCGTTCTTACCATATTCAGGAGCATGAGTCAGCAACAGCATGGCACCTGAAACACAAGTGATGCCCGGAGCAGTCTTGATGATTTGCAAAGCCGGACGCAGTACATCACCCGTCGTATTGCGGGCACCGGCCAACTGACCGTCGGCATCACCATTCTTGATAATAAGGCAGCCCAAATACAAAGGATCAAGCACCAGTTTACGGGCTTCCTCGATAGTCATGCCTTTCTTCTTGCGCAATTCGCACAACAACTGTGCATACTCTTCCTGCTTCGGATGGTTGGCAGGATCGATGATGGTAGCCTTACCGATATTACCCAACCCCCACTCCTTGGCACAAGCGTGGATTTCATCAGGATTACCCAAAAGAATCAGGTCAGCAATGCCGTCAGTCAGAATCTGATTAGCAGCTTTCAAGGTACGTTCTTCTGTACCTTCAGGAAGAACGATGCGTTGGCGGTCGGCCTTGGCGCGTTCAAGAATTTCATTAATTAATCTTTGCATGATATAATAAGATTGTATGTTAAATACTAGCCCATATTGTGTTTATCACGCCGCAAAAATACACAATTTTGCAATATCAACATTGCAATCCAGCGTATTTTTGCGGCGAGAACGACAAATATTATAATATTTAACACTACCGGATTATTCCGGGAGCCACATTCTTATATTGCTCCATGCATACCCCGACCGGAGCACCGATATAGGTAGGATCGCAGATAATATACTTTTGCCCGTTGTCCAAGAGGATGTAGTCACCCGACACATCTTCGGTAAAACATACGGCCGAAGCAATGTGGTTAGGATAATCGAGCAACACGGCTTTCAGTCCCAACAAATCGCGGACCAATACGGCATAGAGCATGGCGCGGTCCTCACAATCACAATAGGGATAATAGAAAGTCTCGTCGGGAAAATTGGGTTTCTCGTAACCGAATTGTTCACCGTCCGTCTGATAAGGAAAAGCCGTCTGTACAAAATGCAACAACAGAGCAGCGGCTTCCCGCTGTCCTTTTCCGGCAACGGCTTCCTTCAGCTGTGCATACAATTCCGCACAAAGTGACACACTCATGGGAGTATGATAGTGAACAGCTACGTCACACTGAGGATAGTCACGATAGAAATCAATCAGATTCTTGTCTACAGAAGTACGTACGCTCCACGAAGCGTTTTCAGGTTTCCATACCCGATCTTCCTTCGTTCCTGACAATTCAGGCGCCTGCTCCATACGCAGGCTTATCAGGTTCTTGGCATCGGCAAAATCGTTCCGATAGGTATAAATACTCATAGATCCGTCCTTGAAAGGTTCAAAGACATAATATCGCAAACCGTCCATCGTCAGATAGGGAACACCATAAATATTGTCGGCCGTAGCTATCAACAAGCGCAAACGGCCATCTATCTTGGCCAAACGTACTTTATAACCCGATTGGGTCAACAGGAACATCTGAAGGAAAGTAATCTGGTCAGCCTTATCGGCACCATATAACTGCATACCTATCGCCTTTGTAAACAGCAAATAGGCCCAATCATTCAGATGATACTGTTTCTTGACCGACAGGCAGTCATAAAGCATCGTTTCATATGGCTCTTTACAAAGATATTTCCAGGCATCGGCAACATCGGCTTCACTACTTCCCTTCAATTGCAGGCCTGCCGCAGGAGCAGTAAACAGTTCAATGCTCACACCGTAGAACAAGACAGACGTCCGCTTCACATCACCGGCCGGCTCCACTTCGGGCATAGTTATTTCAACAGGCTCGTACGTATCTTCAGGAGTGCGTTCTTCTCCTACCGGCACAGCAACCGGCTCCGTTGCAGGCACCTTGGGATCGAACACAACCGGCTGGGGCGGTTCCAACCTCAGATGAGTTTCAAGCGGCTTGAAGGCGTCGAATTCCTCCCAGGCCTGGCGCAAGGAGTTTTCGAAATCGGCATCCGCTTTTTTCTTGAATTGTTCAAACGCCGCATTCTGCTGTTTTTCGAATTCTGCAAATTCCTTCTCTATATCCTGTGCAAACAGGCCCGACTGGGTCAGACAACCTGCAAATGCCAACAAGCAACTTAGAACCTTTTTCATAACAACATACTTTATTTGATCAATACCATTTCATACGTAGCGCAACGGCGGTCATTGGGAATGGCATATACCCACTTCAACACGTTCTGATAGGTCACCTCACCGGTAAAAGGAATGTCTTCTTTCGTAGCCACAAACATCATATTGATTTTTTCACTGCTGGCTCCCCGTTTCTCCATCCGGTAATCCACCATGTTGCTGAAAGGTATCTTATATTCCTTTCCGGCCTTCAGCTGCTGGTTTCCTTCATAACCGTTGGGATAAAGCAAAGCGCCTCCGTCGCTGTCAAACCAGAAGAATTTCAGATACGAATCTGTTCCGTAAACCTTCAACCGGCAGGTGAACACGTCACCTTCCTTGTACAAGCTGGACACACCCTTGACTTCCATCGCATACGATTTGTCCACTCTTTCATCCTTCTGCACTATTGCGTCAATCGTCACTACCTTAAACAGGCTCTTGGTAGAGGTATCCCAAAATTCTTCCACCTTCTTTTTCGTAACATTCACCATTCCACCGATGGCCAACACATTCATTTGCGAATATGCCTCCTGAAACTCATCACCACCTTCTTGCGTTATCTGCCCGAAGACCGACCACACATTCTCCATGACTCCTGCCTTGCGCAGAGCCTCTTTTTTGGCTTCCAGGAATGCACGTTCCTCGGCTTCTTTCAGCGTGATGTCGTCACTAACCTGCCAGCGCCCTTGTACGCCTTTCACCTTTACGGTTTTTTGTGCGTACAAAGGCGCTGCAGCCATCAGTGTCAGAAGGAACATCCAAACAATCAGATATTTCCTTTCCATTCAAATCAAATTATATTCTTCCCGTGTTTTCTTATTCAGCCAGTTTGTCCAATTCCTTGGCCAGTTCTTCCGACTTGCCTGCCAGTTCCTGACGGATAGCCTTGATAGCCTCCTGATTGGCAGTCTGCATGCTGTAACCGATGGTTACCATCACTTCCACATTCTTGTTGGGCAAAGTTCTGTACACCTCTACCAAAGGAATGGTACGGCCCAATGTTCCGGAAATGATGCTCTTGCTGGCAGCCACTACGTTGGACAGGCTGGCAGCCTCTTCCTGACCCATATCGTCGTTGGCCACCTTTGCCTCAATCAGTTGTGAAACCTTTGTCTGAATCTGTCCGGCCAAGTCAATTTTGGCAGCGTTTGTAGCCTGCAAAGCTGCAGAAGACTGGTTACCGCCAATAGCTCTGGACGAAGCGATATACCAGAACGGATTGCCTTCCATATCCATTTCGGCCTGCTTCTGCCATGCGTTCTCGAGCTGTTTATCCAAAGGCAGTTTACCTACCGGCGTACGGAAACCTTCCTTCGTCAGCTTCTTGGCTTCCTTGCGGGCTGCCTTGATTGCTTTCTTCTCAAGGTCCTTGTTCAATACCTTTTCATGCTTTTGCTGATTTTTGAAATCCTTGTCCGAAGCTTTCATCTGAGCGTTCACATTCATAGAGAAAGACATGATGAACGCCACCAAAGCGGTGAATAATAAAGTCCTTTTCATACTCTTCTAAGTTTAAAGATTAATATTTCTATTCAATGTATTACCATCAATCAACGCCGCAAATGTATATAATTATTTTCAAATGGGTGCAAAGTATCCTATTTTTCTTCAGTTTTTTTCTCTGAAAGAAGGAAATAAAATAATGACAAATTTCATTTTGGTACAAGAAAACGCGCTTATAATCCTCATTTTACACACTTAAAACAAAAAAACGAGTGAGTCCCATATACCCGAAACGAATAATGACTAACTTTGCGCCCGTTTTCAGTAACATTACATTTTTAAGGTATTAGTTTTTTAGGATTATGATTCGTCAATGCGCCATCCTTTTCGGATGTCTGGCCTTGGGTGAGCTGATCGTCTGGCTCACGGGCATCAAGCTGCCCTCGAGTATCATCGGTATGCTGCTGCTCACCTTGTTTCTTAAATTGGGTTGGATCAAGCTGCACTGGGTGCAGGGTATGTCCGACTTCCTCGTTGCCAACCTCGGTTTCTTCTTCGTGCCCCCCGGCGTGGCACTGATGCTGTACTTCGACATCATTGCGGCTGAATTCTGGCCCATCGTCACCGCTTCGCTTGTCAGTACTTTGCTGGTTCTTGTTGTCACCGGATGGGTTCACCAATTAACACGCAAAATCAAATGACCTACTTAGAAAACGAATTTTTCCTGCTGGCCGTCACGTTCGGCCTCTTTTTCTTTGCCAAGCTGTTGCAGAAAAAGACCGGCATCATGCTGCTCAACCCCATCTTGTTGACCATTGCCCTGCTCATCCTTTTCCTGAAAACGACAGGTATCAGCTACGAAACCTACAACGAAGGCGGACATCTTATCGAATTCTGGCTGAAACCGGCCGTCGTCGCTTTGGGCGTTCCCCTCTACCTGCAACTCGAGACCATCAAGAAACAGCTGCTCCCCATTCTGCTGTCCCAGCTGGCAGGCTGTATTGTCGGCGTAGTATCAGTCGTATTGATAGCCAAATGGATGGGAGCCTCCGACGAGATTATCTACTCGCTTGCCCCCAAGTCGGTCACCACCCCCATTGCCATGGAAGTGACCAAGTCGCTGGGAGGCATTCCTTCGCTCACGGCAGCCGTAGTGGTATGCGTAGGGTTACTGGGAGGCATTCTGGGCTTCAAGACCATGCGTCTGACCCATATCGGCAGCCCGATGGCGCAAGGTCTGTCCCTGGGTACAGCTGCCCATGCCGTAGGCACATCCACCGCCATGGATGTCAGCCGCAAGTACGGGGCATTCGCCAGTCTGGGGCTGACCTTGAATGGCATCTTCACGGCCTTGTTCACCCCTACAATTCTAAGATTGCTGGGCTTGCTTTAACAAAATCCTCCTATCTTTTCATAAAACAGGCTGCACCTCGGATGTAAAATCCGAAAACAGAGTTTTCGTTTTGTACTTCCCTCGGTTTGCACTATCTTTGTTATTCATAAAAAACAGCACTTAGCAAACGATTATGATTGAATTCAAAGATATCACCCCGCAAGACAAGGAACTGATAACTTCCTTTACCCAGCATAGTCACCGCCGCAACTGCGATCTGTCGTTCTCCAACCTGTGCAGCTGGCGCTTTCTCTACCACACGCAGTTTGCCGTATTCGAAGGCTATCTGTTACTGAAGTTCTGGGCCGAAGGCGAGCTGGTGTACATGATGCCCATCGGCCAGGGAGACTTGGGAAAAGTATTGGAAGTCCTGATTCAGGATGCCCACCAGGAGAAGGCTCCCTTCTGCCTGCTGGGCATCTGCACCGATATGTGCGCAGACCTCGAAGCCCTGATGCCCGGCCGTTTCCAGTTTACCGCCGACCGCGACTATGCCGACTACCTGTACCTGCGCACCGACCTGGCAACCCTGGCCGGCAAGAAATTCCAGCCCAAACGCAACCATGTAAACAAGTTCAAACGGATGTATCCCAACTACGAATACACCGCCATCACTCCCGACCGCATCCAGGAATGCCTCGAACTGGAGGCCGAATGGTGCAAGGCCAACAACTGCGACCAGCACGAAGGGACGGGCAATGAACGGCGGGCATTGGTTTATGCTCTTCACCACTTCGAGGAACTGGGTCTGACGGGAGGCATCCTGCACGTAGACGGACGTATCGCCGCTTTCACTTTCGGCATGCCCATCAATCAGGATACCTTCGGCGTACATGTAGAAAAGGCTGATACCCGTATCGAAGGCGCTTATGCCATGATCAACTACGAGTTTGCCAACCACATCCCCGAGCAATACACCTACATCAACCGCGAAGAAGACCTGGGCATCGAAGGATTGCGTAAGGCCAAGCTGTCTTACCAGCCTGCCATTATTCTGGAGAAATACACCGCCTGTCTGCGCGACGAGCCGGTGGAACCTATCAAGTGGTAACGATTCACTGTATATAATATGAAAGAAGATGTCAGAAAGTTGTGGGAGCTCTGCTTCCACGACAGTCCCGCTTTCACCGACCTGTATTTCCGTATGCGATACAGCAACGAAGTGAACCTTACCATCCGTAGCGGCAACACCGTTATCGCTGCCATGCAGACACTGCCCTACCCCATGACCTTCTGCGGCCAGACCATAGATACCTCTTATATATCGGGAGCCTGTACCCATCCCGACTTCCGCGGCAAGGGCGTCATGCGCGAGCTGTTGGCCGAAGCCTTCGGGCGGATGCACACCCAAGGGGTATTGCTGACCACACTCATCCCGGCCGAACCCTGGCTCTTCGATTACTATGCCCGCAGCGGATATGCGCCAGTCTTCCACGTCTGTCCACAATCCTTCAAGGCAGCTCCTGCCACCGCCCTGCCACCCGACTATAGGGTGACGGATACTGACAGCTTCGACCCACAACTGTACACCTGCTTTGAACAGAAGATGCGTCAACGTCCCTGCTGTATCCAGCATACGGAAGACGACTTCAAGGTTATCCTGGCCGACCTGCAACTGAGCGGCGGCCGCGTCTATCTTCTGCACCACGTACAACGGCATGAAGCAGCCGCCCTGGCCTTTGCCTACCCCAACGGGGAAGGTGGCCTTCTGATAGGCGAACTGCTGGCCGATTCAGATGAAGAGGCCCGCCTCCTGCTTCAGCACATCTGCCAAACGAACGGGCAGACCGAACTCCACCTGCTTCGGCCGGTTTCCGGAAATGAAAAGGGAGAGAGACTGGGCATGGGCCGCATCATCCACGCCCACGCCTTGCTCCAGCTCTACGCCGCCGTCCACCCTGACGAGGAATGGAATCTGGCCCTGACCGACGAACAGCTCCAGACCAATACCGGCTATTACTACCTGAACAACGGGCATTGTATGAAAAGTGCCAAACGGCTGCCCGGCAGCCATCTGGCACTCACTATCGGCGAGCTCACGGCCAAGATACTGGCCCCCCAGCATCCCTACATGAGCCTGATGCTTAATTAATGGAGAATTGATAATGGATAATTAAGTTTACCGTTATCCTTATTCATTTTCAATTCTCAATTATCAATTATCCATTATCAATGGTCAACAGCCGTTCCAGTTCCTCGGCATTGAGGCGCAGATGAAACTGTCCCTTGTAGGCCACAGAGATGGCGCCCGTTTCCTCGGAAACAATGATGGCCTGCGCGTCGGATACCTGCGAGATACCCATCGCTGCCCGATGGCGCAAACCCAGTTCCTTGGGGATATCCAGGTTATGGGATACAGGCAGGATGCAACCTGCCGCCTTGATGCGCTGTTTGCTGATAACCATCGCCCCGTCGTGCAAAGGGCTGTTCTTGAAGAAGATATTCTCAATGAGCCGCTGGTTGATGTTGGCATCTATTACATCCCCCGTTCGCACCACGTCATCCAAGGGCACGTCACGTTCTATCACAATCAGAGCCCCCACCTTCTGCTTGCCCATGCTGATGCAGGCCATCACGATGGGCATGATGTCGTCGTGCTCCAGCCCGTCCTTCTTGTCGCCGGTAAAGAACCGCACCAACGCGCTGGCATGCTGATGCGAACCGAGCGTCACCAGGAACCTGCGGATTTCCTCCTGAAAGAGTACAATCAGCGCCAGCACGCCCACACTCACCAACTTGTCGAAGATGGAGCCGAGCAGCTTCATCTCGAGCACCTGCGACACCACCAGCCAAATCAGGATAAACACCAGAATACCTGTAAAGATATTGATGGACCCCGACGCCTTCATCAGCTTATAGGTATAGTACAGCAGGAAGGCCACCAGCAGGATGTCTATAAAGTCTTTTATACCAAAATCGAAAAACACGGCTATTCTTATATATTATACGTTAAAAACACTCACCACTAACCGCTACTCGTTCGCCTTCATCGCCCCGACAATCCTCACCGCCTCGACGGCCTGACGGACGTCGTGTACCCTCAGGATGTCGGCTCCCTTCATCAGGGCCAGCGTATGGAGGACGGTCGTACCGTTCAAGGCTTCCTGGGGCGTTGTGTCCAGCAGGCGGTAGATCATCGACTTGCGCGACACCCCCACCAACAGGGGCAGCTCGAAGAGGCGGAACTCTTCCAGATGGGCCATCAGCTGATAATTGTGCTCCAACGTCTTGCCGAAGCCGAAGCCGGGGTCGAGCACGATATCCTTCACACCCAGGTCGCGCAGCTGCTGTACCTTGCGGGCGAAATAGAGGAAAACCTCGCGCAACAAGTTGTCGTAGTGCGGATGCTGCTGCATGTTTTGGGGCGTTCCCTGCATGTGCATCATGATGTAGGGCACGTTCAGCTCGGCCACCGCGCTGAACATGTCGGCATCCATTTCACCCGCCGCAATGTCGTTGATGATGGCCACACCATACTCCCTGACACACATCCGAGCCACGTCTGCCCGAAAGGTGTCGACCGACACCACTGCCTCGGGAGCCGTGCGGCGAAGCACCTCCAACCCCAGGCGCAGGCGGCTCATTTCCTCCCCGGCCGACACGTGTTCGGCATTGGGGCGCGAAGAATAGGCCCCCACATCGATGATGGCCGCGCCTTCGTCCACAATCTGCCGCACGCGGGCTTCTATCTCCTCCTCCGTCTGCATGCGGCTCCCGCTATAGAAGGAGTCGGGCGTCACGTTCAGGATGCCCATCACGCACGGCGTCGAAAGGTCGAGCAGCCGGCCGTTGACATTCAAGTATTTCGTTTGTTCCTGATTCATGGCAATCGTTTTTCTACAATTAGTCCCTGCAAATGTAAACAAAAAGAAAGGCATTGCCGCACAATCGGCCCATTATTTTCGGTTTCCCCTCCTTGCCCCCCTTAAAAAACAAAGCATTGTTTTCCGAGCAACAAAGCACTGCTTTATGCCTGGGAAAGCACCGCTTTGTCTGGCACAAAAAACAGGTAGGCGCGGAGCGTGCGGACAGCCGCCTGCCATCCGAACACTCCACGCCCGTACCAATACGGTAAAATCGGTTTCAGTCCTTGGCCTGATGTACCGTGAGCTGCGGGAAGGGGAAGCCGATACCTTCCTTGTTGAAGGTGTCGTAGACGAGCTCGTTCACTTCGAACATCACGTCCCAATAGTCTTCCGTCTTCGTCCAAACACGCACCATGACATCCACACTGCTGGCATTCAGCGTCTTGAGGACAATCATCGGCGCAGGGGTAGTCAGGATACGCGGGTCGGCATCGACAATGCGTTGCAGGACGGCACGTACCTTCTGTACATCCTCGCCATACTCCACGCCGAAGACCCACTCCAGACGGCGTGTCTCCTGCTTGTTGTAGTTGGTCACGGCGTTGCTGCTGAGCGAGCCGTTGGGGATGTAGATCATACGGTTGTCCGTAGTGGCAATCAGCGTATGGAAAATCTGGATTTCCTTGACCGTACCGCTTCCGCCGGGGGCGTCAATGTAGTCGCCCACCTTGAAGGGCTTGAAGACGAGGATAATCAGTCCGCCCGCAAAGTTTGACAGGTTGCCCGACAGAGCCATACCGATGGCAACACCGGCGGAGGCCAACAGGGCGGCAAAGCTGGTGGTCTCGACACCCAGCTTGCTGATGATGGCAAAGGCCAGTATCAGGTTCAACACAATCTTCAGCAGGCTGCGCAGGAAGGTCTGCACACTGACTTCCACCTTGCGCTTTACCATCAGGGAAGTGATGAAACGCAGGATGTACTTGATGATGAAACGGCCGACGATATAAATGACCAGGGCGGCCAGCAGGCTCTTGCCCAGCTCGATGCCATAGTTCAGCAGGCGGTCCAGCAAATTCTCCACGTTGATGACAGACGCGGCACTCAATAATGAAAACATCATACTCTACAATTTTATTTGGTTTGACTTCAAAAATGATTATTTCCTGAATTCAGGGCGAATATACGGAAAAAACACATGCATAAGTAACACAGGAAAAGGAAAAATGTTTGCGGTTAAAATTTTCCATTCTCCATTCGCAATTCTCAATTAAAGACTACCTTTGCACCCGTCAACCACAAAAACAGAAAAGTTATGGATATTTCGACTCTTTACCAGATATTCTGCCGGTGCAACGGCGTGACAACCGACAGCCGCCGGTGCCCCGAAGGCTCCCTCTTCATTGCCCTGAAGGGAGACACGTTCAACGGCAACGCCTTTGCCGCCAAGGCATTGGAAAGCGGATGTGCCTACGCCGTCATCGACGAAGCCGAATACCTCGTGCCGGGCGACGAACGCTACCTGCTGACCGACAACTGCCTGCTGACGCTCCAGCGCCTGGCCCGCCATCACCGCCGCCAGCTAGGTACACGCATCATCGGCATCACCGGCACCAACGGCAAGACCACGACCAAGGAACTGATAGCCGCCGTGCTGAGCCGCCGATACCGCCTGCTCTACACGGAAGGCAACCTGAACAACCACATCGGCGTGCCCCTCACCCTGCTCCGCCTCAGGCCCGAACACGAACTGGCCGTCGTCGAGATGGGTGCCAGCCATCCGGGCGACATCCGTGAGCTGGTGGAGATAGCCGAACCCGACATGGGTCTCATCACGAACGTAGGCAAGGCTCATCTTGAAGGCTTCGGCTCGTTCGAGGGCGTGATGCGCACGAAGGGCGAGCTCTACGACTGGCTGCGCACGCTGCCCGCTCCCGTCGTCTTCCTGCATGCCGACAACCCCTATCTGACAAAGATGGCCGCAGGCCTGCCGCACGTGACCTATGGCGAAGGAGCCGGCAACGACATCTGCGGCAGGCTGACCGGCTGTTCGCCTTTCCTCGCTTTCGAATGGAAGAAACAGGGAGAAACGGAAACGCATCATGTACAAACCCAACTGATAGGCAGCTACAACCTGCCCAATGCCCTGGCCGCCGTCACCCTTGGCAGCTACTTCGACGTGGACGCCACCCTGATTGACCAGGCCCTGACGGAATATGCGCCCCAAAACAACCGCTCGCAACTGAAGCAGACGGCCGACAACACCCTCATCATCGATGCCTACAACGCCAACCCCACCAGCATGATGGCCTCGCTGGCCAACTTCCGCCAGATGGAGGCGGCGCACAAGACAGCCATCCTGGGCGACATGCGCGAGCTGGGGCAAGACAGCGCCGAGGAGCATCAGAAGATAGTGGATTACCTGGAGGAATGCGGCTTCGAGCGCGTCATTCTGGTAGGCAGCCAGTTTGCCGCCACGCGCCACTCCTATGAGACGTATGCCGACGCTCCCGCCCTCATCGAAGCATTGAAACAGGAAAAGCCGACAGGCAAAACCATTCTCATCAAGGGGTCGAACGGAATACGGCTGAGCTCTGTAGTAGAATATTTATAAAGAAGGATGACGCTTCATCCAATACCAGCCAATGAGCGATGCCAGCGTAGCTCCTGTGGTATTGGCAGCAAAGTCCCACCAGTCGCCGCCCCGATAGGTCGTACAATAGGCCTGAAGCAACTCTACCGCCCCACTGAACAAGACGGGGCAGAGCCAGGCTCCCAACCACGCGTGCCACAACGGTACGCGTGCTTTTTTATGTGCCCGCATGAACTCCAGCCACAACATGCCCGACATGCCGAAGTACATGCACACATGTACCACCTTGTCGATGCCGGGGATGGAATCCATATCCGTCTGGGGCGGCTTGAAGAAAGACAGATAGACGACCGTCCCGATAATGAGGAGCGAAACGGGATATTTCCGAATGTAATACAGCATAATCAAATATATTTCAATACGAGATGCAAATGTACGGAACATTTTCTATATTTGCGATTTCTTGCAGGTATTAGTAACAAATTGAAAGAAAAAACCACGATTTATGACAAAGAACAACAGAGCAAACTTCGGAAGCAAGCTGGGTGTCATCCTGGCTTCGGCAGGCTCGGCCGTAGGGCTGGGCAACATCTGGCGCTTTCCTTTTGAAACGGGCAACCACGGCGGTGCGGCCTTCATCCTTATCTATCTGGGATGCGTTCTTTTCTTCGGCATTCCCATCATGGTGGCCGAATTTTCCATCGGACGACATTCACGGGCCAACACGGCAGGTGCCTATCAGAAGCTGGCGCCCGGCACCCACTGGCGCTGGGTGGGCCGCATGGGGGTACTGGCAGGGTTCCTGATACTGGGCTACTATTCGGTGGTGGCGGGCTGGACGCTGGAGTACATCGTACAGGCAGGCACGAACGCCTTTGCCGGCCAGTCGGCGAACGACTTCATCGCCTCGTTCAACGGCTTCATCGCCCATCCGTGGCGGCCGGCCCTGTGGATGGTAGCCTTCATGCTGATGACCCACTTCATCATTGTGAAAGGCGTGGAAAAGGGTATTGAGAAGTCTGCCAAAATCATGATGCCGATGCTCTTCCTGCTGCTCATCGTGCTGGCCGTATGCTCCGTGTCGCTGCCGGGTGCAGGGGCAGGCATCGAGTTCCTGCTGAAACCCGACTTCAGCAAGGTGGACGGCAACGTGCTACTGGGTGCTATGGGGCAGGCTTTCTTCTCGCTCTCGCTGGGCATGGGCTGCCTCTGTACGTATGCCTCCTACTTCCGCAACGACACCAACCTGCCCAAGACGGCACTCAACGTGGGATGGATTGACACGATGGTGGCCATCCTAGCCGGTTTCATCATCTTCCCTGCCGCCTTCTCGGTGGGCATCCAGCCCGACGCGGGTCCCAGCCTGCTGTTCATCACGCTGCCCAACGTCTTCCAGCAGGCCTTCGGCAACCTGCCTTGGCTGGCAGTCATCCTGTCCATCATGTTCTACGTGCTCCTGGCCCTGGCTGCCCTGACATCGACCATCTCCCTGCACGAGGTGGTGACGGCCTACCTGCACGAGGAGTTCAACCTGACCCGCGGCCGGGCAGCCAAGCTGGTAACGGCGGGCTGTACCTTCCTGGGCGTGCTCTGCTCGCTTTCGCTGGGTGTGGGCAAGGAGCTGACCATCTTCGGTCTGACCCTGTTCGACCTCTTCGACTTCCTGACGGCCAAAATCATGCTTCCGCTGGGCGGTTTCTTCATCGCCATCTTCACCGGATGGTATCTGGACAAGCGTATCGTGTGGGAAGAGGTGAGCAACAACGGCACCCTGCCGAAAGCGGTCTACCGCATCTGGCTGTTCCTGCTGAAGTACATTGCTCCGATAGGCATTGGCTTCATTTTCATCAACGAACTGGGACTGCTGAAATAAGAAAGGTGATTCATGTGGAAGTGGCTCGGTGAATTTCTCTATTACTCCCGAGGGGAGAGGCGGGGCATCCTGGCGCTGCTGGGTGTCGCCCTTCTCCTCTTGCTGGGAGGAGAAATGTATGTCCACCTGCAATCAAAGCGGGCAGACAACCCTGACGACCACCTGGAACAAGAGCAGACGATGGAGGAATATCGGGCCTTCAGCGCTTCCATCCGCGAAAAAGAGAAAGAGGAAAAGGAAGGCCGGAAGTCCCGCTACACGGCATGGGAAGAAAAAGACATGTCACCCCTACTCGCTCCCTTCAATCCCAACACGGCCGACTCGGCCACCTTCCGCCAGCTGGGCCTTCCTGCCTGGATGGCCCGCAACATCCTGCGCTACCGCGAAAAGGGAGGTGTCTTCCGTCGGGCAGAGGATTTCCGCAAAATATACGGGCTGACAGAAGAACAATACACTACCTTACGGCCCTACATCCGCATTCCGGCCACAGACAGCACCGACCATCGTCCTTCCCTCTTCCTGGCCGACCGGCGCAAGGACAGCCTCCAACAGGCAAAACCGCTGAAATACGAACCCGGCACCCGGGTCGACCTGAACCGTGCCGACACCACCGAACTGAAAAAGATTCCCGGCATCGGGAGCGGCATTGCACGCCTCATCAGCGGGTACCGCCAACAGCTGGGCGGTTTCTACAGCCTCAGCCAGCTGGAAGATATCGACCTCGACTATCGCCAACTGGCCGACTGGTTCCGCATCGACACCACCGCCATCCGCCGCATCCCCGTCAACCGTGCCAGCGTGGACCGACTGCGCCACCATCCTTACCTCAACTTCTACCAGGCCAAGGCATTGGTGGAATACCGCCGCAAGCACGGCCCGCTGAAAAGCCTGAAGCCGTTCGTGCTCTATGAGGAGTTCACATGCGAGGACCTGGAACGGATAGGCCACTACCTGAGCTTCGAATAAATCAATAAGATTTACAAAAATAAAGACTGAAGGCTGGACGGCTTTTCCTCCCCACTTTTTCGGGTTTCAACCCCAAGGGGCGAATGTTTCAAACATAGAGGGGGAATGTTTCAAACATAAGGCCTCTATGTTTCAAACATTCCCATAGGACGCCGGGAAAGAGTGCTGAGAAAACGGGAAGTGAAATCGGACGAAGGGAATAAAGATATCTTACAAAAAAACAGTGAATTGACAGAATACTCTAAAAGTTCACCACAGATTACTCAGATTAACACAGACGATACTTGATATTTAAATTAACCAATCAAGTAATCTGTGAAAATCCGGGTAATCTGTGGTGAAAGTTTTATGGTACGGTATCTAATCAAAGAAAGTGATATTCGAAGCAAAGCCCCACTACCATCAGATAGCAGACGCCGTATCCGCCACGACTTCCCCGTCTTTCAGATGGATGGTGCGGTCGGTGATGGAAGCCAGGCTTTCGTCGTGGGTCACAATGACGAATGTCTGCCCCAGGCGGTCGCGCAGGTCGAAGAAGAGCTGGTGCAACTCGGCCTTGTTGTGGGTATCGAGGCTACCCGAGGGCTCGTCGGCCAGCACAACGGCCGGCCGGTTGATGAGGGCGCGCGCCACGGCCACGCGCTGCTTCTCGCCGCCCGAAAGCTCGTTGGGCTTGTGCGAGGCACGGTCGGCAAGGCCCATCATCGTCAGTATCTCGAGGGCGGCAGCCTGGGCTTCGTGCCGCCCCTGCCCGGCAATGAAGGCGGGTATCATGACATTCTCCAGGGCCGTAAACTCGGGCAGGAGCTGGTGAAACTGGAAGACGAAACCGATGCGGCGGTTGCGGAAGGCGGAGAGTTCACGCTCCTTCAGCCCGTCGACACGCACGCCGTCGATGCAGACCGTACCCGTATCGGGGCGGTCGAGGGTACCCATAATCTGAAGCAACGTGGTCTTGCCGGCACCGCTGGGGCCGACGATGCTCACCACTTCGCCCTTCTGTATCTCGAGGTTGATGCCACGCAACACTTGCAGGTTGCCGAAGCTCTTGGTTATCTGTTCGAGTCGTATCATACTTTCTTTCCTTATTATTATAGCCGGCGGATGACGTACTCCGCCAGGTAGCAGCCGAAGACGGCGGGCATGTAGCTCACCGTGCCGCAGGTCGATTTCTTGTTCTGTTCGTCGTCGGTCAGCAGCACGGCCTTGGGGTCGGCCTGCTCGGTGCTGAACACGACGGGGAGTTTGTGACGGATGCCCATCTTCTGCAACCGCTTGCGCACGGCCTTGCTCAGGCCGCAATGGTAGGTGTCCCAGATGTCGGCAAAGCGTATCTGCGTGATGTCGCTCTTGGCGCCCGCACCCATGCTGGATACAATCTTGATGCGCCGCCTCAGGGCCTCGGCTATCAGGTGGCACTTAGGGGCCAGGGTGTCGATGGCATCGACCACAAAGTCGTAGCGGTCGGCATCGAGCAGCTGGGGGATATTCTCGTCCTTCAGGAAAACGGGCAGGACGGTGAGCTCCACCTCGGGGTTGATGTCGCGGAAACGGGCGGCGAGAACTTCGACCTTGGGCTGCCCCAACGTGGAGTGCAAGGCCGGAAGCTGGCGGTTGATGTTGGTAGGCTGGACGGTGTCGGCATCGACCAGCGTCAGGCGGCCTACCCCCGCACGGCAAAGCATTTCGGCCGCATAGGCTCCCACACCTCCCACACCAACGACCAGTACATGGGCCTGGCGCAGACGTTCACTCTTCTCTTCGCCCAACAGCAGGCGTGTACGTTGTTTCCAGTCTTCCATCAGTTTTCCTTTTTAAACCATTTATAGAACCACCGGCCCACCTTCTCGTAGTGCTGGCTCTCGTTGCTGCCCTGCGGATTGGAGAACGACAAGGCATCCTGCGGGTCGCCCAGCTGGTCGGGATACAGGACGATGAGGCTGTTGTTCGTGAAGTAACGGCCCAACTGACTGGGCAGTTTCTCGAACGAGCTGTCGTAGGAGATGGAGCCGCGGCGGGCACTGATAACCACCAGTAGGTGGTCGTAGTTCACCTGGCCGGTCAGGAGCAGCAGGTCTTCCCACTCGTCAAGGCGGGAGAACTCGGTCAGCGTGTCGCTATGTTTCTTCTTGACAAGGGCCTGAAGCAGGTTGCCCGTCTGTTCGTTGGCAAAGAAGTGGACGCGGCATCCCAACGTAGTGCCCATGCGGCAGAAGTGGTCCACCCACTTCTGGAAGCCGGCTTCGTACTCGGCCTTGGGCGGCACGGCCACGATGATGCGCCGCAGGGTATTGATGGGTATCAGGAAGCGGGCCACCATCACCTCGCGATGAAGTCCCTTGAGCAGGCTCTCGGTCAGCATACCGAAGAAGGAATCCACAATGTTCACCTTCCAGTGGAGGCCGATGATGACGTCCGTAGCTCCATGCTCCTTGGCCGTGTGGATGATGCCCGCGGCAATATTCAGGTCGTAGCGACTGATGCACTTCAGCTCCACACCCGCCGAGGCGGTGATTTTGGCCGCACGCTCCAGGTAGCGCTTGCCCTGCTGCTCGAGGGCTTCGGTGCCCGAGTGGTCGTTGATGACGTTCAGAGCCAGCAGGTTGTCCTTCTGCTTGGGGTCGCGGATGACGAGCGACAGGTTCATCAGGTATTCGATGGTATTGGGATTGGCCACAGGTATCAGAATCTTTTCGGGCTCGCGCGAACGGTCTTCTTCGGGATGGGCCTCGTCCATGGCCATCTTGCGCGCCGCCCGCTCGGTGGTGAAGGAGCTAACGATGCAGGTGACGAGGATGAGGAGCACCGTGCCGTTGAGCACGTCTTCGTTGAGCAGACGGCTACCGTCGGGCAAGATGATGTTGTAGCCCACCAGCACCGCCGCCAGCGTAGCTGCCGCCTGTGCATTGCTCAGGCCGAACATCAGCTCGCGTTCGAGGGCCGACATGCGGTATATCTTCTGCGTCAGCCACGAGGCAATCCATTTGCCGCCCAGCGCCACCACAATCATCACGCCCGCCACCTTCAGGGCATCACCGCCGCCAAAGATGACTTTGACATCAATCAGCATGCCCACGCCTATCAGGAAGTAGGGGATGAACAGCGCATTGCCCACAAACTCCAGATGGCTCATCAGCGGCGACACGTGGGGAATGAGGCGGTTCAGCACCAGACCAACGAGGAAAGCCCCCAGGATGCCTTCCATGCCGATGAGCTCCATAAGCCCCGCGCCGAGGAATACCATGGCCAAGACGAAGATGTATTGCATCACATTGTCGTCGTAGCGGCGGAAGAACCAGCGCCCGACGCGTGGCAGGAAGTACATGATGAGCATGGCCAGCACCACGAAGCGCACCACCAGCCAAAGCCAGAAGAGGCCGCCCGCCTCGCCCTTGAACACACCGCTAATGACGGCCAGCACGAGCAGCGTCAGCGTGTCGGTGACGGCCGTACCGCCCACGGCGATGCTCACACTGCGCTGGCGCGAGATGCCGTAGCGGATGACGATGGGATAGGCCACCAGCGTATGCGAGGCATACATACTGGCCAGCAGGATGGAAGTGATGAGGCTGTACTTGAGCAGGAGCACGTTGGTCACCATACCGATGCTGATGGGGATGATGAAAGCCAGCAGGCCCAATGCCACCGCCTTACCGCGGTTCTTCTTGAAGTCAGCCATATTCATCTCCAGCCCCGCCAGAAACATGATGTAGTAGACACCTACCTTGCCGAAAAGCTCGAAACTGCTGTCGCGCACCAGGATGTTGAACCCGTGCTCGCCGATGGCCAGTCCGGCCAGAATCATGCCGATGATGTGGGGGATGCGCAGCTTGGTCAGCAGGATGGGCGCAAACAAAATGATGAGCAGTACAAGGAGGAAAATCCATGTAGGGTCGGTTATGGGAAGTTTCAAACTGAGGTCTAACCAGTCCATAGGCTTGCGTCATTTAAAATTCTTGTGCAAAAATAGCAAAAATACTTTTCACTTGCCAACACCCTCCCCCGCTACTTTCAGGAAAACGGTGCTTTCCGAAGGCGAAAGCACCGTTTTCCGGGGACGAAAGCAATGCTTTCCGCCAACCGCTGCCAAGGGCGTCTGCGTACAAGGCATGTTTTTATCAAAAATTTAAAACTACTTCTGCCGTTATAATCGCAGAATGTTGTAAATTTGCGCCTTGAATTGACTTTTTTACAAACCACTTAAAACAAAGAAAAAGAAATGAAAGTAGCAATTGTTGGAGCAAGCGGAGCCGTGGGACAAGAATTCCTGCGTGTGCTCGATGAAAGAAATTTTCCGTTGGACGAGTTAGTTTTGTTCGGTTCTAAACGCAGCGCCGGTACCAAATATACCTTCCGCGGCAAACAGATCGAGGTCAAACTCTTGCAGCACAACGATGACTTTAAAGGTGTGGACATCGCTTTCACTTCCGCAGGCGCAGGCACATCGAAAGAGTTCGCCGAGACCATCACCAAATACGGAGCCGTGATGATAGACAACTCCAGCGCCTTCCGCATGGACACCGACGTGCCCCTGGTAGTGCCCGAAGTCAACGCCGCCGACGCCAAAGACCGTCCGCGCGGCATCATCGCCAACCCCAACTGCACCACCATCCAGATGGTAGTTGCCCTGAAAGCCATCGAACAGCTTTCGCACATCAAGACCGTACACGTAGCCACCTATCAGGCAGCCAGCGGTGCCGGAGCCGCCGCCATGGACGAACTGTACACCCAATACCGCCAGGTGCTGGCCGGCGAACCTGTCACCGTCGAGAAATTCGCCTACCAGCTGGCCTTCAACCTCATCCCTCAGATTGACGTCTTCACCGACAACGGCTATACGAAGGAAGAGATGAAGATGTACAACGAAACGCGCAAAATCATGCACTCCGACGTCAAGGTGAGCGCCACCTGCGTCCGCGTACCTGCCCTGCGCTCCCACTCCGAGAGCATCTGGGTGGAAACCGAACGCCCCATCTCCGTCGAAGAGGCCCGCGAAGCCTTCGGCAAAGGTGAAGGACTGGTGCTGATGGACAACCCCGCCGAAAAGGAATACCCCATGCCGCTCTTCCTGGCCGGCAAGGATCCCGTCTACGTAGGTCGCATCCGCAAGGACCTGACCAACGATTGCGGGCTGACCTTCTGGATTGTAGGCGACCAAATCAAGAAGGGAGCCGCCCTGAACGCCGTCCAGATTGCCGAGTATCTGATTAAGGAGAACGCCCTCTAAGAAAAATCGAAATAGCCCAAAAGCTCCCGGCTTTCCTTCGTGAAGAAGTCGGGAGCTTTTGATTTCCAACTGGAAGGCTCCGAAAGAAATATTGAAAAAGAATTGCTATATCTAAAAAAAACTATATATTTGTACGTCATTCAAAAACAGTACATGCCATGAAATTAATAGCTGAAAGCGGTTCTACACGTACCGAATGGGCTTTGGTCGAAGACAACAAACTGATACAAAGAGCCTATACAGAAGGACTGAATCCGTTTTTCCAGACACGCCGTGAAATCAGTCGGAGCGTACGTCTGGGATTGCCCGAGCTATTTTTCAAAAAGAAGCTGGAACAAGTCTACTTCTATGGTGCCGGATGTACCTCTTATGAAAAGAAAAACATCTTGGGAGCATCACTTGTCGCCCAATTCAAGACCCCTATTCAGGTGGAAAGCGACCTGCTGGCTGCCGCCCGAGGGCTCTTCCAGTGCGAGGCAGGTATAGCATGTATATTGGGAACAGGGTCGAACTCGTGCTTCTACGACGGCAAAATCATCGTCAAAAACGTCAAAGCTGGCGGTTATATATTAGGAGATGAAGGCAGTGGAGCCGTCATGGGTAAATACTTTCTGTCTGATGTACTGAAAGGACTTGCTCCCAAGGATATCACCAACGACTTCTACGACAAATTCCGCATCAATGCCAACGAAGTGATGGAGTCGGTCTACAACCGTCCCTTCCCCAACCGCTTCCTAGGCACTCTCTCCTATTTTTTAGCCGATTATCTGGACAATGACTACGTATACGACCTGATAACAAACAACCTGCGCAGTTTCTTCACGCGATGCGTCTGCCAGTACGACTATCACAACTACCCGGTCCGTTTCGTCGGGTCGCTCGCCTATCACTATGCCGAGCTCTTGCGTCAAATCGCCCAAGAGTTTGACATAAACCTGCAAGTCATTGAAGAAACTCCCATCAACGGTCTGATTGAATACCATGCCATGAATATTGAAGAAGGTTAAAGCCTCCAGCATATTCTTTCTCAAGGCTATACAAAAAAGGCATTACAGGAACAATTGTAGCCAGAACAGCTGCATACTCATAAAACACTGGCCACCAGCATTTATCAATCAACCGAGAGCCTTATTTCTAAATACGACATCCTTCTCATCATCTTATTTCCATCAACAACCCAAAGGTATCCAAAGGTATAACTCGAAACATATTTTAATACTTAGAAACAATAATTTTTCAATTCAAAAGCCGTTTCAGCGACAATGAAACTGTTAATTTAATGTGAATTATTGAATATAAATCAAAAAATAACAAGTTCTAAATATCGATTAAAACAAAAATAAAACTATCTTTGGCAAAGCAATGGTTGACAGAGCAATCCAAACCTAAAGCCTTGAACATCCACAACTCATAAAAACAGGTTACGAATAGAAACTAATAAAAAGACGTTGAATATGAAGACTATCATTTTATAGTAATTTATATACCAAACCTATTTTTAATAAAATCACTACTTATGAAAGAGGACCGCAGACAACGGAGACTTTCCAACAGGAAACTCTTCGCAGCTGTAGCCATTACAGCACTATTTCTAAGTGGAAGCGTCCCAGCCGCTGCACGGACAGCTTCCGAACGTTCCAACGAAACAATGGAACAAATGCAAACCCAAAGCATTACGGTCACGGTTGTAGACTCCCATGGCGAACCCATTATCGGTGCCAACGTCATTGAGAAAGGTACTACAAACGGTGGCATAACAGACCTTGACGGAAAAATCAAACTGGAAGTAAAGCCCGACGCCATCATCCAAGTGTCATTCGTAGGCTATACCACCCAAGAAGTAAAAGCCGCCCCCAATTTACAAGTTACCTTAAAAGATGATACCGAACTGCTGGACGAAGTGGTAGTCGTCGGCTATGGTTCACAAAAGAAAGTCAATCTGACAGGTGCTGTTGCATCGGTCGACGTTGCCAAGACCATCGACAGCCGTCCTATCACCGATATCGGACGTGCCTTGCAAGGAAGCGTCCCCGGCCTGACCGTCACGACAAATTCCGGTGAAATAGGCAGTGCACCGACTATCAAGATTCGCGGCAGCATCGGCTCACCGAACGGCGATGCTAACCCCTTAATCTTAGTTGACAACGTAGAAGTAACCGACATATCCATGGTCAACCCCGATGACATCGAAAGTATCTCCGTATTGAAAGATGCAGCTTCCGCCTCCATCTATGGTGCTCGCGGTGCATTCGGTGTACTGTTGATTACGACCAAATCCAAAACCAAGCATGAACGTCTTTCTATCAAATACACCAACAACTTCGCCTGGCGTACTCCGACCAAAACGCCGGAGCAACTTCCCGGCTGGCAACAGGCAGACATCAACCTGCAGGGTGTCATCAATGAATCCAAAGGCGCGACCGCATTCTATAACGTAGTAGGCAACATGCGTGTTGACGCAACAGCGGTACAGAAAATGAAAGAGTATTGGGATGCCTACGGATATGGCGACCAGTTCGGACGGGAAATGGAACTTGGCCGAGACTTTGAATTCCGCGACGGAGGTATGTTTTTCTACCGTACATGGGATTGGTATGACATGTATATCAAGGACTGGTCACCCCAGCAGACTCATAACATTTCTATCAATGGCGGAAATGGCAAGACCAATTATAACATTGCCTTAGGTTACCTGAACCAGGATGGCATGATGGAAATCAACTCAGATTCCTACAAACGGTACAATGCCAATATCTCCCTGAATTCTGATTTGAACAAATACGTGTCCATCCGTACAGGCATCATGTTCACACGTTCGGACTATGACAAGCCCTTCAACTATGCTTCGGACCTATATGACCCATTGTACTATCTGTATCGCTGGCAACCGATGATGCCGTATGGTACATTCGAAGGTAAAGAATTCCGCAATGCCCTGACGGAGCAAAGTACAGCCCCTATGACCAGACAGCAGAATGAATACATCCGTCTGACCGGCGGCGTGACCATCAAACCCATCAAAGACCTGAGCATTGACGTGGACTTTGTATACAGCACCATCAACGACCGCTACAAGAAATATGGTACGCCCAGCAAAACAGCAGGATATGAAATCTTTACTGCCAGACCGACTGTTGACGACCTCCGCAATTCTTATGGGAACTATATATCCAGCAGTTATGACTACGTATACCAGGAGAATGGACGTACAGAGAACCTGACAACCAATATCGTAGCTACTTACGCCAAACGTTGGGGCGACCACGATTTCAAAGTAATGGGTGGTTCGAACCTCGAAAAGAGCGAATACGAATACTATTGGGCCCAGCGCAAAGGCCTTCTGGATCCGGAAAAGCCGGAGCTGAATATGGCCACAGGCGACCAGACAACCGGTAGTTCACACTCCTGGTGGTCGGTAGCAGGTTTCTTCGGCCGTATCAACTATGCCTACAAAGACCGCTACATGATTGAGCTGAACGGACGTTACGACGGTTCTTCCCGCTTCCCGTCCGGAGACCGCTTCGCATTCTTCCCATCTTTCTCGGCCGGTTACCGCATCTCAGAAGAAGCTTTCATGGAATCGCTGAAGCCTTACCTCAGTACACTGAAACTACGTGGTTCGTGGGGTATGATCGGTAACCAGGATGTAGGAACCGACCGCTTTATCTCAACCTTGAGTACATCGCAAGACAGCTGGATTATCGACGGGCAGAAGGTTCAATCCACACAAATGCCCACCTTGGTATCGTCTTCACTCTCCTGGGAAAAAGTGGCTACATTGGATTTTGGTGTAGACGCCCGATTCTTTGACGACGAGCTTGGAGTAACTTTCGACTGGTACAATCGTACGACAAGCGACATTCTGACTACCGCCAACCTGCCTTGGGTTCTCGGAGCCGATGCACCTTATCAGAATATGGGTGAAATTCAAACCAAAGGCTGGGAATTGGCCGTAGACTATCGACACACGTTCAAAAACGGTTTCCACTTTGGCGTAACCGCTTCTCTGTCCGATGATCAGACCGAAGTCACCAAATGGACCAACAACACACAGCTTCCTACTTATGGAGCTACCGGCTGGTGGAGCACCAGCGCCTACAAAGAAGGAATGATACTGGGCGACATCTGGGGTCTGCAATTCGACCGCTTCCTGACTGAAGACGATTTCAACGCAGACGGTTCTTTGAAAGCAGGTATTCCCGACCAGACCCAAGTTTTCCCCGGCAATTATCAGTTTGCTCCCGGCGATGTGCTCTACAAAGACCTGGATGGAAACGGCAAGATTGAAAAAGGTACGCAAACCACAGCCCCCGGCGATATGTCCATCATAGGTAATGCATTGCCCCGTCTCCAGTTCGGTTTGAACCTGGACGCAGCCTGGAAGGGATTTGATGTCAGCATGTTCTTCCAAGGAGTAGGCAAGCGTAATTTATGGGCAGCCGGCAACCAGGTACTACCCGGCTTCACCACAGGCGAACCTTACTACGTAGGAGCCGAAGACTACTGGACTCCTGACAATCAAGACGCCTTCTATCCAAGACCAATGGTTTACAGCCAAGCACAAACGGGTAACTACAACGTCAACGACCGCTACATGCTGAACATGGCCTATATGCGTCTCAAGACTCTTACCGTAGGATACACGCTTCCCAAGAGCTGGTTAAGCAAGTTCAAAGTAGAAAACCTGCGTGTCTACTTTACTGGTGAGAACCTCTTTACGGTCGACGGTGTCAAACCTGCCATTGACCCTGAAATAGGTATCCGCACCGTAGGAACCAGCAGCGACGCACGTAACTTTGGACGCAGTTATCCGTATCAGAAGACCGTATCCTTCGGTATCCAGCTCAGTTTATAACCTAACATACTTTGTGAATCATGAAAAAGAAACATCTATTATATTCCGCTTGTTTCCTGGCACTCGCTTCCTTAAGCAGCTGCGAAAACTTCCTTGACAAGGAACCTTTGGACAAGCAAACCAATGACACGTATTGGCAAACTGAAACTTCCTTGCGCACTTATGCACAAGATTTTTATTCATCTTACTTTGAAGGATACGGCACAGATTATACCGTATTCGGCGGATATTTCTCTGGCGATGACTATACAGATGACTTCATCAATCTGAACAACGCCAATACTTACAGTGCCGGCTATATCTATTTCCCGACATCGGCCACAACCGACTGGAACAGCAAGACCGCCATTTGGTCAGACAACTACAGCATCATCTACAAAGCCAATGTCATGATTGAAAAAATCCCTGGGATGGATATTTCCGAAGAAGCAAAGAACCACTGGACAGGCGTCGCCAAATACTTCCGCGCCATGGCCTACAGTGCTTTGCTCAAAGCCTATGGAGGTGTACCCTACGTCGACAAAGTGGCAGATCCAGCCGATCCGACCCTCTACAAGGATCGCGACTCCTACCTGTTTGTCGCACAGAAAGTGCTGGAAGATTTCCAATATACCTTGAATTATGTACGTAATGACGACACCAAACGTCAGGTAAACCGCTATGTTGTAGGAGCCTACATGTCGCGTGAACTGCTCTACCATGCCACATGGCTAAAATACCACGGTACAACCGTAGGCCCGACTTCCGAAACCGTCGCTGATGCAGATATCAAGGAACTGTTGCAAGGGGCCATCAACGGAGCTGATGCCGTCATGAGTTCCGGCCTATACAAAATAGGAAACACCTATAATGCCCTGTTCACAACCGACGATTTGGCAAACAACCCTGAAATCATCTGGTACCGCGAATATACCACCGGGTTGCAATGCAATGCCCTGATGTCCTACAACGGTCCTGAAGACCAGACACAGGGCGGTGTTACCCAAAACGTAATCGAGTCCTATCTCTGTACCGACGGATTGCCCATCGGCCAATCCCCCCTCTACGAAGGGAAGGATGACCCAAGCATCTGGAATTCGTTCAAGAACCGTGCCCCGCGTCTCTACCAGACCGTGGCCGACAGCCTGCGTATCATGAGCGCCTTGGGTACCAACTATTCCGAAGGAACCTCACCGACAGGATATGCCACCAAGAAATTCCTGAATGACGAATGGCTGAAAAGCGGATCGGCATTCTGTACCGGCATTCTGAGTCCGGCCGACGCTCCCTGTTTCCGCTATGCCGAAGTGCTGCTGAACTATGTGGAAGCACGTTACGAGATAGCCCGAGTAGGTGGAGATGCCTTCACACAGGAAGACCTGAACAAAACAATCAACCAGCTCCGCCAGCGCCAGCTCACGAAATGGGGAAGCACAGAAGCACAGACCATGCCGCAAGTCCAGCTTGGCAACGGTAACATCACCGTCAACGGCGTAACCATCAACGACCCGGCCCGCGACCCCGAAGTGGATCCCGTCCTGTGGGAAATCCGTCGTGAACGCCGTATCGAACTGATTATGGAAGGACGTCGCGGTGAAGACCTCCGCCGTTGGGCCAAATTCGAATACCTCAATTCGGAGAATGCAGACGGCACACCCAGCAAGACATTCCTGGGTGCCTATGTCAACGTTGCCGACTACGAAGGCATGAAGTCGAAAAACGAAAAAGGCGACCGCGTTCTCTTCCTGTTCGACCCGGCCGATCCAAGCAATCAGGATACGGACAAAGGGTACATCAACTATCTGCAAGGAGACGACCTGCGCGTATTCAAGAAAGGCGATCTGAACTCTGAACGCTACTATCTGCGCGCCATTCCTGCCGAGCAGATAACGGTTTACAAGGACAATGGCTATACGCTGACACAAACCCCCGGATGGTAAGCTATTGATTGTACAAAAAAAGTAACTTCTGGATCGGCCCTTCCACGAAAAGCAGGAAAGGGCCGGCCCGAAGTTATCCGAACAGACAACAGCTACCATTCAGCATACAACAAGTCCAAAGAATAGGAATTTTTAAGTACAAACCTATCCAAAAAATAGTATCTTTGCCCATATCTATCTAAAGTATATCAATATGAAAAAACTTCTAATACCGATTATTCTTCTATGTGCCCTCTGTTTACGGGTATTCGCACAATCCGATGAACGAGTCATCCTGGGCGATGAACAGACTTCCGAATATTTCCCCATGCTGAAAGGGAAACGGATTGCCATCTTCTCCAACCACACAGGAATGGTCGGCGACAAACATCTGCTGGATATCTTGCTGGAAAACAAGTTCAACGTTGTAGCCATCTTCTCGCCCGAACACGGCTTCCGCGGCAACGCCGACGCCGGCGAACATGTATCAAGCTCTATAGACTCAAAAACGGGAGTGCCCATCCTGTCGCTTTACGACGGCAAGCTGGGTAAACCAAGCGAAGCATCCATGAACAAGTTCGACCTGCTCATTGTCGACATTCAGGACGTGGGGCTCCGCTATTATACCTACTATGCTTCCATGTGCCGACTGATGGATGCCTGCGCCGAATACGGCAAGAAGATGCTGATACTGGACCGTCCCAATCCGAACGGCCATTACGTAGACGGCCCGATACTCGACATGAAATACAAGTCGGGCGTAGGTTGGCTGCCCATCCCCATCGTACATGGCATGACGCTAGGCGAACTGGCCCTGATGGTGAACGGTGAGCACTGGTTGCCCGAGTCGCGTACCTGCGATGTGACCGTCATCCCCTGCAAGAACTACACGCACCAGACGATGTACCAGCTGCCCATCCCGCCATCGCCCAACCTCCCGAACATGAAGTCCGTCTACCTGTATCCATCGACCTGCTATTTCGAGGCAACACCCGTCAGCCTGGGACGAGGCACAGATAAGCCTTTTCAAGTGTACGGACATCCCAACATGAAGGGGTATAATTTCAGCTTCACGCCACGAAGCGTGCCCGGCGCCAAGAATCCGCCCCAGCTCAACAAGTTGTGCTACGGCGTGGACTTGAGCGGTATGAGCGATGAAGAAATCTGGAAACGGGGAGTCGATCTGACTTACGTCATCGACGCCTACCGTAACCTGAACCTGGACGACCATTTCTTCCGCTCCTTCTTCGAAAAGCTTGTAGGCGTGGGCTATGTGCGCAAGATGATTGAAGACGGAAAGAGTGCCGACGAAATCAAAGCCTGCTGGCAGGACGATGTCAAGAAGTTCAAGAAACAGCGCAAGCCTTATCTGCTCTACGCAGAATAAGCCTCATAGAGACAAGAATAGAAAAGCAATGTTTTTCCAACCTTAAAGCACTGCTTTCCGAGGACGAAAGCAATGCTTTGCCAAAAGCATAAAAAACAGATAGAAATGACTACCGTTTGGATCATACTTACAACCATCGCATGCTACTTTGCCCTGCTGTTCATCATCTCGTGGATAACAGGCCGTAAGGCCGACAATGCAGGCTTCTTCACCGGCAACCGAAAGTCGTCGTGGTACATGGTGACACTGGCCATGATCGGCGCCACCATCTCGGGCGTCACCTTCATTTCCGTCCCAGGCGCCGTGTTGCACGGAGGGTATTCCTACATGCAGATGGTTTTGGGCTTCTTTGTCGGCTCCATCTTCGTGGCCTTCATACTGATTCCGCTCTTCTATCGGATGAACCTGATGAGCATCTACGGCTATCTGGAGAGCCGCTTCGGCCTGGCCTCTTACCGAACGGGCGCCTGGTTCTTCTTCGTATCCAAGATGCTGGGAGCATCGGTACGCTTCTTTGTGGTGTGCGTCGTGCTGCAATCGCTGGTTTTTGCCCCGCTGAACGTACCCTTCTCGCTGAACGTAGTCATCACGGTAGCCCTCATCTGGCTCTACTCTTTCCAAGGAGGCGTCAAGTCGCTGATATGGACCGATTCGCTGAAAACCATCTGCCTTGTACTGTCGGTAGTATGCTGCATTGTCTTCATTGCCGGCAGCCTCAATCTGGGCATCGGCGACCTGCCGGCGGCCATCGGCAACCATCCCACCAGCCGCACATTCTTCTTCGACGATCCCAATGACGGACGTTACTTCTGGAAGCAGTTCATTGCCGGCGTGTTCATGGTGATAGCCACCACAGGCCTCGACCAGGACCTGATGCAGCGCACCCTGAGCTGCAAGAACTTCAAGGAGTCGCAGAAAAACATGATATTGAGTTCGTTCATACAAATATTTGTCATTGGCCTGTTTTTGGTGCTCGGTACCCTGCTCTACATGTATGCGGATGCCTACATGCCGGGGCAGAAAACGGCAGGCGACGCCCTGTTCGGAGAAGTGGCGTGGAGCGAAAACTTCCCCATTTTCATAGGTATTATCTTCATAATAGGACTGATTGCGGCTGCCTACTCGGCAGCCGGATCAGCCTTGACCGCCCTGACGACCTCATTTACCATCGACATACTGAAAGCCAACGAAAAGCAGGATGAGAAGAATCTGTCGCTGACACGCAAGCTGATTCACTTCATCATGTCACTGCTGATGGTCATCGTCATCATCATCTTCTACGAGCTGAACGACGACAGCGCCATCAATGCCGTCTACAGCCTGGCCGCCTATACCTATGGCCCCATTCTCGGCATGTTCATCTTCGGCATGGCATGCCGCAAACCCGTTAACGACCGATGGGTACCATTGGTAGCCGTCCTCTCCCCCATTCTATGCTACATACTGAAAAGTCATAGCGAAGCCTGGTTCGGCGGTTATCAGATCAGCTTCGAGCTGCTCATCATCAATGCTTTGATTACGGCTATCGGGCTTTGCCTGCTGATACGAAAAAATCAAACTGTAACCCAACCTTAACCAGTCAATCGAAAACGATATGTACGCAAGACATCACTTTTGGAGGGCATTGCTCATCATGCCCATGCTTCCCTTTGCAGGATACGCGCAAGAGCTTCCTACAGACCTTTACCAAAGGATTGGCAAGTATCTGGATTGTGTGGCCAGCCGAGAGGTATCCATCGGTCCGATCAGTATCGATTCTGTCGCAACCGAAGGAAAGACCCTCCAACTGTTTGCCAACACCAACTGTTCTTACATTCCTTTCCGTGAAGACAATGTGGACGAGATTTATCGGACGGTAAAATCGATGCTTCCTGCCGAATGGGAAGGTTATCGGCTCGAAATCCGTACCAACGGACGGAGCATTGAAGAACAGATTCCGTTGGCCCTCCGAAGCAAGAAGGACAGGAAAGCAGTTTTTCCCCAATTAGGGAAAAATATTCCCCTAACCAGCAAAAAATCTTTGCCCTATGCACCTACCCGAGGATTGAACAACCGCCACATCGCCCTGTGGCAAAGCCACGGCTATTATTATGAAGCCAAACTCGACCGTTGGGAATGGCAACGTGCCCGTCTTCTACAGACAGTGGAAGACCTCTACACCCAAAGTTATGTCCTGCCCTTTCTTGTACCTATGCTCGAAAATGCCGGTGCCAATGTTCTGCTTCCTCGCGAACGCGATACACAAACTCACGAAGTGATAGTGGACAATGACGGAAATCTGAAGGGAAGCTCCTTATACATAGAAAGCGATGCCGACCGTCCGTGGCAGAATGGTGACGGACAAGGCTTTGCACACCAGCGCTACATCTACAAAGATTTTGAAAATCCTTTTTTGGAAGGGACCTACCGTCAGACCGAAACCATCCGAAAAGGAAAAGAAAGCATAGCCGAATGGATACCAGAAATTCCAGAAAGCGGCCGATATGCCGTCTATGTATCTTACCGTTCTCTGCCCAACAGCACGGAAGATGCCCGATATACCGTCTACCACCGTGGCGGAAAGACAGAATTCAGCGTCAATCAAACGATGGGCGGAGGAACGTGGATTTATCTGGGTACATTCAGCTTCGATAAGGGACGCAACAACAGCTGTAAGGTTACCTTGAACAACCGCTCGGACAAAGCAGGACGAATCATAACCGCCGACGCCGTCAAGATAGGCGGAGGTATGGGAAACATCGCCCGCAGCCGTTCGCCTCAAGGTACAACCGAAAATCTGAAAAGCTCAGACAAGCGCAACCTGCAGCCTGTCGACGCTTCAGCACCCAGTATATTCGATAATTACAGTCAACCTCAAACCAGTACATACCCCCGTTTCTGTGAAGCCGCACGCTACTGGCTGCAATGGGCAGGCATCCCCGACAGCATCTATTCAGAGAGTCAGGGAAAGAATGACTATACCGACGATTACAAGTGCCGTGGTATCTGGGTGAACTATCTCGCAGGCGGTTCCTCCGTCAATCCCGACGAGAAAGGCCTGAACATTCCCATTGATCTGGCTTTTGCCTTCCATTCTGATGCCGGCACCACCCTCAACGATTCCATCATCGGCACGCTGGGTATCTATTATACCGACGTTTATGGAGGTAAATATGCTAACGGAGTTTCCCGCTACCTGGCCCGCGACCTGACCGACCTGATACAGTCGAATATCGTACGCGATATCCGTTCCTTGTATGAGCCGGATTGGAGCCGTCGAGGCATGTGGAACAAATCCTATTTCGAAGCACGTGTACCCCGCGTACCCACCATGCTGCTCGAGATGCTTTCGCATCAGAATTTTGCCGACATGCGATACGGACTCGACCCGCGCTTCCGTTTCACGGTCAGCCGTGCCATATATAAAGGCATGCTTCAGTTCATCAGTTCGATAAGTGGAACAGACCACATTGTACAGCCACTCCCTGTTGACCACCTCTCACTAAAAATGACCAGCGAAAATGAAATCGAACTATCGTGGGAACCCGTATCCGACCCGCTCGAACCGACAGCACAACCCGAACAATACATCGTCTACACCCGTATCGGAAACGGTGACTTCGACAATGGGGTGTTGGTAAAAAACAATAGCTATCGCGCTCAGTTGCCTGCCGGAGTGGTATGTAGCTACAAAGTGACAGCAGTCAACAAGGGTGGTGAAAGTTTCCCATCCGAAATTCTTTCTGCCGGACGTGCCTTCAACAGCAAAGGATGTGTACTCGTAGTCAACGGCTTCGACCGCGTCAGTGCCCCCGCCGATTTCGTGGCACCTGCTCCCGCCGACACTCTGCTGGCCGGTTTTTGGGACAACCTCGACCATGGAGTACCTTATATAGAAGATATTAGTTACGTAGGCTCCATGAAAGAATTTCGCCGATCCATTCCCTGGATGGACGACGATGCATCCGGATTCGGCGACAGTTACGGCGACTATGAGACAAAAGTGATAGCAGGAAACACATTCGACTATCCGGCCCTACACGGTTCAGCGATACTGAAAGCAGGCTATTCGTTTGTATCGTGCAGCGACGAAGCAGTTGAAGACCGACAAGTTTCATTAAACGATTATGCTTATGCCGATCTCATCCTTGGCAAGGAATGCCAGACCAAAATAGGACGGGGAGTCAAGCCATTGGAATACAAGACCTTCAGTCCCGCCCTACAGCATGCCCTGACCGATTATTGTACACAAGGCGGCAATCTGTTCGTATCGGGTGCTTATGTCGGTACGGATTTGTGGGACAACCGTCTGGCACCTTCACTGGAAGCCGACCGGAAATTTGCAACCGATGTATTGAAATACAGCTGGCGTGTCGGTCAAGCCGCTCGTTGTGGCCAAGTCAAAAGCGTACCTTCACCTTTCGAAATTCTCAAAGGTAACTATACATACCATAATGAACTGAATACCGAATCGTATGCTGTCGAATCGCCCGATGCCATCGAGCCGACAAAAGGCGCCTATACCATCATGCGTTATACAGAAAACAATCTTAGCGCAGGCATAGCCTATCGGGGTTCATACAAGACCATTGTACTTGGTTTTCCGTTCGAGACAATCCGTACTGAAGAAGAGAGAAACGAACTGATGGATAACATCCTGCAATTCTTTAATACAACAAACAACTAAAACCATGATTCCAACCATTTCCAGATTTCAGTTATACATCAGTATCCTGCTGTTGCTTCTATTCCCAAAGAATATGCAAGCACAGCAGGAGCGTTTCCGCTTTGTTCAACTGACAGATATCCATTTTTCACCAGGCAATCCCAATCCAACGGAAGACCTGTTACGATCCGTCGCACAAATCAATGCAACGGACAGTATCGATTTTGTGTTGGTAACGGGTGACCTGACAGACAACGGAGACCGCACGTGCATGGAGCACGTCAAATCATGTCTCGACCTCTTGAAAGTGCCCTACCACGTTATATTGGGCAATCATGAAACGAAATGGAGCGAATCGGGTTGCACCGCCTTTTCAGAGATATACGGTAACGAGCGTTTCAGTTTCATGCACAAAGGTTTCCTCTTTCTGGGGTTCAATTCGGGACCGTTAATGCGTATGGCCTACGGACACGTAGTGCCGCAAGATATCGAATGGATGACTGCCGAGATTGAAAAGGCAGACAAAGACACACCCATCATCCTCGTTACCCACTATCCCATGCTGGAAGGTGATGTGGACAACTGGTATGACGTAACCGACGCTGTGCGCCCCTACAACGTACGGCTCTTCATTGGAGGGCACTACCACCGCAACCGCCAACTGAGCTATGACGGCATTCCTGGTATCTTGATGCGCAGCAATCTGCGTGACTCTGATGGCAAACCAGGCTATGGTATCTATGAAGTCGGCCCGGATTCCATCCGCGTTTATACTCAGCGTATAGGTGAGCCCCAAAAGCAATGGGCCTCTTATTCACTCACTCATACTTATTATGACCATCAGGGCAAAGCAGAACAATACCCTGACTATTCCATCAACCAGGATTACCCACAAGTAAAAGCAGTTTGGACGGTACAGACAGGCGTAGGCATCTACTGCTCGCCAGCCACAGATGGTGAACGGGTATTTGTTGCCGATGATTTGGGCAATCTGACCGCCTACAGCCTGAAGAAAGGTAAACGCCTATGGAGTTTCGCCGCCGAAAAGCGCATTGTGGGCACTCCTGCCGTGGCAGACGGTGTGGTAGTATTCGGTTCGGCCGACAAACACATTTACGGCGTAAGTTCCATGGACGGCAAGCTGCTTTGGACACTCAAAGCGTCAGCTCCCGTGCTGGGAGCCGTAGCCATCGCAGACGGCACGGCCTACATTGGTGCCAGCGACCATACTTTCCGAGCCATCAACCTGAAAAACGGAAAGTTGATTTGGGCCTATACCGGCGTGAAAGGTTACATCGAAACACGCCCGTTACTGGCAGGCGGTAAAGTGATATTTGGTGCATGGGACAATACACTTTACGCCCTCGACCAACAGACAGGCCGTGAGTGCTGGAAATGGACACACGACCTGCCAGGCATCCACTATTCACCGGCAGCCGTATGGCCTGTAGCAGCCGACGACAAAGTGTTCATCGCCGACCCCAAACGTGCCCTGACAGCTATCGACCTCCTCACTGGGCAGACCGTGTGGCGCACCTTCCAATCGCAGGTACGCGAAAGCATCGGTCTATCTGAAGACGGTCAACGCATCTACGCCAAGACCATGAACGACAGCATCGTCTGTTATGCGGCCCAAAAACAGGAAGCCAGCCAAATATGGGCCACCGATGCCGGTTTCGGTTATGAACACGCCCCCTGCATGCTGCCTGAGCAAGACGGCATCGTCTATACCAGCACCAACGACGGAGTGGTATGTGCTCTGGACGGACGTACCGGTCACCTGCGTTGGCAGCATAAAGTGGGTAACTCGCTTGTCAATACCGTGGTTCCTTTGAAACACGGTTCATTACTCGTAAGCAGTACGGATGGAACCATCACGTTACTACAGGATAAGAAACAGAAATAATTATCATTAAACTATAACAACCATGGAAAGAATTGATTGCTACCTCCTTTACACAGGAAACAATGACATAAAGCAAACCGTTAAAGGCCTGCAAGCCACAGGCCAGGTCGCACAAATCACCCTCTTCGGTTCCGAGACACCTGCCAACCGACTTGAAGGTTGCGGCTTCATATCTGCTTCCAATCCTTTTGGAAGCCAAAGCCTGAAAACTATCGCCGCACAGGCCGAAGCACCTTACACCCTACTTTACACCAAGGATACCATCCTCAATCTGGGTATGTTTGCTCTGGAACGCATGGTACATATTCTGGAAGACAGCGGTGCAGGTATGGTTTATGCCGACCACTACCAACTTAAGGGAGGCCAGCAGAGCATCGCACCCGTCATCGACTACCAGCAAGGTTCGTTACGCGATGATTTCGACTTCGGTTCCGTTCTTCTGTTACGTACCGATGCCTTGAAGGAAACTGCCTCACGTATGAAGGCCGATTACCAGTTCGCCGGGCTCTACGACCTGCGCCTCAAACTGTCACAACAATACGAACTGGTGCACATCAACGAATATCTCTATACTGAAGTAGAGAATGATACCCGCCGCAGTGGTGAAAAGATATTCGACTACGTGGATCCGAAGAACCGCAACCGCCAGATTGAAATGGAAGCGGCCTGCACTGAACACCTGAAGGAAGTGGGTGGGTACCTGAAGCCGGAGTTCGAACACATCGAATTCAACCGTGGCAATTTTGAATACGAAGCATCGGTCATCATCCCCGTGCGAAACCGTATCCGCACCATCCGTGATGCCATCCGTTCGGTGCTGACACAACAGACCGACTTCCGGTTCAACCTCATCGTCATTGACAATCATTCGACCGACGGAACGACCGAAGCCATTGACGAGTTCGCAAACGATGATCGTCTCATTCATATCATTCCCGAGCGGAACGACTTGGGTATCGGCGGCTGCTGGAACCTGGGCGTACACCACCCCCGTTGCGGTAAATTTGCCGTTCAGTTGGACAGCGATGACGTCTACAAGGACGAGCACACACTGGCCACGATGGTGCGCGCCTTCTATGAACAGAACTGCGCCATGGTAGTGGGCACATACATGATGACCAACTTCGACATGCAGATGATTCCGCCCGGCATCATCGACCACCGCGAATGGACACCCGAGAACGGGCGCAACAACGCCCTGCGCATCAACGGTCTGGGAGCACCACGTGCCTTCTATACCCCCGTGCTGCGTGAGGTGAAGGTGCCCAACACCAGCTACGGCGAAGATTATGCGCTGGGACTAAACATCTCGCGCCGTTTCCAAATAGGCCGCGTCTATGACGTCGTTTACCTTTGCCGCCGCTGGGACGACAATTCCGACGCCTCGCTCGATGTAGTGAAGATGAATGCGCACAACCTTTACAAGGATCGTATCCGCACCTGGGAGTTGCAGGCACGCATCGCGCTGAACAAGCATGAATTCTCCTCTAAATAGCTATCGATGGAAATAGCATATAACATATAAGATGTAAAAAAATAGTTACAACATACCTATGAACAAAGAAGTAAACGACCTGCTGGACCGACAACTAGCCAGCTGGGAAACGGCGCGCCGGAACTACGATGCTCTCTCAGGCGTACGGGTAAAGGAACTGAACGTGCTCGGTGTACCCTATAAGGTGCAGTTCAATCCCGCCCGCATCGTCTCCTCCGGTGCCAAGGTCGATGCCCAGTCCATCAAGGAGCGGCGCTGCTTCCTCTGTGCCGCCAACCGGCCTGCCGAACAGGAAGGCATCCTTTTCCGGGGGCACTACGAAATACTGGTAAACCCATTCCCTATCTTCCCGCGCCACCTCACCGTGCCCGAGACCGGCCATTTGCCCCAGCTCATCGCCAACCGCTTTGCCGACATGCTGGAGCTGGCCCAGGAACTGACAGACTTCACCATCTTCTACAACGGGCCGCGTTGCGGTGCCTCTGCCCCCGACCATGCCCACTTTCAGGCGGGCAGCCGCGGCTTTATGCCCATTGAGGCCGACTGGCGCACGCGAATAGCCGAGACAGTGGTGCAAACCGCTCATGCCACCCTTTACAGCCTGAACGACGCACCGCGTACAACGCTTGTCATCAACACCGATGATGCCGGCGAGGCCTCCCGCCTCTTCCAGGCCATCTATCAGGCCCTACCCGTGCACGAAGGCGACGAAGAACCGATGATGAACGTCCTGGCCTTCTACGAGTCGACCCACTGGACGGCCTTCGTCTTCCCCCGTGCCAAGCACCGTCCCGCCTGCTACACGGCCGAAGGAGACGCCCGTCTGCTCAGCAGTCCCGCTTCCGTTGATTTGGGCGGTGTGTTCATTACTCCCGTCGAACTGGACTTCCTGAAGATAACAGCCGACGACGTGGCACAAATATTGAGCGAAGTATGCCTTTCACCCGAAGCCTTTGCCCAAGTAAAGGCTCGCATCCATAACAAGATCCATTAACCAGAAATAGAAACAATATCATGAACGAACCCTACGTACAAGTCGGAATCGTATTCGACCCCCAGATAGAATTTACATTGCTGACTCCCTACCAGCAAAACGGCCAGAAGATGGACGGTCATCAGACCGCCACCTTCGACCACGGCCGCATCCTATGGCAAGGCCGCATCTATGACGAACTTCTCTTCGAACCCGAAGACGAACAGACGGCCTCCTTCGAACTGCACGGTGTCACCATCGGAATCAACTTCCATTGGGAACGCAAGGAAAACCAACGCTTCCAGGGTGCCCTGCGCATCATCGTAGAAGACAACCACCTGACCGCCGTCAACGTCATACGTGTGGAAGACTACCTGACGAGTGTCATCTCCAGTGAAATGAGTGCTACTGCCTCGCTGGAATTGCTGAAGGCCCATGCAGTAATCTCGAGAAGCTGGCTATTGGCCCAAATCAACAAAAACAAGGAAATCGAAGCACACCATACAGACTACTCGGCCTATACGCAAACCGATGACGAACTGATCCGATGGTTCGACCGCGAAGATCATACCCGCTTCGACGTCTGTGCCGACGACCACTGCCAACGCTACCAAGGCATCACCCGTGCCTCCACAGATATTGTGCGCCAGGCCATTCAGGCTACGCGCGGACAGGTACTGATGTCAGAAGACAAGATATGTGACGCCCGCTTCTCCAAGTGCTGTGGTGGTGCCTTCGAAGAGTTCCAGTACTGCTGGGAAGACACGCCCTACCCTTACCTGCGCAAGCAGCTCGACCGCCGCATCCGCCAGGGACAGACTTCTGTACCCGACCCTGCCCTGCCCGATCTAACCGTCGAAGCAGAAGCCGACCGCTGGATACGAACCTCACCCGAAGCTTTCTGTAATACTACGGACAAGCACATCCTGTCACAGGTGCTCAACAACTACGACCAGGAGACAACCGATTTCTACCGCTGGCGGGTTGAGTACACACAGGAAGAGTTAGCGGCTCTTATCCTCAAACGTTCGGGAGTGGACTACGGACAGATTATTGACCTCATACCCGTGGCCCGCGGTACCAGCGGCCGTCTGTGGAAACTGAAGATTGTTGGCACCAAACGTACCCTGACCATTGGCAAGGAGTTGGAAATACGACGTACGCTGTCGTCCTCGCACCTTTACAGTTCGGCTTTTGTAGTGGACAAGCACGATCTCTCTCCAGAAGGTATCCCCGCACGATTTACCCTCATCGGAGCCGGCTGGGGACACGGTGTAGGCCTCTGTCAGATAGGCGCTGCCGTCATGGGCGAGCAGGGTTACAAGTATGACGAAATCCTGCTGCACTACTACATCGGAGCCAATATAGAGAAGATTTATTCATAAACAGACAAACATACGGATCATGAACCAACAGACAAAGAATATCAATCCCTGGCTATGGGTTCCCACCCTGTACTTCGCCCAAGGTATTCCCTATTTCATCGTGAACAACATCTCCGTAATGATGTTCACCAAGATGGGTGTCCCTAATGGAGAAATGGCTTTGTTTACCAGCCTGCTCTACCTGCCGTGGACCATCAAACCCTTCTGGAGCCCGTTCGTGGACATCATCCGGACTAAGCGTTGGTGGACAATAGCTATGCAGGTACTGATGTCCGTCGCCTTCATCCTGCTGACGCTGGCCATCCCAAGGCCGGAGGAAACAGACATTGCCGCGGGCACAACACCCATCAGCCTGTTCACCTTCACGCTGATCCTGTTCATCATCACGGCCTTCGCCTCGGCAACCCATGACATTGCTGCCGACGGTTTCTACATGCTGGCGCTGAAGCAGAGCGACCAGGCCGCCTTCGTAGGCATCCGAAGCACGTTCTACCGACTGGCTTCCATCTTCGGTCAGGGCGTGCTCGTAGCCATTGCCGGTGCCATCGAGCTGAAGACGAAAGACATCCCGCTGTCGTGGACCATCACGATGCTCGTCACCGCCGTCCTGTTCAGTCTGGTGACATTCTACCACATCTTCGTGGTGCCCAAACCCGCTTCCGACAAGCCCACACTGGCAGCCGGAACCGTCAGTGCCAAAGCCATCTTCCGAGAGTTCGGGCGTACCTTCGCCACCTACTTCACCAAGCCGGGTGTACTGCTGGCCATCGTATTCATGCTGCTCTACCGCCTTCCGGAAGCGTTCCTGATCAAGATGTGCATGCCCTTCCTCGTAGCCTCCAAGGCGTCGGGCGGACTCGAACTCTCCACTGCCGAAGTAGGCATCGTATATGGTACCATCGGAGTCATCTTCCTCACCTTGGGCGGTATTCTGGGCGGTCTGTTCGCCTCACGCCTCGGTCTGAAGAAATCCATCTGGTGGATGGCCGGCTGCATGACCCTGCCGTGTCTGACGTTTGTCTATCTGGCCATCGCCCAGCCCGACAACGTAGTCATCATCTCCACCGCCATCGCCATCGAGCAGTTCGGCTATGGCTTCGGCTTCACAGCCTACATGCTCTACATGATGTACTTCTCCGAAGGTGAGTTCAAGACATCGCACTACGCCATCTGCACGGCCTTCATGGCACTGAGCATGATGATACCAGGCATGTTCGCCGGATATATTCAGGAGGCTATCGGATACACGGACTTCTTCTGGCTGGTAATGGTGTGCTGCATTGCCACGGTCATCGTTACTTTCTTCGTGGACAGGAAGATTGACCCGGAGTATGGAAAGATATGAAGACAGACTATATAGATAGAACGACCATGAACAGAAAGAATATACTTACATCCGGCACAGGACTTGAGAAAACTCTCCTGTTCCTCTTCCTGTGCCTTTCTCTCAGTGCACAGGCCCAGAAGATACGTATCAAGACGGGCATCGAGGTGCTGAAGGCACAGAACTTCCGCTGCCTGGAGGGCAAGCGTGTGGGCCTCATCACCAACCCCACGGGCGTAGACAACGAACTGCGCTCTACCATCGACATCCTGCATGAAGCGCCGAACGTCAACCTCGTGGTTCTCTACGGACCGGAACACGGCGTGCGCGGAGACGTACATGCCGGCGACCACGTAGCAGACCAGCGCGACCCTGCCACCGGCCTGCCCGTCTATTCGCTCTACGGCAAGACGCGCAAAGCCACGCCCGAAATGCTGAAGGACGTCGATGTACTGGTGTATGACATCCAGGACATCGGCTGCCGCTCGTTCACCTACATCAGCACCCTGGGACTGGCGATGGAGGCTGCCGCTGAGAATGGTAAGGAACTCATCGTGCTGGACCGCCCCAACCCGCTGGGTGGACTGAAAGTAGAAGGTAACCTGACGGAGGACGATTGCATCTCCTTCGTCAGCCAGTTCAAGATACCCTACGTTTACGGTCTGACCTGCGGCGAGCTGGCTTTGCTGCTCAACGGCGAGCGGATGTTGACAGGCGGCGTGCAATGCAAGCTGACAGTCATCAAGATGAAGGGCTGGAAGCGTCGCATGGACTACACGGCCACGGGCCTGCAATGGATACCCTCGTCGCCCCACATTCCGCACCCTCACTCGGCCTTCTTCTACCCCGTGAGCGGTATCCTGGGCGAACTGGGCTACATGTCCATCGGCGTGGGCTACACCATCCCCTTCCAGATGTTCGCCGCTTCCTGGGCCGAAGCTGACAAGCTGGCCGACGCACTGAACGATTTGCACGTGCCCGGCATCATCTTCCGCCCCATCTACCTGAAGCCCTTCTACAGCGTGGGCAAGGGTGAACAGCTGCAAGGCGTACAGGTGCACATCACCGACTACGCCCGCGCGCCGCTCAGTCCCCTGCAGTTCCTCGTGATGCAGGAAGTGGCCCGCCTGTGGCCCGAACGCGCCGTCTTCGACCATGCCGACAAGGGCCGCTTCGCGATGTTCGACAAGGTGTGCGGTTCGCACCAGATACGCGAACGCTTCACGAAGGCCAATCGCTGGGAAGACATCCGGCCCTACTGGGAGAAAGACGTGGAGAACTTCCGCCGAATATCCACGAAATATTATTTGTATCGATAAGTCCAAAAAGACAATAATATGAAAGAACCTTATCTGTCGTTTCTGCACGAAGCCTCGCGTTTCATCCCACAGGAACGCATCTATACCGACGAACTGCGGCGTCTGGCCTGGGGCACAGACGCGGGCTTCTACCGCCTCATCCCGCAGATTGTCGTCCGTTCGGACGGCGAGGACGAAGTAGCCAAGCTGCTCCGCCTAGCCGACCGTCTGAACCTGCCGGTCACCTTCCGTGCCGCGGGTACAAGCCTGTCAGGTCAGGCCATCAGCGACTCCATCCTCATCGTGGCCGGCAAGCACTGGGAACAATACTCCATCAGCCCCGACGGTAGCCAGATTACCCTGCAGCCGGGCATCGTGGGGCAACGCGTCAATGAGTTGCTGGCTCCCTACGGACGGAAGTTTGCCCCCGACCCCGCCTCGGTGAAGAGCGCCATGGTAGGCGGCATCGTGATGAACAATGCCTCGGGCATGAACTGCGGTACGCATGCCAACAGCGACCGCGTGATGCTCTCGGCACGTATCGTCCTGACCGACGGCACGGTACTCGACACAGCCGACCCTGTGAGTCGCACCTCCTTCGAGGTGACCCATCGCGACTTCATCCGCAACATCTGCCACCTGCGCGAACGTATCCACGCCAACTCCAAACTGCTGGAGCGCATCCGCTACAAGTATGCCATCAAGAATGTCACGGGCCTTAATCTGTTGCCTTTCATTACTTTTGACGACCCGTTCGACATCATCGCCCACCTGATGGTGGGCAGCGAAGGCACCCTGGCCTTCCTCTCGCAGGTGACCATGCGCACCGAGTACGACTATCCCTACAAGGCCAGCGCAATGGTTTACTTCACAGACATCCGTGAGGCGTGCCGGGCCGTGGTAGCCATGAAAAAGCTGACCGACCCGAAAGAAGAATGGATTGTGAAAGGTGCCGAACTGCTGGACTACAAGAGTCTGTCGTCCGTGGACGACCCCATATATATAAAGTATAAAGGAGAAGCCACAGACCCGTCAGGTCTCACTGCCGTACTGACCGAGACCAAGGCCCGCACACCCGAAGAGCTGAAGACCCGCATTGCTGCCATTGTGCAAACCCTCTCGGCCTTCCATACCTACATACCCGTACACTTCACCGACAATCCGGCAGAGTATGGCAAGTATTGGGCCATCCGCTCGGGCATCTTCCCCAGTGTGGGAGGTACGCGCCGTCCCGGCACGACCTGCCTCATCGAAGACGTGGCCTTCCACATCGAAGACCTGCCCGAAGCCACCGCCGACCTGCAGGCCCTCATCGCCCGCCACGGCTACGACGATGCCTGTATCTACGGCCATGCCCTGGAAGGAAACTACCACTTCATCCTCAACCAAAGCTTCTCCACCCAAGCCGAAGTGGACCGCTACGAGGCACTGATGGAGGACGTCAAGACACTGGTGGTGGACAAGTACGACGGCTCCCTGAAAGCTGAGCACGGTACGGGTCGCAACATGGCTCCCTACGTCCGATACGAATGGGGCGACGAGGCCTACGAGGTGATGAAAGCCGTGAAGCATCTCTTCGACCCGAAAGGACTGCTCAACCCCGGTGTCATCTTCAACGACGACCCCAAATGTCACCTGAAGTACTTCAAGCCGCTGCCGCTGCTAAATGAAGAGGTAAGAATGAAGAATAAAGGAAGTGAAGACAAGCGTACACAAGGAGATTCTTCATTCTTCACTCTTCATTCTACATTAAATAAGATTAACCGCTGTATTGAGTGCGGCTTCTGCGAAGTGAACTGCCTGTCGTGTGGCTTCACCCTCTCATCGCGCCAGCGCATCGTCATCCAGCGCGAACTGGCCCGCCTGCGCCAGGAAGGCAACGATCCCGAACGCCTTGCCCTGCTGGAAAAGCAGTACCACTACCTGGGCAACCAGACCTGCGCAGGCGACGGGCTCTGCTCCCTGTCCTGCCCCATGGGCATCAACACAGGCGACCTGACCCACCTCGTACGCCAACGTCTCCTGCCCCCCGGCAGTACGGGCTACAAGGCCGGCGACTATGCTGCCCGCCACTTCGCCGGCATCAAGAGCGCCCTGCGCCCCGTACTCACCCTGGCCGACACTGCCCATGCCGCATTGGGCACCGCCATCATGAGCAAACTGACCCGAGGCATGCACAACTTGCTTGGTATCCCGCAATGGACACCGGCAATGCCGAAGGCTTTTAAAATGAAGAATCCACAAGATGTAACCTCCCATTCTTCGTCCTCCGCCCAAGCTGATCCACTGAAAGTAGTGTACTTCCCCAGCTGCATCAACCAGACCATGGGGCTGGCACGCAAGTCGCCCGTCGAGCAGGCGCTGGTCAACAAGATGGTAGCCCTGCTCCACAAGGCAGGCTATCAGGTCATCTTCCCCAAGGACATGGAGAAGCTGTGCTGTGGTACCATCTGGGAAAGCAAAGGCATGATAGACATAGCCGACCGCAAAACGCATGAACTGGAAGAGGCCCTGTGGGAAGCCAGCGAACAGGGACGTTACCCTGTGCTCTGCGACCAAAGTCCCTGCCTGCACCGCATGCGCGAAACCATCCGTCGCATGAAGCTCTACGAACCGGCCGAGTTCATCTACACCTTCCTGCGTCCCCGCCTCGTATTCAAGCCTGTCGACCGTCCCGTGGCCCTGCACATCACGTGCTCCATGCGCAAGATGGGACTGGCCAACACGCTCATCGCTCTGGCCCGTCTGTGCTCCACACAGGTGTTCGTACCCGAAGAGGTGGGCTGTTGCGGCTTTGCGGGCGACCGTGGTTTCACGCATCCCGAACTGAACGCCTATGCCCTGCGCAAGCTCCGCCCGCAGATTGAAGAACGGAACATCCAGATAGGCTACAGCAACAGCCGCACGTGCGAGATAGGCCTCACCACCAACTCGGGTATCCCCTACGTATCGATAGCCTACCTGGTGGATGAATGTACAACCGCTAATGACAGAAAGGAGGAATAACCGATATGAACAAACCGCAAACCAACAGCAAACGTATCCTTGCCCTCGACATTCTGCGGGGCATCACCATCGCCGGCATGATTCTGGTGAACAATCCCGGTTCATGGGGACACATCTACGCTCCCCTACGTCATGCCGAATGGAACGGGCTGACACCGACAGACCTGGTGTTCCCCTTCTTCATGTTCATCATGGGCATCTCCACCTATATCTCACTGAAGAAGTATGACTTCGCCTACAGCCATGCCACCCTCCGGAAGATTCTGCGGCGCACCGTCGTCATCTTCGTCATCGGCATGGCCATCGGCTGGTTCTCACGCTTCTGCTACTACTGGGCATCTGCTCCCGACGACCAGAGTTTCGGGCAGAATCTGTGGGCATCGGTATGGACGTTCGACCGCATGCGTATCCTGGGCGTCATGCAACGCCTGGCTCTGTGCTACTGCGCCGCTTCCATCGTGGCTCTCACGATGAAGCACAGCCGCATTCCCTACCTCATCGCCACGCTCCTCGCGGGCTACTTCATCCTGCTGATGGCAGGCAACGGCTTTGCCTACAACGAAACCAACATCCTGTCCGTCGTGGACCGCGCCATCCTGACACCTGCCCACATGTACAAGGACAACGGTATCGATCCCGAGGGCCTGCTGAGCACCATTCCTTCCATCGCCCACGTGCTGCTGGGCTTCTGCGTAGGCCGCATGATGCTGGGCGACAAGAATGCCGCCAGCCGCAGCCGTGAGGAAGTGCTCCAGTCACACCTCGTCAAGCTGTTCCTGACAGGCACCATCCTTACCTTCAGCGGCCTGCTGCTGAGTTACGGATGCCCGCTCAACAAGAAGATATGGTCGCCCACCTTCGTGCTTACCACCTGTGGTCTGGCCTCCAGTCTGCTGGCCCTGCTCATCTGGATTATCGACGTAAAAGGCTACAAGCGCTGGAGTCTGTTCTTCGAGTCGTTCGGTGTGAACCCGCTGTTCATGTACGTACTGGGAGGTGTGCTGAGCATCCTGTTTGGTTGCATCCGCCTGCCCTGGGCTGACGGAAGCATTTCCATCCACGGATTGCTCTACGACAAGATGATGCAGCCGCTCTTCGGAGATACCGGCGGCTCGTTGGCCTATGCCCTGATATTTGTCGCCATCAACTGGTGCATCGGCTACCAATTATATAAAAGGAAAATATACATCAAGATATAAACATTATTATTATGATACTGATAGCAGACAGCGGCTCTACCAAAACCGACTGGTGTTTGGTAGAGCATGGAGAAGTTCTCCAACAGATTTTTACCAAAGGTACCAATCCTTTCTTCCAGAGCGAAGAAGAAATCAGCAACGAGATAGCAGCCAACCTTCTGCCCCAACTGAAGACGGCCGAAGCAGATGCTGTCTATTTCTATGGAGCCGGTTGTGCCTTTCCCGACAAGATAGAGATCGTTCGCCGCGCCATCCTGCACCATCTGCAGGTGAAAGGTGAAGTGGAAGTGAGTACCGACATGCTGGCCGCCGCCCGCGGCCTGTGCGGACATCGTGCAGGTATCGCCTGCATCATGGGTACGGGCTCCAACTCATGCTACTACGATGGCGAGAAGATTGTGCAGAACGTATCGCCCCTGGGATTTATTCTGGGCGACGAAGGAAGCGGTGCCTGCCTGGGCAAACTGCTGGTGGGCGACATCCTGAAGAACCAAATGACTCCGGAGCTGAAGGAGAAGTTCCTCAGCCAGTTCAACCTGACGCCAGCCGACATCATCGACCGTGTTTACCGCAAGCCGTTCCCCAACCGTTTTCTGGCCAGCCTGTCTCCCTTCCTGGCACAAAACCTCAACGAACCTTGCATACACAGCCTGGTACTGAACAGCTTCAAGTCGTTCTTGAAACGCAACGTCATGCAGTATGACTATCAGAACCACGAAGTCCATTTCATCGGCTCCGTAGCCTACTACTACAAAGACGTGCTGGCACAGGCTACCGTCGAAATGGGTATCCGCCTGGGCACCATCCTCAAGAGCCCCATGGAAGGCCTCATCGCCTACCACCGCTAACCGCTAACCACTAACCACTAACCGCTAACCACTAACCGTTTATCATATGGCATTCATCAAGATTTCAGAGCAACCCTCGCTCTACAACGATTTGGAAAAGAAGTCTGTCCGCGAAATACTGGAAGACATCAATACCGAAGACCAGAAAGTAGCCCTGGCCGTACAGAAGGCCATCCCACAGATAGAGAAACTGGTCACCCAGATTGTGCCCCGCATGAAGCAGGGCGGACGCATCTTCTACATGGGAGCCGGTACCAGCGGCCGCCTCGGCGTACTCGACGCTTCGGAGATACCACCCACGTTCGGCATGCCCAACACCCTGGTCATCGGGCTCATTGCCGGAGGTGACACCGCCCTGCGCAACCCCGTGGAGAACGCCGAAGACGACATCCACCGCGGCTGGGAGGAACTGGTGGAACGCAACATCACGGCCAAGGACACCGTCATCGGTATTGCCGCGTCGGGCACCACGCCCTACGTCATCGGTGCCCTGCACGAAGCCCGCGAACACGGCATCCTGACGGCCTGCATCACCAGCAACCCCGACTCGCCGATGGCCGCCGAGGCTGACGTGCCCATCGAGATGATTGTAGGGCCGGAATATGTCACCGGCAGCTCGCGCATGAAGTCGGGTACGGGACAGAAGATGATTCTGAACATGATCAGCACTTCGGTCATGATACAGCTGGGCCGCGTCAAAGGCAACAAGATGGTGAACATGCAGCTGAGCAACAAGAAGCTGGTGGACCGCGGCACGCGTATGCTGGTCGAAGAGCTGGGTCTGGATTACGGCAAGGCCAAGGCACTGCTGCTGATGCACGGCTCGGTAAAGAAAGCGGTGGATGCCTACCGCGAAGGAAAATAAACCGTATTCTTCCACCCAAAACAAAACGCCCCATGAGAACTATCCGTTTGCTAATCGCCCTGCTGCTGGGAACACAGGCCGCCATGGCCCAGTTCCTGCAGCGCGTGGCTCCCGAGCAGGTGGGCATGAGCAGCCGGCACCTGATGTATGCCGACCAGGCTATCAATAAAGCCATCGCCGAAAAGAAAATACCAGGAGCTGTGCTGGCCGTAGTCCGCCACGGAAAGATGGCCTACCTCAAGGCATACGGACACCGGAGTCTGGTGCCCGACGAAGAACCGATGACAACTTCCACCGTGTTCGACATGGCTTCGTGCAGCAAGTCCATGTCGACCGCCGTATGTACCATGATGCTAGTCGAGCGGGGGCTCATCCGCCTGCTCGACCCCGTCAGTCTCTACATCCCCGACTTCCGCCCCTGGCAGAGCGAAGACGGAAAGCGCACCAAGGCCATCCGCATCCAGGACCTGCTGACCCATACGTCGGGCCTGCCGGCCTATGCTCCTGTCGCAAAGATTCAGCAGGCAGCCGGCTTACCCTGCCCCGACGCGCTGATGCAGTACATTGACACCTGCCGGCGTGGCTTCGAACCGCAGACCGACTTCCGCTACAGCTGCCTGAACTTCGTTACCCTGCAACGCATCATCGAAACCGTCAGCGGACAACCGCTCAACCAGTTTGCCCAAGAACAGCTCTTCGATGCACTGGGCATGAAGCACACCGGCTACCTGCCCTGCAAGCAGGACAAGAAAGGCCGCTGGGTGAACACCAGTCTGCCACAATGGCTACAGGACGAAGGCTGCCACATCATTGCCCCCACCGAACAGCAGCCCGACGGGCAAGTGCTCCGCGGACAGGCACACGACCCGCTGGCACGCATCCTTAATGGAGGCGTCAGCGGCAACGCAGGCGTCTTCTCGTGCGCCGAAGACATTGCCCTGCTCTGTGCAGCCCTGCAGAACGGCGGCGAGTGGAACGGCCGGCGCATCCTCAGCCCGCAGACGGTGAAAGCCATGCGTACAGTGCCCCGAGCCACCGCCTCGCTGGGACGTACGCTGGGTTGGGACTGTTTCACGGCCTATGCGTCGAACAACGGCGACCTCTTCGGTCCCCACACCTACAGCCACACGGGCTATACGGGCACCAGCATCGTCATCGACCCCGATACGGACACCAGCGTTATCCTGCTCATCAACGCCGTCCACCCCAAAGACGGACACAGTGTGGTACGCCTGCGCTCGCTGGTAGCCAATGCCGTAGCTGCCTCCATCCAGCCCGTACCACGTACCTACACCGACCACTACTACCGTCGTTTCCTCCAGTTTATGGACGAACCGCCTGTCACCTCACAAGACATCGTGATGCTGGGCAACAGCCTGACGGAGAACGGGGGCAACTGGGGCCGGCGGCTGGGCTGGAAGCACGTGGTGAACCGCGGCATCATCGGCGACGAGGTGATGGGTGTGTACGACCGCCTGCACCAGATTCTGCCCGGGCATCCCCAAAAACTGTTCCTGCTGATAGGTATCAACGACGTGTCCCACGGGCTGACGGCCGACAGTATCGCCGGCCTGATAGACCACACAGTAGAACGCATCCGCCGCGAATCGCCTCAAACCCGCCTCTACCTGCAGAGTCTACTGCCCATCAACGAAAGCTTCGGCCGATACCGTCTGCTGACAGGGAAAACAGACCTGGTTCCCCAAATCAATGCCCGGCTCCGGGAACTGGCCCGTGAGCGGCAGATTGACTTCATCGACCTCTTTCCGCTCTTCACCGAGCCGAACACCTCAGTACTGCGCAAGGAACTGACCACCGACGGCCTGCACCTCAACGAGGATGGCTACCGGATATGGGTGAAAGCGCTGAAAAAGTATAGGTAAAGCACTCCAAAAGGAAGTAAAAATGACGAACACACAGCGAAGCGGCACAAGCCAAATTGTGTCGCTTTGTCTTTTATAGCCTCCTCTTCGCCGAAATCAAGTAACACACTGATAATCAGTACTTATTTTTTCAGGTGGCATTCCGGCCTGAAAACCTTTCAGGTAGCACCTGAAAAACACCTGAAAATACAGAGCTACTTTTCACGGTTATCTATTTTGACATAATATCTATAAGAAGGCAGGCACGATGGAGCAAAAAGAAAAGGCTTGCCACAGCATCATCGCCACCGGCAAGCCTTTCTTATGCTTTCTTTATAAGAAGGCAAGAGGAATCAGTCCTCGTCCGTTACAATATCATCGAGAACGATGTCGAACGCCAGGGTAGAATAACCGGGAATACTTCCGCTCCCGCTGGTACCGTAGGCCGACTGATAGGGCAAATATACCATCCAGCGTTCACCCGTCTTCATCAACTGAAGGGCAGCCTTCCAACCAGTGCGCAAGCTCGAATTATCGATGGCAAAATCAGCCGTCCAATCAAACTCTGTCACGACTTTATCGGGAGGTGAAGGTATCTCTTGGTCTATGGCTGAATATCCATTAAACGTTCCATCAAACTTATCACCGGTTATCAGTGTACCATAATAATAGGTAGACACCGTTTCCGTATAAATCGGACGTTGTCCTTCCGTATTTGCCACAATCTTCTTGCAATAGATATAAACTTCTTGGGCAGTTGTCGAAGCCAAATCATCTTTGATACGGAAAAGCTCTCCCACCTGCATGCGGTCTGCATCTTCCTCCTTAGATACAAACACATTGGGTTCGCGGGAAAGAGAGTCGATGAACGCCTCGTTGCGGGCCTGCCAGTTGTCGTACTTGCTGGCTTCCTGCACCTCCTCGCACGAAACGAAGAACAGAGTCACCAAAGGCAATACAAGCAACAGCTTCTTGAATTGAGAATTAAGAATCTTCATTAAGTGAAAATTGATAATTGATTATTGAAAATCTTCGTTAATTGAAAGTTGGAAAATGGAGAACTGGGAATGAAGCATCTTCCATTTCCAATTCTCCATCATTCATTATCAGAGTGTCTTGAGCAGCGACGTGATGCTTACGCGGTCAGCAATCAGACGGTCGAGGTCGGCAATGGCCACGCGCTCCTGCTTCATGGTGTCGCGGTCGCGCAGGGTAACGCATCCGTCTTCCAGCGTCTGGTGGTCAACGGTGACGCAATAGGGCGTACCGATGGCATCCTGACGGCGGTAGCGCTTGCCGATGGAGTCTTTCTCGTCATACTGGCAATGGAAGTGGAACTTCAGCGCGTCGATGATTTCGCGTGCCTTCTCGGGCAGGCCGTCTTTCTTGACGAGCGGCATCACGGCCAGCTTCACAGGTGCCAGGGCAGCAGGCAACTTCAGCACTACGCGGCTTTCTCCGTTCTCCAGCTGTTCTTCACAATAAGAAGCAGACATGATGCTGAGGAACATACGGTCTACACCAATGGAGGTCTCGATGACGTACGGCGTATAGCTTTCGTTCGTTTCGGGGTCGAAGTACTTGATGTTCTTGCCCGAGAACTTCTCGTGCTGGGAGAGGTCGAAGTTGGTGCGGCTGTGGATACCTTCCACTTCCTTGAAGCCGAAGGACATCAGGAATTCGATGTCGGTAGCGGCGTTGGCGTAGTGGGCCAGCTTCTCATGGTCATGATAACGGTAGTGGTCGTCGCCGAAGCCCAGGGCCTTGTGCCACTTCAGGCGCGTCTCTTTCCACTTCTTGAACCACTCCAGCTCGGTGCCGGGCTTCACGAAGAACTGCATCTCCATCTGCTCGAACTCGCGCATGCGGAAGATGAACTGGCGTGCCACGATTTCGTTACGGAAAGCCTTACCGATCTGTGCGATGCCGAAAGGAATCTTCATGCGGCCCGTCTTCTGCACGTTCAGGTAGTTGACGAAGATACCCTGCGCCGTCTCGGGACGGAGGTACACCTTCATGGAACCGTCGGCCGTAGAACCCATTTCGGTAGAGAACATCAGATTGAACTGGCGTACTTCAGTCCAGTTCTTCGTGCCGCTGATGGGGCAGACGATTTCTTCGTCGAGGATGATCTGACGCAGTTCATTCAAATCGGGACCGGCGTTCATGGCGTCGGAATAACGCTGATGCAGGGCGTCGCGCTTGGCCTGGTGCTCCAGCACGCGGGCGTTGGTGGCACGGAACTGTGCCTCGTCGAAGGCATCGCCATACTTCTTGGCAGCCTTGGCCACTTCCTTGTTTATCTTTTCGTCGTACTTGGCTATCTGGTCTTCGATGAGCACGTCGGCACGATAGCGTTTCTTGGAGTCGCGGTTGTCGATGAGGGGGTCATTGAACGCGTCCACATGTCCGCTGGCCTTCCAGATGGTGGGGTGCATGAAGATGGCCGAGTCGATGCCCACAATGTTCTCGTGGAGCAGCACCATGCTCTGCCACCAGTATTGTTTGATGTTGTTCTTCAGTTCCACACCGTTCTGTCCGTAGTCGTATACGGCTCCCAGTCCGTCATAGATTTCGCTGCTGGGGAACACAAAACCATACTCCTTGCAATGGGATACAAGTTTCTTAAAAACGTCTTCTTGTGCCATGATCTTTCTTATCTAATTTAAATTGAATTTCCACACATTATTATAAAACGGCACAAAGATAAATAAAGGTAAGCGTAGAAACAAATGAAAATGTATTTTTCAAATCTATTATTCCAAGCTATCCTAGCTTAATCTAAAGACAGTACAAGACAAAATAGTCGATTTTCTTTTACCGGAAATATACCATCCTAACAGAACTAACAGCTTAAACCATCCAAACATATAAAAAAATGATTCATGTCCTCAAGTCAAGAGATTGTTTCATTCAAAAGTCTTTTACTTCACGAACCGATGTAACGGGAAACCATTAAATTGTCCTACTTTTTAAAATAATTACGACTTATTAAATAATTATCGGTGAAATAATTTTTTATAATCAAATTTTTACTTAAGTTTGCGAATGCCATACAAAACAAGTCACCTATATGAAAGAAAGGTTAACATACAGAAATACACAACTGGGTATCAGCGATATAGACAATCAGCCTCCAGACCAGAACGATTGCCACAACAAAGCAAACGATATCTACAACACAGAGCGTATAAAATCAATCTATGATAACTTTCTCTACATCCTAGAAGAAAAAAAGGTTTATTTAAACCCACAGATTAATTTAACAAAGCTCAGTCAATTGTTATATACCAACACTTCATATCTATCCAAAGTAATCAACATATATTTCAAATGTAACCTGAAGACTCTCCTGAATCAATACCGAATTAATTACGCTAAAGAATTGCTTAAAAAAGGGACATGTAACATACAAAGTTTACCCAAGCAATGCGGATTTATCTCAAGGAGCACATTCTATGCAGCCTTCACGAAATTTGAGCACATAACTCCTACAGACTATCGCGCCAAATACCATAGTAGCGAGAATTTAAAAGGACTAGAAAATAACATAAATAGATTATCAACTATTTAATTTTTTATTAATCAAACATCTTTACTATCATGAAAAAATGGACTTATTTGATCGCTGCCGGGCTATTAGCAGGAGCGACACCGGTTTTCACCGGATGTATTGACAATGATGAGCCGGAAGGTATCAGCATTTTACGAGGTGCGAAGGCGGAATTACTGAAGGCCAAAGCTGCTGTGGAGGCTGCCAAAGTAGCACAAGTACAGGCAGAAGCAGCCTTATTACAAGCAAAAGCTGCTGTGGAAGAAGCTAATGCTGTAAAGATTCAAGCTGAAGCTGAAAAAATTAAGGCTGAAGCCGCTATTGCTCAGGCGAAAGCAGATTATATCAATGCCAAGACTGATGAAGCTAAAGCCAATGCACAAGCTATTATTGAAGAAAATCAAAGAATTCAAAAAGAATGGGAAGAAAAAGCAGCTCAACGCGCTGCAGAGGCAGAAGCTGCAATCAAAAAAGCTGAATACGACGCTTTGACTGCAAAAGCAAATTATGAGATGGTTTTAGCTACATTAGCAGGTGTCAAAGACTCTAAATTGACAGGCTACAAAACTGCATTGACTGAAGCTACTACTGCTTATTATGATGCATTGGACGATTTAGTAGAGGCCCAGAGGAAATTGAACGACTATCAAGCTAAATTCGACGAAATCGAAGAATATAAAGATCTGAATACAAGAAAACTACAAAAGCAATTAAAATTAGCAGAAGCAGCATATGCCGGCGCAGAAGCAGCGTTGGAAGCCGCAAAAACAGAATTGGAAGAGTTCCAAGCCAACAACAAGACTCAGCACAGCTTGTATGATAAGCTGGATGAAGTCAACAAAAAAAGGGAAGCACTAGACAAAGAAATAATCGAGTTGAAGATAAAAGCAGGAGAACAGATTGCTGAGTTCCTGTCTTCAGGACGCATGGCAAAAGTTTCAGAACTTCGCGAAAGTATCTACGATTTAAGAAGTGAAGAACAGACTTTGGCAGCAGTCGAATTCGATTATGGCGACGGTTCAGGCTATCCTTCATATATCAACAAGGGTATAGAGGAATTCTTAGAAGAAAGTGTATATACTTATAATGAAGAAGGGAATTATGTAAGCTATATAGAAGCCTTAACTGCCAAGTTAAAAGAGTTCCGCAGTTGGACACGTGATGAGAACGACAATGCTTGGACAGCAGAACGCATTGTCAAACTCGAAGGTGACCAGGCTGCAATCAAGAAACGCATAGATGAAAATCTGCTTCCTGCATGGAAAGAGGCCGTAAAAGCCTACAATACGAATAAGTATAATGAAGCAGACCCAACTGCAATCAGCGGTTACGATGCTTTATTGAAAGAGATTACAGATGTATTCAATCCGGAAGTTGATGCGTATAATGCTGCAAAGAAAGCGGCAGCAGATGCTGATACAGAACAAGAAGATTGGGAGAAATATAACGAAATTGCAGCAGCTGCAGATGATGTTTATACCAAAGCCCAGACCGCGGCTAACGAGAAGGCTGATGCTGCATTAGATCCTGCTACACTTAATGCAACAGTGACTGCTAAAAAGGCTGCATTGCAGAAAACAATGACAGATGCACAAGCAACATTAGATGCCGCGGAAAAGAGTTTGAATGAATATACAGGCACAGATCAAACTACACTTGCAGCATTAACCAAAGCTGTAGAAAATGCACAAAAAGCGCTACAAACTGCAACAGACAACTACCTTGCCTATGATGAGGCAGCTGAAATAGCAGCTATTGAAAAGACTCGTAATGATGAAATCGCTACAGCATATAAAACCTATCAAGATGCTCTTCAAGCTGCAAATGATACATACATAGCCGTATGGAACAGCCCCAATGGTACAAAATATCTGAACTTAGTAGCCTTACAAACAGCTGCACAAGAAGCTGGAGAAAAGATGCAGAAGGCAGCAGAAAGCACTGTAGATAAAGCCGTTAAATACAATGAAGCCATTAGTGAATTGATGCCTATTGATTATAACGACATTTATTATGCTGCAAATGGAGCATATGATATCGAATCAGGTTACATGGTTAGCCAAAAACTGGATATCAAAGTTTTACTGATATTAGACAAAGCTGCACTTACACAAGTAGTCATCAACCGTTCAAATGCATTGTATGGAACAGGCGCATATAGCGGAGAAAATGCTTACGGTGATTTCACTGCACGCCTAATTGAACTAACAGAAGCTGACATTAAAGAATTGATTCTAAACTTTGATGAAGACGAAGCGAAAAATCTTCATGAATATTTACTCGATTGCGATGCATTCGGCGCATGGGGCGAATACTTTAAATATGCAGAACAGATTCGTCTTGCCAAATCATGGCTCAACAACAGCGAACTGATTAATGCCAAGATTGCAGAAGCAGAAACAGCTCTTAATACCGCAACCAAGACTTTTGAAGACTTAGAAGGATCTATCCAAGCCAAACAAGACGAGTACACATTGGCATATGAAACTCTGATTGCTGACATCGAAACGCTGCAAGAACCTGTTGAAAACAAACAGAACGAATATGCGCCTCTGAATGTTTTGTATCGTACCTATAATCAGGCAATACAAGATTATATCGCCGCCGGCGAAAGCGTATGGTCTGCAGAAACACTTGAGAACTATATCAATCTGATTTTAAAGCCTGCAGTACAAAGTGCTGAAAACGAACTGTTCAATGCAGAAACAGAACTGATGCAAGCCCAAAAGAATCTTGAAGACTGGAATAGTGGCAATCTCACTACTTTGGAAACTTACAAGAGACAAGTAGAAGATGCTCAGAACAAGGTCGATCGTAAGAAAGAAGCATTGGATAAGGCACAAGCAGCTTTGGAATCTATGATTGCACAGTTATCAGCTGAATAAACAACCCATTAACTGAACTAAAATGATTAAGAAACTTTGCACAATCTTATTGTCTGTTGCACTTGTTGCGCCTCTTGGGGCGCAACAAGCCAACTACGGCCAAAAAGAGGGTGTAGTGTTTGCTCCCCAAAAAGGTCAGTGGCAAGTGTCGTTGATATTAGGTAACAGCAGCCCGTTCTACAACGAGAACACAGGTTCTTACCTTCTTCCCAACTACACCAACACAGAAGGCTCGGTAGGACTTCCCAATGGAAGCTCCAACGAATCGGGCGAACTGGGTGCCTACCTGAACATCAATGGATTCAACAACAATAGTTTGGTCAACATTGTCGGTTTACAAGGCAAGTATTTCTTGACTGATGCATGGGAACTCAACCTCGCATTCGGTATGAATATCGGCATTACTCCCAAAAAGGACTACGTTGAAGGAGACTACGAAACCGTACCTGATATGATAATCCCGGAACAGAAATACATCAATGCTCAAATGACCAACAACTGGTATGTATCCGTAGGATCTGACTACTATTTTGAAACGAGCAATCCACGCATTCACCCTTATTTGGGAGCTGTAGCAGGCTTCCAGATGGCGAGAATTGAAACGACAGAACCTTATACAGGTAAAATGTATGTCGACGGCGAAGATGATGATGAAGAAGGCCTTCCTGAACAAGTATATTTAGCTGCAGGAAAAGCCGGACAAATGTATGGTATCAAAGGCGCAGCTGTAGCCGGTGTGGAATACAGTCTGGCGAAAGGTTTGATTATTGGTTTGGAATTTCAACCTGTATCTTACCGCTATGACATTATACAGATTTGCCCCAAAGGATTCGACAAATACAACGTGTCGCATCACAACATCAAGATATTCGACATGCCTGTATTAAAGTTTGGTTTCAGATTCTGAAAGTAAAAAACGTTTTACAAGCAACGTAATTAATGGAAGAAAGGCGGTCATACTAACACCATTAGCAGGCCGCCTTTCTTAATAAAAAAAGAACAAAATGAAAAATAAGCTTTTGCTTTTACTATTAATATGCACAGGTATAGGGTTTACCTGTTGCAACAGCAACAAAACAAATATATCAGACAATTGTATTGTAAATGTAAAAATTGGCATTCCGCAATACACAACAGCATATCTACTCAATGATAATGATCAAACATTGGATACTCTGGATATTACCAATATGACTATATCTTTTGAGCGGAACGATACTGCATCAATGCCCTATATCGCTGTTATCCGGTTGAGCAATCCAACGGATTCAATTGACATACTATCCATGCCCGTTATTATTGAACCAGGAGAAATCAATATAAATATCAGCGAATATGTAACCGTACAAGGGACGAACTTAAACCTGAGACTTCAGGAATTCTTAAACGGACTACAAGCAACACACGATAGTATCAAACTAATGAAAGACATACAAGTGGAAAAGATTAAAACCAAATTCTCCGAATTCTATCGGCAGCAAATTCTTATGAACAAAGATAACGTGCTAGGAAAATACATCTATAAAAGCTATGGTATACATTTGACCGAAACAGACAACAGCCTGGTAAATGCACAATTAACTACCGACTAAAAAAATATGTGGGTACATTACGATTCAACAAGATGGAAAAATGAATATGAACAAGAACTTACTAACTTAAAATCGTTCAAAACTCCCCATAAGTTCTCTCTCAATTATAACAGGTAATCACTCACTGCAATTACCTACAGAGCATCAACCCATGCAAAAGGGGACTGATGCTCTTTTTTATAAGAAATAACTTTAAACAACATTAAAGCCACAAAACATTCTCTTTAAGTAAACACAGTCTATGACAAAAATGCACAAAAACAAATATGTCCATCATAAAGGAATCCATCGCTTTGAGCAGAATAACTGATAGTTCACCACATACGAACGAAAAAACGCCGCTATTCATTTGTCAATGCGCCTACCTTTTGCTATTTTTGCCAGCAACGAAAAATCGACGACAGCATACGGACCAAGCAATATGAGCGAAGACTTTGACAAGAACCTGGAAGAACAGGACAGCCTGAACGAAGGCAAGGAGGAACATTCGGACTACAAACCCGCCGACACGAAGGACGAAAACGTGAAGCATCAACTGAGCGGCATGTACCAGAACTGGTTTCTGGACTATGCCTCGTACGTGATACTGGAGCGTGCCGTGCCCCATATCATGGACGGACTGAAGCCCGTGCAACGGCGTATCCTGCATTCCATGCGGCGCATGGAGGACGGGCGATACAACAAGGTGGCCAACATCGTGGGCCACACCATGCAGTTCCACCCCCACGGCGACGCCTCCATCGGCGACGCACTGGTGCAGCTGGGACAGAAGGATCTCCTGATAGACTGCCAGGGTAACTGGGGAAACATCCTGACGGGCGACAGCGCCGCCGCTCCCCGTTACATCGAAGCCCGCCTCTCGAAGTTTGCCCTCGACGTGGTGTTCAATCCCAAGACCACCGAGTGGAAGCTGTCCTACGACGGCCGCAACCGCGAACCGGTCACCCTGCCCGTCAAATTCCCCTTGCTGCTGGTGCAGGGCGTGGAAGGTATTGCCGTCGGCCTTTCGTCCAAAATTCTGCCGCACAACTTCAACGAGCTGTGCGACGCCGCCGTCAGCTACCTGCACGGCGAGGACTTCCGCCTCTATCCCGACTTCCAGACGGGAGGCAGCATCGACGTGTCGAAGTACAACGACGGTGAGCGCGGCGGCTCGGTGCGCGTACGTTCGCGCATCGAGAAGGTGGACAACAAGACTCTGGCCGTCCGCGAGATACCTTACGGCAAGACCGTGGCCAGCGTGTGCGACTCCATTGTGAAGGCCAGCGAGAAGGGCAAAATCAAGATACGCAAGGTGGAAGACCTGACGTCGGGCAACGTCGAGATACTGGTGCATCTGACGCCAGGAACCTCGTCGGACAAGACCATCGACGCCCTCTATGCCTTCACCGACTGCGAGGTGAGCATCTCGCCCAACTGCTGCGTCATCGACGACCGCAAGCCCCACTTCCTCACCGTGAGCGACGTGCTGCGCAAGTCGGTGGACAACACACGCGACCTGCTGCGCCGAGAACTGGAAATACACCGCGACGAGGTGCGCGAAAGCCTGCACTTCGCCTCGCTCGAAAAAATATTCATCGAAGAACGCATCTATAAGGACAAGGAATTCGAACAGGCCAAGAACATGGACGCCGCCTGCGAGCACATCGACCTGCGCCTGACGCCCTACTATCCGCAGTTCATCCGCGAGGTGACGAAGGATGACATCCTCCGCCTGATGGAAATCAAGATGGCCCGCATTCTGAAGTTCAACTCCGACAAGGCCGAGGAACAGATAGCCCGCATGAAGGCCGACATCGAGGAGACCGAACGCCATCTGGCCAACCTCGTAGAATACACCGTCGACTGGTTCCGCATGCTCAAGGAGAAGTATGGCAAGAACTTCCCCCGCCGCACGGAGCTGCGCAATTTCGACACCATCGACTCCACCAAGGTCATCGAGGCCAACGAGAAGCTCTACATCAACCGCGAAGAAGGTTTCATCGGTACCAGCCTGAAGAAGGACGAGTTCCTGGCCAACTGCTCGAACCTGGACGACGTCATCCTCTTCTTCCGCGACGGACGCTACCTCATCACGCCTGTGGCCGACAAGAAATTCGTGGGCAAGAACATCCTTTACGCCAACGTCTTCAAGAAAAACGACAAGCGCACCATCTACAACGTGTGCTACCGCGACGGCAAGAACGGGACGACCTACATCAAGCGCTTTGCCGTGACGTCCATCATCCGCGACCGCGAGTACGACGTAACGCAAGGTACGCCCGACTCCAAAATCATGTACTTCAGCGCCAACCCCAACGGTGAGGCCGAAATCATCAAGGTCACGCTGAAGCCCAACCCGCGCATCCGCAAGATCATCTTCGAAGAAGACTTCAGCCGGATAGGCATCAAGGGGCGCCAGGCCATCGGCAACATGCTGACACGCAACCCTGTACACAAGATTACGCTGAAGCAGCGCGGCGGCTCCACGCTGGGCGGACGCAAGGTGTGGTTCGACCGCGATGTGCTCCGCCTCAACTATGACGGCCGCGGCGAGTTTCTGGGCGAATACCAGAGCGACGAACTCATCCTCGTGGTGCTGAACAACGGCGACTTCTATACCACCAACTTCGACGTGAACAACCACTACGAGGACGGCATCCGCATCATGGAGAAGTTCGACCCGAACAAAGTATGGACAGCCGTGCTCTACGATGCCGACCAGCAGAACTACCCCTACATCAAGCGTTTCTGCTTCGAGGCAGGCAGCCGCAAGCAGAACTACCTGGGCGACAACAAGAACAGCAAGCTCATCCTGCTGACCGACGAATACTATCCGCGACTGGAAGTGGTGTTCGGCGGGCACGACAGCTTCCGCGAACCGATGGTCATCGAGGCCGACGAGTTCATCGCCGTCAAAGGCTTCAAGGCCAAGGGCAAGCGACTGACAACCTATACAATCGACACCATCAACGAACTGGAACCGACCCGCCAGCCCGAACCACAACCCGTCGCCGAAGAACCTGAAGAGGAACCCGAGAACCTGGACCCCGATCAGGACAAGAGCGAAGGAGACATACTGGACGAACTGACGGGGCAGATGAAACTGTTCTGACGTACGAAAAGCAAAATTGAATGAACTGAGATGATGAACCACAAACTGACAGGAATCATGGCAGGCCTGCTCCTGACCGCCGGGAACCTGACGGCACAGACACCCGCAGATTCCATCACCCTGAACGACCCGACCCGCTACGTCACCCGCGCCACCCTCTACGGCGTGGGTGCGGCCAACATGTACGACACCTACCTGTCGCCACAAGAGTATCAAGGCATTGAGTTCCGCCTCTCGCGCGAAAGCATGCGCATGACCCGCTGGGCCGACGGAAACCTTTCGCGCCAAAGCTTTTTCCAGGGCTATGTGAACTACACCCACAACCACGTGGACAACAACAATACCCTCTCCGCGCTGGTCAACTGGAACTATGGCCTGCATTACCACTTCCGCCTGACCGACCACTTCCGCCTGCTGGCCGGCGGACTGGCCGACCTGAACGGCGGCTTCGTCTATAACCTGCACAACGGCAACAATCCGGCTTCAGCGCGGGCTTACGTCAACCTCGACGCTTCCGTCATGGCCATCTGGGACCTGCGCATCAAGCGCTATCCCATCACCCTGCGCTATCAGGCCAATCTGCCTGTCATGGGCGTGATGTTCTCGCCCCACTACGGGCAGTCCTACTACGAAATCTTCTCGCTGGGTCATGCCGACGGTGTGGTACGCTTCACCTCGCTCCACAACCAGCCTTCCCTGCGCCAGATGCTCACCGCCGACCTGCCCATAGGACGGATGAAGATGCGCCTGGCCTACGTATGGGACGCCCAGCAGTCCAGCATCAACGAACTGAGGACACACGCCTATTCGCATGTGTTCATGGTAGGTTTCGTCAAGGAATTCTACCTATTGTCCAACAAGAAAAAGCACTCCTTATGAAAATATCCGCCTTCTTCCGCACTCCGCTTCTGCTGACGGCGGCCCTCCTCGTCCTGCTTTCGGGCTGCATCCGCGAAGAAGAATTCGACAATACCCCCCAAGGCAACTTCGAAGCTCTCTGGAAAATCATCGACGAACAATACTGCTTCCTGGACTACAAGCAGATAGACTGGGATGCCATCCGCGACAAATACCAGCCGCTGATTACCCCCGACATGAGCAGCGACGGTCTGTTCGAAGTATTGGGCAACATGCTGGCCGAGCTGAAGGACGGGCACGTGAACCTCTACTCGGCCTCGAACACCGCCCGTTACTGGGACTGGTATCTGGACTACCCGCGCAACTACGACGAAAGCCTCGTCGAACGATACCTGGGGCGTGATTACCGCATCTCCTCCGGACTGAAATATACCATTCTGGACGACAACATCGGCTACATCTCCTACACCTCCTTCTCCGACGCCATCGGCGAAGGCAATCTGGACGAAACCCTCTCTTACCTGGCCGCCTGCAACGGCCTCATCATCGACGTGCGCAACAACGGCGGCGGCAACCTCACTTACTCCACCCGCTTCGCCGCCCGCTTCACCAACGAACGCATACTGACGGGCTACATCCAACACAAGACAGGCAAAGGGCACAACGACTTCTCCGAACCGGGACCCATCTACGTCGATCCGTCGGACGGCGTGCGCTGGCAGAAGAAGGCCGTCGTGCTGACCAACCGTCACTCCTACAGCGCCACGAACGACTTCATCAACGCCATGCGCTACATGCCCAACGTCACCCTGCTGGGCGACAAGAGCGGCGGCGGTTCGGGCCTCCCCTTCACCTCCGAGCTTCCCAACGGCTGGGTGGTGCGCTTTTCAGCCAGTCCGCACCTCGATGCCGACAAGCAACACATCGAATTCGGCATCGACCCCGACATCAAGATGGACATGGATACCGTGGCCGCCTACGAACGCCGGGTAGACACCCTCATCGAAGAGGCCCGAAACCTGTTGCAAGTGAAGCCTTGATTTCCCTCAAGACGGTACCTTAATCCGTTCCCTCTATAAAGAAACGCCCGTTACCATTGTAGGAAACGAGTGTTACCATGCGCTGGAAACGAGCGTTTCCTGCACAGGGAACGGGCGTTTCCAGCACGGGAAACGGGCGTTTCCAGCACGGGAAACGGATGCATGAACCCAGGAAGAGCAGGAAGAGGGTGCGGGGAATGAGAAACTAACGTCGGGAATAGTTGGAAGAACAAAAAATATTTTTTACCTTTGCCCCGCTGAACAAGCAAACACCGTTGCGGGTGTGGCGTAATTGGCAGCCGCGCCAGACTTAGGATCTGGTGCCGCAAGGCGTGTAGGTTCGAGTCCTATCACCCGCACAAAAAAGGCATGCAAGCGATTTCCAATCCAGCTTGCATGCCTTTTTCCTTTTTCAATAGTGGTTGTACGACACCACTTTATCCAGTCCCTTCCTCGACTTCTTGCGTTTAGGCTTGGCAGCATAGCCCACCACTACGTCGAGCAGCAAACGTTTGCCGGCGGGTATGCCCACCAGCCGTTTGATTTCCTTCTCGTCAAACCAGCCCAAGATGCAGGAGCCCAGTCCTTCGCTCTCGGCCGCCAGCGTGATGTGGGCTGCGGCAATGCCGATGTCTATCAGCGGAAAATACTTGTCCTTGATTTTTGCACCCAGAAAGGAAGTGACATTCATCGACTCCTCGACAATCAGAATATGCACGGGAGCTTCCTTGGCAAACTTGTTCATCCCCAATCCGGCCGCCGCTTTCCCTACCCGCAGAGCCAGTTCGGGGTCGTCGACCACCACAAACTTCCAGGGCTGGGCGTTGCAGGCCGAAGGCGACAGGCAGGCCGCCTGCAGGATGCGCTCCAGCTTCTCACGCTCTACCGGCCGGCGTTCGTACGCGCGGTCACTCTGGCGGGCCTCCGCCAATTGCAGAAAATCCATGATTCCAGCACTTGACAAATGATACGACCACGCGATTACTGATACTGAATCATGCGGCTGATGTACTTGCCGATGATGTCAAACTCCAGATTGACCACCGAGCCGATGCGGATGGCATGGAAGTTGGTATGCTCAAACGTATAGGGGATAATCGCTACCTGGAAGGTGTCATCGGTAGGATTGCATACGGTGAGGCTAACGCCATTGACCGTAACCGAGCCCTTGTCCACCGTAATATATCCGCGACGGGCCATTTCCTTGTCGAAGGCATAACGGAAGGTGAAATAATAGCTTCCCTCCGCATCCTGTATGTCGACGCAGGTGGCCGTCTGGTCCACATGTCCCTGCACGATGTGCCCGTCCAGACGCCCGTTCATCATCATGCTGCGCTCCACGTTCACCTCGTCGCCCACCTGCAACTGTCCCAGGTTGGAGCGGTCGAGGGTTTCTTTCATGGCAGTTACCGTATAGGTATCGTCGGTCAGCGACACTACCGTCAGGCAAACACCGTTGTGAGCCACACTCTGATCGATCTTCAGTTCGCCTACAAAAGAACAACGGAACGTGAAATGCACATTCTCCTGTTCTCTAACCATAGCCACCAGCGTGGCGCATTCTTCTACTATTCCGGAAAACATAATATAAGTCGTTTAAAATGTTATGCTGGACAAATTTAGGTATAAATCTCGATTTATAAGCCCGCGTGGCAAGAAAATGTCAAACCGATCCTATTTATCTTTGCCAGGACTGCCCCTCCGAGATACAGGCACAAAAAAAACGGAGCTTTTCACAAAGTCCCGTTTTCAGTCTTCAATAGGTATTAGTTTTTTTTTAAGGTAAAAAGATTGTTTTCAGGATAACGGTGCAAAGATAGACCCTTTTCGCTTCACCAGCCAAATAAAAAAGTATGTCTTATAACATGTTTTCTCATATATTTTTGGTTTTATTAGGATTTTGAAAGGTCTGTCCGAGCTTTCCCGCCGCTATCTCCAACCCTTTCCCCCTTGTTTCCTTATTTCTCTTTGGGATAACCTTCGTCAGCCGTATTGTGGTGCTTCAACACTTTGGCATCGATGAAGAATACGATTTCTTCGGCGATATTGGTAATGTGGTCGCCGGCACGCTCCAACTTGCGGAACACGCTGGCCAGGTTGATACAGGACAAGGCATTCTCTGGATGCTTGACGATATAGTCGGCCAACAGAACCGAAGCATTGGCATTGATTTCGTCGAGCAGATTGTCTTTGGCAAATACCGAAGTGGCCAATTCCTGACTTTCTTCCTGCAAAGCACGCTTGGCCAGTTCGAGCATGGCCAGTACATGTTCTATCATCTCCTGCAGGCGCAGGTCCTTGATGAGGTCTGCATCAAGCGTCAGTTCCTTTTCGTCTATCGCAAAACGTGCCACACTCTCGGCAAAGTCACCCAAACGTTCCAGATTGGTATTGATCTTCAGCATAGCCAGTACAAAACGCAGATCGATGGCCACCGGCGTGTAAAGGGCAATGATATCCTCCACATCGCTGTCAATCTTCAGTTCAAAGGCGTTGACACGGCGCTCGTGTACCAGGACCTGCTGGGCCAGTTCACGGTCCAACGTCAGTACGGACTCACCCGCACGGTCGAGCTGATTATAAACCAAGGTCCACATTTCGTCTATCTCCTTTTTCAGCAAGACGAGTTCACTTTCGATAAATTTTACCATAAAGCTTTCTATTTATTTAGTTATTGCATTACACCAACCCATCGGTAACGGAAGCCAAAAATAATCAAAAAATCCAGCTTCGCCAAAACCTCTGCCGATTCTACGGCATTTTTGCTCTGCAAAGGAAGCGAAAGGCCGTTAAAGTCTTGTGAAAATAAGATGAAGTATGTATTTCAAAAAAGTTACAAATCTGTTACAGACGCCAAGAAATGGAAGAAAATGAAAGTCGCGTACATCCGGTTCAAGCCGTTTTGGCAAGTAAAAATGAGGATATATGCAGACAATATGGCTTTTTACCAAAAATAGTCGTATTTTTGCAGCCATAATAAATTAATGTATAAGAGGTATGGCAGAACTGAAAAGCGAAGAGACAGGCGAAAAGAAAAGCCTGAACTTCATCGAGCAAATAGTGGAAAATGACTTGAGCAACGGCAAGAACGGAGGCAGAGTGCAGACACGCTTCCCGCCGGAGCCTAACGGATACCTGCACATCGGACACGCCAAGGCCATCTGCCTTGACTTCGGTATTGCCGCCGCCCACGGAGGCGTCTGCAACCTGCGTTTCGACGACACCAACCCCACCAAGGAAGACGTGGAATATGTAGAAGCCATCAAGGAAGACATCCAGTGGCTGGGCTACCAGTGGGGTAACGAATACTATGCTTCGGACTACTTCCAGCAGCTGTGGGACTTTGCCGTCCGCCTCATCAAGGAAGGCAAAGCCTACATCGACGAACAGTCGTCCGAAGAAATCGCGGCACAGAAAGGAACTCCCACCCAGCCCGGCGTAGAGAGTCCCTACCGCAACCGCCCCATCGAAGAGAATCTGGAACTGTTCCAGAAGATGAACAGCGGCGAAGTGGAAGAAGGAGCCATGGTGCTGCGCGCCAAGATTGATATGGCCAACCCCAACATGCACTTCCGCGACCCCATCATCTACCGCGTAGTGAAACATCCGCACCACCGTACGGGTACGAAATGGAAAGCCTACCCCATGTACGACTTTGCCCACGGCCAGAGCGACTTCTTCGAGGGCGTAACCCACTCGCTCTGTACGCTGGAGTTTGTGGTACACCGCCCGCTGTATGACCTCTTTGTCGACTGGCTGAAGGAAGGCAAAGACCTGGACGACAACCGTCCGCGCCAGTACGAGTTCAACAAGCTGAACCTGAGCTACACGCTGATGAGCAAGCGCAACCTGCTGACACTCGTCAAGGAAGGGCTGGTCAACGGATGGGACGATCCTCGTATGCCGACCATCTGCGGTTTCCGCCGTCGCGGTTATTCGCCCGAGTCTATCCATAAGTTTATCGACAAGATAGGCTACACCACCTACGATGCCCTCAACGAGTTCGCCCTGCTGGAAAGCGCCGTGCGCGAAGACCTGAACGAACGTGCCACCCGCATCTCGGCCGTGCTGAACCCCGTGAAACTTGTCATCACCAACTACCCCGAAGGACAGGTAGAAGAAATGGAAGCCATCAACAACCCCGAACGTCCCGAGGAAGGCAGCCACACCATTGAGTTCAGCCGCGAACTGTGGATGGAACGCGAAGACTTCATGGAAGATGCTCCGAAGAAATATTTCCGCATGACGCCCGGCCAGGAGGTGCGCCTGAAGAATGCCTACATCGTGAAATGCACCGGCTGCAAGAAGAACGAGGCAGGCGAAGTGGTGGAAGTGTATTGCGAATACGACCCCGAATCGAAGAGCGGAATGCCCGGCGCCAACCGCAAGGTAAAAGGTACCCTGCATTGGGTGAGCTGCGCCCACTGCCTGGAAGCAGAAGTACGTCTGTACGACCGTCTGTGGAAGGTAGAAAATCCACGCGACGAACTGGCAGCCATCCGCGAAGCCAAGAACTGCGACGCACTGACAGCCATGAAGGAAATCATCAACCCCGACTCCTTGAAGGTGCTCCCCTGCTGCTACGTCGAGAAGTTTGCCGCCGGCATGAAACCGCTCACCTACCTGCAGTTCCAACGCATCGGCTACTTCAACGTAGACAAGGATTCTACGGCAGAGAAAATGGTATTCAACCGCACAGTCGGCCTGAAGGATACGTGGGGTAAAATAAACAAATAATCAATAAAGGACTTCAAGACATGGCAAACAAGAACCTGCTGTCGGACAAAGACCGTGAACTGATAGAGCTGGTCGAGCAATTTGAAGCTGCCCAGGCCGAGCAGAAACCAATCTATATGGATGCCGAAGACCTGGCCGACATCGCTGAATGGTACAGCCGGCGCAACCGTTTTGATGATGCTGCCAAAGCCATCGATCATGGATTGAAACTGCATCCCGGCAACACTTCACTGCTCGTGGAGCAGGTCTATCTTTATCTGGACCAGTACGATCTTCTTCATGCCCAGCAGACAGCCCGCCAGCTCACGGAAGAACGTCCCGACGTCATCATCCTGCGTGCCCGACTTCTGGTTGAAGAGGGACGCCTGCAAGATGCGGAACTGATGCTGGACACATTGGAAGACAAATACAGCAGAGAGAATCTCATCGACGTAGCCTATATGTATCTTGAAGCCGGACAACGGCAGTGTGCCCTCGACTGGCTGTCGCACTGGCATTGGAATACCGATGACCAGGAGTACTGTGCCATCATGGCCGACAGCCTGCTGGACCAGCAGAAATATCAGGAGTCTCTGGTATACTACAACCGACTGATTGACAGCAAGCCCTACCAGCCCCAATACTGGATAGGAGCTGCCCGCTGTCATTTGGGAATGAGACAATACGAAAAGGCAATAGACGCTTGCGACTATGCCCTGCTGGCCGACGAAGACATGGGAGAAGCCTATCTGATAAAAGGATATGCTTTTCTGGAGCTGAACAACAGCGACAAGGCATTTGAATGCTACAACGAAGCTGTCCGCTGCAAAGCGATTACCAATGCCTACGTCCACCTGCTCCGCGGACAATACCACGTCGACAGGCAGGAATGGCAGAAAGCCTACCACTTTCTGCTGCTCTCCCAGAAAGAGGAAAATACGCTGAAAGACCCCATCGCACGTTCCAACCTCCACTCCACGATAGCTGTCTGCCTGAAGAAGATAAATAAGGAAGAAAACAAGCAACTCATCATGCAACATTGCCTGAAGGCATTGGACAATGATTATTGTAACGTAGACGCACAGCTGATAGGCGGATTGATTTTCATCGAAGAAGGAGAAAAGAAGACAGGACTGAATATGTGGAAAGAGATATCCGAACTAGTCCCCGAAGCTCATACCTGGTCGGAGATATCCCTGTACAGCTGCGAAGCCTTCATGTTCGACTATGCCATCGAAGCGCTGAAAAAGGTCGAAGAATTGGATCCCGACTATCCAGGCCTCTACAAGCGCTTCGTCGTCACCTGTCTTCTGGCAGGAAAGGACAAGGAGGCTCTGCATTACAACAACATCAACCCCACACCGCTCAGCCAGAAGGAAATGTTCATCATCACTTCTTTCGTCCAGGACGCCACTCCGGAAGAGCTTCAGGTTCTGATGGAAGAATATCTCAAGCTAATGACCCCTAAAAGATACATATAAACAGAAAGGACAATCATGAAACGAAAACTGAAAGACTACCTGTTCGTCACCCTGAAAGGCATGGGTATGGGTGCGGCCGATGTCGTGCCCGGCGTTTCGGGCGGTACCATTGCCTTCATTGTAGGCATCTACGACGAACTGATAGAAACAATCAAAAGTATAAACGCGGAAAGCATCCGTCTGTTCTTCACAGGCAAGTGGGGGCAGTTCTGGGAGAAAATCAACGGAAACTTCCTCTTTTCGCTCCTGCTGGGAATAGGTATCAGCGTCTTTTCACTGGCAAAGGTCATCACCTGGCTGCTCACCAACCACCCCATATTGGTGTGGTCGTTCTTCTTCGGTCTGGTACTGGCCTCCACCTGGTTTGTAGGAAAGGACATCAAGGGATGGAATTGGAAAACCGTGACCGGATTTATAGCCGGTGCCATTATAGCCTATTACATCACCGTTGCCACACCTGCCGAGACATCTACCCATCCGCTGTTCATCTTCCTGTGCGGTGCCATCGCTATCTGTGCCATGATTCTGCCGGGCATCTCGGGCAGCTTCATCCTCGTTCTGCTGGGTAAATATTTCTACATCATGGAAGCGGTGAAGACACTCAATGTTACGACGCTGGCCATCTTTGCTGCCGGTGCCCTCATCGGTATCACCAGCTTCTCACGCCTGTTGTCGTTTGCCCTGAAGCATTTCCGTAACATCACATTGGCTGTGCTGACCGGATTCATGTTGGGATCGCTCAACAAGGTATGGCCCTGGAAAGAGATTGTAGACAACACACACGGTATGCCTATCGAAACCAACATCCTGCCCAATGCCTATATCGGTGAAGCTGTGGGCCTGATGCTGATTGGTTTCCTGATGGTCTACTTCCTCGAGAAACTGTCGGCCAAGACAGCCAAATAAATCCGCTTCCGCATTATATCCCTACCATACGAATGAGGGTGTGGCCCGATAAGCCTGATGCTTACGCTGCCACACCCTCGTCTGTATTCGGGAAATTCTTTATTTCAGAGCCTCCAACGCCTTGTCATAATCCGGTTCCTGCGTAATTTCAGGTACCAGTTCCGTATAGACTACCCGGCCGTCCTTACCTATGATGACCACCGCACGGGCCAGCAAACCAGCCAACGGACCGTCGGCCATGCAGACGCCATAATTTTCATCGAAATCGGAAATGCGGAAATCCGACAATGGAACTACATTTTCGATGCCCTCTGTCGTACAGAAGCGCGCATGGGCGAAAGGCAGGTCTTTCGAGATAGCCAATACGACCGTATCGGGAAGCGAAGCGGCCAGCTTGTTGAACTTACGGACCGAGGTCGCGCACACAGCCGTGTCGAGACTCGGGAATATATTCAATACCACATTCTTTCCACTCAGTTCTTTCAACGAGAAGGCAGACAAATCCGTCTTCACCAATTCGAAGTCGGGAGCTACCGTACCCGTCTGTATAAATTCGCCGATCAATCTCACCGGCTGTCCTTTGAAATTTGTTGTTGCCATAATTTTTCTTTTTCCTTTAAGTTCTTATTGATAACAAGCAAAAGTAGAAAAAAGTTTGGAGGAAGGTATCACAACCCTGTTAAAAGAACGTTTCAACGGCTTTACATTCCAATGCAAACCGAAAATCGTCCACCGGCAGCAAATCTTAAAACTTATCTTGCGTACTTCGTACGAAAAGTTTTATCTTTGTGGTGAATTAACAGATGTATTATAATCAACAGACAACTAAAAGACTGATCATTATGGCAATGCATACATGGTTCGAATGCAAGATTCGATACGAAAAGACAATGGAAAACGGTATGAACAAGAAGGTGACCGAACCCTATCTGGTCGACGCACTGAGCTTTACCGAAGCCGAAGCGCGCATCATTGAGGAAATCACCCCGTTCATCAGCGGCGAATTTACCGTGGCCGACATCAAACGTGCCAACTACAGCGAACTGTTCCCTTGTGATGAAGAGGCCGCCGACCGCTGGTTCAAGTGCAAGCTTGTCTTCATCACACTGGATGAAAAGAGCGGAGCCGAGAAAAAGACTTCCACCCAGGTACTGGTACAAGCAGCCGATCTGCGCGACGCCGTAAAGAAACTGGACGAAGGCATGAAGGGCACCATGGCCGATTATCAGATAGCCTCTGTGGCTGAAACACCACTCATGGACGTTTATCCCTATAGCGTTGAGCCCGACGACAAGCCGGAAGTATAAAGAATCAGAAAGATTATGATAGGAGAACGCATTAAAGAAATACAGAACGAGCTGCCGGCCGGCGTACGGCTGGTAGCCGTATCGAAGTTCCACCCGAACGAGGCCATCGAAGAGGCCTATCGGGCCGGACAGCGTATCTTCGGCGAAAGCAAGGTGCAGGAAATGACGGCCAAGTACGAAAGTCTGCCAAAGGACATCGAATGGCATTTCATCGGCCACCTGCAGACCAACAAAGTGAAATACATCGTGCCCTACGTAGCACTGATTCATGGCATCGACTCCTTCAAGCTCCTGGCCGAAGTGGACAAGCAGGCTGCCAAAGCCGGACGCACAGTGAACTGTCTGCTCCAACTGCACATTGCCCGCGAAGAAACCAAATTCGGTTTCAGCTTTGACGAATGCCGCCAGATGCTGGCCGACGGAGAATGGCGTCAGCTGGAGCACATCCGCCTGTGCGGCCTCATGGGCATGGCAACCAACACGGAGAACGTCGAACAAATCAGGGAGGAATTCCGTTCCTTAAGTAACTTCTTCCAGGAAGTAAAGGCCGCCTGGTTTGCCGACGACGAGGCCTTCTGTGAACTTTCGATGGGCATGTCGCACGACTACCACGAAGCCATCGCCGCAGGCAGCACACTGGTACGCGTTGGCAGCAAAATCTTCGGAGAACGAATTTATTAATCTTAAAAATAGAACATCATGGCAACAACTTTACAAACAACATTCGCCGGGCTTTCCCTGAGAAACCCCATCATCGTCAGCAGTTCGGGCCTCACAGACAGCGCCGCCAAGAACCAGAAGCTCTGCGAAGCCGGAGCAGGAGCCATCGTACTGAAGTCACTCTTCGAGGAGCAGATTATGATGGAAGCCGACTGGCACGGCGATCCCAACATGTATCCCGAAGGAAGCGACTACCTTGTAGGCTACATCCGCCAGCACAAGTTGGGCGAATACCTCAACCTGATACGCGAGAGCAAGAAGGTATGCGACATCCCTGTCATCGCCAGCATCAACTGCTACAAGGACGACGAATGGGCCGACTTTGCCAAACAAATCGAGGAAGCCGGAGCCGACGCCCTGGAAATCAACATCCTGGCTCTGCAGACCGACGTACAATATACCTATGGCAGCTTTGAGCAGCGTCACATCGACATCCTGCGCCACATCAAAAAGACGGTCAAGATGCCCGTCATCATGAAGCTGGGCAGCAACCTGACCAACCCTGTGGCCCTCATCGACCAGCTCTATGCCAACGGAGCCGCCGCCGTAGTACTGTTCAACCGTTTCTACCAGCCGGACATCAACATCGACAAGATGACGCAAGTGGCAGGCGACGTGTTCAGCAACGAGGCCGACCTGGCCAACTCACTCCGCTGGACGGGCATCGCTTCGGCAGCTGTCAGCAAGATAGACTATGCCATCTCGGGCGGTATTCACTCGGCCGAAGGCGTAGTGAAATCCATTCTGGCCGGTGCCTCGGCCGTAGAGATTTGCAGTGTACTCTACAAGGAATCATCCGCCGTCATCAACGAATACAACAAATTCGTGGCCGACTGGATGGCAAGCAAGGGTATGGAAAGCATCGCACAATTCAAAGGCAAGCTGAACGTGGGCGACGTGAAGGGCGTAAATACTTTCGAACGTACACAGTTCCTGAAGTATTTCGCTTCGCACGAATAACTCCTGCGGAAATATAAGTAGGGCTGCATCACTTGGGAAGAACGATTTTTCCATTGTGCTGTAGCCCTTTCTGTTATCTGAAACTCTCAAGGAAGCTATTTATATGTATAATATAAAATAACCGGATTCATATCCTGAAGCATCCGTACGTCATTCAGCTTACCTTTCAGAGCAACCGGAAGCTTCTCAGCTTTCATCTGTTTCCAGAAGCCGGCTATCTCCCTGGGTTGCATGTAATAGTAATCACCATTAAAATCCGTTGTACCGTAACGGGCAGGCAGACAAACGTCGTCCTCCTTGACAAACAAGACATCGTCCACCAACAAACTGGCTCTCTTCATTCCACCCAAAGTTATATCAGCCCAAACATACTTCAATTGATTGCCTTGCTGGCAATTAAACAAAACAAAACGGTCATTGACCACCAGAGAGGAAAGATTGTAAAACCGATTGGCATCTATCAGCTCCTTCCACCCTTTTTCCAAAGCACGGTCCACCGTCCTACGGTCCATCCACTCACGGCTATCCACCGTAAAGAAAGGCCGGATGCCATCCGTCCTCCACTCGTAAATTTTTCGGGAGAAAGTCGGGACAAAATAAAAGCTCCCATGTCCCGACTGATAGAATGGAGAGGTGCCGGAAACATGTGGCCAGCCCAAGTTGTCCACCGAACGGTCCAAAAAATACTCATCAGGTTCATTGCGATGCCAAGACACTTTCCGGAGAAGATAGTTTCCCTCTCCTTTAGGATATAAATCAGTAAAAAGGGAACCGTCACAATAACCAAGGTAACGGCTCCGATACTCCTCGTCGTCCAGCTTTATGGAGTGGGTGAAGCGGCCCGTCACACCATCATAAACGTATATGGCCTGTACGGTGGATTCCAGTACATAGATTGACTGACTGACCGGATCGACCACAAAATCAGAAATAGCCCGATACTCGCCCGGCCCGTTTCCAACTCCACCTATCTGTCGCAGGTATCTCCCCCGATTGTCAAATAGAAACAGCGCATTGCTCGCATCCAACACATACAAACCTTTCTCACACTCCTGCATCTTGACAATTCCTCGCAAAGGAGGAGCCAAACTATCGAGTATCAGTACATTGACATCCTTATACAACGACGATTTGTAGCAACGAACCACCTCTGGTATCTTGTCCAGGCTACAATCGTATCCCGACATTTCTCCCGTATTTTTTCGATTGGTACAGGCACATAGCAGAAAACAAAGCAAACAAACGACAACCTTCATCCTAACAAATTATTTTACACGAACATTTATTCCCCGTTTAAGAGATCTCTATATACAAACCACTTACAACAATGGTAATCTATTTATCCAAAGATAAGCCAAAACAATGAAACGAACAAACATATCAGATGCAAAATAACAAGTTCGGCATTCACCCGTCCGAATAGGAACCAACAAAATACCCCCACTCGAGAAGAGGCCCTTGAAGACAGATAAAAGATTATCCGAGCAGGGAAATCTGATTGTTTAAGCAGGATAAACGGATACTTTCCCCTGCCTAAATACCTGCTCTTCGCAGGAGGAATCTTTCTTTCTGAAAAGGGATCTATTGCTATCGGCAAAAAGCGGCAATGTTCCTCCTCAAAAGCGGCCATGTTTTGACTGAAAAGAAGCAATGTTTTGCCATAAAAAAAGCAATGCTTTTCACTGGAGAAAGCATTGCTTTATTCAAGTAGAGTGAATGCCCGTCCATAGGGCATCGGATGCTTACATCAGATTGCTGGCCAGTTCGCTCAACTCACTGCGCTCGCCCTTCACAAGGTTGACGTGGGCGAAGAGGTTCTGGTCGCGCATGCGGTCGATCATATACACAAGGCCGTTGGACTGGCTGTCCAGATAGGGCTGGTCAATCTGCTGGATGTCGCCCGTAAATACCATCTTCGTGCCCTCGCCTGCACGGGTGATGATGGTCTTTATCTCGTGGGGCGTCAGGTTCTGTGCCTCGTCGATGATGCAGTAGGTCTCGCTCAGGCTTCGCCCGCGGATGAAGGCCAGGGCCTCGATGACGAGCTGATCGCTCTTCTGCATATCCTCCAGCCGCTTCACTTCGCTGGAGCTGGCGGCAAACTGGTGCTTGATGACGTTCAGGTTGTCGAACAGGGGCTGCATGTAAGGCGCTACCTTCTCGCCCGCATCACCGGGCAGGAAGCCGATGTCCTTGTTGGACAGGGCCACAATGGGACGGGCCAGCAAAATCTGCTTGTATTCGTTCATCTGACGCAAGGCGGCGGCCAAGGCCAAGAGGGTCTTTCCCGTACCGGCCTTACCCGTAAGCGCCACAAGCTTGATATTGGGGTCATTCAGCACCTCGAAAGCGAAGCTCTGTTCGGCGTTGCGCGGCTCGATACCGTAGTTCTTCGACTTGTTGACGCGGCACACGGTATGGCTGAACGGGTTATAACGGGCCAGGACACTGTTGCGGTCGCTCTTCAGCACGAAGCACTCGTTGGGATGGATTACATCCCTGAAGGGGAACTCGCTGATGTCGATGCCTTCTTTCGAGGAGTAGATGTTGTCGATCAATGCAGGGTCGGTGCCTTCGAACACTTCATTGGATTTCTCAAAGATGTCCACGTTGACCACCTTGTCGGTAATGTAGTCCTCGCAGAGGATGCCGACAGAGCGGGCCTTCATCCGCAGGTTGACGTCCTTGGTGACAAGGATAGCTTTCGTCTTGGGATACTTCGTCATCAGCCAGTCGGTCACGGCCAGTATCTGATGGTCGGGCTTGTGCTCGGGGAAGGAATCATACACGCGCTTGGACTCCACGTTGCCCGTCACGACGAACAGCTTGCCCAGGCCTTCGCCCAGAGGAGCCCCTTTCGTGAAAAGATTGTCATCGGTGATTTCGTCCAGCTCGCGGACAAACTCGCGGGCGTTGTAGTTGATCTGCTCGTTGCCTTTCTTGAACTTGTCCAGTTCTTCGAGTACCACAATGGGAAGATAAATGTCATTTTCCTGGAAATTCTTCAGACACTTGTAGTCGTGCAGGATTACATTCGTGTCGATTACAAAATTTTTCTTGGCTCCCATAACTCATAAGATTTAAATAGTTAATATCTTTGCCCGCCAAAGATAGGGGATGAGCCGCTATCTTGGTCGCCTATAAAGATAACAAATTAGTAGATAGAAAGGATTCGTTTCCCGTTAAATATTTCAAATGATGGACTATCAGAGCACTTTATCTTACTTATACAACAGCGCGCCTCTGTTCCAACAGGTAGGAAGCGCCGCCTACAAGGAGGGACTGGAGAACACCCTCGCCCTCGACGAACACTTCGGACACACGCACCGCCGCTTCCGCACCATCCACGTGGCGGGCACCAACGGCAAGGGTTCCTGTTCGCACACCCTGGCCGCCGTCCTGCAGGAGAGCGGCTATCGCGTGGGGCTCTATACATCGCCCCATCTGGTAGACTTCCGCGAGCGTATCCGCGTGAACGGGCAACCCATATCAGAGGAATATGTCATAGATTTCGTGGAGAAGGAACGGGCCTTCTTCGAACCGCTCCACCCGTCGTTCTTCGAACTGACCACCGCCATGGCTTTCCGTTACTTTGCCGACGAACAGGTAGACGTGGCCGTCATCGAGGTAGGCCTGGGAGGTCGGTTGGACTGTACCAACATCATCCGCCCCGACCTGTGCATCATCACCAACATCAGCTTTGACCACGTGCAGTTCCTGGGTCACACGCTGGCACAGATAGCGGGCGAGAAGGCAGGCATCATCAAGGAAGGCACACCCGTAGTCATCGGCGAAACGACTCCTGAGACGAAGCCCGTCTTCCTGGCCAAGGCAGCCGAGATGCACGCCCCCATCTACTTTGCCGAGGACTATGACCGCGAAGACTATCCGGGCATCGAATTCGAACTGAAAGGACTGTACCAGAAAAAGAATAAACAGACGATACTCACCGCCCTGCCCCTGTTGAAGGAAGCCGGTTACCGCATCGACGGTACCAGCGTGCGGAGTGGCTTCGCGCACGTCACCCGTCTGACGGGACTCATGGGACGCTGGCAAAAGTTGCAGGATGCTCCTACCCTGATCTGCGATACAGGACACAACGTGGGCGGCATCCGCTACATTGTAGAGCAGCTCAAACAACAGACTTACCGCCGGCTGCACATCGTCATGGGCATGGTGAACGACAAGGATATCCGCGGCGTACTGGCCATGTTGCCACGTGACGCCGTCTACTACTTCACCCAAGCCAGCGTGAAGCGTGCCCTGCCCGCTGAAGAAGTGAAAAGACAGGCCGAAGAGGCCGGATTGAAGGGAGAATGCTACCCCGACGTACCCGCCGCCGTCAGGGCCGCACAAGAAAAAAGCCTCCCCGAAGACTTCATCTTCGTGGGAGGCAGCAGTTTCATTGTGGCCGACCTGTTAGCGCACCGCGATGCACTCAATCTCCACTAAGGCATCCTTGGGCAGCGCCTTCACGGCTACCGCCGAACGGGCGGGGAAATCGCCCTCGAAATAAGTGGCATATACCGAGTTCATGTCGGCAAAGAGAGACATATCGGCCAGGAAAACGGTCGTCTTCACGATATTGGCCATACCCAAGCCTGCCTCCTCGAGAATGTGTTTTACGTTCTCAAGCGACTGGCGGGCCTGTGCGGCAGCCCCTTCGGGCATTACGCCGGTAGCCGCATCGATGGGCAGCTGCCCTGATACAAACACCATTCCATTGGCTTCGATAGCCTGACTGTAAGGTCCGATGGCACCTGGTGCCTTCGGACTGCAAATTACTTTCTTCATGTTCTTGTAAATTTTAGTTCGGTGTATCTTTTCTCTTTCCTCCAGTTGGGAAAAATTTTTTCTCCAACCGTGCAGTATTTTCTTCCAGCCTGCATTTATAGTAGTGAATGCGTAAAGCAATATTCACTCATAACCTTTTTTTCATACCTAGACTTAACTAAGAAGGGGGAAGCCCCGAGAGAGGATACGCACACCGCGCATCCTCTTTCTTTTTATCGGGTCTCTAAATCTACTTGCAGTGCTTTTCGATAAGGGCATCCACATTGGGGTCGCCCAACTCCTTGGCCTTGGCGAAGCTTTCGCAGGCGGCCTCCTTCTGTTTCATCTGTATTTGGGCAATACCCATCAGGCGATAGGCTTCGGCATACTTGGCATCGACGGCCAACGCATCCTTGAGGACTTTGATGGCCTCTTCGTTGCGTCCTACACGGATGTTGACAACAGCCAGCTCGGCCCGATAGGTCAGTTCCTTCGGATTGAGTTCGATGGCTTTGGCCAGGTCGTCCAATGCACGCTGATATTGGCGGGCCTTCAGGGCTGCCTGTTCGCGATAATAGTAGAAGACATCGTTCACATTACCCTTCACCGCCTCATAGTAGGCATCATAGTCCACCACTGCATTGCGGGCCTGGTTGGCTACCATGCGGGCCTGTGCACGCTCCAACAGATAGGGAGCCGCCTCCTGCGTATAAGGTTTGTTGAAGCGGGCCACACAACTGTCGAGCAGGGCCAGCACTTCTTCGGCAGGTTCTTTCATAGCTTCCTTGATCTTGGCTGTGGTAAAGAAAGTGGCGGCCGAACCCAAATCGGACTGGTTCACAGTATTGTAGGCTTCCAAAGCAGCCGGATAGTCACCCTTGGCATACTGGATATCACCCACCAGCTGTACATAAACCGGTTGCGGATCGATGCTGACGGCCTTACGGGCCTCCTCAAGCGCCTTGTCGAGCGACCAGTCAGCATAAGGCTTGTCGGCATGATTCAGGACGTAGTTGTAAATCATCTTGGAACGGCTGAAGTAAATACCGTCTTTCTTGGAAGCCACATCGAGCGCCTTTTCCATATCGTCGTACACCTTGTCCATCGAAGTATCATCGTTGGCCGTCAGCTGGCGCTGGGAAGCACGACGCAGATAACCGTCGGGGTTTTCGGGGAACTGGCGGATAAAATCGTCGAGCACTTCCATATACTTCTCAGGCGAAAGCTGGGAAGAAGCCATATAGAGGAAAACCAACGCTTCTTCTTCGGTGGGAGGCAATGCTTTCTTGATACCGATGCCCTTCAAAGCCATGTCACCATAGGCCAGAGCCGAAATCTTCTGATTCATCACATAGTTGGCATCGACGGCATAACAGATGCTGGCCGTATCCTGTCCGCTGGCTTTTTGTGCCAGACCGAACACGGCGCCGTCTACCGTTGTCAGCGGACAGCTGACCATCTTGTCTTTCAGCCGCAGGTTGAGGGTGTAGTATGAATAGTTGTCGGCTACCTTGTCTACGGCTTTCACCTTGCCGGCCGTGTAGGTACGGCTCTTTTGGGTGGAGTACGGCAACAGATACACCTCGCTGCCCACAGCCGGAGCCGAAGCGGCCAGTGTCAGGGACGGCACTTTCTTCTCCGTAATGGCTACCTTGAACTTCACGACATCATACATATCGTCGGCTCCCATGATGGCGTCGACCGGCATTTCCTTACCCTCATAATTGATGATGACGGCACGGCGCGCACCCTTGAACAGGGAATAGTCCGACAGGGCCACTCCGTCTTCACTCACAAAAAATCCGTTGCCCGTGTTCAGCATCTTGTCATCCTTGTCGTAGGTGACGACGGAGAACACGGCACGCTTGGCCTTCTCCACCCACTTGGGTTGTGAAAAGGCCCACTGAGCCACCAGTGAGATGGCAAACAGCAAAAATATTTTCTTATTCATCGGCATATATCAATTAATTCGTTGTTTCACAGCTTCGTAAATCAGGATGCCGGCCGCCACGGACACGTTGAGCGACTCGATGGTGCCCAGCATGGGAATCTTCACCCACTCGTCGCACAAGGCCAGGTTGTCGTAGGAAACGCCCTTGTCTTCGGCACCCATGATGATGCACATCGGGCCGGTATAATCGGCCTTCGTGTAGTCGTAGTCGCCCTTCTCGGTGGCGGCCACGATGTGGAAGCCGCTGTTCTTGAGGTATTGCAGGGTTTCCTTCAGGCTCTGCTCACGACACACGGGCAGGGTATGCAGGGCACCGGCCGAGGTTTTCATGGCATCGGCATTCACCGTCACGCTGTTCTTGGCAGGGATGATGACGGCATCGACCGCCGCACACTCGCAAGTACGGGCGATGGCGCCGAAGTTGCGTACGTCCGTCACGCCGTCGAGCATCACGAAGAGCGGGTTCTTGCCCTGCTCGAAGAGGAAGGGTACGAGGTCTTCCGTCTTCTGGTAGGTGACGGCCGAGACGAAGGCCACCACGCCCTGATGGTTTTTGCGCGTAATCTTGTTGATGCGCTCCACAGGCACCCGCTGGACAGGTATCAGTGTTCCTTTCAGTGCGGCAAACAGTTCCTTGGACAGGTCGCTCTGTATGTCTCTCTTCACCAGTATCTTGTCGATGTCCTTACCGGCCTGTATGGCTTCTATCACGGCACGGACGCCGAAAATCATTTCGCTTTTGTCTGTCATTCGTTTATCTTATTAGTTTATTTATCCAGTTTCAACAAGGCACGGGCGTTGTTCAGCGCGGCCTCGGTCAAGGTGGCTCCACTCAGCATGTGGGCCAGTTCCTCCACCCGTTCGTCATCGGTCAGGCGACGGATGTGGCTGTTCGTCTCCACCTCGTTGTCTTCCTTATATACTTTATAGTGGGCGCGTCCGCGCGCGGCTATCTGCGGCAAGTGGGTGATGCTGATGACCTGACGGTCGTTGTCGCCCATCTCCTGCATGATGTCGGCCATGCGATCGGCAATCTCGCCTGACACACCCGTATCGATTTCGTCGAACACGATGGTAGGCAACTTGACGGCTCCGGCTATCATGGCCTTGACGGACAGCATGACACGCGCTATCTCACCACCCGAAGCCACGGACGAAATGTTCTGCAACACGCCGTTCTTGTTGGCCGAGAAGAGGAAATTCACCGTATCGGCTCCATGCACACCCGGCTCCTTGCGTACGCCCATCTCCACCTGAAAGCGGACATTGGGCATGCCAAGCGGCACCAGCCGTGCGGCCATCTGCCGCTCCACTTCACGGGCGGCACGGGTGCGCGCTTCGGTCAATACCTGTGCCTGCGCGGTGACCTGGCTGAAGAGCTCCTTTACCTGCGCTTCGAGGCGGGCGATGTCTTCGTCGGACGACGTAATGGCCGAAAGTTGCAAAGCATAGTTTTCCTGCAAGGAAAGCAGTGCTTTGACCGTATCAACACGGTGCTTTTGCTGGAGAGAATAAATGAGATTGAGGCGGGCGTTCACTTCGTCAAGGCGGGCGGGGTTGAATTCAACTTCTTCTTCCTTGTCGGCCAACTCCTGCGAAATGTCCTTCAGCTCGATGTAGACGCTGTCCAGACGGTCGGCCAGTTCACCCGCAGGAGCAAAGACCGATCGCAAGCCCATCATCGTATTCTGGCAGTCCTTCAAGGCTTCGAGCACACTGCCTTCGTCGGCGTTCAGCGCCTGTCCGGCCCGATAGAGGCCGGCCTTGATGTCTTCGGCATGGGTCAGCATCTCCGCTTCCTGCTCCAGCTCTTCCTGCTCGCCGTCGGTAAGGTTGGCTTCCTCCAGTTGCTCCAGCTGGAAGCGGATATAGTCCTCATCCGCACGACTCTGCTCGGCACGGGCCACAAGCGCCTCCAGGTCCTGACGGGCCTGCCGCCAGTCGTTGTACAACTTCTGATAGGCGGCCAGCTCGGCGTCGTCGTGCGACAGCAGGTCGAGCACGTTCAGCTGGAAGCCCTCCTTGTTGAGCAAGAGGTTCTGATGCTGGGAGTGGACGTCGATGAGCAGTTCGCCCAGTTCCTTCATCTGTACCAGCGAGGCAGGCGTGTCGTTGATGAAGGCACGGCTCTTGCCCGAAGCATAGAGCTCGCGGCGCAGGATGCACTCGTCTTCGTACTCCAGTTCGTTGGCTTCGAAAAAGGGCTGCATGCCGTAGGCCGACACGTCGAAGCGCGCTTCAATGATACACTTCGAAGCCCCCTTGCGGATGGACTTCACGTCGGCACGCTGACCCAGCAACAGGCCGATGGCTCCCAAAATGATGGACTTGCCGGCACCTGTCTCGCCTGTGATGACTGAGAAACCACTGCCGAAGCCTATGTCCAGCTTCTCGATCAGCGCATAGTTTTGTATGTAGAGCGAACGCAACATAGTATCTTACTCCGTTTCTATTGATTCAATACTTCGGCCAACCGGTCAACGATGTCGGCGGCCACCTCATCTTTGGTTTTCAGCGGGTATTCCCTACGGCCTTCGGCATCGATAAGGGTCACCTTGTTGGTGTCGCAACGGAAACCTGCCCCCTTGTCGTTCAGCGAATTCAGGACAATGAAGTCCAGATTCTTGCGCTTCAGCTTGTCTTCGGCATTCTGTTGCTCGTTGTGCGTTTCGAGCGCAAAGCCCACCAGCACTTTCCGTTCGGTCGAATCGGCCTTCATCCGGCCCAATGCGGCGGCAATATCCTGTGTAGGTTTCAGGGCGAGGGTCATGTCGCCCGTCTTCTCGCGCTTGATCTTCTCGTCGGCCACATGCTCGGGCGTATAGTCGGCTACGGCCGCACAGAGGATGGCGGCATCGGCCTGGGGGAAGAGCGAAGTAGCGGCTTCGTACATCTGCGCGGCCGACTCCACATCGCGCCTTTCGGCCATCGGATAGCGGGTTGTGCGTTGTACAGGTCCCGTCACGAGCAGGACACGGGCGCCACGGCTGGCGCACTCGTCGGCCAGTGCAAAGCCCATCTTGCCCGACGAATAGTTGCCGATAAAGCGAACGGGGTCAATCTTTTCGTACGTCGGCCCTGTGGTTATCAGGATAGTCTTTCCCTTGAGGTCACCTTCCTGCGCCGCAAAGTATCGCTCCAGGTGACGGATGATGTTTTCGGGTTCTTCCATGCGGCCCTTGCCCACCAGATGGCTGGCCAGTTCGCCCGTACCCGGCTCGATGATGTGGTTGCCATAGGAACGGAGCTTCTCCAGATTCTGTTGGGTGGACGGATGGGCAAACATGTCGAGGTCCATGGCCGGAGCCACGAATACAGGCGCCTTGGCCGAGAGGTAAGTCGTGATGAGCATGTTGTCGGCAATGTCGTTGGCCATCTTGCCGATGGTCGAAGCGGTAGCAGGCGCTATCAGCATGGCGTCGGCCCAAAGGCCCAGGTCCACGTGGCTGTTCCACGTGCCGTCGCGTTGGGCGAAGAACTCGCTGATGACGGGCTTGCTGGTGAGGGCGGACAACGTAATGGGCGTAATGAACTCCTTACCCGCAGGCGTGATGACCACCTGCACCTCCGCCCCGCGCTTGATGAGACCGCGGATGATGTAGCAGGCCTTATAGGCGGCAATGCTGCCCGTAATGCCCAAGACTATCTTCTTGCCTTTCAATACATTTGCCATAAACGTTTTCTTTTATTTCTGAGTCAGTTCACGCAGACGGATTTTCGTCAGCATGGCCTTGGTGTTCAGTGTAAAGTCACTGTTCAATATCCAGCCGTAATAGCCGGGGTCGCGCTTCAGCACCTCGGCGACAGGCATGCCCTTGTACTTGCCGAAGTTGAAGACTTCCACACCCTGGTCGTCGTAAACCATGCGGCCGGCAAAGTCAACATTCTTGTTGAAGCTCGAGAAGTCGGAAAGGAAGTTCACGTCGTTCTGCAGGTCTTCAGGATAGCGGTCGAGCTGCGCCATCAGCACTTCGTAGGTAGCCCTTGTGTCGGCTTCGGCCGTATGGGCATCCTCCAGGTTCTTGCCGCAATAGAACTTGTAGGCGGCAGAAAGAGTACGCTGCTCCATCTTGTGGAAGATGACCTGCACATCAACAAACTTACGCCGGCTCAAGTCGATGTCCACCTCGGCACGGAGGAACTCCTCGGCCAGCAGGGGAATGTCGAAACGATTGGAGTTGAAGCCGGCCAAGTCACACCCTTCGATGTCGTTGGCCACACTACGGGCCACTTCCTTGAACGTGGGGCAGTCGGCCACATCGGCATCATAGATACCATGTACGGCCGATGCCGCTTCGGGAATGTGCATACCCGGATTGATGCGCATCGTCTTCGACTCTTCGTTTCCGTTGGGATAGACCTTGAGGTAGCAGATTTCTACGATACGGTCGCTGTTGATATTGGTACCGGTGGTCTCCAAATCGAAGAACACCAGCGGATTCTTCAGGTTTAGTTTCATAAATAGAATTTAATTGCGGCCGACAAACGAACGAGTTGACAAGACCCTAAAGTTACGCCGACCAAAGTCCCTCGCCGCTTTACTGTCTTGCCAACTCGCAGGCCTTGCCGGCCCTTATACTACTTGTTTGTTCAATCGTTCAACATCATCGGCATCAGCAACATCAGCAGGTCTTCGTTCTCTTCCTGCTCTACAGGAATGATGACACCCGCACGCGAAGGATCGGCTAGTTCGATAACCACTTCTTCGGCCGAAATGTTGTTGAGGATGTCCAGCAGGAAGGTCGACTTGAAACCGATGCTCATGTCGTTGCCGTCGTACTGGCAGTTCTGTGTCTCTTCGGCAGAAGTGGAGAAGTCAATGTCCTGTGCCGAGATGGTAATCTGGTTCTTGCTCAGGCGCAACTTGATCAGACTGCTGGCTTGTGAAGAGAAGATGGAGACACGGCGCAAGGCACCGATCAGCGACTGGCGGTCTACCGTCACCTTGTAGGGATTGTTCTGCGGAATCACCGAGTTATAGTTGGGATAACGGCCTTCTATCAGACGGCATACCATGCGATAGCCCTCGAGTGTGAAGACAGCATTGCGTTCGTCGAACTCTACGGTCACCTGTCCCTGCTCCTTAGCCAGGAGGTTCTTCATCAGGTTGGCCGGCTTCTTGGGCAGGATAAAGGCAGCCCGTTCGTTGCCGTGGGCAGCCAGCGTCTTGCAACGCACCAGCTTGTGTCCGTCCGAAGCCACCATCGTGATGTCTTCCGTCGTAATGTCAAAGTAGATACCGTTCATTACGGGGCGGAGCTCGTCATCGGCCGTAGCAAATACAGAACGGTTGATGCCGCCCAGCAACACTTGCGCGTCGATTTCCACGCGGACCGCATTTTCGCCCAACATAGTCAGTTGGGGGAATTCATCTGCATTCTGTGCCATCAGGCTGTATTTTCCGTTCTGGTATTGCACGTTGATTTCCAGCGTATCCAGATTGACGTCAAATGAAAGGGGCTGTTCAGGGATTTCCTTCAGGGCATCCAGCAACGTTTTGGCCGTAACGGCAAAACGGCCGTCCGTATCGCTTTCGTTCACTTCGAGCGAAGTGACCATGGTCGTTTCGCTGTCCGAAGCCGTGACAGACAAGGTTCCGTCCTGCAGGTCAAACAGGAAACAATCCAGGATAGGCAATGCGTTCTTTGAATTTATCACACGGCTAACGGCCTGCAAATGACCGGAAAGCGCAGTGCTCGACACAATAAATTTCATATATCCGTAATATTTTGGTTTTTTATTTCATCCAGTTGGAGTTTTCTGCACAAAGTTAACAAAAGAATTTCCTACTGACAAAGAATATGATGAGAAAAACTGAGTGGAATGCTTTCTATATTCCCAAAAAAACGTAACTTCGCCCCATCAAAAATTAGAAAACAGAACAGTTACAATGGAATTTACAGGAAGAATTATTGCCATATTGCAGCCCAGAAGCGGCACATCCAAGACTGGCAACGAATGGAAGGTACAGGAGTACGTGATAGAGAACCACGACCAATATCCGCGTAAAATGTGCTTCGATGTATTCGGAGCCGATAAAATCGAGCAGTTCAACATCCAGATGGGCGAAGAGCTGACTGTTTCGTTCGACATCGACGCCCGCCAATGGCAGGACCGCTGGTTCAACAGTATCCGTGCCTGGAAGGTAGAACGCGTAAGTGCACAAGCCGCCGCACCGGTCCCCGGCATGCCGACTCCTCCTCCGGCTCCTACAGCAGCTCCCGAGTTCCTGAGCGGAGACTCGACCGACGATCTGCCCTTCTGACGACATCAGACAGAGGACATGCAAAAACAAGAATGAGGGTATCCCGACATACGGGGATACCCTCATTCTTGTTTACTTCCGGAGTCATGACGACATCATTCGCCGCCTCCTCCACCAGCAGCGCCGCTGCCACCGCCCGACTTCACATCGTCGTTTGTGATAGTACGCGCAGCCTTCTTCACACTCGCTTTCAGTTCGCCGATGCGGTAGCTCACACTGAAACCGAAACGCACCTGAGGATATTTGTTCCAGCTGTCTTGTATGAATCCATTTCCTTCGATGTGCGAGTCAAACCGATTGTATTTCTGGAAAAAGTTGCTGGCAAAAACCGAGAGCGACAGACGGCGGTTCATGAACGACTTGTTCAGGTTCAGGCTGTAGCTGAAGAAACTGCTACCCTTTCCCTGCAACATAATCCACGGCGTCTGTCCGAATACATTCACACTCAGGCGCCAGTCGTGCTTGAAGGTCTGCTGCGCACCACCATAAGCAAAGAGGTTCCAGCCGTCGTTCTCCAGTCCGTTCGCTCCCTTCAGCTTGGTATAACCGCCGAACAGATTGGCATAGATACGGGTGTTTTTGGTAGCATTCCAGTTGACGTAGGCACTCAGGTTGAAATTATGATTCTTTCCGATATTCTGATAAGTTGTGTAAAGCACATCCTTACCTGTCTTCTTGTCCTCGGAAAGGTCGGGGATGTCATCCTCGGACACAAGGTTGGTAACAGACTGAATGCTGTTGTTCGTAAACGAATAGCGGGCCGACAGATTGATATTGAACTTTTGCGTAAAGTTACTGTAGCTCAAATCGAAAGCATGGCTTTTCTCACTGTCCAGTTCCGGATTACCTTGGCTGAGACTGGACGGATTGCTGTCGTTCAGGTAGGGATTCAGGTACCAGATGCCGGGACGATAGATACGCATGTTGTAGCCCAAACGGAGGTTGGACAAGTCTGTCAGCTTCCAACCCAACGAAGCGGAGGGTACCACATCGTCGAAGTTCTTGCGGAAGTCATCGCCGCGGCCCAACAGATACTTCACATCCTCGATGGTGTGCTCGTAGCGTACGCCCAGACGGCCGGACAGTTTTTTCCACTTCAGGCCATAGCCCAGATAGGCAGCAATGATATCGTTCTGATGGCGGTAGTGCGTACTGTATTCCTCATCGAACACATAGTCCGAATGGTCGGCGGCCGTACGCAGGTAGCGGTCGTTGTCCGAAGAATTGTTGCGCAGGATGTACTTCACGCCCGACTCAATGGTATGCATCTTGCCGATGGGCGTCGTATAATCGGCCTGGAATGTGTGTTCAGTCGTATTCTGGCTGCCGTCGTTGTGCTGATCCTGCAGACGGCGCAGATAGTCGGTCCAGTCTTCATGACCGTAGGAGATGTCGTACTCGGAATAGGAATCCGACGTCTGCGGCCGTGTGTTCACCTTGTAAGACAACGTGAACATCCGTCCCTTCACGGTAGGCGAAAGACGCTGGTAGTCGACACCACCGTCAATGGAGTACCACGACGATTTACTATGATTACCGATACCGTACTTGTAAAGCAGATGATTGTCCAACGGCGAATTACCCACATAGTTGCTACCGCCATTGCTTGTGTTTCCACCGCCCCACAGACCGAACGAAGCGGAGATCAGGTTCAGTGAATCGATTTCGTAGCTGGCCTCCATACTACCCGACTGGAAAGAGCCGTTGCCCTTGCTGCTGCCTTCATAATCCAGATTGGCCACTTCCGAACTGGAGTCCGTAGCCCGTTGCGTACCGCCCGAATAGCTGCGCGGACTGTTGTTGTAATTGTAATTGTAACGGGCACTCACGGTAAACTTACCTTTCTGTACCGTTCCGAACAAGCCTCCGCCTGCGCCACGGTTGCTCACGTTACCGCTCACCGTTACCGTGTAGCCCTCGAATCCGCCACCTTCGGTCACGATATTCAAGATACCGCCCACACCTTCAGCATCATACTTCGGCCCCGGGTTGGTAATGACTTCGATGTGCTTGATGGTATTGGCAGGCATGCTCTTCAGTACTTCCGTCGGGTTGTTGCTCATCATGTTGTTGGGTTTTCCGTTCACATAAACCTTGAACGAGCTGCTGCCGTTCACCTTGATGTTGTCCTCTCCGTCTACCGTTACCAGCGGCACCTTGCGGAGCATCTCGAGCAGGGTATTGGTTTCGGAGTCGGGATCGTCTTTTACATTGTACTCAATCTTGTCGATGTCAGCCTTTACCAGCGGCTTCTGTGCCACGACTTCCACCTGTCCCAGTTCGTTGGACGCGTCGGTGACATACATTGTCCCAAAGTCCACCAACTTCTGCCCGGCCTTGACCGAGAAATTCTTTATGATGGAATTACGCCCCACCGAAGTTATGGTCATAATGAAATCACCGGTTCCCTTCACGTTTTCCTGAAAGCGTCCTTTCATATCCGAAACCATCATTTTCACCGGCTTGTCGGGTGCCGACTTACGTGCCACACGAATGGTAGCGTATGGTTCTCCCTCCTGCGTCAACGAATCGAGCAGGATACCTTTCAGCTGAAAAGTGGATACAGCTGAATTTTGTGCCACTGCCAGCACGGATATCAGACATATCCACAGCAGCACGGTTGTTCTCAATTTCATGCGTTTCCTTTTTAAGAGTTGACTATTCTTGTTTACATCGTATCAGACGCCGCATGTGCCCTAAAATCACAAACGGCCTGACAAAAATAATTGCTTTTCCTATAACTACGACTGTTTCGGAGTTAAAAAAGGTTAGTAAGAAGAAAGTATGGAGAATTAAAGCAGATAGAAAAGAAGGAGAAGAACCAGATTGACACCAATGACCGCCCCAAAGCCGCGCAGCATCCAGGGACGCAAAGCGCTTTTTTTCCCTGCAAAGAACAGGCCGTAGCACATGTTCACGGCAATGTTACTGATAATAGCCTGCATGCTGCATGCCGTAATCACAAGTGTAGCTACTCCGCCGGTACCCTGCAACAGGTTCAAGATAAAAGGAGTGATGTCGCTGAAACCCGAAATGAAGGAAAGCAGGGTCAAACCACCTGTACCTGCATACATCAACGTATAATGGGTAGCCACCGTAAAAATAACGAAAAGCACGGCAAATATCAAGGCAACCTTGAACTCCAGCGGATTGCTGCTGTCTTCTTCCTCAACTTCTCCCGTCACGGGAGCCGGACGTTTCGTATGCAGATACAAGGCCACTCCAGCAGCCACCACAGCCATAACCAACAGATACGGATAAATCGCTGCCAACGTTGCCTGACTGAAAATACCGATCAGTATCAGAAAACGCAGAAACATCATGCTGACCGCCATCAGCATGGCAGCAACATACTCGGGCGCCTCTTCGGCCGTAGCCGTACGGCTCTTGCGTGCCAGCACGGAAATGGTGGCCGTACTGCTGTACAATCCGCCGATGATGCCGGACACCAGAATACCCGAACGGTGGAACACATAGCGACGCAACAAATAAGAAAGATAGGATATACCCGAAACAACCACCGTCGCCAGCCATATCGCATAAGGCGTCAGGTTGATGCCGGGTATCAGATTTGATTTGGGCAGCATGGGCAGGATGATTCCACTGATGGCCAAAAACTTGGCAAGCGTCGTCATCTCGTCGTTCTTCATGCGCTGCGCCAGTTCGGTGAAGGTATGCTTCAGCTCGGTAAAAAGCAGAACGGTCACCACCACCATCACATAGAACCACGAAGGCTGGGTAACCACAATCGGTGCCAGACAGTAGGTAATGAGAGCAATGACAATGGTTGTGACACCGAAAACATGATACCGCGTCTGCTTCACATAGTAATTCAGCGCCAGCAGCACTCCCAACACCAGTCCGCCGCCCATAAAGAGCCTATATTCCGTCGGGTCAAGGATATACAGCAGATAACCCAGAATACCGATGAACGTAAAAGTACGGTCCGTACCGAAGAGCGTAGTCTCCCCCTCGCGCTTCAAGCTGATTCTCCGCTGTGAAAGCCCGATCAGTAAAGAGAACAAGGTTACCAGCACAAAGGTAACCAGCTCTTCCGGCAGGTATTGATAGATTTGCTCCATTATCTGTCACCATCCGTTTGCATCTTCCATTCCGCATACGGATGCTTCATCAGTTGTGAATTGTAGTAACGAACGTCGCCTGTCACTTCCCGACCGATGAAACCCGGTTTCTCGAAAGACTCCGTTTCCGAAGCAAGTTCCACTTCGGCCACTACCAGACCTTCGTTCTCGCCGTAAAACTCATCCACTTCGAACACATGCCTGCCACTGCGCACCAGATAGCGTGTTTTGTCTATCACACCCGGTTCGCAAAGTTTCATCAGCTCCTGTGCCTCTACGAGCGGGATTTCCTTTTCCCACTCGTAGCGGCTCATGCCTGCTGCATCCGAAGCTCCCTTAATGGTAAGATACCCTTGCGTATCGCGAATCCTGACGCGTACCGTCCGACCCCGCGCACTGCATATGTATCCCTGTACAATGCGGCTGCTGGCAAAGGCCTGCGACTTGTATTCTCCGTCGACCAGGAACTTCCGTTCTATTTCTTGTCCCATTCAGGCCAGGTAAGCAAAGGCTACAATCATCAGGATGGCCAAAACAACGGCGGCCACGCCCAGACCAATCATCACCCGCTTGCCCTGCTGTTCTTCTCTACGGGTATGCATCACTTTTTTTTCTTTCTTTCCCATAATATGTCCTTCATTTAAGTTCAACGTGTAACAAAGTAAGAGAGAATTTGGGAAGAATGCAAGCGAAACGGAAAGAATTTTCAGAACCGTTTAACGATTCACCACAAAATTCCGTATCCAGCATCCCGTTTTCTCCCCTTTGGTCATCCGCAGTTTCAAGGTATGTTTCCCGGCAGGCAGTTCGTCTTCCAGCATGAATACCCACGGCAGATATACGCCGTTGCTCCACTGGGTATGCGTATCCAGCTTCTTCCAGTCAGCGCCGTCCACACTGTATTCGATGACTCCGGCCGTGGGGCCTGATACACAGAAAAGCCCGACCGCACGTCCTTCAAAGTCCAGACGCAGGGAAGCGCCCGCCTTTTCGGCCACCAACATGGGAACATGGACAAAACCTCTGCGGGCTTCCACATTTTTCTCTTCCGGCGTCCAGTCGTCCACTTTCCGGAATCCCTTCAGCGAAGCAGCCTGGTCTATCCCTACGAAACATCCTTTGTCATAGTTGAAAGCATCCAACGGCCTCTCCGGCAAGGAATGAGGTCCCGGTTTCCATCCGGCCTTTTCCTGTTGTTCCGCATCGAACAGGGTATTGATAGCCGCCGCATAATACTTGTGGCCGCCCCACGCCGGATGCGTTCCGCCAAACTCCTTCCAGGTGAACTGCCCGTCCTTCATGCGGGCAAAGATTTCCTGAATCAGGTCGATGGAAGAAAGACCGTAATGATTGGCCACCCGTTCGTGGTTGAGCACCACATCGGGACGCCGGCCCGCTTCGGCCATGTCTATAAAGGGATCGTAAATGAAATGCAGCATGACGATATCCATCCGGGGATTCGCTTCGAGGGCATGCCGCACGATGCCTTCCATGCCTCTGACCTGCTCTACAGGTCCGAAACCGTTGGTATGGTCGTTGACCGCTGCCTCCACGAACATCAGGTCGGGCGTTCCCTTTTGCAGCACGTCGTTCTCCAGCCGGAAAGCGTGGGGCGTGGAGCCCGTAGAACCGATACCCGCTTCGATGAACGTAAATGCCGTTTCGGGGAAACGTTGCTTCAGGTCTTCCATCATCATGTTGTGCCAGCCTCTCATCTCGGTAATGGAACCGCCCAGGAAGGCTACCGTCCCTTTCTTTTCCCGCTCAAACTTGGAGAAGGCATTGGCCAGCGTTCCGCGCCGCACGATGCGTCTGTACTTCGCCTCACCGCTCTGATAGCGTTTGATGAAGTCCACCACCGCTTCCGGCTGTTCCAGGCTGTGGGGATGATGGTCGCAACCGGGCTTCAGAATCACTTCCACCACGCCGCCCATCGACGCGTACCGGTCACGGAGCCGTTTCATGTTCTCCTCGTAGGGCACCACCTGGTCGCTGTCTCCACAGACTGCCATCACGGGTATCCTGTATTTGGCCAGCGTCGGAAGAGCCTGGAAAGCATTTCCCTTGAAATCGGAGGTCACTTCTTCGTCCGTCACCTTCCATTCCGCCAGCATGTCGGCCCAAAGATCCTTCCGCTCCCTACCCGGCCAGCTCGAAAGGTCGCACACCGGCGCGTCCACATAGACACAGGCTACCCGGTCGGGTCGGTGGGCCGCCCAGTTCAATGCTACCAGGCCTCCCCGGCTGAATCCTTCCAGTGTCACTTTGGGTGAGAGGCCGAAACGACCCACCATCCGGTCGTAGAACACATCGCCCAGCCGCATGGCCCGCGGACTGCCGTACAGATGAGTCAGGTCGTAGTAGGCCACGTGGAAACCTTCCTTCAGCAATGCCACATCCACCGCGGGGAAAGCACCAAAGAAGGCAGGCCGCCAGATCCAAGGCTTGCCGGGAGCCGCCTTTTGCGGAACAACCACAATCGCCTCCCTGCCCGCACAGACAAAGTCATAGCGGTCGTAACCGTTCCATGCCGACTTCTTGCCGGGGAAAGCCCCCGATGCCTCCACCTCGGGGGCCGGTTGTTTGGTAATGCAAGTATATAGTGTCCGGGCCATCACCCGCGAACCTTCCGCATCGGGATGCACACCGTCGGGGAAACAGCGGGGATAGTAAGGTTTCAACGCCTCGTGCAGGTCGAGTATCTCCGCCCCACTACGACGGGCCACCTTGCGGATGGCGGGAATCACATCGCGCACCAACGTCTCCTCGTTGATGGACTTGCCACCTTCCGGCGCAGGAACCGGCAGGCAGAGGATGACTCTCGGACGGGTTTCCAACGTCTGGAACGAACGGACCAGTTCAGCCAGGTCGTGTTCAAATTCTTCCTTGTGCGCCCAGTTCCACGGCTTTGTGTCATTGGTACCCAACTTGATGGTCACGATATTCGGAGCGAAGTCCAGTGCCTCGGTATAGGCCTGCTCACGCATGTAAGGATGGTCCCCCTTCTGCAACGCCGTTCGCCCGCTGATACCGAAGTTCCGCACGTCGTAGCCCGTACCCAACAATTGTTCCAATACTCCCGGATAACTGTCCCTGAACGGATTCTGCAACCCGGCTCCATACGTAATGCTGTTGCCGATGCACGCCACGCGCACAGGCTCTCTCTCGCCGGCTCCCCATACGGCCACCGACATCAGGCACAGCAGCAACGCCATGCCCCATTTCATGTTAAATCGTATCATAAACTTGTGATTATTTTTTAGTCAGATGCAAATCTACCATACTTTACGGATATATCCAAGCCTATTCTCACCTTTTTATTTTCACCCAATACCCGTTGCCGTACCGTGTATGTACCCGCCTCCCCATCTGCGCCAGCAGGCGGCTGAACGCCGTACACGAACAATCCTTCAATGCCGCCGGATTCTTCTTCTTCAACACGGCGTAGATGTCTGCCGCCGACATCAGATGCGCACCTTGTTCGCCCGCCTCGGCCAGCTCGAAGCAGCTGCCTATCAGTTCTTCAGCGGGTGTCACGCGGTAGAACGGACGGTTGTTTGCCTGGATTTCCGCTTCCTCGGCCTTGCTGAACCAGCAACGCTCGCCGTTCTTTAGTTCATATAAGAGCTGGGCGTAAAGCTGGGCATGGTCAACGGGGGTGGTGCAATCGATGGGACGCTCCACTTCCACACAGATGAAGCGGCGGCTGCCCGAGAGGTCGGTCAGCAGGTCGAGGCGGTTGCTGGTGCCGATGAAGGAGGCGATTCTCGGCAGGGCTTCCGCCGAACGGCGGTAGGCACGGCGTACCCGCAGGTCCTCCATCTGCATCAGGTTCTTCAGCTGGGGCATACGGCTGGCAGGCAGGCGGTCGAACTCATCAAGGTTGATTAAGCCGTAAGAGGCCAGTTTGTTCTCCGCCGACGAGGCGTTGGTCAGGTCGAAGCTTTCGGTGAAGTAATCACGCAATTCCTTGGGCAGCAGCAGGCGGCAGAAGGTGGACTTGCCCAGGCCCTGCGTGGTGCTGACGAGGAGCGGGGCCACGCTGTTGGCCCGTCGGCCGCGGTCGCCCGTGCCTGTCCATTGGGCCGTGACGGCCAGCATCCAGCGGTGGAAGGAACGTATCCATACGTCCTTGTCGGAAACACGCTTCGCCAGCTCATCCACCCGGTCCTTGCCATCCCATTCAGGTAAGCTTTTGAAATACAGGTCAAAGGGATGATAGGCCTGCACGTGGTCGGACTCCACGTAGCGTTTGACATCACGGTCCCAGCAGTCCACACCGTCCTCCATCGCGCCGAGGGCGATGCCGTTCAGGGTACGGTTGTCCACGGGTGTATATATAAGGTGGTGGGAGTCGTCCGCAGCCTCCGTATTCAGGCGGGCGCACTCCGTGCGCTCCGTCAGCAGGTTGTAGCGGAAGGCGTAGTGCAGTTTCAGGTAGCGCGAAAGCCGTTGCATCATCCGCCGCTGCTTCGATTCCTTTTTGTCCTTTTGTTCTTCTGTCTTATTTTCTTCTGTCGTGTCGCCGTCCTCTATCCATTCCACCGCCTCGTTGTGTCCGTTCAGGCTGAAAGTCCGTCTGGCAGGCTTTTCTGTCTGCGGTTTCCAGGTGAGGCGGACGGTGAACTCGCCGTCGCCGGTAATGAGGAAGGCTTCACCCTCCGGCAGGCGGGCGCAGAGCTGGTCGAGGTTCGAAAGCAGCTCCTTGCAGGAACTGGCGGGAGCAGGCAGGTCTGCCTCCCGACGAGGGGTAAACAGGTTTCTTAACTGATAAATCAGATTCATAAGCGGATGCGTTTTATTTCCCGTAAAGATACAACATTTCGAGACCTTTGTCAAGACCTCCGGAGGCTTCACGGAGTGCCTTTAGAATCTTTTATATCTTTCACCGAGTATGAGCGGTGTGGCTCGGTGAAGTTTCACTACAACACACTGATTATAAGCAACTTGTTGTGAAAGCGAAGAATACGGATATTCATTTTCAATTCTCAATTCTCCATTCTCAATTCATGAACCTTCACACCTTCACCTCATCCTTCACAAAATCCATCTCATTGACAGCTGTTTAGAGACTGTGAAACTGTGAAGGCAAAAGAAGCATATCGAAAGACTTTTACCACAGATTATCCGAATCTGACAATCAGAACTTCAGAAACAATCTGTGTGAATCCGGGTAATCTGTGGTGAGTTCTGATGCGTTCCCGTTTTTCCCAGCCCAAACCATCCGTTCAAGCTGGGAAAAGCAATGCTTTAAGCCGGGCAAAGCGTTGGTTTAAGCTGAGTAAACGGTTACTTTGCCCAGCTTAAACAACTACCTACATTGGCCCGACAACATCCATAGTTAGCGAAATAACATTCATAGTTAGCATGCACAAGATGGTATCTTATACACGATAACATTCCTTGTTATGGAGCAAAAGCGGGGTTGTTGGGAAGGGAATAAACTTGCTGGTATGTAACGTTCCTTCCTCTCCACCCGAGGTGTTTCCTGTAAAAACATGTTTCTTGACATATTTACAAGAAAAATCTACAAAACGTTTGCTTTTTACCTTTTTTCTGTTGAACTTTGAAACAAAATTATAACAATAATGAAAAAACGCTATGTCATAGGAACACAAATGAGGAATTGTACCTTCAGCCTCTTGCAGACATCAACAGTCCCCTTCCTTTCTACCAGTATTTCATTGTGTAGCAGACTTTCTACCGTCCGACTCAAATTCCCTTTATAAACTTCCTGTTACAATGTGGCAGGAAGTCTCCATTCTCTCCATTTTCATAGATTGAAACATCAAGTCAAATACCTGTCTTTTAAAAGTATGCAGCAGTATCTATTATCCCGTCTTTGGCCTGCGTCGGTATCCTTGATACTATGCGGTGCCCTGTGCAGTCCGTTTGTACCTTTCGCCATCAACGACTGCTATTTCCGTCTGTTTCCGATGGCCGTCGGGACAGGACTGGCCTGCGTGACGGCTCTGATACTTGCGTTGAAGTTCCGTAGCGGCACCTTCCGTTTCACCTGGCCGGACGGACTAGTTACGGCGGGAGTGGCCTGGTACTTGTTACGCTATGACTATTCGCTCCACCTAGCGGACTGGAAGGTCATTTATGCGGCGTTGTTGTGGCTGCTGTGGTGGGCGGCGAGAATCATGTTTTCCCTCTGTCCGGATGTCCGGGAATACCTGCCCGTCTGCCTTTCGCTGTTGGGATGCCTACTGGCGGGATGGGGCATGCTGCAACTGTACGGATGGGCCAATCCCGGCCATCCGCTGTTCCGCATCACCGGGCCGTTCTTCAATCCCGGCCCTTACTCCGGCTACCTGGCCCTGCTGCTTCCCATATCCCTGTATGGTGCCTTGACCGCCCGCGGATGGCTCCGCTCCCTACACGTCCTGTCTATCCTGTCCATGATTTGCATCCTTCCCGCGGCTATGAGCCGTTCGGCGTGGATAGCTATCGCCGTCAGCCTGCTGTGGGTGGCGGCCATGCGGCAGGGATGGTTGGGGCGGTTGCGGGCATATTACCGGAAACATCCCCGCAAGACGGCGGGCTGGGTGGCGGCGGGATGTGTCGTTATTGTGCTTGCAGGTACAGGCCTGTTCCTGCTGAAAGCCGACTCGGCCCGTGGGCGGCTGCTGATCTGGAAGAACACCTTTCGGGCCGTCAGCGAACAGCCTATTGCGGGGTATGGCGTGGGGCGTTTCCCATCCGTCTACGGTCGGGCGCAGGCGGACTATTTCGCTTCGGGACAGGCCACGGACACCGAAAAGCGCGTAGCGGGATACGTGGAATATGCTTTCAACGACTACCTGCAACTCGCCTTGGAGGGCGGTGTGGTGCTGTTGTTGCTGGTGCTGGGCTGGGGAGTACTTGTCTTCCGTTCGGGCATGAGAATGCGTGAGTACGGCGTATGCGGTGCCTTGCTGGCCTTCGCTATCTTTGCGCTGGCTTCTTATCCGTTACAGGTGTTGCCGTTTGGCATACTGGTCGTGGTATGCGGTGCCCTTTCTGTATATCCCCATTCTTGTAAGCATTCCCGATATGCTTATCCGAAAACGGTTGCCGTGTCTTTGCTGGTTGGCATGGGTGGAGGTGTGGCTATGTGGCAACTCGGAAAGGTGCCGGAAATATACAGGTATTGGCAAGGTGCGGACATGTTGTACCGCCAGTCGGTTTATGACGTGGCCGCTAAAGAATATCGGGGGCTGTATTCCTATTTGAGCGGGCATGCGGCTTTCCTGCGTAATTATGCCAATGCGTTGCAAAAGGGAGGCCGTACACTGGAAGCATGTCGTATATTGGAGCGGGAGAAAATGGTAAGTTGCGACCCGACGGTATGGAATGTCCAAGGGCGGTACTATCAGGCAGCAGGCCATTACCGGGAAGCGGAAGCGTGCTTCCAATATTCCCTGCAACTGGCTCCCGAACGGATATATCCTTATTATCTGCTGACCAAACTGTACTTGGAAGAAGGTTTTCTGAATAAGAAACGGGCGTTGGAGATGGCTCGTATTGTATTGACCAAGCCTCCCAAGGTGGATTCCAAGGCTGTTGAAAAAATGAAAACAGAGATTTCATCTCTATATAATCAAATTATTAACCAATAAAAAGTTACGATTATGAAAAAACTTTGGAAATGGACGGCAATTATCGTCGCCGTAGGTGCAGTAGCACTGGTGAATGTAAAAGTTGCTTTGGATGCCAACGAAGCAAACGAGTTGCTCATGCAAACGGTACTGACGTTTACTGAAAACGGAGGGACCGAAAGCGGAGGTGGAACTGAGAGTAATAATAATGGAGGAAATCCATTCTTTTATGAACACCGTCTTGGTGAACCTAAAACTTGTACGCTATACAAATATATCAGTGTAAATGGTAACATTATTATTAGTACGAATGGTAATGAACAACTAGGTGCTGAGTATACTAAAATTTCACTTGATGGGTTGTATGAGAAATGTCCTGATAAAGGAAACGGTTGTACAGTATACTCTTGCCGTCAAACTCCTTAACTTTTCATCATGAGAAAGGATATTGTTTTCATATCGTTGCTCACTCTCTTCATGATAGGGTGTAGCGACAAAAAGAATAACAATCTACAGGATGTTACTCCAATCGTCATTGATTGGAGTAACATCTCCAAGGAGATGGATTATTCCTCGTGGGTAGAAGATAGTGTACTGGTGGTTCCCCTGGAAACGAGGGACGATTGCTTGATTGGTGAAATCTCCAATCTAGTCTATCAAAACCATCGGATTTATATTGCGGACGGCTTAAGTAAAGCTGTATATGTTTTTGATGAATCAGGGCATTTATACTCTAAAGTTAGAGCAATAGGGAACGGTCCAGAAGAATATCTGGAAATCTCGGCTTTTTCAGTATTGAACGGTCGTATGTTCATTTATGACAAGATGAAAGAAAAAATCTTTATATATAATGACGACGGTCAATTCTTGTACACTAAAGATGTTTCTAAAATATGGGGAAGAGAAATGTTCTTTCAAGGAAACGATCTTTATCTGTTTAATAGCAGTAGCCGTACTGACATGGGCTACTACTCCCTGTTCAAACTAGATACGGAAGAAGGTAAAGACGAGGCAAAAGCTTCCTTCCCATTTGAATACCAAGAAACAGCTGGATGGAGTATTAATAGATATACCAGTGCAGTAGAAAATGAAGTATTGTTCACCATGTGGCCTTATGATATGCTGTATCTGCTGAAAAACGGTATTCCCCGGCCTGTCTATAAAGTGGATTTCGGGAATAGGCGTTTGCCGGAACAATATATTAAAGCCGATGGAGTAACTGCTTTAACAGCTGCTATACGAGACAATTACATTACGGGGATAGAATGGATTGGATTATCTAGTTATTATATTTTGTTTTCATGTCATGACAAAGATGGGGACATTGTCATTGTGTATAATAGAAAAACAGGGGAAATTGCAATCACTCGTAAATTGTATAATAGCCAATTAGGAGAATTTGTTATAAACCCCATACGTTCTTATATACAAAATGGATATATTGTACAATCCCAAGAAATAAGTTCTTGGGTTATTGGAGCCCGATATGGCCATGTTAATTATGATGATTATGAATTTCATTCGGAACATACTAGATCCCTGTTCAAGAAGTTCCAGCAGATGGACGAAGAATCCAATCCGGTTATCATTATCCAGAAGTTTAAAGAATAAACAAATGATATCAGGCTGTTGCACGCTTGCTCTTTTTTATCAGTACGGGAACGACAGCCTGATATTTTTTTCAATGTAAAAGTTACTATGACAAAAAGGGAGATACTAATTGTCAGTCTGATTTCGTTCTTGTTGTTGGGAAACCTGTTTCAATATTACGTATCCCAGACACAAAGCAAACGGTTCGTCAGTGCCATAAACGAAATCAAACAAAAAGCAGACCAGGAAAGTGGCAGACACCAATTCGATTCGTTTGAATTGAAAAACGACATACAATCCTATTTGCGGAGCGACGGACTGAGCCTTCCCCCCGGTACGATGGTCTATGATGCGGATACGGACACGGCTATCCGGCTGCAAGACCTTTTATCCCGCAAAACCCTGCTTGTAAGGATATCCCAAGCCAACTGCATGGTTTGCTTGGATGTGATATTGCCGTTGCTGAACAAAGTAGACAACCAATCTATTATCTTATTGGCGGATTACACCAACAAGCGGTTCCTTAAGAAAATCAAGGAAAACCATCACATCACTTATCCTTGCTATCGCATCAAAAAACTCTTTCCGATCCCTATGGAAGAGTTGAGTGTGCCGTATCTGTTCATTACGGATAAAGACATGCAAATAGAATGCCTGTACGTCCCACATAAAGAAATGTTGGACGAGGTCGAAAAGTGCTTTGAGATTATGACAGACAGATTATCCGTATGACCGTAACCGAAAAAATCAGAAAGAGAATAAACTGGCCACAGTTGAAGCGTTTGGCCTGGAAAACCTTTTATGTGTTTTTCAGCCTCTTCGCCCTCTTCCAGCTCTACATCCTGGCCCGCCTGTACCTGTTCGCCTCGTGCGTCATCCCCACCTGGTCCATGTCGCCCACACTGATTCGCGGGGACTACCTCATCGCCTCGTTACAGATACCGGGGCGGCGGGAATGGCAGAAAGACGGACAGGGAGGATACACCGTGCAGCGGAAAGAGGGGCAGCGGGAAGTGAGGACAGGCGACGTGGTGGTGTTCAACTTCCCCTACGCCCGGAGCAAGGAACGGATGACGCTGTGTAACGACCTGTTCTACTGCAAACGGTGCGTGGCCACGCCGGGACAGGAGTACGGCTGGTGGTGGAAAGGGCGGAGGCGCAGCCTGTACCTGCCCGCCAAGGGGGACGAGATTCCGCTGGACAGCACGGCCTGGAAGGACTACCGCCGCTGCATCGAGTACGAGACCCGGCAGACACTGTCTTTGCGGGGCGACACGGTACTACTGGGCGATTCCGTGGTCCGCACCTACCGCTTCCGGCACGACTACTACTTCATGCGGGGCGACAACTTCCACGATTCCTACGACTCCCGCTTCTGGGGGCCGCTGCCCGACGACTTCATCCTCGGCGTGGGGCAGTTCATCTGGTTCTCCCGCAATCCCGACAGCGGTGAGATACGGTGGGAGCGGATGTTCCGAAAACTTTGAAAGAATCGTATAACCAATCCTAAAAGGAGATGCACATGAGAAAACTTTGGAAGAACTTACTCGGATGGATGGCCCCGGCTCTGCTGGCCGCTTCCTGCGGTCTTTCCCATCCCGACCGGCTGGAAACGGCCTTGGAACTGGCGGGCGACAACCGCGCTGAACTGGAGCAGGTGCTCCGCCACTATGCCGGTGACTCCCTGAAGCGGGAGGCTGCCCGCTTTCTGATAGAGAATATGCCTTATCACTACGGACGAAAGCAGTATTACGCGGCACCGGGCCGGGAAAACATCCGGCCGGACTTCACCACGTTTGCCACTCCGGAGGAGGTGAGCCGCTATCACGACTCCCTGACCGGTGAAGGATACCAACCCCACACGGAGGTGAGGATGGACGTGCGGGCGGTGGACAGCCGTTTCCTCATTGATCACATCGAGGCCGCTTTTCGCATCAAGGACAGGCCATGGGTGCGCGAAGTGCCTTTTGATATCTTCTGCGAATACATCCTTCCCTACCGGGCACAGACGGAAGAATTGTCATCGCTGCGCACCCGGATGCAGGAGCTTTTTCTCCCCCTGCTGGATTCGGCCGGCGTGAAAACGCCGCTGGAAGCCTGCCTGCTACTCAACGACAAGCTGAAGGAGGTAATCAGATACGGACACCCTAACCTGCCTCTCTATCCCAAGGTGGAGGAAACCTTGCATTTCGGCCAAGGGGAATGTGATGCCATGTGTGACCTGGGCGTAACCGTCATGCGGGCTTGTGGCATTCCCGTATCGGTGGAGCAGACCATTTGGCCTAAAATGGATCTTGGACACAAGTGGTGTGCTGTCTGGAATCAGGGAACCTTCCATTGTTTCGGGCCGGGCGAGAAACAGCCGGGAGAATACAGAGAACACCTTGCCGAAGTAACATGCCTGCGTCCGGTCAAGGTGTACCGTTCCCGTTTTTCACCCCGCAAAATAAGTTTGCCTGCTAAAGATGACGGTTACACCACTTATCTGAAGAGTCCCCTGCTTTACGATGTTACGGGTGAATATATCGACCGCCCTGTGTCCATTCAAGTGGCGGCTGACAAGGAAGTCGGGCGAGGAAAAGAACTGATTTATCTATGTATTTACAACCATTATAATTGGGTTCCTGTGGCCATTGGCGAGAGAGAGGGTAGAGATTGCCGTCTGGGAATCACTGCCGGGGATAACATTTTTCTCGTCATGCACGCGCCGGACGGGAAACGGTTGCGCAGCCTGACAGCTCCTTTTTATGTCGGGTGGAACAATGTAATCCACAAACTGATACCCGACACTTTGAACCGACAGACATTCTGTTTCCCGAAACGGCCCAAGAAATTGGAAAGTCTGTACACTTTGCATTATTGGGATGTCGGGGCAGATGAATTTGTTCCGCTACAAGCTTCGGAAGATACCCGGACCTCCCAGACTTATGATAACATTCCCCGTAATGCCCTGTTGTGGTTTACCATACCTGAGAAGATTCTCAACCAACGTATTGCGGTTATCCGGGACAGCCTCTTGAATTACTATTAAACAAGAGAGAATGTATGAATTGGTTAAATATATCGCCTATGCGTAAACTGACATTCTGCATATTTGCATGTATGTTGTTCTTTACCGCTTACAGTTGTAAGGAACAAGGGGGCCATCCGTCTGCCGAAGGGGAGACAATCATTTTTTCAGGTAAAAAAAAGAGCATAGTTGACACTGCTTTTTTTGCACGTAGCAGTCTGATTCCACTTGAGACGACTGATGATGCACTGATTCGCAAAATTGATGCAATTTGCATTGCAAATGACACGCTCTTTATTTTAGACCGCTCTTTGAAGAAAATCTTCATCTACGACAAAAAAGGGAAATTTATACATGTCATTCAAGATATAGGCAACGGGCCTCATGAATATGCCTCCATTACAGATATCTGTGTTGATAAGGATTTGTTGGTCGTATTATGTGACATTCCTTACAAAATCATGAAATACAATTTTCGGGGGCAGTTTGTCGAGGAAGAAAGTTTACCGAACTATTTCAGTAACATAGCTGTGATAAATGACAGAGTGTATCTATATGAAAACGGAAGTTTGGGCAGGCAGAAATTGGGAATTTATAATGAACAGGATCAAAACTTGAAAGAAATTCCATTCCCTAAGGGACGATATATTAAGGCCGAACAGGAGGGAGTCGGGTACAGTTTCGGTAGTGGACGATTATTGACGGCTTCAAGAAACCTTTTGTTTACATGTCCTTTGAACTATACCATCTATACCGTAGAGCAAGATATGCCTAAAGCTAAATACACGATTGACTTCGGTGAAAGGGAAATTCCCCAAACGTTATTGGAACAAAACATCAGCCCCAAAGATTTTCTGGATATGATAGATCGGGAAAAATACATACATAGCATGGGGAATGTCGTAGAAAACGATTCCTACTTGATGTTTCAGACAAATCCATCTGTTTTCCTGTTGGACAAACAGACAAAGGAGTTGACGGAATGTTTTATGATAACAAACGGAGTGTTGGGAGGAGGACACACCGGCTATCTGGCTGTCAACGGGCTTCCCATGATTGCACAAGTTCATAGAGCTTCCATGTTCAAAAAGAACATAGACAACCTCATCAAATATAACATATTGCCTAAAGGCAAATTCACAGACGAGTATCTTCGTGTGTATGAGAACCTCGACGAGGAAGACAATCCGATACTCTGTTTATACGAATTGCCTCACAAATAGGAATATACATTTTGACGTGTTACTATTTACCCTTAGGACTGAAAACGCTGAATTTCATAACGATAGTTTGTGGTAAAGATTGACAAATAAAAGAATAAAAGGACATCCGTCTTTCTATCTTTGCTTGTCTTTTTACCACAGACTATTGACTGATTTACATTTGGAACCATAAGACATGATGAAATCCTTGATTTATATCCTGTTAAGTATCCTAATCGCATGTGCGTCTTGCACATGGTATTTGTTTTTCAAACAAAACAAAATATTGCATAGTATTCAAAAGGAGCTTGCATTCTGCCAACAGAAAGCAAAAACGGAGACATATAACGGCCAAGCAATGAAGAGTGTAATAAATGCCGCAATAAAAAATAATGGCACATACATCGATTTGTCCAATATTATCCTTGAACAGAAACAGAACATAGATTTTGCCATAACAGATGATATGAATACCTTCTTGATTGTCAGGTTATCACAAAATCATTGTCAGCCCTGCATCAATATTCTAATGAGCAAACTGCAAAATTACAAACATTTGAAAAACATATTGTTTATTACCGATTATGAGAACTCGGCTTTCATTGAAGGCTTGTCTGTGTACCGCATACAACATCCTTATTTAAAAGTAAACAAGATACCATTGCCAGCGGACGAACTTGAAACTCCCTATTTGTTCATTTGGAATGAAAGAACTAAACAGGTCAACAGTTTTTTTCTAGTGACATCAGTATTGATAAACGAATTGGATAAATACTTATCCCATTTTTCTTCCAATTTTCACAATTAAAACATCTCCTCATGGAAAAGTATATGAAGGGAAAAGGTATAAAGGTATACAAACGGGTATTTTATACTATAAGTAAGAGTTTGCTGATTCTCTTCGCCCTTTTCCAACTCTATGTCCTGGCCCGCCTGTACCTGTTCGCCTCGTGCGTCATCCCCACCTGGTCCATGTCGCCCACGCTGATTCGCGGAGATTACCTCATCGCTTCGCTACAGATACCGGGGCGGCGGGAATGGCAGAAGGACGGACAGGGAGGATACACCGTGCGGCGGAAGGAGGGACGGCGGGAAGTGAGGACGGGCGACGTGGTGGTGTTCAACTTTCCCTACGCCCGGAGCAAGGAACGGATGACGCTGTGCAACGACCTGTTCTACTGCAAGCGGTGCGTGGCCACGCCGGGGCAGGAGTACGGCTGGTGGTGGAAAGGGCGGAGGCACAGCCTATACCTGCCTGCCAAGGGGGACGAAATCCCGCTGGACAGCACGGCCTGGAAGGAGTACCGCCGCTGCATTGAGTACGAGACCCGGCAGACACTGTCTTTGCGGGGCGACACGGTGCTGCTGGGTGATTCCGTGGTCCGTACCTACCGCTTCCGGCACGACTACTACTTCATGCGGGGCGACAACTTCCTGGACTCCTACGATTCCCGCTTCTGGGGGCCGCTGCCCGACGACTTCATCCTCGGCGTGGGACAGTTCATCTGGTTCTCCCGCAATCCGGACAGCGGGGAGGTACGGTGGGAGCGGATGTTCCGGAAACTTTGAAAGGACCTCGAATAATCTGTAAACGGTTTTACCACCATACCATTTCACCTTTTTCCACCGTAAAACAACGTCCTATGAAATGTCCTTCCTTGTCGGCTAAGAACAACAAGCAATTCTTTGGGACTCGCCTGAAGACCAACTCACTCCCAGCCACCTGACTTTTTTCGACAAACATCCAACAATTCTTATCCCAATAATAAAGTGAATAGGTTTCACCATTTTTCGGTTTCTTGCGGTTTTCACCAGAGTAAAGGCGGTCAAATATGTCCTTAGGCAAACTGCTCCGTTTTCCGACAGCCCAAGAGAGTTCCTGCCTCAACGGCAACAGGTAGGGAATACGGCAGGATACCATAGCACCTGGAATCGGGACAAGCACCCTCTTTCGACCATCTGCTTCGATAATGAATGGATCATCTATCGGATATGCCCTGCCATCACGATAAACCACCGGAAGATACAGCATCTTCCGTTTCAAATCCTTAAAAAGGACTTTCCCATCTTCCCTACACTCCTGTACAGCCGTAATTGTCCAATCTCTTGAATAAACAGCCAAATAAACCAATTCATTTGGACAGACATTTGCATCCAACTTTACTTCAACATCCGCAACCGGAAAATATTCCTCTGTTACATCGGCCATACGCCAATCCCTCAAAAATGCAGGTATATCTGCACGTTCCACTCCTTCCAACAATTGCTTCCACTTTTTATTCACAGAGAATGTTTTCCGATAAACCTTGGCCGGATACCGATAAGGTTCAGCCCTTAGCATTTTGACCGAATCTTTGAAATCAAACAAACGGAACGGATTATATTTATAAATAGTTTCTTCCCTTCCCATAAAAGCAACCATTTGTTTGCCGGTATAAACCACGTTCCAGGCGTGTCCACCTGTCGTATTACCCCAACAAGGGGAATAATCAATCGTAGCCGGATAACCTAAAGCACGCAATGGATATAAAACAGATTTTGCCATATGCCAGCAATCTCCTTTTTTCAACGTATCCAAACGATTCCATCCCATATACCACGCAGAAGGTACCCCATAGCCAAACACAAAATTCTTACTCAACAATTTATTGACTGTATCACATACACTGGCCAAATCCAAGGAACGGGCAAAATCATATTGCTTACGACATTTTTCCCGCCAATCGTCCAAAGGCTCATCCATTATAATAGGGGAAAGAAGATACTCCGCAAAAACATCAAACGAAATATCCCCATTGCTCAATTGCTCTCTGTTTACCTGAAGAGCGTTTTGTATCTCACGAACGGCAAACTCTTTATCCATCGTAAAAGTCTCCCAATCAGAGGATTCCATTTCTTGCTTTAAAAACATAAAAGACTTTAAAGCCAAGGAATCACCATCTGCCTGAAAATAACGTTGAATTTGATCACTATTCGACTGAGAACAACTTGATAACAGAATTACAAGTATTCCCCATATAAACAAATTAAAATCACCGCCTCGTCCCGTCCGGGCAATCCGATGGGGCGTGGCAAGTTCACATGAAACGGCTGTCCCAACCAACCATAAAAAGCGATTTCTGTCCATATCCTTATTCTTGTTTGTTTGCCCAATATGCTTCATAAGCGGCCTTAACATCCACCTCGTCGCCCACTTCCAGCTGCTTGGAAAGCAGGATGCCGAACAGCTCGTCGGCAATCTTCCGATACTTTGCCTTGCCAGCCAGGTCGTTCATTTCGTGCGGGTCCTTCTTCAGGTCGTACAGCCGGACCACGTTGTTCTTCAGATAAAGCACCAGCTTGTAACGGTCCGTACGGACCATACGCTGCAGATTGATATAGGCACCGTAGACCGCTTCTTCGGCACACAACGACTCCGCTTTCCGTTCCTTCCGGGCCAGAGGGAGGAGCGACTTGAAGTCGACGGTATCCAGATGGCTGCTTCCGGCAATATCCATGGCCGTGGCCATCGCGTCCTGCAAGTAAACCAACTCTTCGCAGCGTCCCTTCTTCACGCCCGGTCCACAAATGATGAGGGGAACACGCATACTGGCGTCATACATATTCTGCTTACCTATCAGGCCGTGGTCGCCCACCGCCAGACCGTGGTCGGCCGAGAAGATGATATAGGTATTGTCGTACTTGCCGGACTCCTTCAGAGCGTCCAAAATACGGCCAATCTGCTCGTCCATGTGCGAGATGATGGCATAATACTCCTGGCGGTTGACCTTGACCGAATACTCCGTCCGCGGGAAGGGAGCCAGCTGCTCGTCCCGCAAACCCTCTCCGCAACCGATTTCCCGATAATAAGGATACAACGGCTGAAAATTTTCCGGAATGGAAATCCGGTCAACCGGATACATGTCCACAAAACGTTTGGGTGACTGGCGCGGGTCGTGCGGTGCATTGAAGGCGATATACATGAAGAACGGATCGTCCTGTTCCTCTGCTGTCCGGATGTAGTCGACGGCATCGTCGCCCACCACCTCGCTCCAATGGCGGCCACCTTCCCAGTAGCCGCCATATTCCTCCTTGTAGGGTTGCCAGGCATCCGCCTCACCCTCCACAAACTTGCGTCCCTGCGGATTCTTTGTGGAGGCGGCATAGCCGGCCTGTGTCTGTCTGGGCATACCGCCACGGACATGACGGGCCACATCGAACACCTTGTGGGCATCGACGGCCACATGCCACTTGCCGGTCATGTAGGTATCATAGCCCGCCTGCTTCATGTACTGTGGCCAGAACAGGGGACGGAAGGCATCTACATCGGTCACCTTCGCCTTGTCGGAAACCACTTCTTTCGCCTTCCACAGGTACCGCCCCGTCACCAGCATGGATCGGCTGGCCACCGATATGGCGCCGTTCCAGCCACCCTGGTTGAAGGCGTGGGTGAAGTACATGCCGTTTCCGCGCAGTTCGTCCAGATTCGGGGTATGCAGTTCGTCGGGACCGATGTCCCCCATGCAATTATAAGTCATGTCGTCGGCAAAGATGAACAGGACGTTGGGTTTCTGCTGCGCATAAAGGTCCACAGAAGCCAAGGGCAGCAAGCCTAAAAGGCTGATAAAGGTACCTTTCTCCATATACCGCTATTTAAAAGTCTGTTTTCTTTCCTGTTTCACGCTTCAGTTGCTCCAGACGCCTCATCATCTTGCGCAACTGGGCGGGGTGTTTGTCCGCCACATTCTTCGTCTGCCCCGGATCCTCCTTCACGTTATAAAGTTCATACACCCGGTTCGGGCCATAAGGAGGTATCAGAGTCCAGTCCCCCTGGCGGAAAGCATAATTATAATAGCCTTCCATCACCAGCTCCTCGCGTCCCTTTCCACTGAGACCAAGAAAAGCCGGAAGCGTGTTCTGGCTGTCCGTATGCTCAGAATAGGACTCGCCCACCAAAGCCGACAACGAGGCCAGCAGGTCCATCTGGCAGACCAGGGCATCCGAAGTACCCGGCTTCACCACCGATGGCCAGCGGAGCAGGAAGGGCACACACGTACCCCCTTCGTACATCGTCGTCTTCCAGCCACGGTAAGGACCCGCAGGCTTATGGTTCCCTACCCGTTCCTCGACCTCATCCTTGTAACCGTCGTCCAGTACAGGACCGTTGTCACTGGTCAGAATCACCAGCGTGTTTTCCGTAAGGCCCAAACGGTCCATCTCCTTCAGGAACTCGGACACGCACCAGTCAGCCTCCAGAATCACATCCCCACGAGGGCCCATACCCGACTTGCCCACGAAACGCTCGTTCGGAACACGGGGCACATGGGGCTGGTGCAGGCCGTAATACAGAAAGAATGGTTTGTCCTTGTTGTCACGCAGGAAGGCTTTCGCCTTTTCCAGGAAAAGCTCCGCCATTTCCTCGTCCTTCCACTGGGCCTTCCGTCCTCCCGTCTGGAAGCCGATGCGGGGCACCCCGTTCACAATGGAACCCGCATGACCTACGCTGGGATGCATTCGAAGCAGTTCGGGATTGTCCTTCCCCGTCGGCTCGCCTTCGAAGTTCTTCCGATAGCTCACGTAAAGCGGATCGTCCTCCTCCAGACCGACACCCTTGCCGTTCTCAATAAAGATACAGGGTACACGGTCGTTCGTGGCAGCCTGGATGAAAGAATAGTCGTAACCCACCTCACGGGCACCGGGATAGATTTTCTCGTTCCAGTCCACCGAACCGTCGCCTAGGCCCAGATGCCACTTGCCGACGCTGCCCGTCACGTAGCCGGCACGCTTCATCACCTTCGGAAGCGTCAGCTGGTCCGTGCCGATAATCAGAGCCGCATTACCCGGCAGAATCTTCGCATCCGGATTGCTCCAGGGATACATGCCCGTCAGCAGGGAATAGCGGCTGGGCGTAGACGTGGCAGCCGTGCAATGGCCTTGGGTGAAGCGCAGCCCCTCCGAAGCCAGACGGTCCATGCCGGGCGTCTTCAAAGCCGTAGCACCGTAGCAGCTCAAGTCACCGTAACCGAGATCGTCGGCCACGATGACGACTATATTGGGATGTTGGGGTACAGAAACCTGGGCCAACAAAGGGAGAGAAGCAGACAAGACTCCTCCCATACAAGCAAACAAACGCTGTTTTTCCATGATATTATTCATTTTCTTATTTATCCGTTTTACTTTCCTGTCTTTCAGCCCGAATGCGAATCTGAACATTGAACGAATCGCCGGTTTTCCGAGGATTCAGGTCGTGCACCGAGCAGGCAGCATACAGCACTTCGGGATTCCCCTCTTCGTCCAGCAACAGCTGAGGTCTCTCCAGACGATCCACAGACAGCACTTCTCCGCCCTGCAGACGCAATTGTTTCTTCATGAACAACGAATGTTCCGGTAATGTCCAGTGGATACCATCTTCCGAAGCCATTACAGCCAGGCCGGGCTCTCCTTGCGTAAACTGTCCGCCAAAATCCTTGAATACCGCATAAAAACATTTGTCGCCCTGATGATACCACACGTAAGGATCTTCTGCCGACAACTTTTCCCCGGCCTTTTCCAGCTGGAATACCGGTTCATCCAAAGCCGTAAACGGGCCGTCGGGAGCATCGCCAATCGCTACTCCATGTACGCCTCTCCATCCCGGATCATAGATATTACCCTTGAAATAAAGCAGATATTTCCCGTCGGACGGCCGATAGACAACCGAGGGATTTACGACAATCAGGTTATCAGGTTTGGGAACTGTCCCTGCGGGGGATGGTTCGAGAACGCCGTCCGGTTTCACCCGGGTACGGGGACTGAGCAAAGGCGTGTCCGAATGAATAAATTCGCCTTTCAGCAAATCAGGGAAAGAACGGAACGAAATCACGCCAATTTTCTGGTTCTGCTGGATACGAGCCCTTCGGGAAAGTCCGCAATCGTCAGTTCCGCCGACAACCGACGCAGCATAATACAAATAATACCGGTCGCCGAATTTGCGTAAATGCGGATTGCATACCGTCTGTGCATCCCAGCACGAACGGTCGTCAGCAAAGCCGTCTGCATTCATAAAGAAGCCCAAATGCCGAAAACCGCCATCGGGTGAATCGGATACGGCCAGCCCCATCTTCGAACCGAATACCCATGCATCCGTAAAACGGTACGTACCGGCTTCGGAAGCCGAGTAGACCATATAATATTTTCCGTCGTCTCCCCGAAGCACTGAAGCTCCCCAAGTGAAATGACCGGGCATCTGAAAGGATGAAAAACCTTCCACCCTACATACACTGTCCGTCTGACAGACCTTGACATCTACCGGTTGCGCCTCATACCTGTATGCATGAGGCCCTTTGTCCGGCTGCCGGCACGCACAAGCCAGCATCCCCGCAAACAGGAAATTCCAAATAACACGATGTTTCATACCAATCCTATAATTACGTACCAATCGAAGCAATTCTTGCAAAAATAAAAGAAACAAACGAAAAAGAGAATGACAAAAACCGACATCGGCTTTGCAAAATCCGATAAATACGATCCTATCACAATCGAATCCGCCCAACTAACTTCTATTCATAAAAAATAAGGACGATTAAATCATCAGATTGTAACCGCCCTTATTTGATAAAACCTACAGCCGGTTTCAAGGCTCCTCCAACTTCACCTTCAAGGTATAAATATTCAAATCGTTCTTAGCCTTGTCCGGAATACGGACTGACAGTCCCTCGTCCGTCTGTTTCCATTCCACCTTCTTCCGGCATCCCAGCAACTTGACCGACTCAATCTTTACGGCACTACCGGCCAGACTCTGTACCCGGATTTCAGGCGTACGCCAGTCTCGGGCAAAGACATACAGATAACCGTTGTTGACGGTGAAGCGGATGTCTTGCGCCACAGCTCCCGTCGCATCATAGACGGCATCCTCAAAACCCTTCTCGCGCACCACTTCGGCCCCCTCCGCCTGTTGGGCCTCTTCACCGTAGACCTTCCAGGGTTCAGAACCGTAAATGGCTTCCCCGTTCGTTTTCAGCCACCGGCCGATACACTCCATCCGTTCCAGATTACGTTCCTGAATGACGCCTTCCGGAGTAGGCCCCACATTCAACAGCAGGTTACCTCCCTTGCTGGCCGTATCAATCAGAAGCCCTATCAGCTTCTCGGACGACTTGAAGTCATTGTCACTCTTCATATATCCCCAATTGCGGGACATCGTAATACAAGCCTCCCATGGATTACGGTTGATGGCGCCGGCCTTTTTCTGTTCCACCGTCCTGTAGTCTCCCTGACCGTTACCGATACGGTCATTGATGATGATGTTCGGATTATGGTCCAGTATCATCTTGCGGATGGCAATACTCTGCGCTTTCGGTGTCATATCCGGCGTATCAAACCAGATCAGGTCGGGATTGTATTGCTCCAGCAATTCTTTAATTTGTGGTTTCGCCTTCCGTTCCATGTAGCGGTTTATGTCTTTGGCATCCTCATCCGGAAAATCCCAAGTATTGCTTCTTCCACCCTTGGTAGGCCAATTGGTAGGGACATCCGGATCGTGCCAGTCGCGCCCCAACGAATAATAGATACCCAACTTGACACCATGCTTCCGGCAGGCAGCAGCCAGTTCGGCCAGCGGGTCGCGCTTGAACGGCGTAAAGTCATAGATGTTGTACGGACTGCATTTGGAATGGTACATCGCAAAACCTTCGTGGTGCTTGGAGGTATAGACAATATACTTCATGCCGGCCCGCTTGGCAGCCAGGACCCAGGCTTCGGCATCAAAATCCACCGGATTGAAACTGGCGGCCACCGGCTCGAACTCCCGTATCGGAATCTTGGCCTGAAGCATCACAAATTCATTGTACTTCTGTTCACCTTTCCATTCACCTGCTATCTTGGAAAACACACTCCAATGAATGAACATACCCAGCTTGGCATCCTTGAACCATTCCATCTTATCCGCAGGACGCTGAGCCTGTATTGCGGGAACTACCAATCCCAACAGACACAATATAAACAACACGATTCTACTTTTCATACTAACTTTTAATCCAGATACGTTCATAAAAAAGAAATACTTTACCATCCAATACTCACTCCATCCGAATCACATTCAATTCATAGATGGCTGGCGGAGCGATTGCTTTCACAACTCTCAGACGTAATTGGGAAGTGGAATACAGATGCGGAAAACGGATCACTTTACAGTCACCCATCGGTTCGTCCGCATAATAAACGGTTTTCCATTGGCCATCTTTCCAAATGTCTATGGCATACTCCTGAATGCGGTTCGTACGGATATTGGAGAAACCGTCACTGGCCGTTTTCATGTCACAATATTCAAAAATGGACAATTTATTGAACGGTTTCTTCTCATCCAAAGGAATGGTCAGTACGGCCAGCGTATCCGTACTGGCAGCAGCCCAATAGGTCTGCATACCGCCGTCGGTAGCCAAACGGGCACCATATTTATCAGCCTCATCTTTCCATACCGAACTTGCAGAAGCCGAGCTTCCCAACGATACGAATTCACCATTACGAGGCAACGGTTTCCCTTTCTTCAGACCACCCAAACGCCTGTTCAGTTCGATAATGGCATTGGCTTCATGTTCACGAATCCGCCCCGTATTGTCAGGCGGAACATTCACCACCAGCGTATTCTGATTGTCTGTACACCAGTAAAACAGTTCTTCCAACTCGTCCAGATCTCTTACAGGCGTATAGCGGTCTTTCTGAAACCAGTTCCATGCCTTACTCAAACAAATCGTATGTTCAAAGGGCAGATAATACGATTCCCCTTCATGGATGTATTGTTTCTTGTCCAATTTATGGGCAATCTTGGGATCCCACAAACGGAAATCGCTGGGGAAATACTGGAAGTAATATTTGTTGTCGACCGTCATTGAATCGGGCAAGGCAAATTTACGCTCGCCTTCTTTCAGCACAATGGTGTGGTTCACTCCAACGGCACATTGGGGTTGCAAACGCTTGATATGGGCATAAATTCTGGGGAGTTGCCATTCCTCGGGCTTCTTGTCCCATCCACCGTCGAACCAAACCTCATGAACCGGTCCGTATTGTGTCAACAACTCTGTCAACTGTTTCTCCATATAGTCGATGTAGTCACCGAAATTCTTGCTTTTATACAGAGGTTCATGCCTGTCCCACAACGAGTAATAAATAGCAAAATCCAATCCATATTTCTTACAAGCTTTGGAAACTTCGGCCACTACATCGGTCTTTACGGGAGAGGAGGCCACATCGTAATCCGTATACTTACTGTCCCACAAGCAGAAACCGTCATGGTGCTTGGTAATGAGCAGCACATAACGGAAACCGGCTTCTTTGGCTACCCGTACCCATTGATCACAATCCAACTGAGTAGGATTGTATTTTTCCACAGGAATCTTACCATCGGACCATTCATGATTGGTAAATGTATTCACGCCAAAATGAATAAACATACCATACTGACGCTTCATCAAAGCAACCTGTTCTTTGGACGGTTTGTCCGAAGGAGTAAGAATACGGACATCATCATTCTGTGCAGAGACGATTCCTGTGAAACCAATCCATATCAGGAGTAAAACGAACCATCTGTTCATTTTTATATATAATCACATATTATTGGACTCTATTTGTTAAACTCTTTCACCGCATCGAACATGGCAATGATGTTCTGAGGGGGCACGTCGGGCAGAATATTGTGTACTGTATTAAAGACAAAGCCACCTCCCTTTGACATGATTTCCAGACGCTCCAATACTTGTCTGCGTACATCTTCCGGAGTACCATTATTCAGTGTACCGACTGTTTCGACACCTCCTCCCCAGAAGGTGCAGTCCTTACCGAACTCACGTTTCAGGAACTCCGGCTCCATGTTCACCGCATTGGTCTGCACCGGGTTGAATATCTCAATACCAGCCTCTATCAGGTCGGGCATCAGACTGGATATAGAACCACAGGAATGGATAAAGGTGTGCATGTTACTGTGCGACTTGACATAATCACACAACTGTTTATGACGGGGCTTGAACAAAGCCTTGTAGGTATCCACATCCATAAACGGACCGTTCGTCATGCCTAAATCGTCGCCAAAACGGATGATGTCCACAATGTCGCCCACCGAAGCGCAAACCTTCTCCAGTGTAGCCAGATGACGTTCCAAAACCTGATCCAGCATACGGGCCACTTCATCCGGGTCGCAGAGTAGATCCATCAGGAAGTTGTCCATACGACGCAGGAAAGTACCCCACTCGAAAAGATTGCAACCACAGACTATCATCAAAGCCTTATCGGTCGTTTCACGCAACCGGAGGGTACGCTTACGCAATTCATCCCAAAAGCCGGGATCGGAAGCATGGTCCCAGGGACTGTGCACATAACGTGACCATAATACTTTCCCCATCTCGTTGTCCAATGAGGAATAATCCGACGGGAAACCGTCTACATAAGGGAAATAGGTTTGGTCGAAGAAGGTTGCACCTTTGGGCATCCGCGCCAACATGCGTACACCGTCATCGTCATAACACGAATAGGAACCATCGGCCTGCTTTACCGGATGGAAACTATTTGGATAGAAAGCCTTGTCACCATTGGCCAGCTCTGTTTCGTACCAGTCTTCCGGACGGGTATTGAAAGCCCGGCCAATATCGATGACATCTACACCAAACTGGTCGAGTACCGCCATATCCGGCTGGGCCAACTGTTGAACCACATCGTAAATCCATACCGGCAAATCATCGCGGCCGATAGCCTTGAGCAGATTGGAATAAGCGATGGCCGATATACCCGAACTCGGGGTTGAACCCATATCTACAGGCACCCGATCGGGTTCCTTATGGGCGATTGCTGCTAAAACACGTTCTCTTGAAGTCATATCTTTACTTTTATACTATATTAAAAACTCAATTACTGCTGATTCCGATAATAAAGGAAGAAATAACCAGAATGGCCAGGCCTACATACATCCAAGCACGTACCCGAGACGTCACCCGTTTCCATTCCCCCCGATACAATCCCCAAATCGTTGCGAAAACAATGGTCAGAGACATCAGGATGCCCCATGCCGTGAAAGAATACGCTCCCATGAAACTTTTCCCCATTCCGTAAGTAATCATATTGAGGAACCAGAGAAAGCCGGAAAGGGCACAAAGAAGATAGTTGGATGTCAACTTTCCTTCACTTGTTCCGGCAAACAAGTTCAGACTGCCGTTTTTATAACCGACCCAAAGACACCAAATCAAGGTAATCAGAAAAGAACCGGCAAACAAAACGGTTACCGTGGGAAGCATAACGAACAACTCATTCACTCCCCTGTCTGCAAAAACACGGGAAATATCATTACCTTGCTCAATTCCCAAAGCCTGCGAAGCTCCCGTCAGTCCGACAAACAAGGCCAGCAGAATACCTTTCTTGAAGTCGAGTGTCGTCTCCTGACCGTCACTTCCCTGGCTGTCTTTCTTATAACCGGAATAAGCGCTTACCAATACGCCGACTACCCCAATCGAAAGTCCCAAGACCAACATCGGGCCACCCGATCCGCTGAACATTCCCTCAATCCGTCCGTCAAGCATCGGCGGTATTACCGTACCCAAAACCATCATCAGTCCCAACGAAATAATGAACCCCAAGGATACTCCCAGGTATTTCAACGAAAGGCCGAATGTCAGGTTACAAATTCCGTACAGGACTCCCAGCAGAAAAATCCGTCCCAGCAATCCCGGCGGACATGTAGAAAGTACCGACAGGAAATCGGGACAGAAAAGCAGACAAGACAAGAGGGGGACCACTACGTAAGCAAACAAACTGTATACCAACCAATGGTTCTCCCATTTCCATCCCTTCACCTTCTCGAACGGCATGGAAAAACTTCCCGAAGCAAATGCTCCGACTGCAATAATGGCTATTCCATACAATAAATCTATACTCATAGGCTATTTTTTATCAGTTACGTTTAATCCGACGATACACACACGTGGAGCTGTGACAGATACTGCATCCATATGGACGCTTCTGTATATTTGTACCAATACCTATTACCCCACTGACCGACTTAATCGGTTGCATCAAACAAGATTCTGTCAACGTCACTCCCGTGCGGTTATCGTCCAATAAAGAAAATAAGGACTGCTGCCCGCTTACATGCCATTCGCAATACCCCGGACTATAACGGTTGCTGATTCTCAGCTGCTGAAGATTCATTTCCGTTTCCAACGCTTGCTGGATACGGTCCATCGCATTTTCGACCGTTACCGACCCTATTGCATCAACAATAAAAGCTTCCGGCAGATCTCCCTGTTTCAGATATGCGTTTGCCAAGTCTGTAAAAAGTGCTCCGGCCGTACAGACAAAGACGGCCAACGAGGAAGCATCTTTCATATAGGATGCTATTCTCTTTCCCGCTTGCAGCTCGGTTCGGTCACAATGTATCACACCGGCCTTTACATCCACTCCACTACAAGGCCGGATGGTATAGCCGCCAATGATACCAGGATTGTCCTGCAGACGGGCAAATACAGCCTCGATAACCAGAAGCAAATCCTGATAAGCACCTTCGTCTGTTATCTGGAGTGCCGCCGCGAGCATCTTATCGTCCGGACGGACATCGGCAAAACGAAATTTATATTCCCTAAACATGGCACATTTCCTGATTATAATCGGCCAAGGCTCTGAAGAATGCCTCTATATTCTTCACCGGTACTCCGGGAGGCATGTCGCAACCCGACGAAATGACGAAATTCCGACAAGCGGAGGTTGCTTTGAGCAAGGCATACGTTTCCTGATAAACCTGATCCGGCGAAGCTTGCTTGAACAAGCCGACCGGATTCAGGTTCCCCATCACCAGAATAGAATCGGGACATTCGTCCAATGCCTGTTTCATATCAATGGCATTACCGAAATGTAATGCGGCAGCACCTGTTTTCACCATAGCATCCGTACATTGCCCCGTATTGCCACAATTGTGAAGTATCACTACAAAATCGTCATCCTGAACTGCTTCCACAATCTGACGAACATACTTCGTGGAATATTCCAGACAATCATCGTTCGAAAGCAGGCCGGCTGCCGGCTCGGCAATGATGACACCGGTAGCTCCCAACGCCTTAAAGGCCTTACAATAATCAATAATAAAACGGGTACATTTTTCCAGCAACAGACAAACGGCTTCGGTATCAATATAAATGCCTATCATTATTTCCGACATGTCATACAAACGCCCAGCCAATGAGAACGGACCGATACATCCCGAAAAGACCGGCTTACCCGTATGTTGAACGGCCAGCCGGTTGGCTTTCAGGTATTCCGGTACGCGGGCGGCATCGAGCGACGGTATTTCAAGCCGTTGCACACTGTCCAAGTCGGAAACCAGACGTCCGGTCACATTGGGAATTTCATGTTCGGGCATCAGAACTTCCGCACCGAAGGCCTCGGCCTCTACCGTCAGGTCCATAATAACCGTACAGGCAGATGTGCCATACGTATCCATCACATTCTTAATGGCCTCGTAATGGACCTCACCATCCGTAACGGCCTCGCGAGTCGTATGCCCCGTGGCTTCAATGCCCGGGTGAGTCATAATCAGCAGTGCCTGCCGTTCTTTCTCGTTTACAATCTTTTCAACCCACTTGTTCATTTTTACGACACTAAAGAGTTCAACCAATTAATGTTATCCTGCGGATCACGGGCATAGGCATCAGCACCAATCTCGGCGGCAAACTGAGCGTTGAGCGGAGCACCGCCCACTACAACCTTCGCCTCAGGATGTTTGGCGCGGATGGAAGCAATCATCGGTTTCATGTTGCTCATGGTCGTCGTAAGCAGTGCCGACATGCCACACACAGCACCGGGATGGGCATCCAAAGCCGAAATATATTTCTCTGCAGGAACATCCGTACCCAAATCAATGACTTCCCAACCGGCTCCTTCTACCATCATGGCTACCAGATTCTTGCCGATATCATGCAAGTCGCCTGCCACTGTACCTACAATGAACACTCCCTTACGCTGGATATCTCCACAAAGGAAAAAAGCCTTCAGATGTTTCATGGCTTCATTCATAGCCTTGGCAGACAACAGCATCTGCGGTACAAAAATCTTACCCTCCGTAAATTTCTCTCCCACTTTGGCCATCGCCGGAATCAATGATTCATCCAAAATGGTTTGTGGTGCCACGCCTGCCTCAAGGGCTTCTTTCGCCAATTCAAAAGCACCCGGCATCCCTTTCATTGTAGGAGGATAGGGCGATGCCTGATTGATTTTCCCCATCTCCACACATGCTTGCAGTTTAGTCAATAATTCGTTCATAATACTCTATCATTTATTGTTTATTTCTCAAAATAAAAAACTGACGATACATTCGCCACATCAGAGGTTACAGAATAACTCCAGACAATGTTTCCTCGATTATCCATCTCGACCAACAAGGGTTGCGACTTGTCTTTCGTATGCCCATTCCAGTTACAGAACAAGATATTCCCCCCTTTCGTACTTACGGCCTCAGCCACAAAAAACAGCGTACAGCCTTTCAGCAACGTACCATCGATCACACGGATAACCTTCTCTGCATTCCAGTCGATTTCCACCAGATTGTGCCCGTCTCCACAAGAGACAAGCCATCTATCTGCGGCAAGAGGACTGACAGAAAATGGAGTACCTCCACATTTTACCTGCTTCAAGAAGTTTCCTCTGGTATCCATTTCCACCACTTCCCCCTTTCCCATCAAAGGAATCAGATAATGGCCGTTTGCCAGCTTTCGTATCTGCCGGAATTGCCCATGTACATTCTTAATGCCGGTTTCAAACGAGAACTCTTCAACAACCGCACCCGCATCATTCAGCTCCACAATACGGGAGGGATTGCCACAAACCGCCACCAGATATTTCCCGTCCGCCAATTGGGTTGCCGTATAGACTTCCTCACCCTCTTGTACCTTATAGTCCCAAAGTACCTCATGATTCCAATTAATCAGACGGGCTCCACCCCGATACGCATACAAGATATGGCCTTCTTTGGTCTGTTCAATGTCATTACAGTCTTCCTTGGGAGACAAAGCGTGCTCCCATTCCAGCTTCTTGGTTTGTTTGTCCAAAACCGCAATCTTGTTCCAGCCGCAACCGGCAATCAACATTTTCTCACCAGCCTGGCAGAAAACATGAACCATTGCCAGCAAACAGAATAAGGCCACATCTCTCATCATCATCATTCCTCCATCACCACTCTGAAACCCACATTATAGACTTTCTGATATTCCCGATAAGGCAAACGGAAAGAAGACGTTGCCCGATAAGGACGGTCGTACCACGACCCTCCACGCACAACACGCTTGTCTTTGGCCACATTCACATCATTGCGTCCGTCAGTATCCGAGTAAGGATAAGGCACGTAAGAAGACCGTGTCCATTCCCAGACATTGCCATGCATATCAAACAGGTCCCAAGCATTGCGCTGATATCGTCCTACCGATTCCGAAATGAAACCTCCGTCATTATAAAGTGTATCACGGGGAATCCAATCGTCATATTTGTTCGGCTGAGGAATAACACGTACACTCTCATAGTTCTTGAAAGCGGTACAGGCAGCAAACTCCTTCAAACGTACATCACCCAGATTGGCATACGGTGAGAAATCGGCCCCGAACGTTCCAAACCAGTAAGGAGTACCGCTACCAGCCCGGCAAGCCCACTCCCATTGGGCTTCGGTAGGCAACGTAAACTTCATACCCGTTTTTTCAGAAAGCCACTTACAGAATTCCATCGCTTCCTGCCAGGAGATGCGCACGACAGGTTGGTCCTCACCATTCATCGAATATCCCTTACGGCCAAACTGGTAACCGTGTCTATGCTCGTCACGGCTGTCGTGCGTCGGATTAAATTGCCTGAACTGGCGGTTTGTCACTTCAAAGCGGCCAATCCAATATGGCTTGTCAATCTTTACAACCGTTTGCGGCATCTCGTCCGGCTGGGCCTGACTGCCCATAATGAAACTTCCTGCCGGCACTTTGACCAATTCCAGCTTCACTCCATTCCCCAAATCAATGGTCTGCTGGAAATTCCCCAAACTTAACTGCTTTTGATAGGCCTTTCCCCAACTTCCATTCTGCGAAGTGGCCGGATTATACAACGGCCAGCCGGCCAAGACGGTATCACCTACCTCCATTGCCGTTTGTTCCGGCACAACAGGAGTTATGTTCTGTGGCAGTTCGGGCAACCACTCCGTATCCACTTTGGGAGCACCGAACATTTCACGATACAACTCCCTCAGTTCTTTGCTCCTCTTAGTATCCGGATAATTAGGAATATCCGAACGGCGTCCGTGGAAAGGTGCATTGAAATCAATCCAGCAAGCCAGTTTTTCCACAGCTTCTTTATCCAGTTTCACATGATGATGCCCTTTCTGAAGAATTTGCATCAGTTCCGTCTGGTCCGCGTGTACATCCATCGGAACCAGCATGTGCATATCACTCTCTATACCGGGTCTGCGTACATACCGATGCAGGTTGGCATACGACAGCGTGAAATGCCCTCCGTAACTGCTGCTGGCTCTACCGCTTATCTGGGAACTCCAGTCTGTAATCCATTTGTCTCCTTTCAAATAAGGAACACGGGAATCATTCTCGCGATTGTGACAAGAAACACAATACTTGTCCAATATCGGCTGAACTTCATGACGATAACTGAAACCACGTTCCTTTCCATACCACTCCCGGATGTGCTGAGGCTGCTTTCTGGAAGCAGTTGTCATCTTGGGAACCGGAATGGTATTCTTGTTCTCATGACACCCGATACAGGAGACCGTTTCGCCCGGCATGCCGGTGAACCAGCTGCGCATCACCTGCAAGGCTTTTCCTTCCGCATCGAGAGGCTGTATGAAAATCGGAGTATTGGCCGGTATTGTAAACATAACCGATCCGTCTTCTTCCACATCCACTTCCCCCAAGATACGTTTTACATCCCACGGACCGTCCATTCCGATTGTACCCAGCAATCCGCCTTGACGAAGGGGACTGAAATCAAAAGAACCTACACGCAGTTTCTTCACAGTTCCACGGGGTATTCCCTTCAAGCCGTCGCCATGATAAATGTCTTGCAGAAAGACGGTCGAAGTCGTTTGTGACATATCAACCCTATCGGGTATGACAGCCGGCTTCTTGCCTGCTTCCAGCAATACCGGTTCCAGATAACAGTAACCTTCTTCCGATGCAAGAAGCGTACGGTTGTTGAAACGGTCTACCAAATAGATACCCCACAGACTTTGCGGGCTGTTCTTCATCGATACAAGAAAGTAGTTTTCATCCAGCGGAAAGGGTTGCAGGAATTGCGGCCATACGCCATCCGGAAAACGGTCTCTGACCAAAGGTTCCACTTTGCGCCCGGCGAAAGGTATTTCTGCAACGACCCCATCCGCCTCGTGACGCCCCAGACGGGTATCAATCACCATGAGCCGCCCGCTGCGCGAAACGCTGTGATGCCCTGTAGCGACTCCCACTATGCAAGACGGCTTGCCGGGGATGGGACGCGCATTGAAGAATGCGGTCGGAAAATAAGAATTCGAACCATAGAAAGCGGTTTGCGTCGTTCCGTCCGGATTCATTGTAAACATGACTCTGGAATTGGAATGAGGCAGGTCTGCATATTCCCAACGCTGATACAACACCGTTCCGTTTTCCATCATCACCGGTCCCCAGTTGCTGTCCTGGTCATAAGTCAACTGCCGTGTCTGCCCGGTTTTTGGATTGTAGGTAAACAAGCCACACATCTTGTTCCCGCCATTGGTACAGGGAAGACCAAGAAATGTTCCGGTAGAACAAAAGATATAATTGCCGTCGGGAGTATAACAGCCGTCAAAACTATCGAAATCCTTGTAAGTCTCCGGGGTCAGCTGCTTCGTCTGACCGGTCTGTATATCCAACTCAAACAGATGCCACCGGTTAAAACTTCCAATCGACGAATACATCAGCTTGGTTCCGTCAAAATAGGGCTCGGGATCCGAGATTATCATGCCCGGAGCAGGCGTATACAATTCGTTCTGCTCCATCTTTCCCCGATTGGATTTCAAAAGAACAAACTGGTTGTTCCATCCTTTTCCAGGATTACCTATCTCCGAATTGTTCTGAAAGTTACTGGGGGCGATTCCGAGCTGCGCCCCCATGGCCCTTCTGGCCCGATCGCCCAAAGCGCGTTTGATGGCCACGACCCGTTTGCCTTCCAAAAGCGGATTGGCCAGAAGCGTCGCATCAAGTTCTTTCAACAAAGAAAGGACTTTCTTTTCAGCCTTACGATCGTTCCGGCGCAAAGCTTCCGCATAAGCTGCCCTATTCTGTTCCAAATCGTCAAGCGCTTTTTTCCATTCCTTACCCGGGTTATATTGCCCGGCATACTTCCGTTCCAGATTTTCTACAGCTGCCTTATAGGACTCCGCAGAATAAAAGCCCATCCGCTCTATCAGATCTTCATGCGAAGTCTGGGCCGCCAGCGGGGTTAATCCCAACAGGCAAAGCGACAGCAAACAATAAAACTTTCTCATGGCATTTTTCCTATTTATGTTTGTTCCAGTTTCACGTTCTGCGCAATCACATCACCCGCTTGCGCAGCTCCTTCAATATTTCAACATCCTTTTGTCTCAATTTGCCATCACGGCCAGGAGGGCAGTTCAAAATAAGGATGTTATTGTTTTTGGTACATTGCTGATACAGCTTTGCCAGCTCGTCCACACTTTTATAGGTATGGTCTTTTGTATGGTAGAACCACCGGCTGCTGATACAAACAGTAGACTCCCACGGCATATAATAAAGGTGCCCGTCGTGCGCGAAGAGTTTCGGGTCGTTGTCTGTCGGCAGATAGGGATCTCCCAAACGGAAATCACTGGGGAAATAGCGGATCGGAAAACCGGCCTGTTGCTTGTCAGGCGTAATGGCATGGGCATCGGGATTGTTCTTGGCACCGATACTCCAGTTCACTCCTACAAGGCAGTGAGGCTCTCTCGATTTGATGGTCTGGTAAATGTCCATTATCGGCCACCGGTAATTCTCCTTTACCCAGCCCCCATCAAACCAGAACTCCACGATATGTACATATTTCTTTGTAATATTAATCAGCTCGTCCAGCTGTTTCAGCATATATTCATTATACGCACCGTCCGATTGCGGTTCTTTCACATCTGCATTGACTTTCCGGTCCCATAAGGAATAATAGAGTCCCAAAGCAATGCCGTGTTTCTTGCAGGCCTTGGCCACCTCTTCAACCACGTTTGTCGTGTTGGACGAATTGGCCACATCATATTCTGTATATTTGCTGTCCCACAAACAGAACCCGTCATGATGTTTCACCACCAGTATAACATACTTCATTCCTCCGTCCTTGGCAGCCTGTATCCATTGCTCGGCATCGATGGTGGCAGGGGCATACGAAGATGCCGGCTTGCTTCCATCCGTCCACTCTTCATCGTGAAACGTGTTGATACCGAAATGGATGAACATGCCGTACTTACGGTTTATCTGTTCCATCTGTACCTTACTTGGCTGCATGGAAGGTTCAGGCAGGATCAGTTTCTTCCGTACCTGACCATAAGACGATACAACTGCCAGCAGCAAAATGGCAAACCATATATTTCTCATCGCAAACACTACGGTTATTCAGTTAAAGGATACAATAAAAAAACTCAGTCACAATGGAACACTTCTTCCATTTCGGCCCACCACTCGCCCGGCTTCCTGTCGGCCAGCGGTTGCTGACACGGGCCACACAACTTCCACCAATCCTGCGTCACCGGATCGGCTGCCATACGGGCCATATCGGCCTCATAATCGGTTCCCACATACTCGTAATAGCTGTAAAGCATGCCATTCCTGTAATAGATGGAATAGTTGCGGATGTTACACAAACGGATCATTTCCAACACTTGCGGCCATACAGCCGAATGGAGTTTCTTGTACTCTTCCAATTTTTCCGGATTTACTCCGATAATACTTCCTACGCGTTTCATTGTCAGACTTCAATTAAACAGTTAACTTTTTTGTTTTTTGCAAAGGTAGGCTTTCCAAAAGAGTAAGAAGAATAAAAAATATTCCAAAACTTTGCAAAATCCGACATAATTCATGGATATATACCTAAATTTACAGCCAGCAATCAAAAAAGCAAGGTTACCATGAAATATGCCAACTACCAGAATACGCTCTCACTGCACATGATTTATACCGGCCATTGCGAAGTCGGCAAGGAATGGTGCTACCGCAACATCATCAGTCCGTTCACCCGCCTGTACCTCATAGACAAGGGTTCTGCCAGTGTCTACATGAACCGGAAGAAATACGAACTCCGCGAAGGTGACATGTTCATCATCCCCAAGTTCACGTTCCATACCTACGAGTGTGTAGAATACATGAGCCATTACTACATCTGTTTCCTCGACCAGCTTATCGGAGGGAAAAACCTCTTCGAATATGCCGATATCCAATATAAGATACGTGCCACGGAACTGGACAAATGCCTGATGGAGCGTTTCCTAGAGCTGAACCCCGACTGTCACATTGCCGACCCCGACCCGAAAGCCTACGACAACAGGCCCGAGCTGTTCTCCATCAACCGCGAGAATGCCAATCTGGAATTCAAGAACGACCTGGAAAGCAACGGCATACTGCTCCAGCTGTTCTCCAAGTTCCTGGGGAAGAACTCCAGGCCGGTAACAAAGGCCAAGAATCCCTACAAAAGGATGATCAAGGTATTCAACTACATCAACAACAACCTGAACAAGAACATCCACGTCGCGGAACTTTCGGAAATCATGTGCATGACGCCCGACCACTTCACACGCATCTTCAAAAACCTGAACGGCATGACGCCCAACCAATATCTGCAATTCAAACGGATTGAAAGGGCACAGACCCTGATGCTGTCGTCCGAGATGAACATCAAGGAGGTAGCCGAAGAAATCGGTATCCCCAACCTGTCACAGTTTTCCAAACTGTTCCACAAACAAACCGGCATGAGTCCGTCCCTCTACCTGCAAAGACAAAATAGCTAATATTCATGGCATTGCCGAAAAACTTTCCCTGAAGTTTTGGCATTTTGCCATCAATATCCTATTTTTGCCGCCTGACAAACCATATCCTCTAACTAATACCGCATTATGAGTCAATCACTTTTCAACAGGCGGAATACGCCTGCCTCAATCAACAACGTTCTCCAGCGGGTACGTCACAACATGAGTCTTATCACAACCGGCCTTGCACTGGCCGCTCTTCTGGGCGCAAACCTGCCCGCCGCGGCCCAGCAGCCGACTGATTATGTCAATCCCCTGATAGGGACCAACGGGATGGGGCACGTCTTTCCCGGAGCCTGTACTCCCTTCGGCTGGGTACAGCTCAGTCCCGATACAGACACCATCCCCCACAACGTAGACGGAGTGTATCAGAAAGGCACGTATGCCTACTGTGCCGGATACCGTTACCAGGACCCCACCATCGTGGGTTTCAGCCATACCCACCTCAGCGGAACAGGCCACTCGGACCTGGGCGACCTGCTGCTGATGCCGGCCACAGGCCCGCTGAAGCTGAACCCCGGCCGGGCCGACCACCCCGACGAGGGCTACCGCTCGCGCTTCAGCCACGCCACCGAGAAAGCGGCGCCGGGCTACTACGAAGTCATGCTGGACGATTACGGCATCCGGGCGCAGCTCACCGCCACGCAACGGGTCGGCATCCATAAATATACGTTTCCCGCAGGAGAAAAGGGCCACCTGATTCTGGACCTGGTGCACGGCATCTACAACTACGACGGCAAAGTGTTGTGGAGCAACCTCCGCGTGGAGAACGATACCCTGCTGACCGGCTACCGCATCACCAACGGATGGGCACGCACCAACTACACGTACTTTGCCATCTCCTTCTCGCAGCCCATCCGCGACTATGGCTACCAGGAAAAGGGGAAGACGCTGTACAACGGTTTCTGGAGACGCTTTGCCGTAAACAGGAACTTCCCCGAAATGGGCGGCCGCAAGGTGGTGGCCTACTTCAACTTCGACACCGACCGCCAGTCGGAACTGGTGGTCAAGGTAGCCCTCTCGGCCACCAGCACGGCAGGAGCCCTCAAGAACCTGCAGGCTGAAGCTGCACAGAAGAGCTTCGGGCAGCTGGCCGCGGAAGCCGGAGAAGACTGGAACCGACACTTGGGCATCTTCGAGATAGAAGGTACGCCCGACCAGAAAGCCATGTTCTATACCTCGCTCTACCACACGATGATCAATCCTTCGGTCTACATGGATGTAGACGGTTCCTACCGCGGTCTGGACCACAACATCCACCAGGCCCAAGGATTCACCAACTATACCATCTTCTCCCTGTGGGACACGTATCGGGCGGAACACCCGCTGCTGAACCTCATCCAGCCGGCCCGGAATGCCGACATGGTGACCTCCATGATCCGGCACGAGCAGCAGAGCGTACACGGCATGCTCCCCGTATGGAGCCTGATGGGGAACGAGAACTGGTGCATGAGCGGTTACCACGCCGTGTCCGTACTGGCAGACGCCATTGCCAAGGGCAACTATCCTCCTGCCGACGAAGCCCTGGCTGCCATGGTCAGCACCTCGACGGTGCCTTACTACGAAGGGCTGGAAGCCTACATGAAGCTGGGCTACGTGCCCCTCGAGCAAAGTGCCACCGCGGCCTCCACGACGCTGGAGTATGCCTACGACGACTGGACCATCTACCAGACGGCTCTGAAAGCCGGCAACCAGGAGGTGGCCCGCACCTATCGCGAACGCGCCCTCAACTACCGCAACCTCTTCGACCCCAGCATCGGCTTTGCACGTCCCAGGCTGAAGGACGGCTCGTTCAAGCCCGACTTCGATGTGCTGCAGACCCACGGGGAAGGCTTCATCGAAGGCAATTCCTGGAACTTCTCCTTCCACGTGCCCCACGACGTGGCGGGCCTCATCCCGCTGATGGGCGGCGAAAAGGTGTTCATCGACAAGCTGGACAAGCTGTTCACGATGCACCTGCCCAAGCAGTTCTACGAACAGAACGAGGACATCACGGAGGCATGCCTCGTAGACGGATATGTGCATGGTAACGAACCCAGCCACCACATCCCTTACCTCTACGCATGGACCTCGCAACCGTGGAAGACCCAGTACTGGCTGCGCGAAATCCTGAACAAGATGTACCGCAATGCGACCGACGGACTGGGAGGCAACGACGACTGCGGGCAGATGTCGGCCTGGTATATATTCTCCGTCATGGGCTTCTACCCGGTATGCCCCGGCACCGACCAATACGTACTGGGAGCCCCCTACCTGCCCTACCTGAAGCTGAAGTTGCCCAACGGAAAGACATTGGAAATCAAAGCACCCGGAGTGAGCGACAAGAAGCGCTACGTACGTTCGCTGAAAATCAACGGTACCGTTTATGACAAGATGTACATCACCCACGAAGACCTGATGAAAGGCGGTGTCTTCGAGTTCAGCATGTCGTCCTCGCCCAACAAACGCCGCGGTCTCTCCACCCAAGACAAACCTTATTCATTAACCCAATCCTAAAACTTAAACCAATGAAAAGACTGATGTTATCATTTGCCTGTGCAGCCAGCCTGCTCGCCAACGCGGCAGCCTGCACCACCAGTGACAATCCCCAACCGGAGCAGACAATCACCGTATGGGACCGTTACAACGTAGGAAGCGTCCTGTTCGAGGACAAGGCGCCCGAAACCGCCGGATCGGACATCTACCGCCGTATCATCCCCCGGCCCGAAAGCTACATCAAGGAACAGGCCCGCACCGTGCTGGCCACCCTCTACACGTCGCCCAAAGACAGCATCCCCCGTGTCTACCAGATACACTATACGCTGGAAGACATCGAAGGTGTTTCGGCCAAGAGTGGTGGCAACGGTTACGTCAGTATTTTCTACAGTACCCGCCATATCGAGCAATCGTTTGGTCAGAACGATACGGCCAAGGTGCTGTTCGAAACCCGCGGCGTACTGCTCCACGAACTGACACACGCCTACCAGCTGGAGCCGCAGGGAGTGGGCAGCTACGGAGACAGCCCGACGTTCCGCGCCTTCATCGAGGGCATGGCAGACGCCGTGCGGATAGCCAACGGAGGCTTCGAAGGCCCCAGTGCGCGACCGAAAGGCGGCAGCTACATGGACGGATACCGCACGACCGGTTACTTCCTCGTCTGGCTGCGCGACCACAAAGACGCCGAATTCCTGCGCAAGTTCAACCGGAGCGCGCTGGAGGTCGTTCCCTGGTCGTTCGACGGAGCAGTGAAGCACATCTTGGGACAAGACTGCAACATAGACCAGCTGTGGCGTGAATATCAGATAGCAGTCGGTGATATCCAGCCGTAACGAAACAATGACATGAAAGAACGTAAACGAAACCTGCCTCTCCTCCTCTGCCTCCTCGCCCTGCTGGTTGCCGGGAGCAGCTGCTCCATCGGCGAAAGCGACTATCCCGAAGGAAGCGGAGCCACCACGTGGGAGCTGTGCGGCCACACCTGGGAGGCCAACTATTCGCTGGACGACGGTACGCTGGTCAACCACCAGATTATTTTCTATACCGGCGGCCAAGGCGAAGAATCGCTGCTGTGCAACTACAACGGTGAGGTGTGGGAAGAATACTACACCTTCTACTGGCGCTGGGCCAACAGCCTGCAAAACTCCATCGCCCTGAGCTATCCGGGAGGAGGGACGCTCTACATGGACCACGTCTACATCAAGCTCGACCTCTTCTCGTGTCTGCTCGACGGTACGTTCGTGACTTTTCGTGGGAAATAAGCTATCCGACAGCCTTGACGCAAGCCGAGGGAAGAGTTGCAGTAACAATCACCCCATCCACCAGATAGTATATTTTCTTGACAAATCAAAGGCGAATTCAGTTTCGTTCTCTTCCCCTTGAAATAAATGGGTTTAAACCCTAAGGCGCCTATGTTTGAAACATAAGGGGGGAATGTTTCAAACATAAGGCCCCGAGGTTTCAAACCTTCCCTATAAATGACTTCCAACGCATCAGATGCCTCCCGTTGAAGAGCACCGGAAAGAATAGTAATTCTGATTTACAAAAGGCATTCACTAACGCCTGTCTGGCCAAAGATACTCCACAAGATGACGCAGGAAATCGGCTCACGTACCTTCCTTTTCTGGATTGACCTCCTCGTGCAGGCGGTCCTTATTCAGACGTTCCACTGAATGGGAGGGTGAAACAATCCCCTTCGTCCTACTTGTTGAATCAGAAACAGCGGTGAGATAATGTGTCAAATAAGGATTGGCGGTTGCCGGGACAGCATCTTTAGTCGAGCGGCAAGCTACCAGAAACCAGCAAGAAGCGACAACACAAGCAGCAGCAATTTTTCCTCTCATAACGTCCTTCCTTTTTACATTCATTTTTCTGCAAAAGCATCACTTAAAGAGTACTATTGCAAATCCCAAAAGCTAAATAATGTTATATTCCGTCAGTTTATTCTGCCAATCCTTTGTAAATTCCACTTTTTTTACTCCTTTGTTGAAAACAATAAAAACACTTTGTTATGAACAAAATTTCCAAATTTGGATTGACAGCTGCTATTATTTCCATAGCAATGTTAAACATCAGAAAGGCGCAAATTGAGACAAAAGAATATCAACCTTACTATTTCTCATTAGAAGCACTCGCAAATGGAGAATCCGGAGGAGGAGAAACAGGAGGAAATAATGAGCCCTGCCATTCTTCTGTTACACAAGAAGTAATGGAGCAAGATTGTGGTGGAATAAAACGAACTATCAGAGAAGCAATCACATTTCAATGCGAAGGAGATCAACCCGGAATTTGCACTAAAGGTGCTGAATATTATTACTATGATTGTAATGGACAAATGATTCAGCATTTAGACAACACCTATATTTATTCTTGCATATGAAAAAAAAGGCATATACTTATCTATCTCTTATAATATACTTTTTTTTAGCATCTTGTTCTTCTCCAAAAGGGAACAACTTTCTTGCCCAAGAAACAACCATTATAAATTTAGACAGTGCTACAATTGAAACATTTAAATATTCCACATTTTTCAATACTGCAAAAATCATTCCACTAAGCACAAAAGAAGTCTTGTTATCAAACATTCACAAGATGCTTATTACAAAAGACGCTTTTTTTCTAATCGACAAAAAGACTGAAAGTGTATATGCCTTCAAAAAAGATGGAAGTTTTATCCGAAAATTCGGGAACCACGGTTCTGCACCTGGTGAATATACAAATTGCAGGGACTTTACCATAGACCCGACAAACAACAAACTTTATATCTATGATGCCAACCGACGGAAAATCTTGCGATACGACCTGCCGACAGGAACCTTTGAGGAGGGAATCACACTAAGCAGCCGCCAGTATTACAGCCACATCCATTACCAGTCCGGCCATCTGTACGCAGCCCAACCCTGCCATAATCCGGATGCATCTTCCACCTTCTACCTGCTACACCAAATAGATCCGCAGACGGGGAAAGAGACCGGCCGGATGCTGGATGCCGACCTGTACAACCAAGGATGGCAGAATGAACCCATAGGCCAAAGCAATCCTCCGTTTTTCCCCATGGAAGGAGAAACCTGGTTCTGCACCGGGCTTATGGATACGGTGATGGTTCTAAAAGACGGTACAGTAAATCCTGTCCTGGCCATACACGGCAAGCAGGTGGTCCGGAAAGAGGATATACCCGAAGAAGACAAACGCTATTCCCCCGTCCCCACTACCCGCAGCAAGCAACTGGTCATGCAGTCTATGCGCCTGAATCGGCAAGAGAAGTTTTTCGGCTTTTCCAACTTCTTCATACAGGGGGACAACATATGGTTCGAATGCAACGGAGGTTCACGTCTGTCAGTCAGATACGATTTAAAGAATAGGCGTACTCATATTTACAACCGGACAGAATACGACATCTTCTTACAGAAAAAGGTAAACCGCACGCTCCCCCATTATCTTTGTGCAGATTCTACCGGCATCTATTATTGTTATACGACAGAACAAATACCGGAACTCAAACACCTTCTTGAAGACGGATATATATCAGACAAAGTTGTCAACAAGGAATCAATAAACCAGCTGGACAGTGAATCAAATCCTGTTTTATTATACTATGAATTTAAAAAATAAAGTATATCTAAGTATTAGCATAGGTTGTTTTATTCTAGCATCTTCGATAATATATACGATAATACAAGCAAATCACTTAACAGTTATGGAAAGGGAAGCAAATAATTTAACACTATTTACCAATAGTCTTATGGTAGTGTATGGCAACAATTATACAGACTCCGTTTACGAAAATAAATTCCCCATCCAAAATTCTCTAGTTTATTGTTTTTCAGAAGACATGTGCGATGAATGTATCACACAAGATTTAGAAGTTCTATCAGAAGTTCAACACACTATGGGCAAACATATATTTATCATTGTTACCTCGTATTCTGTCAACCGCACGACACAAATCCTATGGAAAAATAAATTAAATGGTTTTAGATATACACTTCTCCAACATGATTCGGTATATTTCCCTATAAATAGAAGGGATGGAACTGAACAACGTTTTTTTATTTTCGTCAACAATTCTGGTAAAAATGAATTTCTATTCTGTCCACAAAAAAACCAAAAAGACATGACATGCATATATCTTCGTCACATGGGACTCTTGTTACCCAAAAACTAATCCAACAACATTATAGATTTGCGTTCTTTCGTAGCTGTTCCGTAAAAATATATTAGCATGAATACGAAAGCGAAAGATCTTATTGAAAATTGATAGATAAAGTCTTTTATTCTGCCTTTGCCCAAGTTTCTCTCTGGTTTGTTTCTCTCACGTAACTTGCTACGCTCCTCAGGAAAAAACAGCCTCGGAAACAATCCAAATAAGTACAGAACAAAATTTAAACAGTCCCAAACTCAGTATCCAACAAAAAAAAGGAAGTGGCCTCCTTATTCAGTCACTTCCTCCATCATATATATAAAATAAGAATAAAAGCGATCGTTCACCTTACGCCTCGCCCGCACCTGCGAACTCCATCAGGTAGGCCTTGACGAAACCATCTATCTTGCCGTCCATCACACCGTTCACGTCGCTGGTCTGGTAGTTGGTGCGGTGGTCCTTCACGCGGCGGTCGTCGAAGACGTAGCTGCGGATCTGCGAGCCCCACTCAATCTTCTTCTTGCCCGCCTCAATCTTGGCCTGCTCGGCCATGCGGTGCTTCATCTCCTTGTCGTAGAGCATGGAGCGGAGGAGGCGGAGGGCATTCTCGCGGTTCTTGGGCTGGTCGCGCGTCTCGGTGTTCTCAATCAGGATTTCTTCTTCCTCGCCCGTGTAGGGGGCCTTGTACTGGTAGCGCAGACGGACGCCGGACTCCACCTTGTTCACGTTCTGGCCACCCGCGCCGCCGCTTCGGAAGGTATCCCAGGAGATGCGGGCCGGCTCGATGTTCACCTCGATGGTATCGTCCACCAGCGGGGTGACGAACACGGAGGCAAACGATGTCATACGCTTGCCCTGGGCGTTGTAGGGCGACACGCGCACCAGGCGGTGCACACCGTTCTCACCCTTCAGGTAACCGTAGGCATAGTCGCCGCTGATTTCGATGGTACAGGTCTTGATGCCCGCCTCGTCGCCTTCCTGCAGGTTGGCGATGGTAGCCTTGTAGCCGTGGGTCTCGGCATAGCGCAGGTACATGCGCATCAGCATGCTGGCCCAGTCCTGACTCTCCGTGCCTCCGGCTCCGGAGTTGATTTTGAGCACACAGTCCATCTGGTCGGCTTCCTCGCGCAGCATGTTCTTCAGTTCCAGGGCTTCGACGGCTTCGGCAGCCTTGGCATAAGCCTCGTCCACTTCCTCTTCGGTCACCAGCTCGTCCTTGTAGAAGTCGAACGCCAGCTGCAGTTCCTCCGAAAGGGTCTTCACTTCGTTGTAGCCGGAAATCCACTGCTGGAGTCCCTTCACTTTCTTCATCTGTGCTTCGGCAGCCTTCTGGTCGTCCCAGAAGCCGGGTGCCTGCGTGCGGAGCTGCTCTTCCTCCACCTGAATCTTCTTGCCTTCGATGTCCAGGTAGCGGTTCAGCGCCTCGGTACGGTCTTTGATATCTTTCAGTTGTTCAGCGGTTATCATAATGAAAATACTTTGTTTCGGAGTGCAAAGGTATGAAAAAAACGAATAACTTTGCAGTTATCAATCTAATAAGTCTATTTATGAACGCATTACTCAAGAAAATCGGCCTGCCGCTGCTCTGCCTGGCAGCCCTGGGCCTGAGCAGCTGCACGCAATCGAAGTACAGCTACGAGACTGTTCCCAACGACCCGCTCCAGGCGCGTATCTACACGCTGGACAACGGCCTGAAAGTGTACATGACCGTCAACAAGGACGAACCGCGCATCCAGACCTACATTGCCGTACGCGTGGGCGGCAAGAACGACCCCGCCGAGACCACCGGTCTGGCCCACTACTTCGAGCACCTAATGTTCAAGGGTACCAACCACTTCGGCACCATGAACTACGAGACTGAAAAGCCCCTGCTCGACCAGATAGAACAGACTTTCGAGGTCTATCGCAAGACTACCGACGAAGCCGAACGCAAGGCCATCTACCACACCATCGACAGCCTGTCGTATGAAGCCTCGAAATATGCCATCCCCAACGAATACGACAAGCTGATGGCTGCCATCGGCGCCAACGGCACCAACGCCTACACCAGTTTCGACGTAACCTGCTACACCGAAGACATTCCCAGCAACGAAGTGGAAAACTGGGCCAAGATTCAGGCCGACCGCTTCAAGAACTGCGTCATCCGCGGCTTCCATACCGAACTGGAGACGGTGTACGAAGAGAAGAACATGTCGCTGACGCAAGACGGACGCAAGGTCTACGAAACGATGCTCTCTGCCCTCTTCCCCCAGCATCCCTACGGCACGCAGACCGTACTGGGCACACAGGAAGACCTGAAGAACCCTTCCATCACCAACATCAAGAACTACTACAAGACGTGGTATGTGCCCAACAACATGGCCATCTGCCTCAGCGGTGACTTCGACCCCGACCAGATGATTGCCACCATCGACAAATATTTCGGCGACATGCAGCCCAACCCCAACCTGCCGAAACTCAACCTGCCCAAGGAAGCCGACATCACGGCTCCCGTGGTACGTGAGGTACTGGGCCCCGAGGCCGAGAACGTGACACTGGCCTGGCGCTTCCCCGGCGCAGCCAGCAAGGAACTGGAAACGCTGCAGATTCTGTCGCAAATCCTGTACAACGGTCAGGCCGGCCTCATCGACCTCGACCTGTCGCAACAGCAGAAGACGCTGAGTGCCTACTGCTACCCGATGGCCATGAGCGACTACAGTGCCTTCATGATGGCCGGACGCCCCAAAGCCGGGCAGACACTGGACGAGGTGAAGGACCTGCTGCTGGGTGAACTGAAGAAACTGCGCGACGGCGACTTCGACGAGAGTCTGCTGGAAGCCAACATCAACAACTTCAAGCTCTACCAGCTGCACCAGCTGGAAAGCAACGATGCCCGTGCCGACTGGTTCGTACAGTCGTTCGTCAACGGCAGCAACTGGGCCGACGAAGTGACCGCACTGGACCGCATGGCCAAGCTGACGAAGCAGGACATCGTAGACTTTGCCAACAAGTACCTGAAGGACGACAACTACGCCATCATCTACAAACGCCAGGGCAAAGATCCCAACGAGGTAAAGATTGCCAAGCCCGAAATCACTCCGATTGTGATGAACCGCGACACAGCCAGCGCCTTCCTGAAGGAACTGCAGGCCGAGGCCAAGAACGTGACACCCATCGAACCTGTCTTCCTGGACTACAGCAAGGACCTGACGCAGCTGACCACCGGCAAAGGCGTGCCCGTGCTCTACAAGCAGAATACATCCAACGACCTCTTCCAGCTGATTTACCTCTTCGATATGGGTAACAATCAGGACAAGGCGCTGGGTACCGCCGCCCAGTACCTGGAATACCTGGGTACGTCGGATATGACACCCGAACAGGTGAAGAGCGAGTTCTACCGCATGGCCTGCTCGTTCTACGTATCGCCGGGCAGCCGACGCACATATGTCACCCTCTCCGGCCTCAACGAGAATCTGCCTGCCGCCATGGCGCTGTTCGAGAAGCTGCTGGCCGACGCACAGGTGAACGCCGAAGCCTACGCCAATCTGGCCAACGACCTGCTGAAGGCACGCAAGGATGCCAAGCTGAGCCAGGGTACCAACTTCGGCCGCCTCATCAACTACGTGAACTATGGCCCGAAGAACCCCGCAACAAACTTGCTGAGCGAAGCCGAACTGAAAGGCATGAACCCGCAGGAACTGGTGGACCGCATCCACAACCTGAACAGCTACAAGCACCGCATCCTGTACTACGGTCCGAGCAGCGACAAGGAACTCGTGGCCCTGCTCGACAAGGAGCACCGCACCCCCGAAACGTTGAAGGACGTACCTGCCGGCGAAGACTTCAAGCAACAGGCTACGCCCGAAACGAAGATTTATCTGGCTCCTTACGAAGCCAAGAACATCTATATGTCGCAGATATCCAACCGCGGCGAGAAGTTTGACGCTTCCATCGAGCCTGCCCGCCAGCTCTACAACGAATACTTCGGCGGAGGCATGAACTCCATCGTCTTCCAGGAGATGCGCGAGAGCCGCGGACTGGCCTACTCTGCCTGGGCCGGACTGAACAAGCCGGGATATGCCGACGAGGACTATTACTTCATTTCGCAGATTTCGTCGCAGAACGACAAGATGCTCGACGCCATCAATACGTTCAACGACATCATCAACAACATGCCGCAGTCTGAAACGGCCTTCAAGCTGGCCAAGGAGGGTATGATAGCCCGCCTGCGTACCGACCGCATCACGAAGATGAGCGTCATCTGGAGCTACATCAACGCACAGGATCTGGGCCAGACGGTGGACAGCCGCATCAAGCTCTTCAATGACGTGCAGGGCATGACGCTGCAGAACGTCATCGACTTCCAGCAGAAGTGGATCAAGGGACGCACGTACAGCTACGGCATCCTGGGTGACAAGAAAGAACTCGACATGGAGGCACTGAAGAAAATCGGTCCGGTTATCGAACTGACGACAGAAGATATCTTCGGATACTAAAAAAGAACGGTTAACGGTAAGCGGTTAGTGGTTAGTGGTGATACTGACGACTAACCGCTTTTTTTATGCCAACCACTTACCACTAATCACTAATCACTAACCGCTAACCACTAACCACTCATCAACGTTTCCCGAACCGCCAGCCCAAGCCCAGCATCAGGTTGTTGGGGTCCTTGAAGTCATGCAGCTGGTAGCCCACGTGGAGGAAGAGGCGGGGCGTGACAAAGGTCTTGAGCGCCAAGACCTGATAGAAACCGCGGGTATCCTCGCCCTGCTGGATGAGGTTCCGGCCGAAACCCACGTTTACCGAGAAGATAGGCATATTCAGTTCGGCACGGAGCGACAGACCTACAGCAAACTGCTCGCGGAAAGGCGGACGATAAAACTTGATGTCGCCGCCGCTGGTTCCTTCGACGTGATAGTCCTTGAGATTGGCACTCTCGTCGTACTGCGCATCCACCGACACACCGGCACGAAAATACCGGTTGACCCGATACATGGGATTGAAATTCAAGCCCGCCACACCAAACGAACCGGGAACCAGCAGGGGGCCGTTATCCAACAAGATTCCCCGACGGCGTGTGGAACCGTAGAGCACCACGTCATAGCTGATGCGCCCGGCCCAAGACGATGATTCTTCCTCCTTCCCGACAGAAGCCGTCGCAGGTTCCGCTGCACTGCCTCCGAAAGTGCGTACCAGCCCGATACGTGCTCCCACCGTATTGACACCCGAATTGGGGTAATTGGTATTGCCGTTCGAGTAGTGGGTCAGGTCGACACCCGCCGTCAAGTTCCATTGCGGAGCCACCTGCCAGTTCAGGAAGAAGCCGGCATTGATGTAGGCGTTGATGCGCGAACCCACCACATCGTTATAATAATTGGTTTCGGGATTATACCGCTTCCAGCCGAACGAGGCTCCGAAGTTCCACTCATAATCCAGCGTCAGCCCCGGAGCCAGCTTTGCGATACGCGAACCCTGAAAAGCATAGACCGCAACGGGTGTCCCGACCTCCGACGAATTGAAGAAGGTGTTGTAGGCCACACCGATACCCTGATAGGCATAAGGATACAAGCGCCCCAAACGGGAGTCGGGCGAGAAACGGAAAGCATATTTCAGATGAGCCGAAAGGGCCGTGTTGATGGGTTTGCCCGCCGCATTGTCACCCGTAAAGAAACTGCGGGTGGGAAATACATAGCTGGGACGCAAGTCAAATCCGATGCTGTGCGACGGACGGTGGCGGAGTGTATCCGACGATTGCTGTAAAGACTGGGCCCGAACGACGCCGCCGGCAAGCGGCAGGCAGAGGGCTGTCAGGAGAGCAAGAATGGTCTTCTTCATGGAAAGAGTCAGTAGATTATTTGTTGATGTTCACATCGCGTACGACAGTTGTCAGCGAATAGCTTTGCGGAGTGTAAAGGTCGGCCCGGCCTTCAAGCACGCGGCGGCGGTCCGTCTGCGGGCAACTGGCATAAATCTTATAGGGAACGCTGGTATAACGGAACCAGCACTTCACGGTGCACTCTACCGCCTTGCCGGGCGGTACGACAACGGTATCTGTCACGGCCAGCAGTTCGTCGGACAAGGGGAATTCATAGTTTTCGCCCGAGAGCGGAAGTTCGTCGCCCAGCAAAGCAGGACTATTGTATTTGTCCAGGCGGGGCACGGGGACGACAGGCATCTCGGTACCGAACATCTGGAACAGCGACGGGTCGATGCCGGGGTGCCACTCGTCGCCACCTCTGAAGGTGAAACTTTGCCGGAAACTGTCATAAGGATGAAGCGGATATTTCCAGGGATTGTCCGTAAGATTGGTGGGAGAAATCACCATTCGATCTGTTCTCGCACTGTCTTGATCCAAGTACCAGGAATCCAGCGAATAGACGATGCTGTCCAGCCGGTAGCGGGGTGAGGGTTCGAGAAGCAGCTCCACTTCGCGGTATTCGTACTCGTTGCCCACGCCGAGGGAGAGCCGGCACAACTCCAGCCCGATGTTTTCGGCGTCCGAGATTCGCAATTCCTTTCCTCCTGTACGTTCCAGCGTGAGCGTGAACTGCGGATAGCTAACCACGTATTTCGCCAGCCCGAGGTCACTGAAGTGGAAGGGGACGTCGAAATAGAGTTGGGTACCGTCAGCATCGTAGATGTTGCCACGGATTTCTTCGAAGTGCTGCTCTGATTTTTCCAGAAAGAGGCCGCGCACGTACCAGTTGTCACCGTCGAAACGGAGAGTAGCGGCCGAACCGTCGGCGGGCACTTGCATTTGATCCGTCAAGGGGGCGAAGTCGTCGATGAACACGTCGCCGTTGCAGCCGCACAGCACGGTCATCAGAAAGTATATGGATAAAAGAGGAAAGGCTCTCTTCATGGCGTTTATAGTTTTGATTGGATTGCAAAGAAATGAAATTCCATCCATATCTCCAACAATCCAATCAAACTATCAACATTTGTTTACTCTTCGTACATCCGGTCGATGATCTCCTTGTAGTTGCGGGCCACGACACCGCGTTTCAGCTTCAAGGTATTGGTCAGCTCGCCGCGCTCCATGCTGAAAGGTTCGGGCAGCAGGGTGAAGCGCTTGATCTGCTCGTAGTGGGCAAACTGCTGCTGCAAGGTGTCGATGCGGTCGCGATAGAAGGCCACGATGGCAGGATGCTGCATCAGCTCGGCACGGTCCTTGCAGGCAATGCCCTGCTCGCGGGCAAACTTCTCCACCAAGTCGTAGGCCGGTACGATGAGCGCCGAGACGAACTTACGCTGGTCGGCAATGATGGCTATCTGGTCGATGTAGCGGTCGATAATCATCTTGGTCTCCAGGGCCTGCGGTGAGATGTACTTGCCGTTCGAGGTCTTGAAGAGGTCCTTGATACGCTCCTTCAGATACAGGGTACGGCCTTCCAGCCGGCCGGCATCGCCGGTGTGGAACCATCCGTCCTTGTCGATGGCATCGGCCGTAGAGACGGGTTTCTTGTAATAGCCCCTCATCACGGTCTTTCCGCGGAGCAGGATTTCGTCGTTCTCGCCGATCTTCACTTCCAGGTCGGGCATCACCTCGCCCACCGAACCGATGATGTAGTTCACGGCCGGGAAGCAGGAGACGGTAGCCGTCGATTCCGTCAGACCATAACCCACCACCATGTTGATACCCACCGAGTGGACAAACTCGCACACCTCGTCCGACACGGCGGCACCTGCGGTGGGGAAGAACGTACCGTTCTCAATGCCGATCGTCTTCTTCAGCAGGGCATAGACGGTCTTCTCGTAGAACTTGTAGCGGAGGTGCAGCATCAGCGGCGGGGTCTTGCCCTGACGCACGTACTGCAGGTTGTGCTCGCGGCCCACGCGGATGGCGTCGAGCATCATCGCCTTGCGCAGGCCTGTTTCCTGAGCAATGCGCTCCTGCACACCCTGATAGACTTTCTCCCAAAAGCGAGGGACGCTGCACATCACCGTGGGGCGCACTTCCTTGATGGTGGTCTGTATGTCCTGCGGACGCAGGTTGATGCACACCTGCACGCCGCGCTCCAGGCAGACGTAGGTCCAGCCGCGCTCGAAGACATGCGTCAGCGGCAGGAAGCACATCGACACATCCCGGTCCGTGACCTGCGGCAGGCGGATGCGGTGCGTGCGGAATGCCTCCAGGTAGTTGGAATGAGGAAGCATCACCCCCTTGGGCTCGCCCGTGGTGCCGGAGGTATAGAGGATGTTGGCCAGGTCGTCGGGCGAAGCCTTGGCCGTACGTGCCTCCACCACCTCGTTGTGCGGCAGGCCTTCGCCCAGCCGCATGAACTCGTCGAAATAGATGGAGGTCAGGTCGCGCGGGTCGCGCACCACCTTGCGGTCGAAGATAATGAGCTGCTGCAACGACTGGCAGAGGCCGAAGACGCGGAAAGCGGCGTCGTACTGGAACTGCTCGCCCACGAAAAGGAAACGTATCTGCGCGTCGTTGATGATATACTGGGCCTGCGTAGGCGAACTGGTAGCGTACAGAGGGATGGTAACGGCCCGGTTGCCGAACGCGGCAAAGTCGATGTACAGACATTCGGGCTTGTTTTGCGAGAAGATACCGACGTTCTCCTGCTCGCCGATGCCCAGCGCCACCATCGCATTGGCGGCCTGGCGTACCTGCCGCGAGAAGTCGTTCCACGTCACCGGCAGCCACTGTTTTGTGTCGTAGTCCCTGTACTTCAGGGCCACTTTCTCTCCATACTTCTCTGCCTGACGGTGAATCAGGACAGACAAATGATGCTGAACCATGATAAAGTAAGTTGGTTAATATGGTACAAAGGTATTAGTTTTATTTGAAACTATTTCATAAAACGCAAAGAATTACCACTTTCCCCGCTCCAAAGCTTGCCGCGAAGGCAGAAAAGGCGCCCGACAGCTGTAAGAAAATCAGAACGTTCCATCCCCTTCCCGTTTTTCAGGTATTTTTCAGGTGCAACCTGAAAGCCTTTCAGGCCGGACCTGAAGACCTTTCAGGTAGGGACTGAAGACCTTTCAGGTACGGCCTGAAAAGTATTCAGGTTTTTCCGGAATGCTACCTGAAAAAATCAATACTGATTATCAGACGCTTAACAAGAAAATCGACATCAGAAGAAAATCGGGCCGGAAAACCTGCGGCACAACCGGAAAGGAGCATTTTACGTACACATTATTTACCATCCGGCCAAAGAAAAAGCAGGCAAAGCCAAGCGCAGTTCCGAATTTATCCGTATGTTTGCAGAAAAAACAAGAGAAGACATGAAATACGACATCCCCACCCTGACCTCCGAGGCCGTCGGCCTGCTCAAGTCATTGATAAGCATCCCCTCCGTCAGCCGCGACGAGGAGCGGGCAGCCGACTGCCTGCAACAGTACATCGAGCTGCAAGGCATGCAGACGGGCCGCAAGGGCAACAACGTGTGGTGCCTGGCACCCGGCTTCGACCTGAAGCGCCCCACCCTGCTGCTCAACTCGCACATCGATACCGTGAAGCCCGTACAAGGCTGGCGCAAGGACCCCTATACCCCCCAGCTCGAACCGAACGGCAAGCTCTACGGCCTGGGCAGCAACGACGCAGGCGCCAGCGTGGTCAGCCTGCTGCAGGTGTTCCTCACCCTGTGCCGCACGGCGCAACGCTACAACCTCCTCTACCTGGCTTCGTGCGAAGAAGAGGTGTCGGGGCGCGAGGGCATCGAAAGCGTGCTGCCCCAACTGCCGCCCATTGCCTTTGCCCTGGTAGGTGAACCCACAGAGATGCAGCCCGCCATCGCCGAAAAGGGGCTGATGGTGCTGGACGTCACCGCCACAGGCCGCTCCGGCCATGCCGCCCGCGAGGAGGGCGACAATGCCATCTACAAGGTATTGGAAGACATCGCTTGGTTCCGCGACTATCGGTTCGAACGGGTTTCGCCTCTGCTGGGCCCCGTGAAGATGAGTGTGACGATGGTCAACGCCGGCACGCAGCACAACGTCGTGCCCGACCGCTGCACGTTCGTCGTGGACATCCGCAGCAACGAATGCTATACCAACCAGGAACTGTTCGAGGAAATCAAGAAGCACATCCACTGCCAGCCGCAGGCCCGTTCGTTCCGCCTGAGCTCGTCGCATGTGCCGGCCGACCATCCGCTGGTGCGCCGTGCCGTAGCCCTGGGCCGCACGCCCTTCGGTTCACCCACCCTGTCGGACCAGGCGCTGATGCCCTTCCCCTCCATGAAGATGGGGCCCGGCAAGAGTGCCCGCTCGCACACGGCCGACGAATTCATCTTCGTCAAGGAGATAGAAGAGGCCATCGGGCTGTATCTGGAGTTGCTGGACGGGGCGGAGCTGTAACACTCCGCCAGCCCAGGTCCACAATCACTCTTACCACACCCTGATCCGTTTGCCTTCAATCTGCTCCAGCGGACCGACGACGGTATGTTCCGCACGTTCCCTTCCCCGGTAATCCTTATTCAGGGAAACAGGTGTACCGTCTGCGTTCTCGTAAGCATAATTGGAGAGGCGTGCCTTACCCAAACGGGCCGCATCAATCCTTCCGGCTGCTGGCAAGCCGGTCGCCTCATCCGGCAGAATCAGATAGACTTCCTGCCCGGCTTCTTCAACCCGAATGTCGGAAAGGGGGCGGTCGTACACTTCACCTTGACCATCGGCGGCAGGCAAGGCACCGTTGCAGAACAAATTGCCGGCTGCCTGAATGGGCCATTGGGCCGATTTATATCCGGCCAGTCCATATTGCCCTTTACCATCCTTGCGCCCCAAGAAGATGTTGTTATAATAACGGTGGTCGCCATGGACAATGCTCTTGAAACCTTTGATTTCGGTAGAATGATTCAGATGATAGGGAACGTAACGTCCGTCGTCCACACCGCGAAAACTACCGGAGAACAAATTGTGTACGTATGCAATGCCATCTGCATTTTCTTGAACTGACAGGGGAGAAAGGAAGATATTATTGTCTACCACCATCGGACCGTGGTCTACTTCCGTAAAGAGGTCATAACTTCGGTTCTCATATAAAAGATTGGAAGAGACACGTGCGCCTTGTGACATCCAGTCCAGCCAGATGCCAAAATTTCCACTGTCGTGGATGCGGTTATGGTGGATATAGGTATCGATGGCACCATGCAGTTTGATACCGGCCATCTCAGCTCCTCCGAACTGTTGTTTGCACAATATATTATAGATATGGTTGCCATAAATCTCACTGAAAGCCCCTCCCATACTGCCACAAATACCGGTCTGCTCGCAATCGGATATGATGTTGTTGCGTACGATGTGCGATCCGACCTGTCCTTTGTTCCATCCGTGGCGAAGCACATTGAATATGACTTCTATATAATGATGGGTACCGTCCAGACGCTTGTCCGTACAATCCAGATTATGACCGCTTCCGCGTTCCTTTCCCAATATAATACCATTGCTCCGTGAATTCTTAATCACATTGTCCTCTATAATCCATCCTTTGCACCAGTGGGTACTGACCATACCGACCTGCTCGGCAGTAGGAGCAGCCCATTGCGTAGCTGCCTGACTGACATGAAACCCACGGAAAGTTATATAGTTCAAACCTTCGCGTGTCGGGTAAAAGCATGTGGGACGTACGGAGATTTCTACGGTCTCCTTATTGGGATTCACCGTACCAAAACGGGCATAGATTGTGGTTACGTCAGCACCGACCTCGGCATACCAGAAGGCAGTACTTCCTTGAGGGTCGCGGACGGTATAGACTGTGTCAGGATGCAAGACCTTCTCCACACTTTGGGCCTCATATAGAGAGACATCGTTCAGATAGACATCAGCTGTATGGAAAACAGTTCCTTTCGGTTTCCACAACCAGTCGCCGAACAGTTCATCGTTGAACGGATTGTAATTTCCGAACAGAGCATTGTCTACCACTGCCACCCAGACTCCCTTGGCCCGCTTGTCCGCCTTCCATTTCTTCACAACTTCCGAGCCTTTCAGCTCGGCTTTCTCACCCGGAGCCACCCGGTAAAGGATACGTTTGTCATCGCTCTCCCCGCCATACAGCGGATTCACCCACTCCCGATAGACACCATCGTGAACCGTCACCGTATCGCCCGGCAAAGCCAGCTGTGCTGCCCGATTGATGGTCCGTAACGGTTTTTCAAAACTTCCCGCATCCGCATCGCTGCCCTGAGGAGACACATGATACTCCCGGGCATGAACATTCACACACAAACAAAGTACCAGCCCTACTACAATTCCCTTTTTCATGATTCCATCACATTTAAAATTTCATTGATACAAAATTAGGGAAGTTAAAGAGATTTGTCATTGTCGGAAAATGGCCTATTCATTGTCTGTTTATTGTTTTTTCATCTCCCAAGTTTGTACAATCCAAACAAAGTGTCTACTTTTATACAAAAAACAATTATATGGAACTGGGATTTCAAGGCGAACGTTTCCTCTACATTCCACCCGAATGCAAACCGGCTGGAGACAATCTGACAACAAGCGACTTATATCTGTATGCCATGGGATATTTTCCACATGCCGCCTACCACTACATCGACCGGCCGGAAGGTTGCAATGAATACCTGTTCATCTACTGTACACAAGGAAAAGGGTGGATTGAGCTATATGGCAAGCGATTCCCGCTGACAGCAGAACAGTTCATCATATTACCGCGCCGCACGCCTCACCGCTATCAGGCCGACCAACAGGACCCCTGGACTATCTACTGGCTGCATTTCAAAGGAAGAAAAGCAGTTTTCCTGGCCAAGGATTTTGACAAGCCTTGTTCCATAAGCCCCAATCCGTACTTTGCCAAAGAGAAGCGTATCAACCTTTTTGAAGAAATATACAGTATACTGGATAAGGGGCTTACACCTCCCCACATACATTACGCCAACTTATGTCTTGGACACCTTCTGGCCACTTTCTGTTTCTCCGATGTACTGGCAGCTCCTTTCCAACAGAAGGAATATTCGGAAAACGTCATGAAACGGGTCATTCAGTACATGAACGAAAACATTGAAGGGCATATAACAATAAAAGAACTGACCAACTTCTGCGGATATTCACCCTCTTATTTCCATCGCAAGTTCATCAAAGAAACAGGTATCCCTCCTATGAAATATTATATGAAACTGAAAATAGAAAAAGCCTGCCAGCTACTTACCAGCACCAACATGAAGGTCAATCAAATCGCCTATAAACTTGGCTTCCAGGATCCGCAACACTTTGCACATGTGTTTACAAGCACGATGGGAGTATCTGCCAAAGAATTCCACCGGCTACATTCCAACCTTCGATAATCCTTCATCTGGAATTTCGTATCTTGTATCAGCGGTTAAGCCACGGCTCGGGGTTGAGCTTCTCCTTCTCCTTGCGCAACTGGAAGTGGAGTACCGTGCGTCCGCCGTCTGCCCCGTCTGAGAAGATGGGGCCGAGTGTCTGCCCCGTCTTCACTACATCATCTGCCTTGACCGAGGCCGAGGAAAGGTTGCAATAGACGGAGATGTAGGCTCCGTGACGCACTAGGATGTTGAACAGCCCGTTCAGCTGGAACACGGCAGCCACTTTTCCGTTGAACACAGCCCGTGCCTGTGCTCCCGGCTTGGCCTGGATATCGATGCCCTTGTTATCGAGCTTCACACCCCGCAGGCCGGGTACGGTGTATTCGCCGTAATGGCTGGTGATGATGTAAGGTCCTGTGACGGGAACAGGCAGCTTACCCCGGTTGCTGACAAAACTGCCGGAGAGTTCGCGGTCGGCCTTGTTCATGGTATAAGCCTCCAGCGGAGCCGCCTTGGGCTTCGTAGCAGAACCGTCACTCTTGCTCTCCCCTTTCTTGCGGGCAGCCGCTTCTTTACGTGCCTCCTCTTCGGCACGCTTGCGCGCCTTCTCTATTTCTTCGGCTATCAGGCGGTCGATACGGGCATTCAGCTGGTTGGCCTCCTTACGTTTCTTGCTGATTTCGCTCTGCAGGCTGCGTTGCTTCTTGCGCAGACTGTTTACCAGTTCCTTCTGCTCTTTCTCCTGTTTCTCGAGCGTAGCCTTTTCGTCTTCGCGTTCTTTCAACAAGCCTTCCTTGGCCTTACGCGCCTCGGTCAGCTCTGTACGCTTGTCGCTGATCTGCTTCTGCTTCTTCTGTATCTCCTCGCCCTGCATGCGCTGGTAGGAAGCATACTCGCGGACGTAACGCAAACGGCGGTACGTCTGCTCCAAGGTAGAAGCAGAAAATATAAACAGCAACTTATCCTGAATGGTGTGATTGCGATAAAGGTAGTTGACCGAAGCCGCATACTTGTTCTTCTTGTCCTTCAGTTCCTTTTGCAGCTGGGTGAGTTGACGTTGCAGGGAAGCCAGTTCCTTGTCTATCAGGTCCACGTCGCGGTTGATGGCAAGGATATAACGCCTGCGTTCCTCAATCTGCCCCGTCAGTGCAGCCAAGCCCTTCAGCTGACTACCCACATTTTTTGTGGTAGTCTTCAGCAAGCTTTCCGACTCGGCAATCTGCTTCTGCAGAGCACCGCGCTTACTTTCCAGCTCCTTAATCAGCTTGTTAGACTGGGCCATCAGAGGACACAGCAGACAGAAGCATGCCGCCAACACACACCAGACCCGTTTCATAAGCTCATCAGCATTTCGAGGATTTCATACCATTCCACCTTCTGATAGCGCGAAGAAAGCTGTGTGGGAGTCATATTGAAAGGTTTGGTGGAGAAGTCGGTCAGTTCTATCTTTCCCTTTTCCATCGAAGGGATACCCAACTCTGTGCCGGTCAGTGTATTCTTGCCGCCGGGACGCGACGCGGCATAAAGCAGTTTTTCCAGATGCTGAAAGGTCGCTTTCTTGGGAAGCACGCCTTTCAGTTCCCGACGTGAAGCCTGTACATACCGCTTGCCCATACGGTCCACCAAAATCACTTCATCGGGAGTAATATCGATACGGGCAACCTCCGAACGCAATATCGGCATGAGGAAAGAAAGCTGCATACGCTCGCCTGCCTTCAGTTTCATCGTACCGTTGACCGTCAGTACGGCCTCCTTTGTCGGTACGGTCAATACAACTTTGGACGACAGAAAACCTGTTTCAGGCCTGTCGCTTCCAGTCTGTCGGGAAGTCTTACATCCGGCCAGCCCAATCAGCAAAGCCATCAGACACACCAACCGCAATAACGGCCGGAAACGTAAAAGTTCGGTTGTCTTCATCATCATTCAGTCTTTTTTTCCGGTTCTGGTATATATTTCCGTAACTCTATCTTCTGCTTCAGTGTCTTCGAGTCACTGCCCATATCGAGAGCCTGCTGCCAGTATTTCACGGCTTGTTCGACCTCATTCACCATATAATAGATGTCGCCGCAATGTTCTACCACCTCGGCACTCTTTTCTTCTTCGCTCTTCATGGCCTGGTCGATATACAGACGTGCCTGGGCATAATTGCCTTTCTCGAACAATATCCAGGCATAGGTATCCAGATAAGTGGCATTCTGTGGTTCGGCCTTCACCGTCTTGTAACTCATTTCCTCTGCCTTGTCCAAGTTCTTACGTTCCAAGGAAAGATAGTAGGCATAGTTGTTCAAAGCACCGACATTATTGGGATTATAAACCAAAGCTGAATCGTAAGCGGCATAAGCTTCCTCATTACGATTCTTCGTATGCCAGGCATCGCCGATGATAGCATAAAAATTGGACACCATTTCTTTATTACTGTCTTTGGTAACATGCGCCAACGCCTTACGGCAGATGTCAAGAACGTCATCCATACGTTCAGCCTGAATATAAGCATAGGACAAGTAATAATAAAACTCCAGCATGTCCGGGTTGGATTCTACACCCGCCTCACACAAGCGGATGATTTCCTTGTAATCTTCTTTCCGTACCGCTTCACCCAACAGTGTCATGCGGGCTGCCGTGTTGGTAGGATCAATGTCTATCACTTTATTGAGTACCGGTACCGACTGCTTGTTCATACCCTTGGAAAGAAGGTATTGGGCATAAAGCATCGGCATGTTGGCGTCGTCGGTATCCTGTCCCATAATTCGGTCGAACAAAGTAATGATACGTGTACTGTCTTTACCGGCCTGTTCGTTCTGCACAATCAGGCGGCGCATCACTTCCATTTTAGTAGCCGGTTCCACTTTCTTGTTCAACAGAATGGTATCGAGCTGCTGGTCATAAAGTTCCTTCTGCCCGGTTTCTTCGTAATAAGAAGCCATCGAGTAAAGAGCCATCGCATTGTCCGGCTCTTCAGCCAGCACTTTCTGATAAAGTGCATGGGCTTCTTCTGTCTTGCCATTTTCCAGATAGACATCACCCAAGACAACCTGATAACGAAGGTCATTAGGATATTCCGTCACCAAGCTTTCCATCTCACGGAATGCATTCTTACGGTCGTCCTGTTGCAGATAAATACGGAACTTTTCCATACTGATCTGTTCGCTCTTGCCTAACTTCTCTTCCAACCGGTTGAGCAGCGCCAGCACCTTGTCGTATTGTTGCTGCCGGTTATAAACGTCCAGCAGGTTGTAAATCGGGTCCAGTTTGTCGGGAAAGCGTACCGCCATATCCTCCAGCAAAACGACTGCCTTGTCCATTTCCTTCTGCTGCTGGTATAAATTCACCAGCCCCTGCGCATACCAATAATTGTCCGGAGCATAGTGAACAGCCTTCTCCAATGAAGCCGCAGCCTGTTTTTCCTCCTTCAAGGCCATATAATATTGGGAAAGCTCAAACAAGGCGGAAGGGGCATTGGGACGGATACGAAGGCAATGTTGCAGCAGGTCGAATGCCGCATCATACTTTTTCAACGTCTTCATCCGCACAGCCTCCAAAAAGAAATAGTCATACTTACGCTGGAGTGCCGGCGCCAAGGTATCTGCCGAAACCATCTCTACCGTATCCGCTGGAACGCTTCCCTTACGAAGCATTCCGCACGACATCAACAAACATAGCGAGAGCACCGCTCCCAGCCATTTGTTCAGATTATATTTCATCACTCGAATCATTCGTTTATCATTCACAGACTTCACACACCGGTATGTCCGAATCCTCCGGCTCCACGTTGAGTTTCATCCAGCACTTCCACTTCTTCCCAGGCAGCCTGCTCATGGCGGGCTATCACCATTTGGGCAATACGCTCACCGTCGGCAATGACAAACGGCTCGGCAGACAGATTGACCAGAATCACACAAATCTCACCCCGATAATCGGCATCTATCGTACCGGGAGAGTTGAGTACCGTCACCCCCTTCTTCAAAGCCAATCCGCTACGCGGGCGCACCTGTGCCTCAAAACCGGGAGGCAAGGCAATATACAGTCCGGTGGGCACCAGACAACGTTGCATGGGGGCGAGGGTCATCGGTTCGGACAGGTTGGCACGCAAGTCCATACCCGCCGACAACTCGGTGGCATAGGCCGGAAGCGGGTGCTTCGAACGGTTGATAATCTGTACTTTCAGCATATTTGGTATCGTCTTACTATTTTTATGTACTAATTTAACGGGCGAAAGTACGGATTTTGAAGCAAATAGTCATACATTTGCAGTTAAATTATAGTAACCGGATTTGTATTTTATCAAACATCAAGCCCATGATGAACTGGAATACCCTTCTGTCAGCCAAGCGTTTCGGACTGGAAGAATACCATCAGGAACGCCACGAGAACCGTTCTGAATTCCAACGCGACTACGACCGGCTGGTCTTCTCAGCTCCCTTCCGCCGCCTGCAGAACAAGACACAAGTTTTTCCTCTGCCAGGCAGTATTTTCGTGCACAACCGACTGACACACAGTCTGGAGGTATCGTGCGTGGGACGTTCACTGGGCAATGATGTCGCCAAGGGTATTCTGACCCGCCAACCGGAACTGCAACAAAGCTTCCTGCCGGAAATCGGTGCGATAGTTTCGGCCGCTTGCCTGGCTCACGATTTGGGCAATCCACCGTTCGGTCATTCGGGCGAACGGGCCATTTCGACTTTCTTCTCCGAAGGGAAAGGCCTTGCCCTGAAAGAGGCACTCACAGAAGCTCAATGGGAAGATTTCACTCACTTCGAGGGCAATGCCAATGCCTTCCGCCTGTTGACCCATCAGTTTGAAGGCCGGCGCCCCGGAGGGTTCGTTCTGACCTATTCGACCTTGGCCAGTATCGTTAAATACCCCTTTTCATCGAGTCTTGCTGGAAAGAAATCTAAATTCGGCTTCTTCCTCAGCGAAGAAGAAAGCTTCCGACGCATTGCCGAAGAATTGGGGATGACCAAACTGAATGACCAACCGTTGAAGTATGCCCGCCACCCGCTGGTTTACCTGGTAGAAGCCGCCGACGACATCTGTTACCAAATGATGGACATTGAAGACGCACACAAACTGAAGATACTGACAACCGATGAAACCAAAGAACTGTTTCTCTCTTATTTTGACGACACACGCAAGGCCCATAGAGAGCAAACACTGAAGATTGTAAACGACGTGAACGAACAGATAGCCTACCTGCGCTCCAGCGTCATCGGCCTGCTGATACGCGAATGCACCCAGGCCTTTCTGGACAATGAAGAGCAGATACTGGCCGGCACCTTCGACGGACCGCTCATCAAGCACATCAGTTCCCTGCCGGCATCGGCCTACCGCCACAGTTCCGACGTGTCTCTGGAGAAAATTTACCGCTCGCGCGACGTGCTCGACATCGAACTGGCCGGTTTCCGCATCATCGGTACCCTGTTGGAATTGATGACCGAAGCAGTTTGTTCGCCCGAAAAGGCCTACTCCAAGCTGCTCATCAACCGTGTATCCAGCCAGTATAACATAAAATCGCCCGTATTCTATGAAAGAATACAGGCGGTATTGGATTACATCTCGGGCATGACAGACGTCTTTGCCCTCGACCTTTATCGGAAAATCAACGGAAACAGTCTGCCGGAAATCAGCTGAAGCTTCCCCAACTCTTTTCCAGCAATCCCTCTCAGTTCTATCCGTTTATGCCTTCTTGTTAAACATGAAGCGACTGACATCCTGCTCGTTCTCTACGAACGACTGGATGTGGCGGATGCGTTTCTCAGCCAGAATTTCATCCACAGCTATCAGGATACCTGTTTCCTCCACATCGCCAAACTCATAGTTGATGGCCGTACCGAACATACGCATTGTAGGACTCAGACTCATATAAGCATTGACCAACGGAGGAATGTTATAACCAACCTTGCGGATTTCAGCGTTCAATATCTTATAATCTTCCTTGAAGGAATCCTGACAGAACAGAGCGGCCAGGTCTTTCTCATCGGCTTCCAGTTTCAAGGGTTCAATAGGCACAACCAATCCATCCTTATCGGCAAAATGTTTATGCAGGAAATAAAGTATCATGTCGCGGCTCAAACGATGATAGCTGGGGTACATGGTCACCTTTCCGAAGAAATACTTCACATTCGGCATTACGACTGTCAGTGCTCCCAAGCCGTCCCACAAGTTGTCGAGGGCAAACAAGCCTTTGCTGTCCGTACGGGTGGACTGATACTCCAATGTAACAAACGAACGTCCCAGTTCAATGGTCGTAGGCAGATATTCCTTGAGGAACTTCTCCGAGAAATGGAACATGTGCGAAGTGGCCAAAATAGGTGCTCCCTTTTCATCGAAACGCACATCCGTCCCCAACAGATAGCGGTATCCTCCCAAAATTTCCTCTGCTTCGGGATTCCACACAATCAACTGCTTGTAGGGGTTTTCCATTGTATCATACTCATCAATGTCCATCGACATGCCTGTTCCCCCTCCGGCTGCCCGGAAAGCAATTTCACGCAAACGGCCGATTTCACGCATCGTATTCGGCGCATCGTGTGCCGTGACAATGTATATCTGATTATGGCTGCGGTTGGTCATGCGCAAACGCTTGTCTTCCGTCAGCTCCGCTTTCAGCAACTGTTTGTCTACCGGTGCTATAATCTCTTCCATACTCATACCTAATATTCTATAAACTCAGTGTCCTTACAATTTATATACGATGTCCTTTACATACTGTGCCCACTCGACGGGTGTCTTCGATTTATCAAAGGTCTGCCAGGGGATAGGCTTTCCGATGGTCACAGTAAAGGTCTTATGCCGATTCTTCAACATCTCGTCGGCCAGATACAACATGGCGATGTTGAACTTGATACCCAAGAATTTGCACAGATTGGCCAGATTATAGAAGAAGTCGGAGTTCCGTCCTTCGAAATGAATGGGGACAACATCCCGATGATGCTCCACGCTCTTTACGATAAATGCCTTCTTCCAATCCAGATCGGCTATCACTCCACCTTTCTGGCGACGGGAACAAAGGCCGGCCGGAAACATGATGAGCTGATTGTCCGAAGCGAAACCAGCCTCCACCAGTTTCGGAAAATCTTTTGCCTGACGGCCTGTCTTGTTAATGGGAATGCACAAAGGAGCCAATCCATGCAGGTTCATCAGCAAATCATTCACCAGATATTTCACCTTGCCGCCATAGTGTTTGCCGAGCACGTAGCCCAAAGCAATGCCATCCTGCCCACCCAACGGATGATTGGAGACAAATGTACACAAGTTACCTTCGGGCAAGTTCTCACGGCCTTTCACCTCAATCTTGGCATCCAGAAACTCCAGGCATGCTTCCAGAAAATCGACGCCGACCTTATCTTTCGATTCGCGCAAGAAGACGTTCAATTCGTCCTGATGGACGATGTGCTTCAGATACGAAACGACAAAACGCGGCACGTACTTTGACTGCTTCGGAGCTTTCTCCCGAAGAATCCTGTCAATGTCGATTAAAAACAAAGAGTCATCTGCCATTCTTTCATTCAGATAAAATAACTGCGCAAAATTAACGCTTCTTTTTAATTCTAAGCAAGACTTTGACAGAAAATACACCTGAAAACTATCAAAAACCACCCGAAAACTATCAATAAACAGATTTTCCCCCTATTATTGCCTGTTTTCAGGCGACTGGAGACGCAAATAGTCCGTATCATTGCAACGTCGAAATAAAAGAACGACAATTAATCATTTAACACGCACGTAGAATATGAACAGTGTAACATTTACAAAAGCTTTGGTAAGCATGCAGGACGATCTGCTCCGCTTCGCTTACAAGCTCACCGCCGACCGCGAAGACGCAAACGACCTGCTTCAGGAAACCTCCTTGAAAGCCCTCGACAACGAAGATAAATATACTCCCGAAACCAACTTCAAAGGATGGGTCTATACCATCATGCGCAATATCTTCATCAACAATTACCGCAAGATGGTACGCGACCAGACTTTCGTTGACCAGACGGACAACCAATATCACCTGAACACGCCAAGCGAAAGCTATACGGAGAGCACCGAAACAGCCTACGACCTGAAAGAGATGCACCGCATCGTCAACGCACTTCCCAAGGAATATCGTGTGCCGTTCTCCATGCACGTGGCCGGATTCAAGTATCGCGAGATTGCCGAAAAGCTGGACCTCCCTCTGGGTACCGTGAAAAGCCGCATCTTCTTCACACGCCAGAAGCTGCAACGCGAACTGAAAGACTTTGTATAATTCTCCCTAACCTCTGTCACTTGAGGTATAAGCGTCTGAAAAGAGACCGCGTATATTTTTAGTTGTGCAAACGAAAGGACAGGCTCCACCCGAAGCCTGTCCTTTCCATTTATCAAGGCCTTCCTCCAAAGAAAGACTTTTCCGCCACCAACCAACCTCATGCCTACGCCGATTCTAAAAACGGCATCCATCGCCAACGAAAAAAAGACCGAATGTTCTGCAACAGAAAAAACAATGTTTTCTTGCAAAGAAAGCAATGTTTTGCATCGGAAAAAGCAATGTTTTCCACCACTTCCGGCACAGAAGCGCAATTTTCCTCAGAAAATAACGTTTTCACTTAAAGTATCATTCGCACAAGCCGACAGAACCCTCTGCAAACAAAGGATTTAAAGCTGTTGAAAACTTGTTCATTGATTTTAGCAAAAACCTTGCCCGTAATTGTAGAGAAATGTGTACTTTTACAGCCGTTTATATAACTAAGGTGTAAATGGCAACAGAAGAAACGACATATCACATCCCCGTGCTGCTGAAAGCCAGCGTAGACGGTATGGACATCCGCCCGGACGGCACGTACGTAGACGTGACCTTCGGCGGAGGAGGACACTCGCGCGAAATCCTGTCCCGACTGGGCGACGGAGGACGGCTGCTGAGCTTCGACCAGGACGAGGATGCCGAACGCAACATCGTGAATGACCCGCACTTCACCTTCGTGCGAAGCAACTTCCGCTACCTGCACAACTTCCTTCGCTATTACGGCGTAGAGCAGGTGGACGCCATCCTGGCCGATCTGGGTGTATCGTCCCATCACTTCGACGATAGCGAACGGGGATTTTCCTTCCGCTTCGACGGCCAGCTGGACATGCGCATGAACAAACGCGCAGGCCTGACGGCGGCCGATGTGGTGAACATGTACGACGAAGAACGCTTGGCCGACATTTTCTACCTCTACGGCGAACTGAAGAACAGCCGCAAGCTGGCCTCGCTGCTGGTCAAGGCGCGCAATACGCAGAAGATAGAAACCATCGGCGAATTCCTCGACCTCGTGAAGCCTCTCTTCGGCCGCGAACGCGAGAAGAAGGAGCTGGCCAAGGTATTCCAGGCACTGCGCATCGAGGTAAATCAGGAAATGGAAGCCCTGAAGGAAATGCTCTATGCCGCCACCGAAGCCCTGCGCCCGGGCGGGCGACTGGTCGTCATCACCTATCACTCGCTGGAAGACCGCATGGTGAAGAACATCATGAAGACGGGCAACGTAGAGGGCAAGGCCGAAAAGGACTTCTACGGCAACGTACAGACGCCCTTCCGCCTCGTGAACAACAAAGTGATTGTGCCCGACGAAGCGGAGATTGCCCGCAATCCCCGCTCACGGAGCGCCAAACTGAGAATTGCTGAGAAACGATGAGATAAAAAGGAGACATTGCAATGGAAAGCAGAGAAGAAAACATCGCGCAACCTGAAAAGAAGAGCAGACACGCTTCCTGGAAAAGCATTGTGGGAGGAGACATACTGGCCACCGACTTCTTCCGCCGGCAAACCAAACTGCTGGTGCTGGTCATGGTGCTTATCATCTTCTACATCCACAACCGCTATGCCTGCCAGCAGCAGATGATAGAGATTGACCGGCTGAAGAAGGAGCTGACCGACATCAAGTACGACGCGCTGACACGCAGTTCCGAACTGATGGAGCGCAGCCGCCAGTCGCGCATCGAGGAATATATTTCCACCCGCGAGAGCGACCTGCAGACGGCAACGACTCCACCCTACCTCATCAAGTAAAACCACAACCTGCAACGAACAACCATGGCTGTAAACAAAAAAAATATAATGACCCGCTACTTCTTCGTCGTGCTGCTGATGTCATTGATGGGAATAGCGGTGGTAGTCAAGGCCGGCTTCATCATGTTTGCCGAACAGGGCTATTGGAAAGACGTGGCCGACCGCTTCGTGCGCGAGGGTGTGCCCGTCAAGCCCAACCGTGGCAACATCCTCTCGGCCGACGGCAAGCTGATGGCCAGCTCCCTGCCCGAGTACCGCATCTACATGGACTTCAAGGCAGGCGGGCACCAGAAGGACACCATGCTGATGAACCATCTAACGGAAATCTGCGAAGGCCTGCACAAGATATTCCCCGACCGAAGCGCTGCCCAGTTCAAGGCCCATCTGCTGAAGGGCCGCAAGAAGGGAAGCCGCAACTACCTGATTTATCCCAAACGCATCTCGTACATCCAATACAAGGAGGCGAAGCGTCTGCCCGTGTTCAACTTGAACAAGTATAAGGGAGGATTTCATGAGTTGGCCTACAACCAGCGCAAGAAACCTTTTGGTTCGCTGGCCGCACGTACGCTGGGCGACCTGTATGCCGACACCGCCCAAGGAGCCAAGAACGGTATCGAACTGGCCTTCGACTCCCTGCTGAAAGGACGCGAAGGTATTACCCACCGCCAGAAGGTGATGAACAAATACCTGAACATCGTAGACCGCCCGCCCGTAGACGGTTGCGACATCATCACCACCCTCGACGTAGACATGCAGGACATCTGCGAAAAGGCACTGGTAGACAAGCTGAAGGAGCTGGAAGCCGTATCGGGTGTAGCCATCCTGATGGATGTGCCTACAGGCGATGTCAAGGCCATCGTAAACATGACCCGCGGACAGGACGGCAATTACTACGAAATGCGTAACCTGGCCATCAGCAACTTGCAAGAGCCGGGCTCCACCTTCAAGACAGCCTCCATCATGGTAGCGCTGGAAGACGGGAAAATCACACCCGACTATACCGTAGACACCGAGAAAGGTATCAAGATGATGTACGGACAAGCCATGCGCGACCACAACTGGTACAAGGGAGGCTATGGCGTCATCAACGTGAACCGCATCATGGAGGTATCATCCAACATCGGCGTGTCGAGCATCATCGACAAATTCTACAAAGACAATCCACAAAAGTTCGTGGACGGCCTGAAGCGCATGAGTATCGATCAGCCTCTGCATCTGCAGATACCAGGCGAAGGCACCCCCAATATCAAGGGACCGAAAGAAAAATACTTTGCCAAGACCACCCTGCCATGGATGAGTATCGGTTACGAGGTACAGCTGCCCCCCATCAACATACTGACCTTCTACAACGCCATCGCCAACAACGGCACGATGGTACGTCCGCGCTTTGTGACTAAAGCCGTGAAGGATGGTGAAACGGTGGAAGAATATCCGGTAGAAGTCATCAATCCCAAAATCTGTTCAGACCATACGTTGGAGCAGATACGCACCATCCTGCGCAACGTAGTAGGGCACGGCCTTGCCAAACCGGCAGGCAGTGATCAGTTCCATGTATCGGGAAAGACCGGTACGGCACAGATTTCGCAAGGAGCGGCAGGTTACAAGGGCGGTGTACGCAATCACTTGGTCAGCTTCTGCGGTTATTTTCCCTCGGAGCAGCCGCGATACAGCTGTATCGTTTCCATCCAAATCAACAAAGGTATCGCCTCGGGCGGTGGAATGGCAGGAAGTGTCTTCGGCAAGATTGCGGAAAGAGTCTATGCCAAGAACCTGCACTTCGACCTGAGTAATGCCGTAGACAGCACGACCAACGTCATCCCGTCTGTCAAGGCAGGTAACATGAACGAAACGGTTCGGGTACTGGAAGGCCTGAAGGTGCCAGTACAGAAAGACTTCAAGTTGGCAGACGGCCAAATTACGTGGGGGCATGCGCAACAATCACCCAATGCCGTTATCCTGCAAACGGGCGAAAGCAAAACAGGCCTGGTACCGAATGTGATAGGCATGGGAGCTAAAGACGCCGTCTATCTGCTGGAAAGCAAAGGCCTGCGCGTACAGCTCTATGGTATCGGAAAAGTAAGAAGCCAGTCCATTGCAGGAGGCAGCAGGATTATAAAGGGACAGACCGTCACCCTCCAACTGAGACAATAAACGAATGGAAACATTTTAATGGAAGATTATGAAACTGAATGAATTGCTGAAAGCTATACAACCGGTAGAAGTAACCGGCAGTACAGACATCGAAATAGCCGGAGTGAACATCGATTCACGCCTGATAGAATCCGGCCACCTCTTCATGGCCATGCGCGGCACGCAGACCGACGGTCATGCCTATATTCCCTCTGCCATTGGTAAAGGAGCTGTCGCCATACTCTGTGAGGAAATGCCGAAGCAGAAGGAAACCAATATCACTTACGTCCGTGTAAAGGACAGTGAAGATGCTGTGGGCAAGATAGCAACGACCTTTTATGGCGACCCGACCTCGAAACTGGAGTTGGTAGGCGTCACCGGTACCAACGGCAAGACTACTATTGCGACCTTATTATATAATGTATTCCGATACTTCGGCTACAAGGTCGGTCTCATCTCTACCGTATGCAATTACATCGATGACCAACCGGTTCCGACCGACCATACGACTCCCGATCCCATCACACTCAACCGCCTGCTGGGACAGATGGCCGACGCGGGATGCAAATATGCTTTCATGGAAGTAAGTTCCCACTCCATCGACCAGAAACGAATCAGTGGTCTGCGCTTTGCCGGAGGTATCTTTACCAACTTAACGCGCGATCATCTGGATTACCACAAGACGGTGGAGAACTATCTGAAGGCCAAGAAAAAGTTCTTCGACGACATGCCCAAGAATGCTTTCAGCCTGACTAATCTGGATGATAAGAACGGACTGGTAATGACTCAGAATACCCGTTCGCATGTATATACCTATTCATTGCGTAGCTTGAGCGACTTCAAGGGGCGTGTACTGGAGTCGCACTTCGAAGGCATGTTACTCGACTTCAATAATCACGAAGTGGCCGTCCAGTTTATCGGACGCTTCAACGCCTCCAACCTACTGGCCGTATTCGGTGCCGCCGTGCTGCTGGGTAAGAAAGAAGAAGACGTACTGGTGGCATTGAGTACACTGCATCCGGTTGCCGGCCGTTTCGATGCGGTCCGTTCGCCCCAAAAAGGCTTCACCGCCATTGTGGACTATGCCCATACGCCCGATGCACTGGTCAACGTATTGAATGCTATCCACGGAGTGCTGGAAGGAAAAGGCAAGGTCATCACCGTTGTAGGAGCCGGCGGCAACCGCGACAAGGGCAAACGCCCCATTATGGCCAAAGAGGCCGCCCGTCTGAGCGACCGTGTCATTATAACAAGCGACAATCCTCGTTTCGAGGAACCTCAGGATATCATCAATGACATGCTGACCGGACTCGACAAAGACGACATGCAGAAAACACTCAGCATTGCCAACCGCCGCGAAGCCATCAAGACAGCCTGCATGCTGGCACAACCCGGAGATGTCGTACTGGTAGCAGGTAAGGGGCATGAGAACTATCAGGAGATAAAAGGTGTGAAACACCACTTCGACGACAAGGAAGAACTCCAGAAAATCATGAACTGAAGACCGATTGTTAATTGTACATTGTAAACTATTCATTGTCATGTTATACTACTTATTCCATTGGCTCGACCAATATGATTTCCCCGGCGCAGGTATGTTTGCCTATACGTCCTTCCGATCGCTGATGGCTATCATTCTGGCCCTGCTGATTTCTACGATTTGGGGAGACAAGTTCATTCACCTGCTCAAACGGAAGCAGATTACCGAAACCCAACGCGATGCCAGCATTGATCCGTTCGGTGTAAACAAAGTGGGGGTACCCAGTATGGGAGGAGTCATTATCATCTTTGCAACCCTTATCCCCTGTTTGCTGTTAGGCAAATTGGAGAATATCTACATGATGCTGATGCTCATCACCACTGTGTGGCTGGGATCACTGGGCTTTGCTGACGACTATATCAAAATATTCAAGAAAGACAAGGAGGGCTTGCACGGCAAATTCAAGATTATCGGACAAGTGGGTCTCGGCCTGATTGTGGGGCTGACTCTCTACCTCAGCCCGCAGGTTGTCATCCGCGAAAACATTGAAGTAGAACAACCCGACGGACAGATTGAGGTAGTACATGCAGCTAAGGAAATCAAGGCCACACAAACTACCATTCCCTTCTTCAAAAGCAATAACCTGGATTATGCCGACATTATGGGCTTTCTGGGTGACCACGCACAGACAGCCGGATGGATTTTGTTCGTCATCGTTACCATCTTCGTCGTTACAGCCGTAAGCAACGGTGCCAATCTGAATGATGGAATGGACGGCATGGCTGCAGGTAACTCGGCCATCATCGGACTGACACTGGGAATCTTGGCATACGTGTCGAGCCACATTGAATATGCAGGCTACCTGAACATTATGTATATTCCCGGCTCCGAAGAACTGGTAATCTTCATTTGCGCCTTTATCGGTGCACTTATTGGTTTCCTGTGGTACAATGCTTATCCGGCACAAGTGTTCATGGGGGATACAGGTAGCCTTACCATCGGAGGTATCATTGCGGTTTTTGCCATCATTATCCACAAGGAACTGTTGATTCCCATCCTCTGCGGTATTTTTCTGGTTGAAAATTTGTCTGTCATCCTGCAAAGGGTGTACTACAAAGCCGGCAAACGAAAAGGTGTCAAACAGCGTTTGTTCAAACGTACACCGATACACGACCACTTCCGTACCGGCATGAACCTGATTGAACCGGGATGCCGTGTCGTATTCACCAAGCCCGAACAGCTGTTCCACGAATCAAAGATTACCGTCCGATTTTGGATTGTAACCATCATTCTGGCAGCTATTACCATTATAACATTGAAGATCAGATAACTTTAGATATGAACAGAATTGTAGTTTTAGGAGCCGGCGAAAGCGGCGCAGGTGCTGCCGTGCTGGCAAAAGTGAAAGGTTTCGACACTTTTGTTTCAGACATGGGTGCCATCAAAGACAAGTACAAAGAACTGCTGAACAAGTATGGCATTCCCTGGGAAGAAGGAGGACATACGGAAGACATGATTCTAAATGCTGATGAAGTTATCAAAAGTCCGGGTATTCCTAACGATTCCCCGATGATTCTTAAACTGAAAGCACAAGGAACGCCCGTCATTTCGGAAATCGAATTTGCCGGACGTTACACGAATGCCAAGATGATCTGTATCACCGGGTCGAATGGAAAGACCACGACCACTTCACTCATTTACCACATTTTCAAAAGTGCAGGTATGAATGTCGGCCTGGCGGGTAATATAGGAAACAGCCTGGCCTTACAAGTAGCTACCGAGCAGCATGACTATTACGTCATCGAACTGAGCAGTTTCCAGTTGGACAACATGTATAAATTCCGTGCCAACATCGCCGTACTGATGAACATCACACCCGACCATCTGGACCGTTACGACCACTGCATGCAAAACTACGTAGATGCCAAGTTCCGCATCACACAGAACCAAACGGAAGAAGATGCGTTCGTTTACTGGAACGACGACCCCATCATCCGCCGCGAACTGGCCAAACACGGCCTGAGGGCCCAACTATACCCCTTTTCAGCTGTCAAGGAAGATGGAGCCATAGCGTACGTTGAAGATGGTGAAGTGGAAATTAATACCCCCATCGCTTTCAACATGGAGCAGGAAGAACTGGCCCTGCGCGGTACACACAACCTCTATAATTCGTTGGCCGCCGGTATCTCAGCCAATTTGGCAGGTGTAAAAAATGAAGATATACGCAAAGCGTTGTCCGATTTTCAAGGAGTCCCCCATCGGTTGGAAAAGGTAGCTACCATCCGCGGTATACACTTTATCAACGATTCGAAGGCCACCAATGTCAACTCCTGCTGGTACGCCCTGCAAAGCATGACGACCAAAACCGTACTGATATTGGGAGGCAAGGACAAAGGTAACGACTACACGGAAATTGAGGATCTGGTACGGGAAAAATGCTCCGCATTAGTCTATTTAGGCCTTCACAACGAAAAGCTACATGAGTTCTTCGACCGTTTGGGGCTCCCTGTTGCCGATGTACAGACAGGCATGAAAGACGCAGTAGAGGCAGCTTATCGCCTAGCGCAAAAAGGTGAGACAGTTCTGTTAAGTCCCTGCTGTGCCTCGTTCGACTTATTCAAGAGCTACGAAGACCGTGGCGACCAATTCAAGGCCTGTGTAAGAAGTCTGTAAAACTGCTTACCTAGACTTATATATAAACGAGAAAGGAACAACCTAAAAAACTGAATAAAGTGGACCTGCTAAAAAGTATATTCAAAGGTGATAAGGTGATATGGATTATCTTTCTGGTGCTCTGTCTCATCTCCATCACCGAGGTATTCTCTGCCGCCTCTACATTGACCTATAAGAGTGGTGACCATTGGGCCCCGATTACGCAGCACACAATTCTGCTGTCCATCGGCGCTTTGATTGTCGTGTTTGTACACAACATTCCCTACAAATGGTTTCAGGCACTTCCCTACCCGCTACTGCTGGTATCAGTCGTGCTGCTGCTCTTCGTCATGATTACAGGAGTCGTCACCGGCGACCGTATCAACGGTGCCGCACGCTGGATGACTTTCATGGGGGTACAGTTCCAACCATCGGAACTGGCCAAGATGGGGGTCATTATGGGAACTGCCGTCATCTTATCAAGGGGGCAGGACGAACATGGAGCCTCTCCGAAGGCTTTCAAACGCATCATGATCATGACATGCATCGTCTGCGGGCTTATTCTACCGGAAAACTACTCGACCGGCGTACTGCTCTTCGGCACCGTCTATCTGATGATGTTCATCGGACGTGTGCAGGCCAAGAAACTGATATTGCTGGGGGGAGGACTGATAGGTGCCGTAGTACTGTTCGTATCCTTCTTGCTGGCCACGCCCAATGATACCTTGGAAAGGATTCCGATGGGACACCGCTTTACGACGGTCAAGGCACGTATTGTGGATTTTGCCTACGCCAAGGAAGTACCTGCAGCCAAATTTGATATCGACGGCGATGCTCAGGTGGCGCATGCACGTATTGCCGTAGCCACCAGCCACGTCATCGGTAAAGGTCCTGGCAACTCTGTACAGCGCGACTTCCTAAGTCAGGCATACTCGGACTTCATCTACGCCATCATCATTGAAGAGCTGGGACTTATCGGTGGCATTGTCGTTGTTTTTCTCTACATTTGTCTGCTGATACGTGTAGGACGAATAGCCAAGAAATGTGACCGTACCTTCCCGGCCTTTCTCGTGACAGGCATTGCCTTGCTGCTGGTGACACAAGCCTTGTTCAACATGATGGTAGCCGTAGGTCTGGCCCCTGTCACAGGGCAACCGCTGCCGCTTATCAGTAAGGGAGGTACATCGACGTTCATCAACTGTGCCTACATCGGCATGATATTGAGTGTGAGCCGATATACAGCCAAACTGGAAGAACAGCGTCTACACGATGCACAGATACCGATGCAAGTAGAAACAAGTCATACGGACACTACTGGCGAAGCTGTAACCAAAGAGGAAGCTGAAGAACCGACTTCACAACTGCTGAACAGTGACAGTGAATTCAAATAAGCACATATATAATAAGGTGAAAGAATGAAAGAGAAGAATATCGATTATAATAAGCCGCGCATCATCATCAGCGGTGGCGGAACGGGAGGACACATCTTTCCGGCCGTATCCATTGCCAACGCCATACGCGAACTGCGCCCCGAAGCAGAAATTCTTTTTGTCGGCGCAGAAGGAAGAATGGAGATGCAGCGTGTTCCCGATGCTGGTTACCGCATCATCGGCCTGCCGGTAGCCGGTTTCGACCGCCAGCACTTGTGGAAAAACTTCGCCGTCATCATCAAACTCCTGCGCAGCCAGTGGAAAGCACGGCAGATTATCAAGGAATTCCGTCCGCAGGTAGCTGTGGGAGTAGGCGGATATGCCAGCGGTCCGACACTGAAGACAGCCGGAATGATGGGAATACCCACCCTGATACAGGAACAGAACTCATACGCCGGTGTAACCAACAAACTGCTGGCACAAAAGGCTGACCGCATCTGTGTGGCCTACGAAGGTATGGAGAAATTCTTCCCAGCCGATAAAGTTCTACTGACCGGAAACCCGGTCAGACAAACCCTGCTCAACGACCCGACGACGCGCGAAGAAGCCGCCCATGTATTCAGTCTCGACCCCAAACGGAAAACCATCCTGATACTGGGTGGAAGCCTGGGAGCACGTACCATCAACCAAACACTGACGGCCGGCCTACCGCTCATCAAGGCACATCCGGAAGTGCAGTTCATCTGGCAGACAGGGAAAATATACATCGAACAGGTGAAGGGAGCCATCACGGCATTCACGGGTGAAGCCATACGCAACGCACGGGTGAGCAGCCTGCCCAATCTCTATGTAACGGACTTCATCAAACAGATGAACAGCGCCTATACATTGGCCGATCTGGTCATCTCGCGCGCAGGAGCCGGTTCCATTTCCGAATTCTGCCTGCTGGGCAAACCGGTCATCCTCGTTCCCTCACCCAATGTGGCCGAAGACCATCAGACAAAGAATGCATTGGCATTGGTCAACAAAGATGCAGCACTTTACGTTAAAGACATGGAGGCTGGGGAGAAACTGCTCGATACGGCCCTCAAAACCATAGCCGACGATGAATTGCTGAAACAGCTAAGCATAAACATCGGGAAGTTGGCCTTGCCCGACTCGGCTCGCATCATTGCCCAGGAAGTACTGAAACTGATCGACAAAAAATAAGAAGAACATGAATATAGAAACCATACAATCCGTTTATTTCGTCGGTGCTGGAGGCATCGGCATGAGTGCCCTGATACGCTACTTCCTGTCCAAAGGCAAACGCGTGGCAGGATACGACCGGACACCAAGCGAGCTGACTGCCCGCCTCATCGAAGAAGGTGCAGTCATCCATTACGAAGAGGATGTCAACCTGATACCGGACTGGTGCAAGGAGCCGGGCACCACACTGGTGGTCTATACTCCCGCCATTCCCCAAAAACATGCCGAGCTGAACTATTTCCGTACCAACGGCTTTGAGATACACAAGCGAGCCCAAGTGCTGGGCATCATCACCCGCAGTAGCAAGGCTCTCTGCGTGGCCGGTACGCATGGTAAGACCACGACCAGCACGATGGCTGCCCACCTGCTGCACCAGTCGGCCGTGGGATGCACCGCCTTCCTAGGAGGTATCTCGAAGAACTACGGGACAAACCTGCTGCTCTCGCAGGACAGCCCCTACACGGTTATCGAAGCCGACGAGTTCGACCGCTCCTTCCACTGGCTCTCGCCCTACATGAGTGTCATCACCGCCACCGACCCTGACCATTTGGATATATACGGTACGCGGGAAGCCTATCTGGAAAGTTTCCGCCACTACACTACGCTCATCCAACCGGGCGGTGCGCTGATTGTCCACGAAGACCTGGCCTTGCAACCCGACGTGCAGCCGGGCGTGAGAATCTACACCTACAACCGCGAGAGCGGCGATTTCCATGCCGAAAACATCCGCATCGGCGGCGGCGAAATCGTCATCGACTTCGTGGCACCCGACACGCGCATCAACGACATCCGACTGGGCGTACCCGTCAGTATCAACATCGAGAACGGTGTGGCAGCCATGGCGCTGGCCCATCTGAACGGAGTCACGGACGAGGAAATCAGACGGGGCATGGACAGCTTCCGTGGGGTGGACCGCCGCTTCGACTTCAAGCTGAAGACCGACCGTATTGTCTTCCTCAGCGACTACGCCCACCATCCGGCCGAGATTGCACAGAGCGTGAAGTCCGTTCGCGAGCTGTACAGCGACCGGAAGATTACCGCCATCTTCCAGCCCCACCTGTACACCCGCACGCGGGACTTCTACCAAGAGTTTGCCGACAGCCTCTCGCTGCTCGACGAAGTGATACTGACCGACATCTATCCGGCCCGTGAGCAACCTATCCCCGGCGTCAGCAGCCGACTCATCTACGACCATCTGCGCCCCGGCATCGAAAAATGCCTATGCAGGAAGGAAGACGTGCTCAACCTGCTGGAGAACAAGCCCATCGAGGTGCTGATTGTACTAGGTGCGGGCGACCTGGACAACTATGTCCCCGAAATAACCCGCCTGCTGGAGAAACGGTAATACGGCCGGCGTATTAGAGGTAATACGACTGACGTATTAACGGTAATATGACCGACGTACTAACGGTAGTATCGACGGCGTACTAACGGTAATATCACCTTCATCCGAAACACCAACGAAAGATTATGATAAAAAAAATACTACTTGCCACCATGCTGCTGCTGATTGTCGTCTATCTGGCAGTGGCCGTCACCGCCTTCAACCGGAAGCCGGCCGACGCCACCTGTGCCGACGTCGAGCTGGTCATCAAAGACACGGTGTATGCAGGCTTCATCACCCAAAAGGAAGTGCTCTCCATCCTCCGCAAGCAGAAGCTCGACCCCATCGGCCGGAAGATGGACGAGATACGCACCCGCGAACTGGAAGAAGCCCTATCAGGCCACCCGCTCATCGACCGTGTGGAGTGCTACAAGACCCCCAGCCACAAAGTCTGCGTCGAAGTCAGCCAGCGCATCCCCATCCTGCGGGTGATGAGCAACCGGGGCGAGAACTACTACCTCGACAATAAAGGGACCGTGATGCCACCCGACGCCAAATGCGTGGCCCACGTCCCGCTAGCCACCGGATACATAGAAAAACCGTTCGCCGTGAAGGAATTATATAAGTTTGGTGTATTTTTGCAGCAGAATCCTTTCTGGGACGCACAGATTGAGCAAATCTACGTCCTTTCGGACAAGAACGTGGAACTGGTGCCCCGCGTAGGCGACCACCTCATCTACCTCGGACGGCTGAAAGACTACGACCGCAAGCTGGAACGTCTGAAGGAATTCTACCGGAAAGCCCTCAACACCGTGGGATGGAACAAATATTCACACATCAATGTGGAATTTGACAACCAGGTCATCTGCACCAAAAGGGAATGAACCATTTATCAGAACAACAAGAAACGATTTTAACAAAACGATAAAGAAATATGGCAACAACAGATTTCATCGCCGCCATCGAGCTCAGTTCCTCCAAAATCTCCGGCATCGCCGGCCGAAGGAACAGCGACGGCAGCATCCAGGTACTGGCCTACACCACCGAAGAAGCAGCCTCCTTCATCCGTAAAGGAGCCATCTACAACATCGGCAAGGCCGCACAGGCGCTGACGTCCATCATCAACAAGCTGGAAGACCAGCTGAAAAGCTCCATTGCCAAAGTATACGTAGGCATCGGCGGACAATCCTTGCGTACGGTCAAGAATATCGTCAGCCGCACGCCTGAAGAAGAAGTCATCTCGCAGGAACTCATCGACAGCCTCTGCGACGAAAACCTGAACTGCCCCATCGTGGACATGAACATACTGGACGTGGCACCGCAGGAATACAAGATAGACAACAATCTGTACGCCGAGCCCGTAGGTGTCACCGGCAAATTCATTACCGGCCAGTTTCTCAACATCATGGCCCATACCTCACTCAAGAAAAACCTGGAGCTGAGCTTCGAACAGGCTAAAGTCGAAATAGCCGACCTGCTCATTGCTCCTACCACGCTGGCACAGGCCGTCTTGACCGAAAATGAACTCCGCTCCGGATGCGCCCTCATCGACTTCGGGGCAGACACCACGACCGTCATGGTCTACAAGAACAACATCCTGCGCTACCTCAGCGTACTCCCGCTGGGCGGTAACAACATTACCCGTGACATAGCCACCCTGCAGATGGAAGACGAGGAGGCCGAGAAACTGAAACTGCAATACGGCGACGCTCTCTATAAGGAAGACGAAGAAGCCGAAGCACCTGCCGCCTGCACCACTGAAGACGGCCGCACCATTCTGTTGGGCGAACTGAACGAAATCATCGGTGCACGAACGGAAGAGATTGTGGCCAACGTATGGAACCAACTCCAACTCTCGGGATACGAAGACCGGCTGCTGGGCGGGCTCGTTCTTACAGGAGGTGCCTCGCAACTGAGAAACCTGGAAGGAGCTATGCTACAGGTAAGCAAACTGAAGAAAATCAGGACAGCAACCTTCGTACAGGAAACCATCCGCGGTTACAACGAGCAAATCAAAAAGGACGGTACGCAAAACACCCTTCTGGCCCTGCTCATAGCCGGCAAAGAGAACTGCTGCCTGCAAGAAGAGCCCAAGCCAGTGCAGCCCGAAACGACCAAACCCGTGGACATGTTCAAAGATGACGAAGACCTGAAAGCCCAGGAAGAAGAAAACCGCCGCAAACGTGAAGAGGAAGAAAAGAAGAGAAAGAAGGAAGAGGAACAACGGCGGAAGAAGGAAGAGAACAAGAAGAAAAAGTCAAGCTGGTGGAGGAAGACGTTGGACGACCTCTCGGGCGAACTGTTCGACGATGACAAAATGTAATCACTAAAAAAGCAAGATAATATGGACGATATAATCAAAGATTTCGGTTTCGCTACCGACTCTCCGAAAATCATCAAAGTCATCGGTGTAGGCGGTGGAGGCGGTAACGCTGTCAACCACATGTATCGTGAAGGTATTCACGATGTAGCGTTCGTGGTGTGTAACACCGACCGTAAGGCCCTCGAAGAATCACCCGTCCCTGTGAAACTCCAGTTGGGGCACGAAGGACTGGGAGCCGGCAACCGTCCGAACAAGGCAAAGGAAGCCACCGAAGAAAGCATCGAGGAAGTGAAAGATATGTTGAACGACGGAACCAAGATGGTATTCATCACCGCCGGTATGGGTGGAGGTACAGGTACCGGAGCCGCACCTACCATTGCCCGTATCGCCAAGGAAATGGACATCCTGACCGTGGGCATTGTCACCATCCCCTTCCGCTGGGAAGGTGACAAGAAAATCGACCAGGCCCTGGACGGTGTGGAAGAAATCAGCCGCCACGTCGATGCCCTGCTCGTCATCAACAACGAACGCCTCGGCGAAATCTATCCCGACCTCTCCGTGACCAGTGCCTTTGCCAAGGCCAACGACACACTGCTCATCGCCGCCAAGAGTATTGCGGAAATCATCACCATGCGAGGCATCATCAACCTCGACTTCAACGATGTGAAGACCGTAATGAAAGATGGCGGTGTGGCCATCATGAGTACCGGCTACGGCGAAGGAGAAAACCGTGTGAGTGAAGCTATCAAGAACGCCCAGCACTCGCCGCTGCTCAACAACAACGACATCTTCAACTCGAAGAAGGTGCTTCTCAACATCTCCTACAGCCCCGACCACGAGCTGATGATGAGCGAAATGGACGAAATCAAGGACTTCATGAACCGCTTCAACCGGGACTTCGAAACCAAGTTCGGCATGGTGGAAGACAAGGAATTGGGCGAGCGGGTAAAAATCACACTCCTCGCTACCGGTTTCGGCATCCAGGATATCCACATGCAGGAGATGGATGCCCGCCTGAGCCAGCGCAGTGCCGAAGAACAGCAGCGTCTGGCCGAACTGGAGGAAGAGGAAGAACAACGCCGTACACGCCGCGAAACCTATTACGGCAAGGATGCCAACAACCGTACGCAACGCACCCGCCGTCGGCACATTTACATCTTCAGCCCCGAAGATCTGGACAACGCTGAGGTCGTGGCCATGGTCGAGAATTCGCCGACCTACCTGCGCGACAAGACTACACTGAACGCCATCAAGGCTAAAGCAGAGGAACAAAGTCTGCAGGCTACGCAAGAAGCCGGAGGAGCGGAAGACGGCGGTATCATCAGTTTTGTATAAAATCAGATTATTAACCAACAACATACATTCATTATGGATTTATTTGACAAAGTCAGTGAAGACATTAAAACAGCCATGAAGGCCAAAGACAAAGTGGCCCTCGATACATTGAGAAATATCAAGAAAGTGTTCCTCGAAGCCAAGACCGCTCCCGGAGCCAACGATACCCTGACCGACGATGCAGCCCTGAAAATCATTCAGAAGCTGGTGAAACAAGGTAAGGATGCTGCTGAAATCTATGTACAGCAGGGACGCCAGGACCTGGCCGACGGCGAACTGGCACAGGTAAAAGTGATGGAGACCTACCTGCCCAAACAGATGAGCCCCGAAGAACTGGAAGCAGCCCTGAAGGAAATCATCGCCGAAGTGGGTGCCACCAGCGGCAAGGATATGGGTAAGGTAATGGGAGTAGCCAGCAAGAAGTTGGCCGGATTGGCCGAAGGACGTGCCATCTCTGCAAAAGTCAAGGAACTGCTGGGATAATTTCCTAACCGGAATAATTCTATTAAAAAGTGTGACTGGTCAAGAAAGGGATTCCCCTTCCCGACCAGTCACACTTTTTTCATGAGAACAGACACACTCCTCAACGTCAAAAACCACCTTTTCGTTTTGTACTTCACGCAGTTTCCACTATCTTTGTGAAAACTAAATTCTTTTATTATGAGTACAATCTTACAGCTTGCTCCACAAAACGTGTGGAAGCATTTCCATTCACTGACCCAGATACCCCGTCCGTCGGGACATGTAGAACAGGTTACCGAATTCCTGGTGAACTTTGGCAAACAATTAGGACTGGAATCATTTGTTGACGAAGTCGGCAATGTCATCATCCGCAAGCCGGCCACTCCCGGCATGGAAAACCGTAAAGGAGTTATCCTGCAGGCCCATATGGACATGGTGCCCCAAAAGAACAACGATACCGTACACGATTTCACCAAAGACCCCATCGAAACATACGTAGACGGTGACTGGGTAAAAGCCAAAGGTACCACACTGGGTGCCGACAACGGACTGGGCGTAGCTGCCGCCATGGCCGTACTCGAAGCCAAGGACTTGAAGCACGGGCCTCTGGAAGTACTGATCACCAAGGACGAAGAGACAGGCATGTATGGCGCTTTCGGCCTCAAGGAAGGTACCTTGAAAGGTGACATACTCCTCAACCTCGACTCTGAAGACGAAGGCGAACTTTATATCGGTTGCGCAGGTGGCATCGACATTACCGCCATGCTGGAATATAAGGAAGAAGCGCCTGCCGAAGGCTTCGTGGCACGCGAACTGACGTTGAAGGGGTTGCGTGGCGGACACTCAGGTCTGGAAATCAACCAGGGACGCGGCAATGCCAACAAACTGCTGGCACGCGTGGTACACGACCTGCTGGTAGAATTCGACTGCCAACTGGCCAGCTTTGAAGGCGGAAACATGCGCAACGCCATTCCCCGTGAAGCCCATGCCGTATTGCTGTTCAACCCTGAAGATATGGACGGACTGGATGAATATATCCAAGAATACGAAGCGCAAATCAATGCCGAATATACCACTATCGAAAGCAACGTCAGCCTGAAGATAGAAGATACTGAGATGCCGGCAGCCGTGGTTCCTGAAGAAATCCAGGACAATATGATCAACGTACTGATGGCTTGTCAGGATGGCGTCATGCGCATGATACCGACCGTCCCCGATACGGTAGAGACTTCTTCCAACCTGGCTATTGTCATCATCGCCGGCGGAAAGGCAGAAGTACGTATTCTGGCCCGAAGCTCTTGCGACACCATGAAAGACTTCCTGGCCGACAGCCTCGCCGCCTGCTTCTCTATGGCAGGCATGAAAGTTGAATTCAGCGGAGCATACTCCGGCTGGCAGCCCAATGTCAATTCACCCATTCTTCAGGCCATGAAGCAGTCATACAAAGAACAGTTCGGTACCGAACCGGCAGTAAAGGTAATCCATGCAGGATTGGAATGCGGCATCATCGGCGCTACCTACAAGAACCTCGACATGATTTCCTTCGGGCCGACTTTGCGCTCGCCCCACTCGCCTGACGAGCGTGCCTACATCCCCACGGTAGCCAAATTCTATGACTTCCTGGTAGCTACACTGGAAAAGACGCCGACCAAGTAACAAGATTCGGCCAATGTGACAAGAGACAAGAGCTGTACCTGCGGGTATGGCTCTTTCTTTTTCTGCCAATCTGTCTGCAGACGAACGGGAATGACGGTTTGACAGTCCTTTTACGCAGTTTTGTCATGTACAAACTTCGGAAGAATTGACCCAAATCAAGAAATATGTTATACAACATGTTTTTCTTCCATCCAACACTTGACGATATCTAAAAAGGCACTACTTTTGTGTTGTAAAACATGAAATCAATAAGATTTCGGTAAGTTTTCAATAGGATAACAAGATTGTTTTAGGAGGACACAAAAATGAAAATGTTAAAGAAAATCTTCAAGAACGTCGGTAAAGCCGACAAGAACATCTGGGGTTATGTAATGCTCTAAGCATTCATAAATCCCCATTTGTCAAGTGGTAGAAATTAAATCAATGTTTTCAGGTAACACAAAAAAAGAAAGGGAATGAATTATGAAAAAATTGTTTGCATATCTGATAAATGCTTTGGCCATTATGGGCGAAAGCGAAATGCGCTCCCTGGGATATGGAAGTGAAAGATAATAAAGTTAAGAAAGACAATAAAGCACATGCATTGATTTAAAGCAAATAAAATGAAACGGAGGTATATGCAGAATATGCCTCCGTTTTTTGTTGCAACTCCCAACTATCTCCCATTCCGGTCTTCTCTTCCCTCAAGGCCTCAAAACAGTTTCATGCTATGAAACCGGTAGTTTCATTCAATGAAACCAGTGGTTTCGTTCAATGAAACCGATGGTTTCAAAAAATGAAGCAGGTTTGAAACCAAAAGTTTCGTTGCCGCGACAACCTTTGAAACTTTTTCTATCCGCCAGTTCTGCGGGAACACATGCGCTGTTTTCATTCTGCCAACATGCCTTTTTCAATTCCGTTTTACACTATTTTCAGTTAAATAATATGGTTATTTAAACTTTAATCGCTTACTTTGTTCTAATAGAGTATAGAGTAAAAACGCTAAAAGCCAAACGACTATGAAACGAATGTTTTATACAGGGTGGATGCTTGCCCTCTGTTTCTTCCTGTCAGGATGGAACAACATGCAGGCACAAACGTATGAGAAATTGTGGAAACAGGTAGAGCAGGCACAGCAGAAAAGTCTGCCGCAAACCGTTGTGAAGCTGACCGAAGATATCTGCCGGAAAGCCTTGGACGAAAAAAACTCGCCACAATTGCTGAAAGCCTACCTCTGCCGGGCCGCCTTTCAGGAGCGCCTGACGCCCGACAGCCTCTATGCACGCCTGAACGAAATGGAACGATGGGTAACAACCGAAACCGATGAAACGGACCGCGCCATCCTGCATTCGTTACTGGCAAGCGAATATGCGGATTATTGGCAAAGCCGGCGCTACACCATTGCCGCACGGACGGACCTGGTTACGGACGACCAACCGGCCGACATCCGCGAATGGACACCCCGCCAGTTTGTGGAAAAGGTGGAAACACACGCCACAGCCTCAACCCGCCAAGTGACTTTGCTCACCCGAACCTCGACAGACACCTACCGGCCTTTTGTGGAGCAGGGCGAACAGAGTGCTTACTACAGCCACGACCTCTATCACCTGCTTGTACGGAGAGCCATCAACGCCCTGCAATCCATGTCGGGCGCCGGTGCAGACTCATTGATAGAAGCACGCACCGAAAGCCTTTATCAGCAAACCATACAAACCTATGCCGACCGCTCCGACGGAGCGGATGCCTGCCTGCTGGCAACGCTCGATTATTGGGAGTGGAAGAATGGCAACAGACACTCCACGCAGGATGACACCGCCTACCTGCAGGCGCTCGATGACCTGATGGCCCGTTATGCCGACCGCCCCTTGTGCGCCGAAGTCTATCTGCGCAAGGCACAATGGATGAGCCGCGGCGGTGAAGGGCACAGTGTGGGCGAAGCCATCCGTCTGTGCGATGAAGCCATCCGCCGCTATGCCTCCTACGACCGCATCGGGCAGGTGAAGCAACTCCGTGCCGAGCTCCTGCGGCCGCAGATATCCCTGTCCGGAGAACGAATCGGTTACCCGGGTGATACTCTGGCACTACAGGTACATTACCGCACAATGGATGCTCCCGTCATCCTTAATCTTTATGCCACCAACCTGAAGGCATACCCTTATCAGACTGATTGCAACAATGCAAAGGAATTCCGCCGCCTGTCACCGCGCCGTGTCTATTCCCAGAAACATACCTTGACGCCGATACCCCATGCGGATAAGACCGAAGCAGACCTGCCTTACCTGCCCAGCGACACAACGTTGGCGCTGCCCATTCCCCAAACGGCCGGTGTCTATGTCGTAGAAATCGTTCCTCAAGGCAAAAACGGACGTACCAGCCGCTGCTTCCTGCCCGTAAGCCGCCTGCGGGCTCTGACGCTTGACCTGGGTGGCGGGCAAATGGAAGTGACTACACTCGACGGCCGAAGCGGGCATGCCGAAGCGGGTGTCCGCGTCTGCTTCTATTCGTCCAGAAACGAAGAGAGCCGCCGCCTGCTGAAGGAAGTCGTGACCGACGAACAGGGGAAAGCCCTTGTGACGCTTGAGAAGTATGACTATAACACCTGCTACACTCTCAGCAAAGAAGCAGATACGGCATTGCCTACTACAGATTTGTACCTGAACCGTTCGTCTCAACCCTCAGCCAATCATCACTACGAGCTTTCACTCCTCACCGACCGAAGCATCTATCGCCCTGGTCAGACCGTTTACCTGAAAGGGGTTGTCTATAATAAAGGAAAAAACAGTGCTCAAGTGGCAGAGGGCGAATGGGTAAACCTGGAGCTGCTCGATGCCAACCTCAAACAGATAGCCACCCGACGTGTGCAAACCAACGAGTTCGGCTCCTTTACCGCCGACTTTGCTCTGCCTTCCGCTTGCCTGAACGGCCAGTTTATGGTACGTGTTCAGGAAAAGCATATATCGGGTGCCGCCCGCTTCCAGGTGGAAGAATACAAGCGACCGACGTTCGAAATCACCTTCCAGCCTGTCACCGTTCCCTATTGTCTGGGCGAGACGGTAACACTTCGTGGCGAAGTGAAGGCTTTCAGCGGGGCTTCTGTTCAGGAAATGCCGCTGGCCTGGAGCGTGAAGCGCTACAACCGCCTGCGTGGCTATCTGAATACAGACAAAATGCTGAAGGCCGACACAGTGCGTCTTGACGCGCAAGGCCGATTTGCCATCGACATCCGGTTGGAAGGCGAAATGGAAAAGGCTCTTCAGCCCTGGCAAGTCAGACAAGGTTATAGCTTCGAAGTGGAAGCAACCGTAACCGACGAGGCGGGCGAAACACAAACGGCTTCCTATACTCTTTCGGCCGGTTCGCAGGCATTCAACCTAAACCCATCCATCCCCGTGCAAGTGTGCAAGGAAGACACGCTTCAATGGATGATTCATGCCTCCAATCCCCAAATGTCACCCCTCACACTGACCGCCGACTGGCGCATCGACCCCGAAACAGAGAAAGGCGAACTGGTGGCCAAAAATGCCCAACCCACTCTGAACGGCCGATGCCTTACCGGCAAGAAGAACCCTTCAGCCATGTGGCAGAATGTACCTTCAGGCCGTTATCGCCTGACGGCATGGGCTACCGACTCGTTGGGGCATCGGGTGGAGAGCACCGCCTCGTTCATTCTTTTCTCGAAAGAAGACCGTCGTCTGCCTGTCCACGCTCCTCTCTTCTTCCACGAACGGAAGATGGAGGTGGCTGCTGGTGAAAAGGCCTCCTTCTGTCTGGGTACTTCGTTCAAGGACGCTTGGGTATGGATGGATGTCTTTACAGGTGGCAAGCGCGTGGAGAGCCGCCTGTTGCAACTCTCTGACACCCTGATGTGCGTCGAGATGCCTTACCTGGACAGTTACGACGAAAGCGTTACGCTCCTGTTCAACACCCTGAAGGAAGGCGAGCTGTATAGCCAAACCGCTTTCTTGAAGCGTGCCCAGCCCAACCGCACCTTGCAGATGAAGTGGGAAGTCTTCCGCGACCGCCTGCGCCCCGGTCAAGAGGAAGAATGGCGTCTTGTGGTGACTACGCCCGAAGGCCTGCCCGCCTCGGCCGAGATGCTGGCGTTGATGTACGACGCTTCGCTCGACAAGCTTTATCCCAACCGTCAGTCGTGGGGCGTCTTCTTCGCTCCGCAACTCGACTGGCGCAATGTACGTCTGAATGCGGTCGGCCGCCTCTACCTGTCGCCCTATTTCACGATACCCGACTGGAAGGTACCCGGCTGGTCGTTCGACCGCTTCTGTTCGCCGTGGTTGGTACCCCAAGCCATGGAGATACGCGATGATGCCCTCGTCGTAGGATACGGCTCCAGTCGGACGCCCACCTTGGTAAGAGGAACCGTCTTGCAGAAGTCTGCCTCCAACGCCATCTTCAACACGAAGGAAGAAGCTGGCCTTGCCGTGGAAGTCTCCTACGCACCTCCTACGGCCGACGGTGTCTTGTTTGAAGAAGAAGTGGTGAATACAGCCGAAACCCTCCAACCCGATGCCGACCTCCGCACCAACTTTGCCGAGACGGCCTTCTTCTATCCCCAACTCCGCACCAACGAACGGGGCGAAGTGGTGGTGGCCTTCACCCTGCCGCAAAGCCTGACCCGATGGAATTTCCGCGGCTATACCCACACGAAGGACATGCAGACAGGCCTGCTCGAAGCATCGGTTGTCAGCGCCAAGGAATTCATGCTGCGCCCCAACCTGCCGCGCTTCTTCCGCATGGGCGACCAGGCACAGGTGGCCGCCACGGTGAGCAACCTGACCGAGGGCACGATAAAAGGGCGTGTGACATTACAATTGTTCGACCCCACAACCGAAAAAGTCATCCTGACCCGCCGCGAAAAGTTTGAAGCGGAAGCCGGCCGCAACGCCGCCGTCGACTTCGCCTTCGATGTGGACGACCGCTATCCCCTGCTGGGCGTACGCCTCACGGCCGATGGAGGCAACTTCAGCGACGGCGAGCAGCATGTCCTCCCCGTGCTCAGCAATCAGGAGTATGTGACGGAAACCTTGACCTTCGACCTGAAGGGCAACGACGCCTGCACACTCCGCCTCGATACGTTGTTCAATCACAACAACTCCACCGCCACCCAACGGTGCCTGACCGTCGAGGTGACGGGCAACCCTGCCTGGATGGCCATACAGGCCCTGCCTTCCTTGACGCAACCCGACGGCGAGAATGCCATCTCGTGGGCCGTAGCCTATTATGCCAACACCTTGGCCGCCGCCATCGCCCAGTCGCAACCGCGCATCCGCGAAGTCATCGAGGCTTGGCAAGCCAGCGGGCAGAGCAAGGAAACTTTCCTCAGCCGTCTGGAGCAAAATGAGGATTTGAAAAATATGTTGTTGAGTGAAACGCCCTGGCTGGCCGAAGCCACTTCGGACACGGAGCGCATGCAACGCCTCGTACAGCTGTTCGACGCCAACCGCCAACGCAACCTCACCCTCTCGGCCCTTACCCGCCTGAAGGAATTGCAAGGCGAAGACGGCGCCTGGAGCTGGTACAAAGGCATGGGCAGCAGTCGCGACATCACCACCTACATCGCCACCCTGCTTGTGCGCCTGCCCCTGCTGACAGGAAGCCCGCTCGACGCCGATGCCTCGGCGATGAAGCAATGTGCTTTTGCCTACCTGCATCAGGAAGCCCTCAAGGAGTACAAACGCCTGCGCGAAGCCGAGCGCAAGGGCACGCAGATAACCGCCCTTTCGCCTGACGCTTTCGACTACCTCTATCTGCTGGCCTTGGATGCCGACGCGATGAAGCAGGCAGACAAGGAGGTACACAACTACTTCCTCTCGCTTCTGCCCCGCCAGCTGACCACGGCCTCCATACAACGCAAGGCGCAAGCTGCCGTCATCCTGCAAGCCGCAGGTCGCAAGGCCGATACCCAAGCTTTCGAAGCCTCGCTCAAAGAGCACCTCGTGCAGGAAAAGACGATGGGAGCCCACTTCGCCTTCAACGACGGTTACTATAGCTGGGGCATGATGCCCGTCACCACCCACGTGGCCGCCATGGAAGCCCTGTCGCGCTTCGAAGGCAACGCATCTGTCATCGAAGAGATGAAGCGCTGGTTGCTGAAGCAGAAGCAGACCACCCAATGGAATACGCCCGTCGCTTCGGCAGACGCCATCTACGCCCTCTTGTGCAACGGCCGCAACTGGCTGGCCGACCGTGGCGACGTCACCCTCACCTTGGGTCGCGAACGACTCCGCACCACCGACACTTCTGCCCGTCCGTTGCAAGGCTTGGGATACATCAAGGAAACTTACGAAGAAGGTAGCACCGCCCTCAAAGCCCGCACCCTCGAAGTGGAAAAGCACGACGAAGGTATGGCTTGGGGAGCCGTCTATGCCCAGTATCTTTCGCCCGTGGCCGATGTCCGAGCACAAAGCACTGGTTTGTCCATCGAAAAGCAATGCTTTGTCGAGCGTAAAACAGCCTTTGGCCGTTCGGAACTCCATCCGCTGGAAAAGGAAGGCGGCCTCCGCGTAGGCGACAAGCTGGTCATCCGCCTTGTGCTCCGCCTCGACCGCGCCATGGATTATGTCCAGCTGAAGGACAGTCGTGCCGCCTGCCTCGAGCCGACCGCCACGCTCTCTGGCTACCGCTGGACGGGAGGATTCGGCTATTATGCTGAGACGAAGGATGCTTCGACGCGTTTCTTCTTCGACCATCTGGGCAAAGGCACCTATGTATTGGAGTACAGCTGCCGCGTATCGCAGGCAGGTACTTACCAGCCGGGGCTTGCCACCGTCCAATGTGCCTACGCCCCCGAGATGGCTGCCCACTCGGCGGCGGGCGAAGCCTTGCAGGTAGCTGAATAGTCAACAGCATCTGCCGACCCATAAAAAAAGCGGGCGAATACGGAAAAAGAGGAATCCATCTCCTCCGCATCCGTATCCGCCCGCTTTCTTATGAGTTTATTTCCAACGGCGGCTTTCGTCAGAATGCCTTGCGATAGAGCGCTTCGATATCTTCAACCGACGTGGGGCGTGGATTGCCACCCGTACATACATCGTTGAAGGCATCGATGGCCAGCTGGTGCAAGTCTTCCTCGCGCACTCCAATCTCGTGCAACTTCTGAGGAATGCCGATGCTCAAGGAGAGCTGGCGGACAGCATCGACCGCCGCACGTACACCTTCCGCTTCGGTCATGCCTTCGGTATTCACACCCATCGCCTTGGCTATCTGCATGTACTTGGGAGCGGCAGGCGACTCGGCATTATACTCCATGACATAAGGCAGCAGCAAGGCATTGGCCACGCCATGGGGAGTGTCATAGTGAGCTCCCAAAGGATGGGCCATGGAGTGGACAATACCCAGACCTACATTGCTGAATCCCATGCCGGCAATATACTGCGCCTGCGACATGGCTTCGCGTGCCACGGTATCGTTTCCATTATCCACGGCGGCTTTCAGGTGGGCCGCAATCATTTCGATAGCTTTCAGTTCAAACATGTCCGACATCACCCAGGCACCTGGCGTGATGTAGCTTTCGATGGCATGAGTCAACGCGTCCATACCCGTTGCGGCCGTCAGCCCTTTCGGCATGGAGTACATCAGTTCAGGGTCTACAATGGCCACCGACGGGATGTCGTTGGGGTCCACGCACACCATCTTCTTCTTTGCGTCTTCGTCGATGATGACATAATTGATGGTCACCTCGGCGGCCGTACCAGCCGTCGTAGGCAAAGCGAACGTAGGAACTGCCTTCTTGCGGGTATCGGCCACACCTTCCAGCGACTTCACGTCGGCAAACTCCGGATTGTTCACCACGATGCCGATGCCTTTGGCCGTATCAATGGAAGAACCTCCGCCCAAGGCCACGATGAAATCGGCTCCCGATGCCTTGAAGGCCTCTACGCCATGCTGCACGTTGGCAATGGTAGGATTGGCCTTCACATCACTGAAAAGCTCGTAAGGGATATTGTTTTTCTCGAACACTTCGATTACCTTGTCGGCCACATGGAAGCGGATCAGATCCTTGTCTGTCACAAAGAAAGCCTTCTTGAAACCTCTTCGGGCTGCTTCTACGGCGATATTCGCCCGACATCCCGCACCGAAATAGGATGTCTCGTTCAAAATCATTCTATACATGGCATTATTTATTTAAGTAAGTAGATGATAACAAAGATAGTATTCTACACCGAGAAAAACATAGAGACGAGCTCAATATTTTGTTTTGTTAGTAAAATAATAAGTATGACAAGACAAGACTGTTTCCATCAGTCGAAAAGCTCCTTGAGAACCTCCAGCGATTTCAGCTCTGGAAAATCGGGCAGATGCAGGCGATAATACTGCTCGATGACAGACAGGCAACGCATGCGCTCGACACGGCTCATGGCAAAAAGATGCATCGTATCATAGTTCATCCGCATCAGCGTCGTCAGTCGGGCCGCTTCGGCCGGGCCAATGTAATGCGAATGGCCGACGGGGCGAAGAGTTGTGAAACAGGCATTCAGCAGGTCGAAATAACAACCCGACGAATATCCCTCCAGATTGGGATAAAGCCCCAAAAAGCGGGAAAGCCTCATGAGGAATACCAAATGAAAATTAGCGAAACCTGTACGACATTCGTCCAACCACACGATGGAATGTTGCAGATAGGCAAAGAGAGCCCGATTGTCGACCTCGGCACGTATCGCCCGACACAGGAACTCGGAAAGGAAAAGAGCGATGGCCGATTTATAAGGGTCGTAGGGCAAAGTCGTGAACGGATGCCACGATTTGGCTTCCTTTATCTTATATATAGATGCATTGGTTCTGAAATCGGCTTCCAGCTCCACCAAAGCCAAAGGCTGAAACAAGACTGCCTTGACCGATGCTTTGCGCGAACGAGGCACCGACACCAGAAAAGACACACGCCCCGCCACATCCGTATAGACATCGGCAATCCACGACGCATCCTTATATTTCACCGTGCGAAGCACGATACCCTGTGTTTTCTGTAACATACGCTTCCATTTCCAAATAAAAATCCAGCTACAAATCTACAAAAAAAGAGCATAACTAAGCATGGGAACTGATGCAGCCACAAAAAAATGCATTCTTTCTAGCAAAAATATCACACCACACAATATACTGATTATCAATATATAAAAGCCAAAACGGCGAGAAAATCGGAAGAAATACACCAAAAATTTTTCAAGAACATTTTGCCAATTCAAAAATAGTTTCTACCTTTGCATCCGCAAACGAAAGGAAACACGGTTGCAAAAAGCGGAAACGCTTATCTAAGGCCGGCCCGTTCGTCTATCGGTTAGGACGCAAGATTTTCATTCTTGAAAGGGGGGTTCGATTCCCCCACGGGCTACAATTAAAAAGATAAACGAATTAAAAAAGATTAGTCGAGATGGCAAATCACAAATCATCACTGAAAAGAATCAGACAAGAAGAGACAAGAAGACTTCACAACAGATATTATGGCAAGACCATGAGAAATGCTGTTCGTAAGCTTCGCGCTACCAAGGATAAGACTGAAGCTACAGCCATGTATCCGGGATTGGTTAAGCTGTTGGACAAATTGGCAAAGACCAATGTTATCCACAAGAACAAAGCTAACAACTTGAAGTCTAAGTTAGCTTTGCACATCAACAAGCTTGCTTAAGAGAATACACACAAAGCAATATAAAAGGCTGAATTCCAAAAGGATTCAGCCTTTCTTGTTTACATACCCCAAAGCCGGAAACGCTATTGAAAAAGCCGTAAAAGGAATAAAAAACTCTCCGCCGAAAGAATATAATCCAAAGATTTTCACTATTTTTGCTCAGTTATTATATTAAGGATAATTTTATGACTGAAGAAGAAAAAATAAACGGTGAAAACAATTATTCGGCCAGCAACATCCAAGTGCTGGAAGGACTGGAAGCGGTGAGAAAACGCCCCGCCATGTACATCGGCGACATCAGCGAAAACGGCTTGCACCACCTGGTCTATGAAGTGGTGGACAACTCCATCGACGAAGCGATGGCAGGCTATTGTGACCACATCGAAGTAACCATCAACGAAGACAATTCCATTACCGTACAAGATAACGGCCGCGGTATCCCCGTAGACTTCCACGCCAAGGAAAAGAAATCGGCGCTGGAAGTTGTAATGACCGTGCTCCATGCCGGAGGTAAGTTCGACAAAGGTTCCTATAAGGTGTCGGGCGGTCTGCACGGCGTAGGTGTATCGTGCGTCAACGCCCTGTCTACCCACATGACGACGCAGGTATTCCGCAACGGGAAAATCTACCAGCAGGAATATGAATGCGGCAAACCGCTCTATGCCGTCAAGGAAGTAGGTACTTGCGACCCCGGTTTTACCGGTACCAAGCAAACTTTCTGGCCGGACGGAAGTATCTTTACGACCACCGAATATAAATACAGCACCCTGCAGGCCCGCCTGCGCGAATTGGCTTATCTGAACGCCGGTATCCGCATCACACTGACCGACCGCCGGCAAAAGGAAGAAGACGGAGAATTCGTAAAGGAGACCTTCCACTCGGTAGAAGGCGTAAAGGAATTCGTCCGCTACCTGAACAGCAACAATACGCCGCTCTTCGACGACGTCATCTACCTGAATACCGAAAAGGCAGGCGTACCCATCGAGTGCGCCATCATGTATAACACGGGCTATCGCGAAAATCTCCACTCCTACGTGAACAACATCAACACGAAGGAAGGCGGTACGCACGAAGCCGGATTCCGCTCCGCCCTGACCCGTGTACTGAAGAAATACGGCGAAGACACCTGCGCCAAACAGCTGGAGAAGGCCAAGGTCGAAATCTCGGGAGAAGACTTCCGTGAGGGCCTCATCGCCGTCATCTCCGTCAAGGTAGCCGAACCTCAGTTTGAAGGCCAGACCAAGACGAAGCTGGGCAACAGCGAAGTGAGCGGCGCCGTGAACCAAGCCGTGGGCGAAGCCCTGACCTACTATCTGGAGGAACATCCGAAAGAAGCCAAACTGATTGTAGACAAAGTGATACTGGCCGCCACCGCCCGCGTAGCTGCCCGCAAAGCCCGCGAATCCGTACAGCGCAAGTCGCCCATGGGCGGCGGAGGCATGCCCGGCAAACTGGCCGACTGCTCCAGCAAGGACCCCGAAGAATGCGAATTGTTCCTCGTCGAGGGTGACTCGGCAGGCGGCTCGGCCAAGCAAGGCCGTAACCGTACCTTCCAGGCCATCCTGCCCCTGCGCGGTAAGATTCTGAACGTAGAGAAAGCCATGTGGCACAAAGCTTTCGAAAGCGACGAGGTGAACAACATCATCCAGGCACTGGGTATCCGCTTCGGCCTCAACGGTGAAGACAGCAAGGAAGCCAACATCGACAAGCTGCGCTACAAGAAGGTTATCATCATGACCGATGCCGATGTCGATGGTTCGCACATCGACACACTGATCATGACACTCTTCTTCCGCTACTTCCCTCAGGTCATCGAGCAAGGTTATCTCTACATCGCCACTCCCCCGCTCTACCTCTGTACCAAGGGCAAGGTGAAGGAATACTGCTGGACCGACCAACAGCGCCAGCGTTTCATCGACACCTACGGCGGCGGTTCGGAAAATGCTATCCACACCCAGCGCTACAAAGGTTTGGGTGAAATGAACCCCGAACAGCTGTGGGAGACGACCATGAACCCCGAAAACCGTATGTTGAAGCAGGTGAACATCGAGAATGCGGCCGAAGCCGACTATATCTTCTCCATGCTGATGGGCGAAGATGTAGGTCCGCGCCGCGAATTCATCGAGAAGAACGCCACCTATGCCAACATCGACGCATAAAGGAAACCGACGGCCGTGAGTAGTCAAGATGGTTAGTACCCACGGTCTGTCGTAATCACAATTTATCTAACCATCATTAATTAGCCAACCTCACATCTTACAACGAGGCAGTCCCGGCAGAGCAGGAAAACCCTGCGGCCGGGACTTTTTATTTTCCACGCTCCGCTATTCTTTCCCGACAAGTTAAGACTAAATAAGACTATTCGCTTGGTATGCTGTCGCAGAATCAGCATCTTTGCCTGAGAATATCAAACGAAAATAGTATGAAGAAGTTATTACTGGCCGTCTGCCTCGCCACCGCGCAGACGGCCCTCGCACAAACCGCCGACACGCACATCGGCACCCTTATCAACGAAAGCAACTGGTTCGAACTGAAACGCACGATGGAGGTAACACCCCGCGACTCCGTCAGCCCCCTGCTCTACTGGATGGGAACGGCCATGACGGCCCACTATTTCAACCGTCCCGACTCGGCCTGCACCGCCATCGGCACTGTGCTGAACGAACATCAGGCAGAAATAGGCGGACAGAACTCCGTGCACATGGCAGCACTGATGGCCACCAACCTGACGCGCTGCGGCCGATACGAAGAAGCGGCCGCACTGATGCAGAGCCTGGCCCAGCAGTTGCAGGCACAGGGCGTGGACACCGCCACCACGGCCTCCATCCTCAAGGCGGCCGACCTCTACACCATGTATGCCCGCGAGTCGCCCCTCTGCCGCCCGCTTCATCCGGCAGGCGAATACCACCTCCCCTTCACGTTCAACGACGACATGCACCAGGGATACAAGAAGCAGGGGCACTTCCTGATGCTGGATGCACGCATCAACGGTACAAACGAACCGGTCGTGTTCGACACGGGTGCCGGCATGAACATCATCAGCAGCCGCCAGGCCGAAGCGTGTGGCCTGCGACAGACCGAAATCACCATCGACATGCAGGGCATCGGCAGGCAGCAGGGACGCATTGCCCTGGCTGACACGCTGCGCATCGGCCCGATGGCGTGGCAGAATGTTCCCTTTCTGATTGTCGATACACGCACGGGCGATGCCGAAGCCGACAGCGTCGGAGGGATGCTCCAGCCCGTCATTGGCCTCCCCATTATGCTGAGCATGAAAGAGGTGCAGTTTGATTTTGAACACCGCGAACTGCTGATACCCGCCACGCCGACACCCAATCCGCTGAACAGCAGCAACCTGCTACGCACGGACAGCGAGGGTCTGCGTGTGGAGAGCCGCGACGACGAGGGGCACCCGATGTACATGCACCTCGACACGGGCTCGTATGGCAGCGACCTGACCGCCCGTTGGTATGCCGCCCACCGCACCCAGGTGGAGGCACAAGGCCAACCCGACTCGCTCCGCATGGCCGGCATTGGCGGCGTCAGCAGGCAGAAGACCTACCGCATCCCCCACCTCACCTACCGCATCGGGCGAGGTGAAGCGACGATTGAGAATGTACATGTCAGTACGGGGCTCGACCTGCGCACGGGCCAGCCTGTGGGCGAAATGTTCGGCGTCGGCGATATAGACGTCATCATCGGTTTGGGACTGCTGGAACGGTTCCGCCGCGTGACGCTGAACTTGGAGGAAATGTACATAGACGCCCAGCCTTAAAAGACAAATGTTGGCCGGATATTCGGGCCAACCGACCGGTTCCCAGGCTTTCCCAAAGCCGGGGAAAACTTTTCCCTCACCGGGGGAAAGGGTTTCCCTTTAAAAGGGAAAGGCCTTCCCTCGGTGAGGGAAAGCCTTTCCTCTTATAAGAAACAGACCGAGGAATACGAACTCGCTGAAAATCAGGTTCAAGACTTTATTCCGAATCAATGTCCGTGGTCATAACGCTGGGCACCGGCTACCATCACCACCGAACCCACAACGGGCACTGCGATAATGCTGACCATCCTAGCCACCATTTCGGCCATCCCGCCCCACAACAGCAGGTAATAAACAAGGACAACAAGCAGCCCGATGATACAAAACGCCCGGCACATGAAAACCGTCAGTCCCTTGACATCAACCAGTTTCTGCCGTTCGGGCGACATCGTATTATACCCGGCTATCAGCTTGGGATACTTGCGTACAAGCAAGCCCAGAAGAACAAAAAAGGCTGCGAAGAGCCAGACAACCAGACTATCCATCATTCGTATTTCATTGGTTATACATATTGATATCTACCACCCAACAGTCGTCAATATACATCGTCGTGCCCGCATAACTGTGTATTTCAAATACAAAATAATGAGCAATGGCAGGCACCTGTATCGTATAATCAAACAATTGCCATTCGCCGTACTCCAACGGGAAAGAAGACAAACCGTAACCGCCTCCCCTTATGATGCCCCATGTAGCATCATCGTAAAATGTTGCCAGTACATCGTTTGGGATATTATCCGAGCCACCCTCACGGAAATAGCAGTACATACGCGGCTTGGTTCCTGTACAGGCCTCTTCTATATAGTAGTGAAAACGGATACGGAGCGTATGCCCGGGAGAGACTTCGACTTTCTGACTGATACTTGCCGTAATGCCTGCTTCGGGTGAGGACAGACGGGCAGATGATGTTCCTTCATACACAATCTCACTTTCTTGACTTACACTGCCATAATGTTCTTTCAAGGACCATCCCGACAGGTAGTCTTTCCTCCCGACAGCCAAGTTTCTTCCTGTCCATTCTTCACAGGTACCATTTTTCAACAAATTCATAATCGGAGCCAACTCCAATTCCGGTTCCTCTTCCGGACAACCCTTATCCTGCTCACACGAAACCATGAACAGGCAGAGGACCAACAGACACAAGCACCAACAACGCTCCATCATCTCCTTGTTCTACCAGTTACAACATCCCCTGTTTCTCCAGCTCCTCCGCCGCAATCTCCAGTTCCTTGTACCACGCCTCGCCGAACTTGCGGATGAGCGGTTCGCGCAGGAACTTATAGACAGGCACATTCTCCTTGCGCCCCAGCAGGACGGCGGCCTTGCAGACATCCCAACGGTGGTAGTTCACCGCCTTATAGGGGCCGTAGTCGCCCACGCGGATGGGATAGAGGTGGCAGGAAACGGGCTTATAGAAGTCGGTTTTGCCTTCACGGAAGGCTTTCTCGATGGCACAATAGCAGCACCCCTTGTCATCGTAGCAGGTAAAGACGCAATCCTTGTTGTTGACAATGGACGTCACCAGGTCGCCTTCGCAGTCGGTGTACACCACCCCCTGGCGGTCGATGACGGCCTGCGCTTCGGGACTGAGGTCGTCCCATATCACGGGGAGCACTTCTTCGAGCTTCTCCACCTCGTCCAGCTCTACCGGCGCTCCGGCATCTCCCTCGATGCAACACTCACCCTTGCAGGCAGACAGGTCGCACAGAAACTTCTCACGCAACACGTCGAGACTTACCACTACATCGTCTATCTGTATCATAAATTACCGTTCTTTTATCAAAGACTTCCTTCACAATCGGGCGTCAACATAAACCGTTATGAATCAACTATATATCAGTTTATTTCAGTTTGAGAAAAATAAACTCCCAGTTTAATGCTGATAAACTGACAATTTAAACGTACTAAACTGGTAGTTTAAACGGAGTAAACTGACAGTACAAAGGCTTTAAACTGACAGTACAAACGGAGTAAACAGTGCCCCTCGTGAAGGAAGACATTCCTTAAAAATATAAGGGCAGACAGAAGGAATCTTTTATATCAGCACCTTCTGCCTGCCCTCTATTCATTTGCAATCTTCCGAATCATTACTTAATCAGATCCTTACCGGTCATCTCAGCAGGCTGAGGCATGCCGAGGATGTGGAGGATGGACGGAGCTACGTCGGCCAGCACACCATTCTCTACCTTGGCATCCTTGTTGTCCGTTACGTAAACGAAGGGCACGGGGTTCAGCGAGTGAGCGGTGTTGGGTGTACCGTCGGCGTTCAGAGCGTGGTCGGCATTACCGTGGTCGGCGATGATGATTACCTCGTAACCGTTGGCCTTGGCAGCCTCAACAGTATCCTTCACGCAGTTGTCGATGGCTACAACAGCTTTCTCGATAGCCTCGTAGATACCCGTGTGGCCCACCATGTCGCCGTTGGCATAGTTCACCACGATGAAGTCGTACTTCTGGGTGCCGATAGCCTCAACCAGCTTGTCCTTCACTTCGTAGGCGCTCATCTCAGGCTTCAGGTCGTACGTAGCAACTTTCGGAGAAGGAACGAGGATGCGGTCTTCGTTGGCATACGGAGTTTCGCGGCCACCGTTGAAGAAGAAGGTTACGTGTGCGTATTTCTCCGTCTCGGCGATGTGGAGCTGCGTCTTGCCGTTGTTGGCCAAGTATTCGCCCAGCGTGTTCTGTACGTTCTCCTTGTCGAAGAGGATGTGCACGCCTGTGAACGAAGCGTCGTACGGCGTCATGCAGTAGTATTGCAGGCCGGGGATGGTGTGCATGCCCTGCTCCGGCATATCCTGCTGGGTCAGAACGATGGTCAGTTCCTTGGCACGGTCGTTGCGGTAGTTGAAGAAGATCACTACATCGCCTTCCTTGATGGTGCCGTCGAAAGCGCCATTTACGATAGGCTTGATGAACTCATCGGTCACACCTTCGTCGTAAGATTCCTGCATGGCCTGTACCATATCGGTAGCCACGCGACCCTGTCCGTTGACGAGCAGGTCGTAAGCTTCCTTCACACGCTCCCAGCGCTTGTCGCGGTCCATGGCATAGAAGCGGCCCACGATGCTGGCGATGCGGCCGGCCGACTGTGCGCAGTGGGCGGTCAGCTGCTCGATGAAGCCTTTACCGCTCTTCGGGTCGGTGTCGCGTCCGTCCATGAAGCAGTGGATGAACGTCGTGTCCTGCAGGCCGTATTCCTTGGCGATGTCGCAGAGCTTGAACAGGTGGTCGAACGAAGAGTGAACGCCGCCGTTCGAAGTCAGACCCATGAAGTGGATGTTCTTGCCATTCTCCTTCGCATAAGAGAAAGCGTTTACAATCTCCTTGTTCTGCAGGATGCTGCCGTCGGCGCAGGCGCGGTTGATCTTCACGAGGTCCTGATAAACGATGCGTCCGGCACCGATGTTCAGGTGACCTACTTCAGAATTACCCATCTGACCGTCGGGCAAACCTACGTTCTCGCCGCTCGCCTGGAGCTGTGAGTGCGGATAGTTGGCCAGCAGACTGTCCCAGTAAGGCGTGGGAGTATTGAAGATCACGTCGTCCTTCTGATGGTCGCCACAACCCCAACCATCGAGAATCATTAAAAGAGCTTTCTTTGCCATAATGCTTAAAGTATTTAAAGTTTGAATCAATGCTGTTTTATCGGGGCACCACAGATTACGCAGATTGACACAGATTAAAAGCAAAGGGAATCTGTGAGAATCTGTGTAATCTGTGGTGCCTATGAATTCCGTCCGCAAAGTTACAAAAAAAGATGCGTATCTGAGGGATTAATCTATGTTAAGTTGGCAAAGAAGCCTGCTTCACTCCTGCGTCATGAAGCGCCAGGTCACCGTACCCACGTTGTCGGGCTTACCTTTCTCCGCTTTGGAGATATGGCCTTTCAGCCGTCCCTTGCGGTCGCGGGTCACGCGGATGTCGCGCCACGCGTATTCGCCCCGCTCGTAATCGTAGGTCTCGCCGTCGTCGTCGTACAGACGATACTGGCCGTCGGCCTTCCCGTAGTGACGAATTTCGAGGTTCATCTTCTGCCCGGCAGCAGGCGTATGCAGTACCGGCTCCATCAGGGGAATGATGGCCCCGTCCTTCACAAACACAGGGATACGGTCCAAGCCCGGCGAAACGGTAATGGTCTGCCCGTTGCCTACGTACTCGCCCGTGTAGAAGTCGTACCAGTTGCCCTTCGGCAGCACTACCGTACGTTGGGTCTGGCCCGCAAACAGCGGAGCTACCAGCAGGTATTCGCCCGCCATGTACTGGTCCTTGATTTCCCTTGACACAGCCTCCAGATAGGGATTGGTTTCCAGGTCGGCATTCCGCTGTTCTTGACTTTCTGCCTCAGTAGGAATGAAACCCGGCTCCAGGTTCATGGCCCGGAAAGGAGGGATGCCGTCGAAATGATAGCGGGCAAACTCCGTGTACCAGTAGGGCATCATGCGCATACGCAGCAGAGCGTATTCTTTCACCTGTTCGGCCACCTCGGGGAACGACCAGGGCTTCGTACCGCTGGCCCAGGCGTTGAGCATGGCCATCGGCGAGAAGACTACCGTCTGGAAGCGGCGCAGCCACTCCTCGGCAGTCTTGGAGCCACGTACCTCGGGGGTCCAAAGCACGCCGCAGAAACCCGAATTGATGAGGGCCGTAATAAAGTCGGGATGGCTGTAGTAGTCGTTGTAGATGACGTAGGGATAGGCGCTGGCACCGGCATTGGAAGCACGTACCAGTCCATAGGTGCGCTGGTTGCGTTGGCGGTACAGGTCGGTCGTCGTGCGCTGCACCCACAGGCCGTAGGTTTGCCGCATCTGCTCGGCCGACACACCGCTGGGGAAGGTAGCCACGTCGGGCCACAGCCAACGGTCGTAACCGTCCACCTCGTCCACCTTGTAGCCGCTCACACCGATGCTCACATGTTCCTTGTCCAACTTGTCCATCCAGAGCCGGCGGCCCTTCTCGTGAGCCAGGTCGGGCACAATACCACACCACACCGTGTGCGAACCGCTCAGCGGATACATCTGTTTATAGATGTCCGACTCGGGCGAAACATAGGGATTGGTCCACAGGTTGATGCGGATGCCGCGCTCCTTCATCTCGTCCACAAAAGCCTTCGGTTGGGGGAAGCGGTGCTGGTCCCACTCGAACGTACACGGATAGGACTTGCTCTGCCAGCCGGGCTCCAGGCCGATGAAGTCGAGCGGATATCCGCGGCGTTCAAACTCGCCGGCTTCCTGCTTCACCTGCTCGGCCGTATAGAGCGAGGGAGTGCGGTGCGTGAAGCCCAGCCCCCAGCGCGGAGGCAACGTGCCTCCTCCGCAGAACAGGTTGTAACGGCGTACCACGTCCATCGGTTCGGGACCGGCAAACAGATAAATCTCAACCCCCGGAGCCGGAACCAGAATCGACACGGCGTCCGAATAGGGATTGGCACTCCACGTCTTGTCCGTATTGCGGTCCTTGGCCACGGGCGCGTCGGGGCTGTCCTTGCGCGAGCCGCTGCCGGCATACACGGTGAGGTAGCGGGCCGAGTTGACCAACACTCCATAGCCGAGACTCGACACATAGAAGGGAACCGGCGCATGGGTACGGCCGTCATCCCGACCGTCATAATGATCTACATGCAGATTCATGATGCGCCCGCGCTGGTGCACCGTCTTGAAGTTCAGCCCGAAGCCATACAATTGTTCCTTCCGTTGCAGGGGAACACTGATGTAGGTCTTGCCGTCCTGCAAAGTGGCTGTTATCTGGTCGGCCAGCGGTGGAAGGGTTACTTCCGGCAGGCGGGTAAATCCCTCCTCCAAGGGTTTGCAGCCCGCTACGTCCAGCAAGGAATACGACTCCGGAGTGCCTACCACTCCTTTCCACACACCCGGCTCTACCGCCGTCCAACGGATTTGTGCCCGCAGAGAGGGCAGCAGCAACATCAGGCACAAGCCTAATGCCAAAATGAATTTCCTGTTTTGTTTCATGGTTTGTTTAAGTTTGCTCTGCCTGCAAAGATACAGTTTTTTTCTGTCCGCACCCATCATGCGAACGGAATAAAGCCTCCTTTCACCCCACTTCTCCTATCCCAGTGCCGCTAAGGTAAAAGGATGTCATGCACAAGATGCCATCTTGAGCAACACGAGATGCCATCTTGTACAGCATGAGATGCCATCTTGTGCAGCATGAGATAGTATCTTATGCAGCTATTCCCAGTGAGTTTCGCTTCGTGGCATCCGACGCGGCGGTCGATACCCTGCCCGAAGAACCAGAGAAATATCAGCTTCCGCATCATTTTTCGGCATAAATCCGTTGCAACTATCTTCCTTTTTTTTACCTTTGTACGAAAATCAAGTACATACAATCAATACTGATACCATTATGAACTCAATGAAAAAAATCTTTTGCGGCCTTCTGTTCCTTTTGTCGGGACTCCTGCTGACGGCACAAACCATCGAGAACCCCACATTCAAGGCCCGCAACGGCAGCATCCACAACATCACCCGCATCGAACGGACGCCCGAGTGTACCAAAGTCTATATCCACGCCATCTTCCGCCCGCACTGGTGGATTATGGAGAACGGCGACAGCTATCTGGAAGATGCCGCCACCGGTAAACACTATGCACAAACGGGCGCCGAAGGCATCGAGCTGAAAAAGGAAACCTACATGCCCGACTCGGGTGAAATGGATTTCGTACTACTGTTCGAGCCGCTGCCGTCGGATGTACAGACCATCCACCTCATCGCTCCGAATGATACGGAAGGTAATACTTATGACATCTCGCTCGTCCCCGCTCCCAAGGATAAGCAACCCTTGAATTCGGTGGAAGGAAACTGGTTTACCGACGACACACAAGGCCGATGGGCGTATGGCATCTACGACTTCCTTGTCATCGCAAACAACCGCCTGTACGACCTGAAGAAATGCCGCAAGAAAGGCAAACGGCTGATACTGGCTGCACAAAGCCGCGCCGACGGTTCTTCCGTAACGCTGCAGCTGACACCCCGCAAGGACGGTTCCTGCCTCATTGCCCTTGACGGCGGCGAAACGCAACGCTATGTCCGCACCCGCCCCGACACACCTGCCGTGGAAGCCGACAACGGCTATGGCGACGACTTCTTCCGCAACGACAGCGTCTGCCTGCAAGGCTATCTGGACGGCTACGACCCGCGGCTGGGCTTCGACAGCGGCATCCTGTATCTGGAAGACGAAATCACAAACCAAGATTATCCAACAGTAGTTCCCATCCGCCCTGACGGAAGTTTCCAATGCAAGTTTCTCGTACAGCATCCTATTTGGCAAAGCATTGTATTTAACGACAATTGGATACCCTTCTATGCTGAACCTAAAGATACTGTCACTCTCTACCTTAATTGGGAAGATATATTGGCTAAAAGTCGGGCGCGCGACCACAGTTACCCGCTCCCCCATACGGCCCATATGGGCAGAAGAGCCGACCTGTCGTACCTCGTCACTACACTGAATAGTTCTTTCGAATATCCGTACGACAAACTGAGCAAGGCGCAAAAGACACTGACACCAGCCCAGTTCCAGGAAGAATTGAATCCCATTGCAGACCAATGGAAGCAGCAGGCCGACTCGCTCTGCCGCCTCTATGCCCCCTCGCAGAAAGCCGTGTCGCTGATACGCAATCACATGAACCTCCAAAAAGGAGAGTACTTCCTCGATTTCCAAATGATGCGTGGTTTCTATGCCCAGCAAGACAGCACCAACCAGGCACTGAAGGTGCAGCCCGACGCTTCGTATTACCACTTCCTGAAAGAGATGCCTTTGGACGATCCGTCGGCATTCGCAGATCTGTCCATAAGCACCTTCATCAACCGCTTTGAATTCATGGAGCCTCTTTCCTTATCTATCAGTAAACAAGTAGAAATACAAAACGACCCAGCCTTTCAGGCTCTGCCCAACGACCAAAAGCCACTGCAACTTGAACTAAAGCTCTATGAGATAAAGGACAGCATCGCCAACAACCTATACACCAGGCCTTCGCCCTTGTTCTGGCAGGCAGCCTTTGTACGTCACCTGCGCTATATACTGTCCAATGCATTGAAGCGACGACAGGATGCCGAAACCTTCCTCAGCCGGACAGAGAAGACCCTTACCCATCCCTACCTTCGAGCTACGGCCCGAAACCTGCTGGAAGAATTGTGCCCCGAAACCCGACCTGCGACCTATCAGCTGCCCGAGGGAAAAGCGACCGACATCTTCCGCCGCATCATCGCTCCTCATGCGGGCAAGGTTTTGTTTGTCGACTTCTGGGCCACCACCTGCGGTCCGTGTCGGGGAGGCATACAAGCCACGGCCGACCTGCGCAAGCAATATCGCAACCATCCCGAGTTCCAGTTTGTCTACATCACCAGCGAAAACGAATCGCCCGAGAAATCCTATACAGACTATGTGGAGAAGCACCTGAAAGGCGAAGCCTGCTACCGCCTGACGGACACGGAATACAAGTACATGCGCCAGCTCTTCCAGTTCAACGGCATTCCGCATTACGTAGTGGTGGAGAAAGACGGCAGTATCTCTACCGAAAAGGTAGACGCCTATAACCTGGCCGGCTTCCTGAAACGACGTTTTGAAAACAAACAATAAGCCGTCTCCACAGATGGCAACATCGTGAAAATCGAAACAAAACCTAAAAAACAGAATCGGAGGCACCGCAAATGCCTCCGATTTTCTATCTTTGCCCCGCAAAAATAAAATTGAGAACAACAGATATGGACGATTCCAATCCACGAACGTGTAACAACAGTATGAATCCCTAACCGCGGACGGAGACTTTCTGCATCGCCAGCCTCCGTACGCAACCTAAGAAAGGAGGCCTTAACCGATGAGAAAGTATCTCTACAGCGAAAACGGTTTCGTTGAGAAACCTCTGTGGGCGCCCAATTGCTGGGTAAACGTAGAATGCCCCGACCACGACGATTTCCAGTTCCTCACCCGCGAACTGAATGTTCCCGAATCTTTCCTCGAAGACATTGCCGACGCCGACGAACGGCCGCGTACCGAAACCGAAGGCAACTGGCTGCTCACCATCCTGCGTATCCCCATGCAGAGCAGCAACCCGCAGATACCCTTCATCACGGTGCCCATCGGCATCATCACCAACAACGACATCATTGTCTCCGTCTGCTATCACCAGACAGAACTGTTGCCGGACTTCATCCAGCATACGCGCCGCAAGAACATCTGCGTGAACAACAAGCTGGAACTGATTCTGCGCCTCATCTACTCCTCGGCTGTCTGGTTCCTGAAGTACCTGAAGCAGATCAACAACGAGGTGGCCAACGCCGAAAAGGAACTGGAAAAGAGCATCCGCAACGAAGACCTGCTACGCCTGATGAAGCTTCAGAAAACGCTTGTTTACTTCGACACCTCCATCCGCGGCAACGAGGTACTGATAGGCCGCCTGAAGAACATCTTCCAGAACACCGGCATGCTGGACATGGAGCTGCTGGACGACGCCGTCATCGAACTGCGCCAGGCCTACAACACGGTGAACATCTACAGCGACATCCTCACCGGCACGATGGATGCCTTCGCCTCTATCATCTCGAACAACGTGAACGACATCATGAAACGCATGACGAGCCTCAGCATCACACTGATGATTCCCACCGTCATCGCCAGCTTCTATGGCATGAACGTGGACATCCATCTGGAAAGTTTTCCTCATGCATTCCTGCTCATCGTGCTCCTCTCGGCAGCCATCTCGGCAGGCACGTTTGTTTGGTTCAGAAAAATAAAATGGTTCTAGACGCTCACTTGAAGTCCAAAGAAAGCTGACCGTCACCCAATAAATTGAACGACAAACGGTGGTAGGGCGTGGTACCACGGGCGACAATAGCGGCACGGTGCTTCTTGGTAGGATAGCCTTTGTTGTGGTTCCAGCCGTAGTAAGGAAACTCTTCGTGCAGACGGTTCATGTAGTCGTCGCGGTAGGTCTTGGCCAAAATCGATGCTGCGGCGATGGAGAGGTACTTGCCGTCACCCTTTACCACCGTGGTATGAGGGATGTCGGGATAGGGTTTGAAGCGGTTGCCGTCGATGAGCAGGTGCTGGGGACGTATCTTCAGCTGGGCGACGGCACGGTGCATGGCCAGGAAAGAGGCGTTGAGGATGTTGATTTCATCAATCTCCTGCGGAGTGACGACACCGACGGCCCAGGCCAAAGCCTCGCGTTCGATGACCTCGCGCAAGGCATAACGCTGGCGTTCGGTCAGCTGTTTGGAGTCGTTGAGCAGGTCGTTACGGAAATCCTGGGGCAGAATGACGGAAGCGGCATATACGGCTCCGGCCAGGCAACCGCGGCCTGCTTCGTCGCATCCGGCTTCGATGAGGTGGGGATTTAAATAAGGTAATAACATCTCAATATCTCTAATACGTTCTGTGTACAAAGGTACGCAATAATCCCACAAAATACATTCCTTTTTCACTTTATTGACAGATCAGATTTGCGATATTATCCGAAGAAGTCTATATTTGTCAGCCAATAAACATAAACAACAATCTAACAATCAAGATTTCATGAAAAAGACGAAAAGATTGCTGCTAATTGCCGGCGTTCTTGCAGGAAGCAGTTTTCTACCTGTCCTTGCCGAGTCCAAGGATACCTTGTCCGTGCGGCCGGACCATATCAACAATGCCGAAACGCCCTACTTCCCTCAAGTTTTCAACCAAGATGGCGGGTCATGCGGATCTGCTTCACGTATCGGATACATGTTCACTCACGAAATCAACGCATTCCGCGGTACCGACGCATCACTCCCCGAGAATATCTATCCCACTCACTTCACGTGGCTGTTGACCAACAGCCATTCCGGAAAAGAAGGTATGGCAATTGCTAACGGAGTACCCAATTCCATCGTCTATGGTGGCACGACTTATTCCAAACTGTTCGGTAACCAAGATTGTGCCAACCCCGATTTTGGATGGATGCAGGGTTACGACAAATGGTACTCTGCCATGTTCAACCGTATCTCCTGTAACTCATTTTCTCCTTTGGGCGTAGATACGGAAAAAGGAAGAGAATTCATTAAGAACTGGCTTTGGAATCACCAAGGAGATTCCGACTTCTATGCCGGCGGTATCTGTGGAATAGGCGTGGCCAGTGCCTGTAAACAAGCCCCAATAGAGAATGACCCGGATGGAAAGAATCAAACAGCCGGTGTTGTGGGAAAGAAATACGTAACCCGCTGGGGAGACGGTGTAGACCATGCCCTAACCATTGTAGGTTACGACGACCGTATCGTGTTCGACCTAGACAGCAACAAAGTCTATGGTGAAAAAGACAAAGATGAATGCGGCGCATGGATTATCGTTAATTCATGGGGTGACGGATGGGCCAACAACGGATTCATCTATTGTCCATATAAATACGGATTTCCTGTCCGCCAACAAGAAGGAGGCGCATGGAAACCTGAATTCTACCATGTACGCAAGAATTATCGCCCGCTCCGCACATTGAAAATACGTATGGCCTATTCGCACCGGAGCGAATTGAAATTGACTGTAGGTATTTCGTCTGATTTGAATGCCACACAGCCGGATGTCCGTATCGAACTCGAACATTTCAAGTTTGCAGGAGACGGACGGTCAGACAAAGAGAAGAATGGAACGGAAGCTGCCACACCCATGCTGGGGAAATGGGCTGACGGTAAGTTACATGCCGAGCCGATGGAATTCGGTTACGACTTAACGGACCTTTCTTCGGTTTTTGACACACGACGCCCCCTGAAATATTTCTTCTGCATTGAGCGGAAAAAGGGGAGCATCGGAAATGGGAAAATATATGCCTGCTCGGTCATCGACTACGAATTCGACCGCAAAGGCATCGAAACCCCGCTTACCGGACCTGCCGGACGAGATATCGACGGACAGGAAGAAATGACTTTTGTCGCTTCCGTCGTACAAGGCGAACCACTGTTTGCACCCGCCAACCTGCATTATCTCCCGGACGAGACAGCCACACAAGGTATATTGGCGTGGAACACGCCCCAACGTTCACACTACCCAATCAAAGGCTATATCCTGTTTGAAAACGAAGTTCCGGCAGATACACTGCCCGCCGTACAAACACGTTTCCCTATCCGGAACAAGAACGCGGACTATTCGATAGCCGCTCTCTACAGCTTCCAGGACACACTGTCGGTTGTCTCTGCGCGAACTCCATCCGTACGTTCTTCCTTCGAACGCCCGTATCAGCCGCACAGTCTGTTGTTGAAAGAATGCGGATTCACGATTCCAGACATCTTTGAAGAGAACTGTATGCATGCCACCATCGAATATTGGCTGAAGCCTTATAGCTGGAGAAACTGGAACCAAAGTATCGGTCCCGGCTGGGGAAGCTTCCTCATTCATGCCAACGACGACGGTTCACTCAGTGCAGGATGGGACGGTGAGAACCGTATGGATACCCACAAAGGACTGATAAAAACCGACCAATGGCAACACTTCGCCTTTGTCATTGCACAAGATACACTGACGGCCTATATCAACGGAGTACCCGCAGATACCCTGATAAGCAACGGTCGGAAAGGTATAGGAGGCTTCAAACAATTCCCCTTCGGTACACATCAGGACGGAGCTCTCGACGGTGAACTGGCCGAAGTTCGTATCTGGAAAGAAGCACGTACACCCGAACAAATCAAAGAATTCATGTACGCCAGCTTCGAACCGGCCGGCATACCGCGTCCGCTTGCCGCCTATTACCGGGGAGAAACCATCGGGAAAGGACGCCAGCGGATGTGGCGAGACTTTGCAGGGCACTGCCATGCACCCATAGCAAACTACGGGCAATATGAAACATTGGACGAACTACCCGACAGCCTGCATATCCCTACAGAAGATACATTCCTAAGTTTCGAACTGCCTGATTCGGATATCCGTGCAGGAGAATCCTTCCGCGTTCTTCCCCAATGCTCGCCCGACATACAGACAATCTGCTGGGATGTACCAGGTGCAGGGGTGAAGAAGCTTCCGGTAAAGGTACCTACCCTGCTGTTTCCAAAGCCCGGCAAGCAGAAAATCACCCTGACCGGACTGACCACAACCGGTGAAAAAGTAAAAGCAGTCCGCAAAGTAAACGTGCTCCCCGCACCGGTTCCCGATGCCGGATTCCAGCCCATACGCAATGAAATCCTGGCAGGAGAACGCATCAGCTTCCAGCCTCTCCACCCCATAGCCGGATACCGTTATGAATGGAGTCTGGAACGAAGTGACAATCCGCAGGTGACTACACAGAATGCAGCCGCCACTTATGAAACAAGCGGTGACTATACCGTCAGCCTGAAAGTCAGCAATCCATGGACTGGAGAGTCGGCACAAGCGGCCCGTTCCATCCATGTAAAGAATGTAGCTCCCGACGTTGCTTTCGACGTCACGCCGATGATTGTCCGGAAAGGGGAGACAGTTGACTTGGCAGACCGCAGCCGCTATATGCCCACCCAGTGGAACTGGCAGCTGGACAGCCGGCGTTTCACGACCTTTGCCCGAGGGGCAAAGGCCCGTCTGAAGATGGACGTACCCGGTGTTTACGATATTACACTGACCGCTTCGAACGAGGAAGGGCAAAGTACTCTCTGCCGGAAAGGGGTACTGACAGTATGCAATGCAGACAGCAAAAACGGGCTGAACTTCTCCAACCCGTCGGCTGCAGTCACCACACAAAGCGCACTCTGGCAGGGACCAACCCGGGAGATGACGATAGACTGGTGGATGAATCCGGGGGCAAAAGCCCGGCTGGCAGGCATCGGGCATGAAGCTTCCACCTGGCAGATTGCCGCCGACAAGCACGGACGCATGACGGTTTACATAGACAGCCTCCCGGCCCGCTCGGACAACGGGTTCGTCATTTCCGGCCAATGGCACCACTATGCGGTGGCCTTCGGCAACGGGCAAGTGCGGTTCATGCGCGATGGAGAGACCTGCAAGACGGTGCAGCTGAAAGACAAAAAAGGCAGGGCGGCACAGGTTCCCGCATTCTCCCATGTACGTCTCGGCGGGGAAGAAACGCCCATGAACGCCACCATTGACGAGTTCCGTATCTGGAAAAAGGACCTGAAAGACAGCCTCATGCAGCAGTATTGCAATGCTCCCATCGATGACGTGGCAAGGGCAGAGCGGGCAGACAAGCTGGTTCTTTACTACTCATTCAACCAGAACGGGGGCGATGTACGCGACCTGACCTCCCACAACCACACCGGAAAACGCACCTCCTTCGGTCCCGACGGTGATGCCTGGGGGTACTCTGCCGGTGTATTCTGTCTGAATTTCGAAACACCTTTCGAGGACATTTCGGAGAAGGTACTGCCTCCTTCGCGCCGGCCATTTGCGACAGACGGACGCAGCGTCAACCACAAAGACAGCCTCCGTTTCCAGGCTTTCGACTACCAAAGCACGGGCTGGCAGGTGGAAAACGCGCTCGAGACGGACAGCATAAGCACAGGCCTGTATGTAGACCGTAACAAAGAGAATGCCTTGTGCGTATACACTTCGTGGGACGGATTTGCCCCAAGGCTCGCCAACCACAAGCTTTACTGCACCGTAAAGCTGCCCGCAGGCAAGTACGAACTGGAAGTCATCCCCTACCAAGGCTTCTCGGCAGGCAGTTCGCGCCTGCTTGTTGCCGGCGGAAAAGGCTTGCCCGACCTGCCGGAAGCCGACACTGCCCTCGCATCGGCCCCGCTTTCGGAGCGTCGTTTGCCGTTCATTCTGACCCGCGAAACCGAAGTTTCGCTGGGCATCCTCTTCGACCTGCAGGGGCATAGCGGCATTGCCATCGACCGGATTGTGCTGCACAAGGCCACCACAGGCGGCGAGTAAGCCCCGCCTCTCCCCTACAGACAGCCGCAAGGAACGGTGAAGATGCGGAAAAGAGCGTTTCTCTTTCCGCAACTTTTCCCTATCTTTGCGGCTGTTTTTCATCCAACAATCAGAAAGAATGTTCACAGTTATCGGACTCATGCTGGCGGGAATGCTGGCGGGATATGTATTGCGAAGGAAGCGTCTGGCCATGATCCAGCCGGCTATCACCGTGCTCATCTGGGCGCTGCTATACTTGCTTGGCGTGGAAGTGGGCGGCAACGAGGCCATCATAAACAGTCTGCACACCCTGGGAATGGAGGCGGCAGTGATGACACTGGGCGGCACACTGGGCAGCGTCACGGCGGCCCTGCTGCTGTGGAAGGCACTGGCACGCGGGCGGAAAGGCCGGACGACGGGGGGAACCGCCCCTGCCGGTGACGGGAGCATGCTACGGGCTTTGCGGGGAAGCCTCGTCATTGTGGGGTTCTTCGCACTTGGCGTAGTGAGCAGCCTCGCGGGACTGGTGCCGGGACACGTGGGGACGCGTGTGAGTTTCTACGCGCTCTGTGCGCTGATGACTTGCGTAGGAATGGGGGTGGGAAACGACCCCGAGACGCTGAAAAACTTCCGTTCGCTGAACCCGCGCCTTGTCTTTCTGCCTGCAATGACCATCGCCGGTACGCTGGTGGGCACGGCTTTGGTGAGCCTGATACTGACGCACCGCAGCCTTTCGGACTGCCTTGCGGTGGGTTCGGGCTTCGGTTACTACTCGCTTTCGAGCATCTTCATCACCGAATACCGCGGGGCGGAGCTGGGCACCGTCGCGCTGCTGGCCAACATCAGCCGTGAACTTCTGACCCTGCTCACTGCCCCTTTGCTGGCCCGATGGTTCGGACCTTTGGCACCGATATCCGCCGGAGGGGCCACCACAGCCGATACTACCCTGCCCGTCATCACGCGGGTTTCGGGGCAGGAATTCGCCGTTCTGTCCATCTTCCACGGGTTTGTGACGGACTTCAGCGTGCCGTTCCTCGTCACGCTGTTCTGCTCGCTGTAAGGCCTGGGCGGCGGGAAAGCGTTGCCTGCCGACAGACTCACCGATTAAAAAACGATATGCAGATGCCCCTGAAAGCAGAGATTTGAAAAGAGGGCACCACAGATTACGCAGATTTACACAGATTTTTAAAGGAATCTCCCGCACGGGATAAAGGAATAATCTGTGCTAATCTGTGTAATCTGTGGTGCCTTTTTAATCATTCCCCCTCACGAGGAAAATGAATAATCTGTGTAAATCTGAGTAATCCGTGGTGCCTTTTTTAGGCGGCGAAACCACGAATCATCCCCACTTCCTGTCATTCTGAGCGGAGCGAAGAATGCCGGAAACACAGGCTTGTGCAGGGAGATCCTTCACTTCGTTCAGGATGACAGAGGGGCGGGACCAGCATAGAAAGGGAGCAGGAACAGCATGACAGAGGGATGGGAACAGCATAAAAAAAGCAAAGGAGCAGGGTGTCAGAAGCGCGGAAACAGCACATCCCGCAGCAGGGCACCGCCTTTCCTTGTCCTGAAAAACAACACAAATACACGCCGGCCGTTTGTTTTCTACAGAATTTTCCGTTCCTTTGTGTGGGTTAAAATCTGATCAAATGAAACAATTAGTATGGCCGTTGCTTGCCTGCCTGCTGCTGTCGGGGTGCAAGGGAGGGGCCAAAACCGAAAAGACAGCCTTGAACGATACCACGTTCCACACCATCCAGTTTGTCCCGAAGGCAGAGGAGATGAAGCAGCAAATGCCCGTTTCGCGCATCGCCACGCGGGTGGAATACATCCCGCTGGAGACTTCAGACAGCGTTCTGATAGGCTATATAGAGAATATGGTCGTATGGAAAGGCCGCTTTTACTTCTATGACAGGAAGAATGAAACCCTCTTCTGCTTCGGTGCCGACGGTCGTTTTCTCCACCGAATAGGCCGGCAAGGCGAAGGTCCCCAAGAGTATACATCCTGCAAGACATTTGACATTGACCCGGCAAACGGTGATGTCTACATCAACGACTCACGGTCGCGCAGGGTCTGTGTCTATACTGCTGACGGGCAATTCAAGACCCGATATGAAGTTCCCTTCTGGTTCAATTGCCTGGCCCGGCAGGGCAAACATATACATTATTATATAGGATGTTTCCCCAACAAGCGCTTTCAGGAGGCAACCTATCCTACCGAGTACCGCCTTGCCACGACGGAAGACGGCAAGGAATGGAACTGCCAGCTGCCCTTTACCTACGATCCGATCTATATGGAAATACCCACGTTGGACTCCAACTTCTCCTTTTACCGGGATACGCTCCTGCTGACCGAAGACCTTTCCGGCGAAGTCTTTACCGTCTGTCCCGACGGAAACGTGCGGCCCCGCTACCGGATTGAGTTCCCTGAAAACGCCTACAGGCCCTCATTCCGTGTACCCATTAAAGATGAAACCGCAATAAAGGCACTCAAAGCAGACAAACTGACCAAGGTTTTCAGCAAGGTTTATGAGACGGACCGATATGTCTTCTTCAACTATGCCCATCAAGTCATTGGGATGGCCCTACTGGACAAGCAGACCGGAAAGGTAGAGAATCTGGGCTTTATGCCGGTGGACGACTACAACAACATCCGCCTTTCGTCTGTCTTCCGCCATGTGGACAGCACGCATATTTACCAGACAGTCAGTGCTGAAATACTGCTTAACCCCGACCGCAAGCCTGCTTCTGAGGAGCTTGCCGAAAGGATAAGCCGCCTGAACCCCGACGACAATCCGGTCATTGTCAAGATTACCCTGAAGGGAAAACAAGATTAACCCATCATTATACCGTTATGAACAGCAAATGGATGTACGCAGCAGCCGCAGCCTGCATGCTGGCTGCCTGCCGTCCCGCCGCCGAGAAAGCCGGCGGGACACTGACCGTAATCGATGTGGCGGGTGCCGCCGCACAGCAAACCGAGTTGAAGATTTCCGACCTGGGAACGCGGATACGCTATGTGCCGCTGGAGACAAACGACAGCTGCCTCATAGGGAGAAACCCGCAAATCATGGTCCTGAAGGGACAGATACTGGTACAGTCGGGGACGGATGTCTACAGCTTTGACAAGGAAACGGGGCGCTTCCTCAACGCTATAGGCCACGCGGGAGAGGACCCCAAGGGTTATTCCATACACGCCGGACGCCCCTATTACAATGAGCGCAACGGCCTTATGTACTTTGTACGCTGGCCCAATGCACTGCAAAAGTACGACCTCGGGGGTACCTATCAGGGGAAGGCCGTCATCCCTACCCCGCCTGCCATGCCGGACAGCTACGGCTTTGTGGACACTCTGGTCGTGGGCTACTATAACAACATCGCCCAACAAAACACCCACAAACGCATGCTGGGACTCTTCATGGAGGCAGGCCAGTTGAGGGACAGCATAGTAAGTCCGCTACCCGCATTGCCGCCGATGAAGATGGAAGACATCGCCTCCATCAGTGTCTTGCGCCTGGGCATTGCGCAGGCTTTATACACCCGATTCGGGGACGGAACGTCGTCTTACAGCATCGCCTCGCCCACTACCTTGTGGAACTACGACGGAGAACTGCGCTTCAAGGACACCTTCAACGACACCGTCTACAACGTTTCGGCAGCAGGAGAACTGACGCCGGCCTATGTCTTCGGCACGGGCGAACGGCGGTTGGAGCCGAAGGCACGCTGGAGCGACGACGAGGCAAAGGGCACGATGCTGCCCGTTTTGATGCTCGAAACGCCGCGCAACATCTTCTTCCAGTGCGCCGAAGATCTGAGGAAAGCCGTGAACGGCGTCTACGACAAGCAGGCCGGCACGACCCGCATGTGCGACGAAGAGAAGGGTCTGACCGACGATGTGAACCACTTCCTCCCCTTCCGACCGAGTGCTTGCAGCGCACAAGGCGAGTATGCGCAACTGGTTGAAGCGTCCGATGTCGTGGACTTTCTCGACGAGAACCCCGAGGCCAAGGAAAACTCCGCACTGGCTCCGCTGCTCAAGATTGGCGAGGAAGACAACCCTGTCGTCGTACTTGTGTACTGAGAAACCGCAGACAGATGCCCCTGAAAGCAGGGGGCTGAAAAGAGGGCACCACGGATTACGCAGATTTACACAGATTTTTTAAGGAATTTCCCGCACGGGATATATGAATAATCTGTGTAAATCCATGTAATCTGTGGTGCCTTTTTTATTATCTCCCCGCACGGAAAAAATAAATAATCTGTGTAAATCCGTGTAATCTGTGGTGCCCTTTTAATTATCTTCCCGCACGGGAAAAAAGAATAATCTGTGTAAATCCGTGTAATCTGTGGTGCCCTTTCAAGCAGCTTCCATCAGAAGAGACTCCACGCCACCGTAAGCCCCGCCATGACAATGGCTACCATCGACATCAGCTTGATGAGGATGTTCAGGCTGGGGCCCGACGTGTCTTTAAACGGGTCGCCCACCGTGTCGCCCACCACCGTCGCCTTGTGGACCGGGCTTCCCTTGCCGCCGAAGTTACCTTCCTCGACGTATTTCTTGGCATTGTCCCAGGCCCCGCCGGCGTTTGCCATAAAGATAGCCAGCACAAACCCACTGCTCAGGCCCCCGATAAGCAGGCCCAAAACACCGGGAACTCCGAAGACAAGGCCCGTCACGATGGGGGCAATGATGGCGATGAGCGACGGGACGACCATCTCCCGCTGCGCGCCTTTGGTGGAGATGGCCACACAGCGTGCATAGTCCGGTTCGGCCTCTCCCGTGAGGATGCCCTTGATTTCGCGGAACTGACGGCGCACTTCGTCCACCATCTTCGCGGCTGCACGGCCCACGGCGTTCATCGTCAAGCCGCAGAAAAGGAAGGCCATCATGGAGCCTATGAACATACCTGACAGTACTTTGGGGTTCATTAAGGTGACATCGTAGTGGTGCATGAAGTCGAAGAAGGTAGCGTCTTGCAGCGGCACGGCACGGTCTCCTACCCAGATTTCCGTAGTGCCCAGACGAGTCAGTCCGATGCGGATTTCCTCAACGTACGACGCCAAGAGGGCCAAACCCGTGAGCGCTGCCGAGCCGATGGCAAAGCCTTTGCCCGTGGCAGCCGTGGTGTTGCCCAGCGAATCGAGGGCATCCGTGCGGCGGCGGACGTCACTTCCGAGGCCTGACATCTCGGCATTGCCCCCGGCGTTGTCGGCTATCGGGCCGTACGCATCCGTAGCAAGCGTGATGCCCAGCGTGGAGAGCATGCCCACGGCGGCGATGCCGATGCCGTAGAGGCCGAGGCCCACGTTGTTGAAATCGAAGCCCGAGGCAAACAGATAGGAGGCTATGATGCCCACCACCACGGCGACAACGGGCACAGCGGTAGAGAGCATGCCCAGCCCGATGCCGGAGATGATGACCGTTGCAGGCCCCGTTTGCCCGCTTTCGCTCAGGCGGCGGGTGGGCTTATAGGATTGGGAAGTGTAGTATTCCGTGGACCTTCCAATGACGATGCCCACGAGCAGACCCACCACGACGGAGCACGAAATCCACATCCAGTTGTCCAACTGCAGCATCCACATAATAAGAAAGGTGGCCAAAACGATGAGCACAGAGCTGAGGTTGGTGCCGAAAGACAGCGCTCCGAGCAGGTCTTTCATGGTGGCATTCTCACGGGTTCGCACCGCGAAGATGCCGAGGACGGAGAGCAGAATGCCCACGGCGGCGATGAGCATCGGCGCGATGACGGCCTTGTACTGCATCAGCGTGTCGCCGCTGTGTATAAAGGCTGCCGCGCCCAAGGCGGCTGTAGCGAGGATGGAGCCGCAGTAGCTTTCGTACAGGTCGGCACCCATTCCGGCCACGTCTCCCACGTTGTCGCCCACATTGTCGGCGATGGTGGCGGGGTTACGCGGGTCGTCTTCGGGGATGCCCGCCTCGACTTTGCCCACAAGGTCGGCGCCCACGTCGGCCGCCTTCGTATAGATACCGCCGCCCACACGGGCGAAAAGCGCCTGTGTACTGGCACCCATGCCGAACGTAAGCATGGTGGTTGTGATGATGCAGAGCTTGTGAGTGGGTGTCAAAGCATCGGCGGGTACGACCGCATTCAGCAACAGATACCAGAAAGAGATGTCGAGCAGGCCCAGCCCCACTACGACCAGCCCCATCACCGCCCCGCTGCGGAAGGCGATGCGCAAGCCTCCGTTCAGCGATTGCCGTGCGGCATTGGCCGTACGCGCCGAGGCTTGTGTGGCGGTCTTCATGCCGAGAAAGCCCGAAAGGCCGGAGAAGAAACCGCCCGTAAGGAAGGCTACTGGCACCCAAGGATTCTGCACGCCGAAGCCGTAGGCCATGACGGAGAAGAGGATGACCAGCCCGAGGAAGACCCAACCCACGACCTTGTACTGCTGCCGCAGGTAGGACATGGCGCCCCGGCGCACGGCCGCGGCTATCTTCTTCATCTGAGGAGTGCCCTCACTCTGACGCATCATCTGCCGGTGAAAGTACCAGGCAAAGGCCAGTGCCAGCACGGAAGAGGCCGGAACAAGCCAGAAAAGCAATGTATCCATAATCGAGTTTTTTGAGGTTAGAGAATAGGTTTATTTTTTTAGAAGTTAAAGAAGTTATCGCTTCGCGGGAAGTTAAGAAGTTAAAGCCAAATGCTTTTCCTTATGTTTCTGATACGTGCCGTGCATCGAAACGGCTGCATCCATCAGCAAGACATTCGGCTCTAACTTCCAACGAAGCGGAGCGGAGTGATAACTTCTCTAACTTCTTAACTTCTTAAAATAGTAAACTTTTTTCAGGAAAGCCGTACCCCCGTCAGAAGTACTCCTGGAGGGGGTAGACCAAAAGCCGTACTTTTGGTGACCAAAAGCCGTACTTTTGGTAGGCAAAAGGTATACTTTTGGTAGGCAAAAGTACGGCTTTTGGACGGCTTTTTCCAACGTGTTCAAAAAAAATACCACGGTGGCTTTGGCTGCGAAGCCACCGTGGCGGTAGATTTTCCCGCCGATGCCGGCATGTACAGGCCGCGGCAGGGTGTCACTAAAGCGGGCTGGGGTCCTGCCCTTCGTCGCCGCCTTCACCGGTTCCGCCCCCCTCGGTGGAGGAGCCTTCGTCGGTACCGTTCCAGCGTACCCAGTGTGCCGACTCGGAAAGGGCACGGGTCACGACCCCTGCCTGCCGCCTCGAGCCCTCGGGTGTAAAGTGCACACGGGTGTGGTCCACATCGTTTGCGCTGACCTCTTTCGCCGTGGCCTGCCCGCCTTTCTTGGCGGCAATGGTGTAGCGGAAGCGGCCTATGTCCTGCAGATGCACGCTTCGCCCCGCATCCATGCCGCGGGCCATGACGCTGGGCAGCGCGGCCAGTACGGCCACGACGTCGGCTTTCGAGACGGTGCAGGCCTCGGAAATCTGTTCGGCAATCTCGTCTATCTCCATCGGACGGTCGGTGAGGATGGCTACGGGGTAGTAGCGTTCATTTCTTTTCATCAACTGAGGTTTGAAGTATCCCATAACGTAAAGAATTTAAAGGTTAATAATCAGGTTCATTCAACGTCGGTCCGCGCGGCAGCCCCGCACGGCTTTAGACGCGTGTAAAATACGTACAATTTTCGGAAAAAGCAAGAAAAAAGGGGGAAAATATTTCCCCCTTCTATCTGTGAAACCTGCCTTCTAAACCTTTACAATATAGTACAACAGAAAGAAAACGCAGAAGACTATCGAGTTTATGCACCGCACCACCCGGCTTTTTTCCTTATCATTCTTCATCCTGCGCGCGCTTATCAGCAACCAAAGGCTCGATAGAAAGGAGATGAAAATGCCTGCCGCTGCGATGTGAAGCATGACAGGCTTCTCAATTAAGTCGGCGAATACAAACAGAATGTAACTGACTACATTCAGGATACTTATATTTTCAAGTTTCTCGTCCATAGGTTTCTTATGATAAACATTTGATTGCAGAGTATATTGTAGTAGCCACTCCAAGATAACCTAAATATCTTGATCCCAATGCCTTTACAACCTGCAATACAGTTTTTGCATTTACCAACCCGGTTACACTCAAATCCTTTATTACACTTAAGCCGGAAACAGCTCCCAAACACTCCCAGATTTTATCGCTCGAAACCTTTGTTACAATATGCTGTCCATTCGCAGCATATACAATAAATGAAAAGAGCGCCAATTGGTCATCCGGCATATTTTCTACTAATAAAAAGTCATCATTGGCAAATTTTGTCTTTGACAAATACATTTGTTCCAAAAATGAAGCCTGTAAATTCTTACCGTCAATAACCAAAGGCTCCAACAGAGCCTCTGCCTCTTCTTCACTAAAATCGATAGAGCCATCACTTTTAGTCAAAGAAAATTTTCTTCCAATAGTGTCTATTATCGCTTGCATTTTTGAAGGACTAACACTACTTTTTAAACATAGGATTTGAGATACTTCGGCTGTTTCATCAGCTACATCATGATTAGAACAAGAGTTAGTACACAGCATTATCAGTACACTTGCTAATAAAAAATAGATTTTACTTCCCATAATAATAGTTTTTAAGTTAGTAAATAATAGAACGCGCACAATATAGTCTTATATTTTAATTCAGACAAGCATCTGAACAAAACAGCCATTTCTTATAACTTATTTTAACCTTACAGGCCATAAAAAGGGGCAGCCACGCTCTGTAAAACGTAGGCTGCCCCTGCTTTTTACTCGACGGTGACCGCCGTTCCGGCGGCCGTAACCATGAGCATGGAGCCGCTTCCGCCTACGGTTTCGTAGTCAAGGTCCACGCCGATGACGGCGTTTGCGCCCAGGGCACGGGCCTGTTCCTCCATCTCGCGCAGGGCAGTCTCCTTGGCTTCGCGCAGCACTTCCTCGTAGGAACTGCTGCGTCCTCCTACGATGTCGCGTATTCCGGCAAAGAAATCACGGAACACATTGGCACCTATTATCGTCTCTCCCGATACGATGCCGTAATAGCGGGTTATCTTTCCGCCGTCAATCATGGATGTGGTTGTCAGTAACATAGTGCATTTGTTTTAAAAGTTATCTGTATGTATCAGTCGAAAAAAAGGGCCGGAAAGTTGCATCCGGCCCCGTTTTTTTTCGGAAAAAAGTCAGAACATGCGGCTCACCCTCACGACTCCGTCCACCAGCGCGTCGACTTCCTGCCGCGTGTTGTACAGGCCGAAGGAGGCTCGGACGGTGCCTTCGATGCCCAATCGTTGCATCAGAGGCTGGGCACAGTGGTGGCCGGTGCGCACCGCAATCCCCAGGCGGTCGAGCAATGTTCCCATGTCGAAGTGATGAATGTCGCCCACGAGGAAGGAGATGACGCTGCCTTTCTCGGCCGCTTCTCCGAAGATGCGCATGCCGGGCACCTGCCTGAGGCGCTCCATGGCGTAGGTGGTGAGGTCGTGTTCGTGGGCGGCAATGCGGTCCATGCCCAGGGCGGTGACGTAGTCCAGGGCACGCGCCAGGGCGGTTGTGCCGATGTAGTCGGGCGTTCCGGCCTCGAATTTGAAGGGCAATTCGTTGAAGGTCGTTCGCTCGAAGCTGACGTGCTGTATCATCTCCCCGCCGCCTTGGTAGGGCGGAAGCCTGTCCAGCCAGTCCTCTTTGCCGTAGAGAACGCCCACTCCGGTCGGCCCATAGACCTTATGACCCGAGAAGACATAGAAGTCTGCATCGAGGTCTTGCACATCAACGGGCATGTGGGGGATGCTCTGAGCGCCGTCCACCAGCACGGGTACGCCGTGGCTGTGCGCCGTGCGAATCATGTCTTTGACGGGATTGACGGTGCCCAGCACGTTGCTTACGTGCGCCACGCAGACCAGTCGGGTACGCTCGGTGAAGAGCTCGCGGTAGGCATCGAGGAGCAGTTCGCCGCGGTCGTTCATGGGAATCACCTTGAGCACGATGCCCTTCCTCGCCTGCAAAAGCTGCCAAGGGACGATGTTGCTGTGGTGTTCCATGGTGGAAAGCAGGACCTCGTCGCCGGCCTTGAGGCAGGCTTCTCCGTAGCTGTAGGCCAGCAGGTTGATGCTTTCGGTGGTGCCGCGGGTGAAGACAATCTCGCTGGTCGAGCGGGCGTTGATGAAGCGGCGTACGGTTTCGCGGCTTGCTTCGTGCAGTTCCGTGGCCCTTTGGGACAGGAAATGGACGCCACGGTGCACGTTTGCGTTGACGCTGTAGTACTCTTCCGTGATGGCTTCTACGACCGCGCGGGGCTTCTGTGTCGTGGCTCCGTTGTCCAGATATACGAGGGGTTTGCCGTACACGGTGCGGCTGAGGATAGGAAAGTCGTCCCTTATGCGGTCCACCTCATAAGGGACAAGGGTTTGTTGTTCTGCCATTTTCAATTATCAATTCTCCATTATCCATTACAAATGGCGCATCCCTGGCACTTGTTCAGCTCGCCTCGGAAGCGCTTTTCCACCAGCAGATGCAGGCGATCCCGCAGTGCATCGAGGCGGATGGTATCGATTACTTCGCCCAAGAAGGCGAACATCAGCAGCATGCGGGCTTCTTTCAGGGGGATGCCGCGCTGCTGCATGTAAAACAAAGCCGCGTCGTCCAGCTGGCCTACGGTGGCTCCGTGGCTGCACTTCACGTCGTCGGCATAGATTTCAAGCTGCGGCTGTGTGTACATCCGGGCGTCTCGGGTGGCGCAAAGGTTGCGGTTGGTCTGCTGCGAAGAGGTATGTTGGGCCCCCGGTCTCACCAGGACTAAGCCGGCAAAGGCGCCTGTGGCCTGGTCGTCGAGGACGTACTTGAACAGTTCATTGGACGTGCATCGGGGCACGGCATGGTCGATGCTTGTGTGGTTGTCCACGTGCTGGTTCTTGTCGGCAACGGCCATTCCGCAGAGGTTAATCTCGGCATTTTCGCCGGCCAGGGTTACCTGAACGGTGTTTCGGGTGGTGCCGTTGGTCAGCGTCATCCCGTTCAGAAGGACGTTACTGCCTGCCTCCTGCCGGACGTACAGGCTGCTGATGCGGACGGTGCTCGTATGCGTTTCCTCCAGTTCATAGAGGTCGAACACGGCATTGCGGCCCACAAAGACCTCCACAACCTGGGTGGCGAGGAAGTTTACGGCATCCATTGCGTGGTCACACACCAGGAGCCGTGCCTGTGCTCCCTCCTCCAAAACGATGAGCACACGGCGGTTCACCATCAGATTGACGTCGCTTCGGAGGATGTTAACCAGCTGTATGGGACGCTCTACCACGACGTTTCGGGGCACGTAGAGCAGCACGCCGTCCTCGGCCAGGGCGGTGTTGAGGGCGGTCACTCCGTCTTTCGACGCATCGGCCAGGCGGGCGTAATACTTCTTCACCAGTTCGGGATGTTCCGTTGCCAGCTGTCGGAGGCTGCCGAACAGCACGCCTTCGGGCAGGTGCGACTTGGGCAGTGCCTTGCTATAGAAGGCATCGTTCACCACAAAGTAGAGCGAGGTGCTCATGTTAGGCACGTCGCACTTGAACACATCATAGGGATTGACGGGGATGTCGAGCTGCTTCAAGTTGAGCCCATAGTCGGGTTCAAAGAGCTTGCTGACGTCGGTATACTTGTATTTCTCGTCCTTGCGGGTGGGGAATCCCAGGCGTTCGAAGTGGGCGAAGGCCGCAGCGCGCGGGGCATTCATCACCTCGCAGCTGTGCTGGCATACCATGGCTTCGCACTGCGAGAACAGGTCTATGTATTGTTGCTCAGGTTTCATCATCTCAATAAAGAATTATGAATGACGCATGAAGCACGAAGAATTGCCACCTTTCACACAGAGACGGGAGAACAATTCTTCATTCTTCATTCCTCATTCTTCATTTACTTGCTCTTTCTTTATCCAGTCGAAGCCGCGGTTTTCTATCTCCGTTGCCAGCTCGGGGCCGCCGGTCTTGACGATTCGGCCTCCCAGCAAGACGTGCACCACGTCGGGTTTCAGGTAGTCCAGCAGGCGTTGGTAGTGGGTGATGACCATGGCCGAGGTCTGCTTCGTGCGCAGCTTGTTGAAGCCTTCGGCCACGATGCGCAGGGCATCCACATCGAGTCCGGAGTCCGTTTCGTCGAGGATGGCGAAGGTAGGTTCGAGCATCGCCATCTGGAAAATCTCGTTCCGCTTCTTCTCTCCCCCGCTGAAACCCTCGTTTACGGAGCGGTTGGCCAGCTTGCTGTCCAGCTCTACGACGGCCCTTTTCTCACGCATCAGCTTCAGAAACTCCGATGCCGACAGGGCAGGAAGGTGGCGGTACTTGCGCTGTTCGTTGACTGCCGTACGCATAAAGTTCACCATCGATACCCCCGGAATCTCGACCGGTGTCTGGAAAGACAGGAAGATTCCCTCGTGTGCACGGTCTTCGGGCGAGAGGGTCAGCAGGTCCTTGCCGTTGAAGGTGATGGAGCCGTATGTCACTTCGTAGGCGGGATGGCCCACAAGGACATTGCTCAGCGTACTCTTTCCGGCACCGTTCTGACCCATGAGGGCGTGCACCTCACCGTCGCGGATGGTGAGATTGATGCCTTTCAATATCTCTTTGCCATTGATGCTGGCATGCAGGTCTTTTATCTCTAGCATAATTTATGTAATTAAGAATGAAGAATGAAGGATGAAGAATCACTTCTCCATTCCGACTTCCCCACTCCGTTTAAAATCCTAATTCTTCATTGTTCGTTCTTCATTTATCCCACGCTTCCCTCCAAAGAGATGCTCAGCAGCTTCTGTGCCTCGACGGCAAACTCCATCGGCAGCTTGTTGAGTACCTCCTTGGCGTAACCGTTCACAATCAACCCCACGGCGTCTTCGCTCGAAATGCCGCGCTGGTTGCAGTAGAAAATCTGGTCTTCACTGATCTTGCTCGTCGTGGCTTCGTGTTCAACGACCGCCGTTTCGTTGTGAATATCCATATAGGGGAAGGTATGGGCACCGCATTTGTCGCCCAGCAGAAGCGAGTCGCACTGGCTGTAATTGCGGGCATTGTCGGCCTTGGGGCTTACACGAACCAGCCCACGATAGGAGTTTTCACTCCGCCCGGCCGATATTCCCTTGCTCACAATCGTCGAACGAGTATTCTTGCCGATGTGAATCATCTTGGTACCCGTGTCGGCCTGCTGGTAGTTGTTGGTTACAGCTACGCTATAGAACTCAGCCACGGAGTTGTCGCCCGCCAGTATGCACGAAGGGTATTTCCACGTGATGGCACTACCCGTCTCCACCTGCGTCCACGACAATTTGCTGTCCACACCCTTGCAGATGCCACGCTTGGTGACGAAGTTGTATACACCTCCCTTGCCCTCAACATCGCCCGGATACCAGTTCTGCACGGTACTGTACTTCACTTCGGCCCGGTCGTGCACCACGATTTCCACGATGGCGGCATGTAATTGGTTCTCATCACGCATCGGAGCGGTACAGCCTTCCAGGTAGGAAACGTAGGCATCGTCATCGGCTACAATCAGAGTCCGTTCAAACTGCCCCGTACCCTGTGCATTGATACGGAAGTAGGTAGACAGCTCCATCGGGCATCTTACCCCCTTGGGAATATACACAAACGACCCGTCGGAGAAGACAGCTGAGTTGAGTGCGGCAAAGAAATTGTCGCGGTAAGGCACCACAGAGCCCAGGTACTTCTGTACCAGGTCGGGATGTTCGCGTATGGCCTCGCTCATCGAACAGAAGATGATGCCTTTCTCCATCAGTGTTTCCTTGAAGGTGGTTTTCACAGAAACAGAGTCCATCACAGCGTCCACAGCCATACCGCTCAGCGCCATCTGCTCCTCCAGAGGAATGCCCAACTTATTGAAAGTCTTGATCAGTTCGGGATCTACCTCATCCATACTCTTAGGCCCTTCCTTCTTTTTGGTAGGATCGGCATAGTAGGATATGCTCTGGTAGTCTATCTCGGGAATGCGGAGATGTGCCCACGTAGGCATCTCCAACGTCAGCCAGTGGCGGTAAGCCTTCAGGCGGAACTCCAGCATCCAGTCGGGTTCTCCCTTCTTTTCAGAGATGAGACGGATCACATCCTCGTTCAGCCCCTTCTCGATGACGTCGGTATGCACGTCGGTGGTGAAGCCATATTTGTACTTCTCCTGCGTGAGTTCCTTGACGTATTTATTTGGTTCTTCTTGTTGCATATAGCATCTATATTCAAGTTCATCATTCATTGGTCAGAGCAGTTCGGAGGCCACTTCCCTAGCCGCGGGCAGAAAGAGTCCCGCAAACTTCTCCATCGGATAATATAACACCGACTCCTGCTTTTTTGTTTTCTTCAGAATCGTGTTGTCCGTATCAATGTATTCAACCACACAGACAAGCAGACTCACCAGCAAGGCTGCCTTTAACGCGCCCAATGCAGCCCCCAACAGGCGGTTGACCCAACCGAGGGAAACAGCCTCCATCGCCTTGGTCAGCAACGAAGCCAACAGCAGGAAAGCCAACGGAACGGCCAGCCAGATGACGACAAAGGCAATACCTTGAGCCACCGTCAGCGAATCGGTCAGCGGCAGAAAGACCCGTTCGGCCACCGTAGCATACAGCGCTTTGGCTATCAGCAAGCCCGCAACCAGTCCCAACAGACTGGCCAGCTGCTTGAGAAAACCCTTACTGAAGCCCACTATGGCCCCAGCTCCCAAAACAACGAGTATAATGATATCTAATGTGGTCATACATACACCTCCTATTCTATAATAATAGAGCCGCAGACAACACCGACAACGCAGATTTCACCATTCTTACGGCCCGGCGACACGCTATCCCGTGCACCCTGACAAATCCGTGTCATCCGCGTTGCCTGCGGCTGAAAAAGCTATTGTTCAGAATCAAAGCGTCTGCTTCACTTCCACTTCTTCGTAAGTTTCGATGACGTCACCTACCTTGATGTCGTTGCAGCCTGTCAGACTGATACCACATTCAAAGTTGGTACCGACTTCCTTCACATCATCCTTGAAGCGCTTCAGTGCATTGATATTGCCGGTAAATACCACGATACCGTCGCGGATCAGACGAGCCTTGTCGGTACGTTTTACCTTTCCGGTCTTCACCATTGCACCGGCCACCACGCCGACCTTACTGATATTGAAGACTTCACGCACTTCGATGGTAGCGGTAACCTGTTCCTTCAATGTAGGAGCAAGCATACCCTCCATTGCAGACTTCACTTCCTCGATGGCGTCATAGATAACGGAATACTTGCGGATGTCCACTCCCTCCTGCTCAGCCAGCTTGGCGGCCGATCCTGAAGGACGAACCTGGAAACCGACGATGATGGCGTCCGATGCAGCAGCCAACGATACATCCGACTCCGAAATCTGACCTACACCCTTGTGGATGACATTGACCTGAATCTGTTCTGTAGACAACTTGATCAGCGAGTCGCTCAAAGCCTCTACCGAACCGTCCACGTCGCCTTTCACAATGACATTCAGTTCGTGGAAGTCGCCCAATGCCAGACGGCGGCCCACTTCGTCGAGCGTAAGCATCTTCTGTGTACGCAAGCCCTGCTCGCGCTGCAACTGTTCACGCTTGTTGGCAATCTCGCGGGCCTCCTGTTCGGTTTCGATTACATGGAATGTGTCACCGGCGGCAGGTGCACCGTTCAAACCCAGGATAAGGGCCGGTTCAGAGGGGCCAGCCTGTGTCATGCGCTGGTTACGTTCGTTGAACATCGCCTTCACCTTACCATAATTGGTACCGGCCAAAACGATATCACCAACTTTCAGCGTACCGTTGGACACAAGGACGGTAGCCACATAGCCACGGCCTTTGTCGAGAGACGACTCGATGATGGATCCCGTTGCCTTGCGGTTGGGGTTGGCTTTCAGTTCCAGCATTTCGGCCTCCAGCAATACCTTTTCCATCAGTTCGGGTACACCGATACCTTTCTTGGCCGAGATATCCTGCGACTGGTATTTTCCTCCCCATTCCTCTACCAGGAAGTTCATGTTGGCCAATTCTTCCTTGATTTTGTCGGGGTTAGCTGTAGGCTTGTCTATCTTGTTGATGGCAAACACGATGGGGACACCGGCTGCCATGGCATGGTTGATGGCTTCTTTGGTCTGCGGCATGACGTTATCGTCGGCAGCCACAATGATGATGGCGATATCCGTCACCTTGGCTCCACGGGCACGCATGGCGGTAAACGCTTCGTGACCCGGCGTATCGAGGAACGTAATCTTACGACCGTCTTCCAGCGTCACATGGTAGGCACCGATGTGCTGGGTAATACCTCCCGCCTCACCGGCAATTACATTGGCCTTGCGGATGTAGTCGAGCAACGAAGTCTTACCGTGGTCTACGTGTCCCATCACCGTAACAATCGGCGCACGGGGTTCCAGATCTTCTTCGGCATCTTCTTCCTCTACAATGGCCTGAGCCACTTCCGCACTGACATATTCTGTCTTGAAACCAAACTCTTCGGCCACCAAATTGATGGTCTCCGCATCCAGGCGCTGGTTGATAGACACCATGATACCGATGCTCATACAAGTACCGATGACCTGCGTAACAGGTACATCCATCATGCTGGCCAGCTCATTGGCCGTCACGAACTCTGTCAGCTTCAGGATTTTGCTTTCAGCCATTTCCTGACTTTCAAGTTCGTGCATACGGTCGGCAGCCTGTTCACGCTTCTCCTTGCGGTATTTGGCTCCCTTGCTCTTGCCTTTCGACGTGAGGCGGGCCAAGGTTTCCTTCACCTGCTTGGCTACGTCTTCCTCGCTCACCTCCTGCTTGATGACAGGTTTCTTGAAGCGGTCCTTATTCTTCTTGCCGCTCCCCTGCTGGGCACCAGCATTGTTACCTTTTGCACGGTCGCCACCCTTCTGATAGTTGGAAGCGTTGTTGATGTCTACCTTTTCTTTATTGATGCGGTTGCGTTTCTTCTTGCCGCCTCCTTCGCCATCCAGATCGTCCTTCATCTTGCTGTCTTCGCGACGTATCTCTTTCATGATGGCTTCTTTCATCTGCCGTTTCTGGTCCAGACGCTGTTTTTCCTTTTCCTCGCGTTCCTTCCGCTTTTCCTCTTTCGATTTCTTTTTGGGACGCGTAGACTGGTTCAACGCCGCCAGGTCAATCTGCCCGATGACATTGATTTTCGAGACAAATTCCGGCTTACGCAGTTTGAAGATTTCCTCTTCGGGTTCCTTCTTGGCTTCCTCGGCAGGCTTTTCATCTGCCTCCTGCTGCGGTTCTTCAGCCACAACAGCCACTTCCTCCGACGCCTTCTCCGGCTCTTTTGCCGGGATGTTTTCTGCAACGTCATCTGCCATTTCCCGTACAGGTTCTTCCACCGCATGCACAGGAGCCTCTGCTACAGCCGGCTCTGCCACTACGGCCGGTTCCGGTACGGCCTGAGGTTTCGTTTCTTCCACAGGCGCTACAGTCTCCGGTTGTACAGCAGGCTGTTCCACGGTTTTTTCCGGTTCTTTCTCGACCACTGTTTTCTTGCCGAGATTGTCCAAATCGATTTTTCCCACCTGCTTGAATTTCGGACGTACGTCTTCGGGAACCACCGTCTTTATTTCTTCTACTTTCGGTTTGGTTTCATCCTGTGTTTCATAACCCTCGATAGCCACCGAGGCTTTGCGTTCCTTGGTCTGGCGTTCCTGCAGGAACTTCTCAGACTTGATTTTCAAATCCTTGTCCGTACTGAACTCTTTTTTCAACAGTTCGAACTGTTCGTCGGTAATCTTGGTATTGGGGTTTGCTTCTACTACAAAACCCTTCTTCTGCAGGAATTCGACAGCCGTCGTAATCCCTACATTCAAATCTCTTGTTACTTTATTTAACCTTATCGTCATATATTACTTTTAATGATTTAATGTGCCAATGTGCCAGTGTGCTTACAAGTTGCATACATTCTTGGTTTCCTCCTCAATGTGCCTCAACCGGCTTCAGCAGCACACATTGGCACATCCAACCATCAGCACTTTCCTTACTCTTTTTCAAACTCCTGTTTCAGTATGCGCAGCACCTCGTCTACCGTTTCTTCTTCCAAGTCGGCCTTTTCGATCAGCATTTCGCGCGGAGCGTTCAACACGGCTTTTGCCGTATCGATGCCGATACCCTTGATGGCATCAATGACCCATCCTTCAATCTCGTCGCGGAACTCGTCAAGGTAGATGTCTTCGTCCTCTACCGTTCCGTCAATCTCGCGGAAGACGTCGATGGTATATTCGGTCAGCATACTGGCCAGCTTGATGTTCAAACCTCCCTTACCGATGGCCAGGGACACCTCTTCGGGTTTCAGGAAGACTTCGGCCTTGTGTTCCTCCTCGTTCAGGCGGATGGACGAGATCTTGGCCGGGCTCAAGGCACGCTGGATGAAGAGCTGGATGTTCGACGTATAGTTGATGACGTCGATGTTTTCGTTGCGCAGCTCGCGCACGATGCCATGAATACGGCTTCCCTTCACGCCCACGCAAGCTCCTACGGGATCGATGCGGTCGTCATAACTTTCGACAGCAATCTTAGCACGCTCGCCGGGGATGCGGGCAATCTTGCGGATGGTGATGAGACCGTCGTTGATTTCGGGCACCTCCATCTCGAACAGACGCTGCAGGAACACGGGCGACGTACGGCTCAGGATAATCTTGGGATTGTTGTTCTTGTTGTCCACACGGGCCACCACGGCGCGTGCCGTCTCGCCCTTGCGGTAGAAGTCGCTGGGAATCTGCTCGGTCTTGGGCAGCAGCAGCTCGTTGCCCTCATCGTCCAGCAGAAGTATCTCCTTCTTCCAGATCTGATAGACTTCGGCATTGACCACCGTTCCTACCTTGTCGATGTATTTATTGTAAAGGCTGTCCTTCTCCAGCTCCAATATTTTGGAAGCCAGCGTCTGGCGCAGATTCAGAATGGCTCTCCGGCCGAACTTGGCGAAGTTCACCTCATCGGTCACCTCTTCGCCCACTTCATACGAAGCGTCGATTTTCTGAGCCTCGCTCAGAGGTATCTGAAGGTTGGGATTGGTCAGGTCCTCGTCGGCCACAACCTCCCGGTTACGCCATATCTCAAAGTCGCCTTTGTCAGGGTTCACGATGACGTCATAGTTTTCGTCGGTACCGAACATCTTCGCAATCACACTGCGGAACGATTCCTCGAGCACGCTCACCATCGTGGTTCTGTCTATATTCTTCAGTTCCTTAAATTCCGAGAATGTGTCAACCATGCTGACTGTTTCTTCTTTCTTGGCCATAATCTTATTTAAAGCTGATTAAGTATTTAGTATATTTTATTTCTTCGTACGTAAAGTCGAGGTCCTCGTCCACCATCTTCGGGCGTTTCATCCCCTCTTCCTTCACCTTCTTCTGAACGGTAACGATAAAATGCCGTTCGTCGGCTTCCTTCAGCACGCCGCTCAGCTTGCGTCCGTCGTTGGTCAGCACCTCCACTTCTTCGCCAATGTGGTTGATGTACTGCTGCAGCACCTTGAAGGGCTGCCCGATACCGGCCGAACCCACTTCCAGCTCGAAGTCTTCGGCATCGCGGTTCAAGCGCGACTCAATGAAGCGGCTCAGGTCCACACAATCTTCAATCCAAACACCGTCCTTGTGGTCTATCTCCACCACAATCTTGTCATCAGGGCTTACTGTAACTTCGACCAGGAAATAGTCTTTGTCCTTCAGCCACTCTTCTACAAGTTCACAAATCGTTTTTTTCTCTATCATACCAGATTAAACCGTATAAGAATAAAAAAGAGGAGCTTGACTGCCCCTCCACCTTTCATCCGTTTCCGACGGCAAAGATATAAATAATCTCTTCGAGTACAAAATATTACGGAGAAAAATATGGGAAAAATCGGCCATGGAAGCCGATGCTTTTTACAGAAAGCCCTCCGAAAGCTGTCTCATGCAAGACCGAAGGCTTGCTCCGAAACGTCTTCCAGTCTCTTCGAGAAAAATAACAGACAGAGGGCAGGCCGACTTACCTGCAATGGCAGAGCAATCTCATACAGGCCGCAGAATGTAATAATAAATAAAAATCGAAAACCAAGTAAAAATCGACAAAAACACTACGTCCAAGAACAAACCACCCCTTCCGACATCCGTCCTTCCTGAAAGAAGGCTTGCCGAGATGAGCAGGCCTCGTAAATCACTGATAAACAGTACTCATTTTTTTCAGGTGTAGTTTTCATTTTACCTGAAAAGTTTTCAGGTTTTATTCAGGCAGAACCTGAAAGGTCTTCAGGTAGGGACTGAAAGGTCTTCAGGTCCTACCTGAAAAATGGCATCCTCAGGAGAAGTTCGTTTCATCGGACGGAACAGTTCGCGACTTCCTCCTTTTATGTAAAAATAAATGAGGATATGTCAAAATGAAGTGATGCTATTTTGATATATCCTCATTCATGCGAACCATCGAGAACAGACGCTCAGAGTTTACAAGCGACCGTCGTCCCCCTGTCCTTTCCCTGGGGCAACTGAATGGTTTTCTTCACGCCGTTGATTTCCAGCACCAATGAATCGCGTTGTTGTGTAGGGTCGCCACAGAGTATCCGGTACGAATCGCCCTGCCGCTTGATGCAATAAAGTCCCGGAGTGAGGACATCTACCCGAAGGGAGGCTTCCAAAGTGAACGTTCCTTTCTCCCACGCTGCAATCCACCAGGCGTCTTCCTTGGCCACGTGCACCACCTGCATTTTCTCCGTATTGACCATTACCTTGAAGTCGTCTGTAGAGAAACGCTCCACCGCCTTCCGGTCGGCCTGGGGCAGGATGTAATACTGATAGGAAGCTCCGCTCGGACGAGTGCCATGATTCCTATAAAGGCTGAACACTTTCCCTTCTTCTGTCTGCTCCCTATAAATCTGCATGATGTCGTTCCAACGGCCGCTCCTTTCTTCCACCTCGGCCACGCATTGTCCCTCCGGTATGATGTATCCCTTTTGGCCATGGAGCAGGCGGAGGCCTTTCCCAGCAAACGTCTGACGGGTGGGCAATTTCTTCCATGCGCCATCGGTCCATACCTCGGCCTCATCCGCGGCCCAGCACTGCTCTATCGAGGTGGTCACCGGCAACAGGCTGTCCGACTGTATGCCACTTCCCAAAACGACCAGCGCTTCGGGAGTAAACAGGCAATACTTACGGACGGTCAGCCCGTCACGCTTCAACTCCATCACACTCAGTCCCTGCTTTCCGTCCGAAATGCCTCCGACAAAGTCCGACCCGTTGCCGGGATAGTATGACTTCTTCAACACAGGTACGGCAGCATCGCTCGCATACGTCGTGACACCCGGCACTTTTCTCCAATCCCACACGGGGAAGATATTCAGATACTCCCGCCCGCTACCATAGACGAACAGGGCGCCGTCTGCCAGATAATATCCTTTCTTATTGTCTCCATTCATGCTCTCTGTGCCCAGTACGCGCGTAGAAGCCATTTTCAGGGAAGCCATCCAGGAGGGTTGCCTCATGAGGGTATAGTCGGACTGCCAGAAGTGCTTGTGCCCCACCAGCGTATTCTTCTTCGGGCTGAAGCAGTTACGCGTCATCCTCTCGGCCACTTCATTGCAGAAACGGTTTTTCCCGCCTCCCAACTCTACGGCGGCAAAAGCTGCTCCCAAAGCCTTATGCTCGGGTGCCGACCGGAACAGCTGACGCCCTAAAGCGCTGACGTCCATATTGCCTTTCCAGATCACCCACTGATAGCCCTTGTCGAGCAACGAGCCGATGATGCCCAACTGTTCATCCGAAAAAGCCATCGAGGTTCCAGCAAACAGGCCGGAGAAAAGGCTCATGCTGCTGATATAGGCCAGGCCATAGTTGCCGAACTGTTGCTGGGGGCCATGCTGATGGAAGCTCCAGTCGTCCTTGATGCCTTCCTTCTGCCCTGTACGGATTTCCGACACAATGGTATCCCGCGCCTGTTGAACCAGAGCCTGGTCATTCTCGAGCAAAGCCCGCATCATCACATTGCCGGCCAGCCATACCTTGTTCTGCCCCGTCATGCCAAACCGCGAATCTTTCATCAGTTCGACGGCCTGCTTCCTTTCATCGGCCGTCAGATGTTCTTCAAACAAAATGAAGGCTACACCCAGCGTACGCGGCACACCAATCTGATTGTAGTACCAGTTCGGGCATTTCAGCTTTTCCTTGAACCAGAATCCCAAAGCAGCGTGTACGGCCCGAATCACCTTTTCCGCCTGATAATACTCACTGTTTTCATCCTGACAGGCTTTCACCAGGCCCAAAATGCGTTCAGGATGCAGACGGGGCTCCCAACCCGAACGGGTCTTGTCGGCGTAATTGATATCCGTCCAGGCCCCCTCCTCATTTTGCTTGGCAAGCAGCTCTTCAATGAAAGCCTTACTGAAAGGAACCCGCTGCTGAAGTTCCATCACCACTCTGTCCGATACGCCAAAACCCGGCGGATTGGCCTCCAGTCCCTTTTGAAGTCCGTCTGCCAAGGGCGAACCTGTGATGTAGACTTTCTTGAAATTTTCCTTGATTTTCAGCAAATCCCCTGTTCCGCTGTCCGCCCAAGAAGCATGATTACAACCCAACAGAGAACAAACAACCAGTAAAGCAGCAATGATACTTATCTTTTTACAACACATACCTATTATATTGTTTTTATACTATTGAACCACACATTCTTTTTACTCAGTCCTCCTTCTTTATCTACTGGATATGTTCATGAATAGGCTGCAGATTATCGGCCAGTTCAGAATAAGACCGGTCGCCATACACAAGCGCCGCCGTCCGCAAGACATCCTCCATCGCGTCGACTTTTGCCTTGCTTATTTGCTTCCACGTCCATACCTTTTCTTTTTTCAGGAAAGGGACAAACCAGTCGATCATCGACTTCAGATACATCTGTCCGTCGTGCGTATAATGCCATAAATCCACGCCTATTTTTTCTCCCATCTTCGCCGTAAGGATAAAGCCTTGCAGGTTCATCGTCGCATACCCCCAAGAGTTCGTCCTTTCCAGTTCGTGCGGTTGGCTTCCATCTTTAGCTACCTGCTTCTGCAGACGTTTCTGCGTTGACTCCACAATCAGACGCTTTGCCTCGTCCACCTGCCCCAAGAACAGATGCATAGCCACGCACTGGGTATCATAATAAGTTCCATGATTGTTGTGTGCCTTGCTTTCATCGATCCCATACGGATGGGTCTGCAACCAGTTCAGGTATTCCCCAACCCATTGCTTCAGCCCCTCATACACATGTTTGTCCCAGCTTTCAGCTCCGTGCATCAAAGTAATCCCTTCGAGCAAACGGCCCATAAATCGTGTCTCAATGATTCCGATGCCCCGCCCTTCACAGATGCCCGGAATAAATTGCCCGTATTTCAAATTGGGATTCATGCGGGTAGCCGGATTCACAAAAAAAGTGTCTACCAACCCAAATGCTTTCTTTGCATACCGTTCGTCATTCGTGTAATAATAGGCATTTCCCAAAGTAAAGACGCCGTCTATCACTTTCGACAATTGGCTGGCATCCGAATACTTGTTCCTTTCCGGATTGCGTTCTCCATCCCTGCGGACATAAGGCAAGCCGTCGGCCGTCTTCGGATTAGGCCACCAATAAGGGCCCATACTGATATAATCATGCTTATCGCCACTGGGCGGAAGAGCTTTCTTATAGGTAACCGAATAAGGTCCTTTCTTCAGCTGTTCATCGGCCCGTTTTATCCAACCGTCCCTTTCACTCCGGCCGGCCTCCGTAGCACGTACTTCCTCCATCCGTTTCATATCCAGGCTCAGATATCGGTAGGATTCCTGAGCCGACACCCACCCTGCACAAACGACAGATAGTAGCAACAATAAAAATCTTTTGTTCATAACGGACTTTCCGATTCTTTATATTTATTACTTCTTTGCTTCGAATTCAATAACAACACTCCTCCCTGCGTATTCGGCTTGAGGCATCTGGACTACCATCTCGGTTACATCAGACAAAGCATTGTATTCGCAAGATGAAAGCAATGCTTTATCAACAGGAAAGCAATGTCCTTTTACAGACAACCGCATGGACGGCAGCTTGCGAGTAGGGTCGGACACCGCCAACGAACGTATTTTTCCCCGCATATCAAAGTGCACCATATACAGGCCGGGCGTATTCATTTCAATCGAATTCCCTTTTCCACAATCCAACCGACCGGCTTCATAGCACACGGCATAAAGGAGTTTGCCGTCCCGACGCTCCACCGCCTGCATTTGACGGGTGTTCGACAAAATCCGCACAGGAGCGTTTTTCACATAACGCGAAAGACTTTCCCTATCGACATTCGGAACCACATAGTAAGCATATTCCTCTCCACGCGGATACTTTCCATGGTTGACCAGTAATTTGAAAACAGAGTCCGTGACGATTGCCTTGGACGAACTGGTTTGTCGGTTCACGTTGGCCCAAGCTCCTTGTACCTGTCCATTCTGCACTTCAACATGCTGTGCGAAGGGGAAAACATAGCCCACACAATCATGCCAGACCCAACGAAGACAATCAGAAGAAAAACGGCCTGAAGTCAATACATTCCTCCCATCCGATGCTCCGACCATCACCTCGCCTGACAGGCGGCACTGGTTCACGGTTGTCACAATCGGGAATTCGGCCTCCGATTTGATGCCCGCTCCCAAGCAAACATACATGTCGTCAAAGAAGAACCAGCTTTTTCTGGCATACAACGGATTATGAGGACTGGAGAAGTCGAAAGCCACAGCTCCGTACAAGCCATCCGTCACACCGCCTACAAAATCCATTTCCCCCTTTTTCTGTATCTCCTTCTCGGAGGGCATCTCGGCCAGGCGGACGGTTGTAGCACCAGGAATGCATGACCAGTCGTAGACAGGGGCCAAATTTACATATTCTTCCCCATCCAAGGACAGGTAGTTAGTACCGTCCCCTCTGAAATGGTTCTTCAATCCTTCACCGTTATAAGGTTCCTCCATGTTTCTGTTTCGGGAAGAAAACATGCGTACCGACGTATAGAAATGAGGACGTTGGAATACAAAGTGTTCACTCTGCCAGAAGAACTTGGCAAACGAAGCGGGCGTATACTTCTTCCCTTCTCTGGCCTTAACCACATTTTCCAGTTCTCCATGTCTGTAGGTGGTAACTTTCATCAGTCGTGAGGGGGTGACAGACGAGAAAACCAGTCTGCCATGTTTTCGCGTAATATCCCTGTTTTGAATGCCCGGATCTTCTATCCGACCACACACCATCTGCTTGCAGATACCATCCAGATAATAATCGACCGCCAGTCTGACGGCCTTTTCCGAAAAGGCGTACCTGGTGCCATATACACTGGAGGCCCACTCTGCAAAAGCATCCACGTAGCCCAATCCGTATGACAACGTATTGTTGACACGGTCTACACGATGATGAAAGCTATAATCGGCCTGTATCCCTCTTTCCGTCGGTGCCACCAGTTTGATTTCACCTTCAATCACTATCAGCACCATTTTCAGTTCTGCCTCGTCCCGACAGAACAAAGCCGTCTTGGCCTGCATGCCGGCAATCTTGATACGGTCGCCACTGGGTCTGGCTCCCCAAGCGTTCAGGTTGGCCCGCCGGGCTATAAGAAGCATACCTTTCTTCTGCTCGTCCGTCAAGCTTTCATCCATCACCAGCAGCAGGGAAATGAAGAAGTTGGGCGTACCGATCTCGTTGTGCCACCAGTTCTCGCAACGGAAATCGTGTGCCAGCCAGTACTTCAAGGCCAGATCGAACTTCTCGCGCAACCGCTTATCTCCCCGAAAAGGCGAATCCGTCTGCCTGTAGGCACGTGCCATCAGCAGCAGATTGTCCAGATGGATGGTATGGCGGAAACCAGTACGGGAGACATCTGTATAATCAATTCCTGGCCAAATACCGTCAGAGGTCAGGGTATTCATGACCTGTTTGACTCTTTCAGCATCTACACGTGAAGACAGAGCCTGCTTGACAAACAAGCGACGTAATACTTCCACATCATCAGTTGCCCATAAATGTCCTATGCTCCAAAATGCAACCAGCAAAAAACAAATAAAAAGTTTAGCTTTCATAGGAATATAAGAAGTTCTATTCAAAAATTTCATCAGCAGCCTGATTATATACAATCTCCTTTTTCAGATTCAACCTCCCTCTAATCCGTTCGTTTTTTATCTTAACAACAATTGGAACATTAGACCGTATCAATAATCTTTCATCAGAATATTCTAGTGTAACATCTCCTTTCATCCCCTTCTCACATGTTACAAGAAAGTCATTGTTCTCCACACACTCCCCATTTCCCAAATAAAGAATGTTCTTCTCCTTGGTCTCGGCAAACACAGCTAAATCTCCCATAAAAGTCTGGCCACCCTTTATTTCAGCTTTACCTTTATTGGAATTGCCAAAGATATAGACTCCTCCTTCTTTATCTTTCACTTTAAGGGCTGTAGCCGCCGAGACAGATGAAATGGGTAAACGTTCAACCGAATGGATGATACCTCCCTCTTTTACAGAAGTCGGTTCATACACTACCATAAACGGTTCTTTCTCTGCCGGCCCTTCCATCCGAATCGAAACCAATGGAACTTTCTTCGTCCGATAAGAAGACATAGCAGTTTTCGCCTCCAATCCCAATGCCGTAAAATAACTTACCCCAGAAGTAGCAGGCATCCACATATGCATATATCCCGAGCCAGCAGGTAGATGTTCTACAGAGAATACTGCATGTACACCTTCCTCAAACATCCCTGACGTACGCACAGAAGTAAAATAGCGGAAGCCAGGATAATCCTTGCCAATAGTAGGATAAGAGTCCACAGAAGACATTTTAATCATATTCCCTGAAAAATCAGATAGTTCAACCTGTTCTCCGATATTATGATAAAGATAATCATTGCAAACAGAATGGTCAGAACGGTAAATATCCACATAAAAGCCATGTTCGTTATCTACACGAAAAATAGACATCAAGCGGTTCTGATTAGTTTTAGTAAAACCTTCGAAATATTGTGTATATGTATATGAAATCTGATCTGACAAAGCTTTACAACCTACTTCTGGTTCCATAGACAATAATTCTATTTCGCCAATATCCTTTTTACCTCCAGATCCCAAAAACGGTTTAAGAGAATACGAAGTTCCCCCAGCAACAACCGTATTGTGTGCTCCCCATTGCGTATAATAATTTACATGTAAAGGATGCTCATACGTAGGTCCGTTACCTGGATCAATCCCCATAACCGTACCTTTGCCGTACAACTCCATACTCATACCATTGGAGTGATTATGATTATAAGAAGCACCCTGTACAACAAACATCAGACCGTTTTTAACATCCATTCCATTACGTTGCAGATAACAAGAGGCAAAATCCAGTTTTTCTGAACGCCTCCATAAACTATCCGATAAAGAAACACCTTGAGGTAATTGAGGAAGATAACAGAGCAATCCCGTTATTCCTACTTTAGAACGATCATACCCAACGCGGGACTCAAACAAACAGGCAGCACCTATCAAATCTGGCAATACTGGCAGTGAATATTTTTGTGCCATCTTAATCGCAATTTCAAGACATCCCATACTTTGCATCGGACGTCCTGTATCTCCAAAAGCAGAAGCCGTCATATCCGGGAAAGAATATTTCAACATCACATAAGCCGCCTGCAACAACACTGGATATTCTTTAAACACCTCATAGCCATTATTTTCCAACATCATTGCCGCCTCCATTAATTTGGATACAGGATAATTATGATACCCGCCAGGCTCTTTCCAATGGCCATCGGGGGTAAACCAGATTTTTGCAGCTGAAGGCAAAGATAACTGTCCACATCCATTTGAAACTGTATCATTTTTCAGATAGAATCCCAGATAATAATCACGTTTGGACTTATCAGACAAAGACAAAGCCGCAGCCACCAATGTAGAACTTTCTGCCGCGAACCAGTTATTCGTAGCAAATCCACGGAAAGACAAAGTCCAAGCAATGCGTTCGAATACCGTATCATAATTCTTCAAAGAGTATTCCTTTTCCAACAAATAAGGGTGCAAGAAATCATACGCCAGAATCAAAGGCTTGGAGTTCTCATCACCTAATGTCTGAATATTCAGATAACCGACTCTTCCCGGTCCCTCAATCGGATATTGCCAAACAGCAGCATTCACCCATTGATTCAAAATATCAGCTGCAAATCTAGCGTAAGACTCATCCCCAGTAAGCCAATAAAGAACTGCTGCCTCGTAGGCCAATTCATTTATTTCCCCATTTATTTTAGACACATACTGTTGCGGATCCACCATTTCAAACTGTTTTGTAGAAGGATTCAACAAGTTCATGTTCATGGAAGTATCTTGAGGAACAACATCTTCGATCTTAGGAGCCACATAAGGCTTTCCTTCCGGCGTAATGGGAGTACGCTTATGCGAAGCCACACGAATCGTAGGAACAGGTGCATCCCCTTTATACTCCACCAACCTCGTTCCCTCACGATCAGATACAAAATGAGTATAACGTTTTCCTGGTACCCTATTCATAAGATAGCGGTCCAGAATCCAGTTCGGATCTGTTTTATGCCGCTCTACGTACACAGCCAAACGTTTTTGGACCTCCTCGAAAATCGAATGAGCCCATTGTTCCTTCTCTATTTTATCAAGCACAACAGACTTATCATCATCGTGTACAAGAATATGAGGATAATCGCCACCCATAATATAAGAGAATGGACTGATCAGAATAATAAAAGACAATTTGAATCTATGCATCTTTATCAGCTATATTATACTTATTTTGAATGATACAATCGTCCGCTTCTAATACGCAATTCCAGCTGCGCCTCAAACAAAGACTGTGGCAAAACTGTTTTTCCTTGTTCTACCCAAACACCATCTGGCCTATCTGTATTATTATGTGTCCCTGTATTCTTAGTGCCTTTAGTTCCAATACTATAATTTTTGGCTGAAACCCATGGACTTTGAACACAAATTCTTTTAGCTATACAATTCCATAAATACTGATTGGCTCCTGCCCAACCATGGCCAGTTCCCCAATTTCCACGATCCTGTACTAGTATATCTCCATCACTATCTATATTATCATATAACGTTCCTACATTCCAACGCTGATGAGGTCCTGTATCAGCATGGGCATTTCTTATTTTTATATTAGCAAATACGTTGGGACCAACACCTTTAGAACCTGTAACACAATCATGACGTCCATGAGACGTTTCACAATTCCGAACTAAACATGCTGAAGCGTCTGATATCAAGAAAGAATAAAGTCTGCCACCTTCACGTTTTGCGACACCATCCAAACACTTACAATTTTCAATTGTAACAAAAAGAGATTTATCTCTAATTTCAGCCAGTCCATAGGCAAAATAACGAGAGGTGACATTACGAATCCAACTATGCTCCGTCTTAGTTATATCTACTGCAGTCCAACTATGATCCTCATCATTAAAATATCCAGTTTTATCCTTCTTAGTTTCATCGAATTCACTAACTATCTGCATATTTTCTATTCCACAATGACTTAAGCGACCTTGTATTTCTGATTTATAAACAGCGCCTCCACCATATTTCTTTTCCATAGCCATTAGAATCGGGTTATCAAAATGGAGTGTATCACCTATTATTCGTATAATAATACGCTCATAATCCAAGTTATATCCCTTGGCAGTCCAATTAGATCCACTATTGTCCCCAGGTGCATATATTTGATCCATCCGTAAATCATGAATCCAGTTATCTGTCCCAGGACGGAATATAGTCACATGATCTCCTTCATGGAAATCCATTACATTGTTAACAGTTACCCAGAAACGACCAACAGGTACATAATCATCTTTTATATTATATGCCGCAGGAGCAGAAGGATTAAGCTGTCCACTTCCTTTAATATTAATCAGTCTATGATGTTCGTCTCCATCCTTCACACCTGCTGCGATTAATTTAGTACCATTTTCATCATTTCCCTCACCACGTAATACGATTCCACTATTTTGTATATACAACTCATGCTGGATACGATAAATACCACTTTTCAACAATATAGCTCCCCTGAAATCTCCATTTAATGGCATAGCCGACAATTCATCAATAGCCTTTTGTATCAGAGCTGTAGCATCCTCGCTTTCTCCAGGAGACGTCAAGGTTATTTTCACAGGTACACCCTCTGGTATTGGGACTTCACTTCCCATATACCCAACATGGCTAAAGTCAGGTAAGGTTGTACCGAATTCATCTTCCAGTAAGACCAAATCAAAACTAGTCTCGACTTGTGGATAAACAATAGAAGAAGTCATGAAATCCTGAATAACAGTTATATCTTCTTTAAGTCCTGCTGCCGTAATACGAATCATTGCCACCCGTTGACGAGTTATAGAATTGGCATCTACCGTTACAACAAGAACATCATCTGTACCTTCTTTCACATCAAATTTTACCCAGTTTGTCATAGATGTTACCACCTCTGCTTTCCACTCAACATTACAATCAATGTTAATTTCCTGAATACCCCCCTCCGCTGTAAACTGCAGTGAACTTGGCCGTAGCTCCAATTCAGGAACAACACTCTCCTGTTCTATTCTCAGTTCGCTCTTTTGACTACCACTGGAAACTAGAACCGTAGCAATACGCTTCTCGCCGGTATTATTAGCAGCAACTTTTATGATAAGCATAGAACGATCAGATACACAAGTACACCAATCTGACCCAGCAGTCACTTTGACTTCCCAATCTCCAGCTGAAGTTACATTCACACTTTGTTCTCCACCCTCCGGTCCAAAGAATAATGTTGTTTCCCCTAACTGTAATGAAACATTATTCTCTACATCATCCGAACAAAACGAAAATATAATAGGAATAAAGAGCAATACAAGACACAGCAAAAAACTAGAATATTTTATTCGAACACACCGCATATCAGTAACCTCATTTAAATGTTAAAAATAAAAGAAGAATGTACCTACAGCAAGTAGCCAATATGGTACATTCTTCTTTTTAGTTACAAATCAATTAGACTTTGAAAAGCTGCGTAAACCTTCCGCAAAACCTGCATAAACAGGTTTACGCATATAATCTTTAGACCATAATCCTCTCTCATCATCAACAATCTTCTCTTTCACAATTCCTCCCCACTGCTTTGCAGGAACTTGTTCTGCATAAGTAGACAACACAAAGGTGTAAAAATCTGACATCTTTTTCTCTTGTTCCAACGTACGATTCGATGCAGGAACTTCTATACCAGCCACATCTACGATATTCATATCAAGAGCTGATATACGAATCAACTTACCAGTTGCTGCCAACTGTGCAAAAGCGTTTTTTATATGTTCTTCCTGAACCTTTTGAGCAGCTTCATCAATCATATATGTCAAATGCATCGTTGTTGAAATACCGTCTATAATCGTTTTATTATCACTTTCCCATTGATTAATCCAATGTATCAGACTTTTCAATCTATCAGAATCTGCAATCAGATCCGTTTCATTTATATACAGATTTAAATTTTCAGGACCATACCGACGTGCCAATTCTACAATTATCCTTGGATAATCCGCTCCTAAATAATCTCCCCAATAAAAATCAGAGTCATTTCCATTACTAACCGACTGTAAATCATAGTAACCATCACCATCCATATCAACCGAGGCCAAGGGTTTATCTATTACATTCCAGTTAGGCACTATATCTTTTGAAACTTCCATTAAGCCACCAATCCATTGATCCATAGCCCAGATTAAAGTATCCTTCTTTTCTTCAGGAGTCTGAGGAATACCACCTGCTATCTCATAATACACAGAAATATCATCAAACCAAATTGTACCATCAACCTCACCCACATTCAAATAAAAACGATAAATATTACCTGATACGCTTGGGCAAGAAACTGTAACTTCTTTCCATTCTGTAGAAACATCAATATTTGGAGTAAATTTTCCAATTGCACTAGAACTTCCATTTTCTCTAAATTCCGACGATATTGTACAATTTCTGCTGGCCTTTACTTTCAGGTTCAAATAATAAGTTGTATTTTCTACGGCAGGAATTTCTGGCGAGAATTGCACAACCGTTTGACCTTTCGTAGCAGCATAACCGCTGCCAACTATAATCTTATATCCTTTAGTCCCATTATAGCCTTCACCGTCAACAACTTTCCAGAAATTACCATGATTCTTTATCGCATCTCCCCAAGCGCTCCAATTCCCTCCTTCTATGGTCAATCCATTCTCAAAATCAGTCTTCACCAGATATTCTTTTTTCATAGCGGAAGAACGAGTCTGAATTGTTTGCTCATCAGGCAATGGCTTATCAGCAAGTAAAGTATTCAAATAAGTCACATTTTGATTCTCAGAACTACAAATAGCATGTCCAAAAACAGTCATATTTACCTTTTGGGCACTTTCAAAAAAATTCTTCATCGACTGAAAATTCATACTCCCATCATTCTGAACACAATCTCCATGCCACATACCGCTAAGAGGATATAACTCATTAAAGTTCGAACCTACCAAACCATAAAGTATTTCCTCTTTAATAATATCTGAAGTATTTACTGCAGCTCCTACACTAACAAGAGAAGCATCATCTACATAAGATCTTAAAGTAGAATATTCATTTAGATATTCATATTTTATAATATCTTCTGGTTTTTCCACCTCAAAATCCGCCCAATTGTTTTCTGCACAAGAGGCAGATATACCTAATACAGAAACCACATATAATAAAGCTTTATAACTCTTCATGTTTCAATCTTTGAATTAGTTATTCTACATATTTCGGTGTAAATTCTTCTGGAACAACTCCCCTTCTCTGCCAAACCAAAGTATCTTTAGTAGCAACTTGCTTAACTTTAAAATCAATCTGATAATCCAAATAGAGACCATCTCGATCTTTATTCCCCCATGCAAGTTTTTCAGAATCTTTTAAATATTTACCAGACCCTGTAGCCGTATATTGACTACTAGCAGATGTTATGGCACATTCTCCTTTTTCATTAAATGTCAGCAATAGATTACAAGTTAAATCTGTGGGAGTTCCGGCTTCATCAACGTGCTTAACTGTAACCGGGAAAATCACTGAATTCAAAGTTTGAGTCGTAGTCGAACAAATTTCATCCTTCTCCACATTAGGCTGATGACGAACGACTGTTGTTGTCTTACCATTTTCTGTTATCTTATCAATGCCTCTACGTAAATAATACGCATGATAGGGATTAATATATTTCACACAATAAAGAACATAATCCATCGGCTTTACGTCCCAATATGAAGAATTAGTACGTACAGGAGTATCACCCTCAATGAGAGGTACACCTGACAATATACGATCTGCACCTGTCTGATTCTTAATAACAACAGGTATTACGTATGTGTTCTTTAGCGCAGCCGGATCTGCAAAAAAAGCATCAGTCAACTGAACTTCTACACCTCCCTGATGTTCACCATTAAAATAGATTTTATTATCTGCTAACGAGTAATAATTCTCTGGCATCGGAAGTACACTAGAACCATCTTCGAAAAATAAATTATCACACAATGTATTATCTACAGCGATATCCAATTTAATATCACGCCCTTCATAGGCTCCACCCATCGTAGCATAAATTTTACATTTATGCTGATTATCCAAACTTGTGTCATAATTATCCTCACCTAGTACAATAGTACGTACAGGATATTGATAAGGGAAGTAGACAGAAACTCCACCTTCATAATCAGGAAAATCGATGTCCCAATTTTTACATGAAAATAAGGTCAGGCACACTCCGCCTGTCAACAATATCAATAGATTCTTAAGCATTTTCATATCTAATCTAAATTTAATGGATTAATTTACCAACCTGCATTCTGTTCCAAACTATTATATTTCTGAGTTTCACTATATGGAATAGGACCATAATACATATAGTCTTTATATCTACGTTCTTCTGCATCAAAAGGCAAATAAACTAACGAGCCTGCTCCTTCTACCTTCTGAATTTCAACCCCCTCTGCAGTTTCATTAAGTTCCTCAAGTCCAACCTTCCAACGACGTAAATCCCAAAAACGGAAATTTTCAAAACAAAGTTCCAAACGACGTTCATTACGAATCAATTCACGCATTTTATCCTTATTATTTTTGGCTTCTTCCAAATAAGGATCACCATTCATCACACCTATACCAGCTCGTGAACGAATCGCCTTTATTACATCATAAGCAGAATAATTATGTGCTCCCTTACCTAAAGGTCCCCAAGCCTCATTGGCAGCCTCTGCATATGCTAAGAATATTTCCGTATAACGAATAAATGCAGTATAGTGCTTTTGCGTACTTGTTGAATTGGGAGTAAGATTAATATCTGAACGTAACTGCTTACGCAAATAGTACCCTGTACGAGTAGACTTTCCATTCTCTCCATTCAAACGGTCTAAATTATCTCCGTAAACACCCGTTATAATAACACTATTCTTCACCCCTTGTGTTTCACCATTCACCAATACATAGGTTTTCAATCGAGGATCACGATTTTCATACGGCTGAGTGGAGTCAAAAAATCCACGAGGATCATCTATAGGGTACCCATTTGCCATCGGGAAAGCATCTACCAAGTTTTGGGTCGGATTTACTCTTCCTTTTCCATAAATTGAAGGAGGATAATTATCTGCTTCACGAGTATTATTATCCGAGATACGACCGCGCCATAGAATTTCTTGTGGATTATCACCTGCAGACAAGTTAGCAATCTCATTTACATTTGTGTACCAAGTCCACCCATCCATATCCATACCAGAAACACCTCCAATACGATCGAGTACTATAGCTGCATTATCGGCTACATTTTCCCACGTAATTCCAGACCCCTCACTAAATGCAGGACTAGCGGCCATCAATAAAAGTTGAGTCCGAATAGCTTCAATTATACGATTACTAATTCTCCCCTTCATATGTTGGCCAAAAGCACGATTATAGCTTTCAACATTAGCACCTTCCTGAATATATTTCTCAGGAATTTCATTAACAGAAGATACATCTCCAAAGTCTAGAGGCAGTAACTCCATTGCTTGATTCATATCAGCCAATACCTGTTCTACGCATTTCTGATAGCTATCTCGTGGTTTATTAAAATCTGAGCTAGCATCTTCTGCTTCTAAATGTAAAGGTACTCCTAATAGTTCTCCGCTGCTAGTTTTTCCGGCATGAGTTTGAAGCAAGAAAAAAGTATGCAATGCACGCATGGCATAACACTCTCCTTTATAATGCATATAAAACATTTTATTGGCAGATTCATCTTCTGCCCAAGTAATTTGGTCAATATGCTTTAAGACCAAGTTTATATTTTGTATTGCATAATAATGTTTTTTCCATCGGGATAAAGGGTCGCTATTAGAAGCCCAACTTCCTGTTGCCATTTTAAGATAACTATTATTAATATCGTTTGAAACAGCATCGTCAGTTGCTAAATCACTCTGCGGAGCAGTAGTATATGGCAATAAAGCATAAGCTTGCCCCAAAATTCCCTGCGCAAAAGTTGGCTGGCTATGCATCATGTTTTCATCATATATATTTTCCAAAGCTGGTTCAAACATGTCATCGCACGAACTTAGCAAAGGGATACAAAACAGCAATATTATCAGTTTACTTTTCATATTTCTTGTAATTTTTGATTTAGAAAGTTGCTTTTATACCCAAATTATAAAAACGAGTTTGAGGCGCTGAACCTATATTAGTTTCAAAATGTTCCCGTTCCTTCGAAATAGTCAATAAGTTTGCTCCACTCACATAAGCAGAAAGAGCATTAATTTTCTTTCCACGCAGCATTTTCTTAGGAAGATCATATGTCAACTGAATTTTGGCTATATCAAAACGACTCTTATTACATAACCAAAACGTTGAACTCGTAAAATTATTATTTCCATTTCCTGTAGTTAGACGTGGATATGTGGCTGTAGCTGCCGTTTCGGGTGTCCAACGTCCACGTACTACTTTTGAATATTTATCTTCACCAGATATCCAATAATAATCTTGATTATTTTTAAGAAATTGACCTCCTATATATCCAGTCCCCAACACAAATAATGTAAAGTTCTTATACTTAGCAGTCAGATTAAGTCCCATTGTGAAGGGTGAATTAGATTGTCCCAAAGCTACTTGGTCTTTTGAATCAATCACATTATCATTATTCTGGTCTTTATATCTCAAATCACCAGGTTTAGGGACTCCTCCACCTAAAGTTGTCTGAGAAGGAGCAGAAGCTATCTCATCCTCTGTATTAAAGAAGCCTAAGCATTCATATCCCCAGATAGTACTTAGCTCTTTACCTTGGCGATATTGATAAGTATATTCATAATTACTATCGTCTCTACGAGTTGCTTTCGTCACATAATAAGTACCATTGATACCTGCTGAGAAATCCACCTCACCCAAACGAGTCTTATAATTTAACGAGAAGTCAAATCCCATTCTACGATCATTATTATAATTAATATAAGGAAGAATATTTTGCTCATCCGAATAATCAAAATAACTTGGGAATAAATTGGAGGACTGTATAATACTTCCTTCAAGAGAATTAATAAAGAAAGAAGCATCAGCTGTCAATGTGCGATTCCACAAAGAAGTCCGGACATTTGTAGAGAATTCCTTTCGTTTAATAAATGTCAGATCTTCATTACTTCCTCGTAAAGCATAACTCAATTTCATGCTACCACCATCATACCATCCCCAACTAGATCCAGCTAAATTATAACCACCTTTATACATGTAATAGTCAATTCCTATATCCGTATTCAGAATGCTACCACTTGCACTAATCATCAACTCATCTACAACAGAACCTTTCAAGAAATCTTCTTCAGCTAAATTCCATCCAATAGTCAATGATGGAGAAAAAGCATTACGATGTCCCTCTGCCAAACGGGCTGAATGAATCAAAGAGCCACCGAACTCTGCATAATATTTATGTTGGTAATTATACGAAGTTTGTATGCCAAGATTTGCATTACAAGTTCGGTGATATTCCCCAGAGAATGTCTGTTGAAAACCGCTGACTAATAACATTGCATCCAGTTGATGACTTCTATTAAACACTCGATTATAATCAAAATGTGCATTAAAAGATACCGTTCGGTCAGAAACGCTACCACTAATATTCTGTTTCCCAGAATTTTCATCATTAGTAGCACTCTTTTCTAGACCAATAATCATATCCTGTCCATTGTAGTTTCCCCAAGTGGGAATAAAGGTTGCATATTTTCGATCATACTTCGTATTATAGGAAGTGGCATAATCCATCGAGAATTGTGTATGAAATGATAAACCATTTAGCACTTTTCCTAAATCAATATTTACACCTGCATCAAATTGGAGATTACGTTTCGTAGAACTACTCTTACCAGCAGCATAATAATCGGCAAATACATTTGTCAAATCCTGCTGGGTTCCTGCCAAGAAATATTTTCCATCAATAATATTATTGGAAGTCTTTAACAAATCCCATATGGCTGTAGCATTAGGATCAATCATACTAAGCGGAATCAAAGGAGATATACGGTTAGGGCGGAATGTAGATGCCAACTCCCAATAATTTCCTCCGACAGTACCTTTTGAATTAGCAAAAGAAACGTTAGAATTAACATAAGCCGAAACAAACTCATTGATATTCACATCAACATTGCCACGCACGCTAAACCGATCATTCCGATTATATTTACCTTGGCCAAAATTCATTTGACTACCATTATTAAAATAACTAATGTTCGCATAGAAACGAGCACGTTCACTTCCAGCCGTAAGCTCTGCAGTAACATCCGACCGGTTATAAGCCTTTCGGATATAATCCGACGAATAGAAATCAACATTCGGATAACGATAAGGATTTATTCCCGTACTCGAATAATAGATCTCATTAGCACCATACTTCGGTTCCAATCCATCATTCTGAAGAGCCTCATTATAAAGCGTCATATATTCAGCAGAACCTAAATATTCTGGATAAGCTTTAGCTACATTCCAACCCGTATTAGCACGTACATCAATCTTCAATGAAGAAATCTTACCACGCTTGGTTGTTACAAGAATAGCACCTTCGGCAGCACGGCTACCATAAAGTACCACGGCCTGAGCCCCCTTTAAAAAAGTAATGCTTTCGATTTCATCAGGCTTCACAGAACTCAAATCACGTGGTGCACCATCAACCAAAGCCAAATAGTCATTTAAGCCCCAAAGAAGACTATTATGCCAACCACCTACAAATGCCTGCATATTGTCCAATGTACCAGTATAATAATTCTTCTCCATCAAATCTTCTACATTAACAACCGATACACCTCCCAATCGATCTTTAGATGCTATTTTACGATAAGCAATTTGCATTTCTTTATTATCAGGAATCACCAACGAATCTCCTATCAACTCATTGTCACTTTGAGCTCCTATTGGATTCCATGCAGATACCAACAACAAAGATAATGAAAGAAGTTTTTTATGTATATGTTTCATTTCTGTTCACTTTTATAGTTAATACATTACCAGCCAGGATTTTGTGGGAATTCCGGATACAAATACACATCATCATTAGGAAGAGGAAGCCAGTAATGCTTTACTCCATATACACGTTTAAGAATTACTTCTTCCCTCCAATTGGCCACACGAGCATTACGAGGATCATTATTTTCAAAGAAATCATCATCCTCTAAACGATCAAATTCTTGAGATGTTTTAATATTATAAGGATACTCTGTCAAAAGTAACCATCGCTGTAAATCGTTAAAACGAAAACCTTCGAATGATAATTCTACAGCTCTTTCACGACGAACTTCATCCATGAATTTATGCGGATCGCTTACGTAAGATGCAGCAACATGTCCCGCTCCACAACGATCTCGAATAACATTAATTACCTCTTCAGCTGTTTTACTAAAATTACTAGCTTTATAAGAAGCCCCACTGATAGCAGCACCTGCTTCTGCATACATTAGATAAATATCAGCCAAACGCATATAAGAAGCATGCGTTTGGAATGCTTGAGCATCCGTATAAGCCAAATCATGTTTATTTGCTGTATGAGGAACTAATTTATGAATAAAATAGCCGGTACGACTTCCTAACACAACATCCCTCATCTTTCCATTTGTACTCAATGTACAATATGTGAAATCATAATCCGGATTATCCTTCGTCAAATTCTTATTTAAGTATTTGAAACCATCAAACATAAAATCATGATAAAAACGAGGATCGCGTCCCTTGAAAGGATGTTCTTTATCAAAACCAGAATTAGGATCATCCAATGGAAGCCCATTAGCCATACCATAATAATTCACATAATTAGCAGTAGGCATTTTTATGTTATTACCTCTGACACCTAAACCATTCATTTTAGGACCATATTGAGTTACAAATCCCCATAAACTTGTATTATTTGAACTCAACAATCCTCTAAAAATGGCTTCGGTAGTACCTGGCATTTTCCAATTCTGCTTAAGAGTATAAAATACATCCGTATAACAATTTGCCGCAGACTTAGATTTCTCATGATCATAAATATTATCATATTTAAATTCTGCAAGTGCATACTGAGTTTGGCCACTTTCTACCAAAGTCAACAATTCTCCAAATGCTTCAGCTGCTTTTTTAGCATAATCCTTATTATAATCGTAAGTTTTTGTTCCCCCCAGTTGGGCTCCATGTTCCATCAAAGGGCTAGCAGCCCACAAATAAACCCTACCGAGATAACCCAAAGCCATAATCTTATTTATACGAAGGTCATTTTTCCCCAAAGTATTTTTCCCAACCTCTGTATCATCCCAATTTATTGGCAACAAATCGGCTGCACGACGAAAATCAGCAGCGCATCGATCTGCACACTCTTGATACGACAAGCGAGGCAATTTCAATTCTTCAGAAGGACCAAATGTTCTATCGACATAGGGTAAACCACCTACCCATTGTATCATTTCTTCATGCCACCAAGCACGAAAGAAATATAATTGACCTTCAATCAAATCCCGTTCTTCTTGAGTTGCATCCACCAACTTGTCCAGATTCTCCAACCCTAGGTTTGCCTTACGTATACAATACCAAGCATTTTGCCACAAGGCCTGCAAACGTACCTTATTATGTCCGTCAAGTCGTGTCGGATCCGATTTTGAGTTATAAAGCCAAGTTTGATTATCATTCAACCACTGCCGGAAATTACCCAAATCAAATTGATTCGTAATTTTACTATCACCCCAACTGACATTTTGAATCTCATCTTCACCGAAATTATGATCTGCAGTACCTCCTCCTGCTTTCTGCTTATCAGGTATAGCATTATACATTTCTTCAATATATCCTTGGAAATTGAAGAAATTCTTAAAAGCGTCATCACTTGAGACTATAGCATCTACCTCCCTGTCCAAATATGCCGTACACCCACTGAAAACAATGGAAGAACAGGCGAACGAAAACACATATAATGATCTAGCAAATAATCTTTTTATTTCCATACTTACATTTTAAATTATAATGAAAATTTCACGCCCAAATTTACACGTTTCATGATAGGATAAGCTCCAGAACTAGTACTTGCGCCCGTGAAATTACCTTCACGATCATCAGGCATACGTGACCACATCCATAAATTATTACCGCTAATGAAAAGTCGTAAATTGGAAACACCAATCTGACGGGTCCAATTATTTTTAAATGTATAAGAAACTTCCACGTTTTTCAAACGTATAAAAGAAGCATCATATACATACTGGGTCCCATTGTAAGCAGCTACCGGCTTAGTCAACCAACGGGGAGTTACAAAATCTGCAGAGTTTCCAGCCTCAGCCCACCAAGTACCTGTATCAAACACTACATTATAACGATTATTGAAACAATTCAATTGTACAGCTCGACTTACATTGTTCACACCATAAAATTGAGCAAAACAACTGAAGCCTTTCCATTCAAAGCCAATAGTCGCATTATAAGTATTTTGTGGAGTAGTAGGATGTCCATACGGTGCCTGATCATCCTGATTTATCACTCCATCACCATTGAAATCTATAATGTAATAATCACCTGGAATACGACTTTCATTATTAGAATCATGCTTAGGACTTCCATATAATTCATCATATGAACCAATAAATCCATCATCCAAATAATAACGTCCTTGCCCCATAGGATAACCTGCAGCTTGACGATAACTCGGTAAAAGAGGCATATCATCTTTTACAATTACCTTATTTTCGGCATGTGTCATGCTCATATTAGCCCACAAACGCATTCCATTCTCCAATTTCTTGTTAAAACGTAATTCCAACTCATAACCTTTGGTATTTACTTTACCCTTATTAATTGTGGCTGGCGTTGCTCCAAAATAGGAAGGGACAGCTCGACTAGAACCATTAATCAAGATATCCGAACGCTTATCACGGAACACTTCAATACTACCAGCGAACAAACCATCCAACAATGCATAATCAATACCTAAATTTAGTTTTCTTACTTTTTCCCAATGAACATCGTCATTTCCTATAACCGATTCCCTATACCAGCTATAAGGGCTCTTACCACCTCTCTTTGTTGGATCCATATAAGCCTGCCAACTGCTATTATATGCCCACTGATCTTGAAAAAGCCATCTGCCACTAATATTATCATCACCAATTTCACCGTAAGATACCCTTATTTTCATCATATCCAAGATCTTCTTCTCTCTTAAAAAAGCCATAAATGGTTCTTCACTAATCATCCAACCAATAGCGCCAGAGTTAAAAAAGGCAAAACGATTGTCCTTGCTGAATTTCTCTGAACCATTATAAGCACCATTGTATTCAATAAAATACCGCCCAGCCCAATCATAGGTTGTACGGAAAGCCCAATCTTCACGGAAATGAGGAATCTCACTACCCTGAGCTACCTCCTGACGACTAAACAGCCCCATAGCTGTCACACTATGTTTCCCGAAATCGCGCGCCCAATTCAATTGTAACTGATAATTCAGGCTACGCCGAGTTGCGCCATTATTTACAGAACCACTCTCAACAACCCAGTCCCAAATAGGATACATATCAAATTGATTATTAGTTTCAAATGGGAATTGATAAGTGACATTTCCTGTATCTGGATCTATATATTTTCTCCGTTGGTTGGATCCATTATTAGATTGAGGCTCACTAATTCCTCTATCATTTTCCTGGAACGTATTATCCCAAGCTATCATTCCTCTAAAGCTCAATCCTTTAGTAATAAAATCCAATTTTTGTTCCAACACAAAATCCGTAGTGATTCGAGTTGTTGTATGCTGAGCTGCTCCACCTGTAGCTATCAAATCCACAGAATTATACATATTAATGTCAGATGGATAGTAACCTAAAGATCCGTCACTATAAACAGGAAGAAAAACGTCCGGCGGCGTAGTATATACACCAGCCCAAGCTCCAGCTTGTTTACTTGCTGATCCACTAGTCGCACTACTGTAATAATAAGGACGTTCAGTTTGTCCACTTGACCCTGCCAAACTTACTTTAAAGACCGTTGTTTTAGTTATGTTAAAGTCCAGATTGGTACGCATATTAATGCGATCATAACCAAAACCATTATCATAGCCACGTCCTGTTTTAAACTCACGATACAAGTCCCCTTCATGCACATAATCCATTGATGCAAAGTATTTTACAAACTTTGTACCACCACTGATATTAACATTTGCGTTGTAGGACATAGCAAAGTCTTTAAAAAGTACATCCTTCCAATCCACGTTCGGATAACGTTCCCTTTGCTCTACAGTCGTTTGATTCCGGAAATTATCTATAAACGATTGTGGACGAATATCATTCCATGAATCGGGATTCAGATTCAATTCATGCTCAATAATCATGTTACGTGCCATGTAAGCATCATAAGAGTCCAGTTTGTTTGGAAGACGAGACGGCGTCTTCATTACAGCATTGGCAGATACATTAATTTTAGCTTTGCCTTCTGCGCCTCGTTTTGTCGTTATCAAAATTACACCATTAGCACCTTTTACACCATAAACAGCTGTTGCAGAAGCATCTTTTAACACAGACAAGGTTTCAACAGAAGCCATATCTACACTACTCATAGGACGTTCTACACCATCAACCAAGACTAAAGGATCACTATTATTCCATGAACTGGCACCACGAATCGTAATTTTAGGCTCCTCACCACCGGGCATACCATTATCTGAAGTCGTAATAACACCCGGCAGATTACCTGTTAAAGCAGCGCCTATATCCGTAATACCTGCTGCACGTTCCAGCACCTGTCCAGTAGTCTGAGTAATAGCACCTACGACACTAGCCTTCTTCTGCTGACCATAACCTACAACAATAACCTCATCCAATTGCTGGGAATCATCCTCCAATATCACACGAATCAATTTCTTTGAGTTCACTTTAATTTCCTGCGATTTCATTCCAATAAAAGACACTACCAATGTCGCATTCTCGTTTGGAACAGACAATGTAAAATTCCCATCTATATCGGAAATCGTTCCCACCGCTGTGTTCCCCTTCAATACAATAGAAGCTCCAATCACACTCTCCCCATTGGAATCCAAAATAACCCCTTTTACTTGCAATCCTTGTGCCTGCAATCCTAGTCCAAACATTAACATCAATAAAAGCAGGCAAGGAATCTTTAAAATTTTTGTTCTACATTCTTCCATTACACTCTTTTTAAATTTTTCCACAACTAGATTTTAAGAAAATTTTCTCTTTACAAAATGTATTGTTTTTCACAACTACATCAGTTATTAACCACTTTCTTTGTCTTTCATGATATAAAACATTAAAGTTAAACAACAAGTCAATTTTAAAAAGGTTACAAAACAAAATTATACCTAAACAATAGACTAAGAATACTTAGCGCTACCTTTGCAAATAAAGAGATTTTATAAAAAAATGGTTTTAAATTCTATATCATACTCTATAAAAAACGTTTCATTCCATGAAATTTTTGATAAGACACACTATGTTATAGAGTATAACATACTAAAAACGTGTTCTTTATAATGCAAAGTAATATTTCTATTTCTTCAAACTACCCAAATTCACCCCTTGCCGCGCCATCAGCTGCGCCACGTACAATGAACGGGGAAAAACATTCGTCTCGCCCTGTCCTTCCCAGACGCCGTCTGGTCTTCCGCTTAAACGGCCTTCTGTCTTTTCTCCTTTCAAGCCGAAGCAATAATTGTCACCCGATACCCATGGAGACTGCACCGTAGCAGCCTTTACACGACAATTCCACAAAACTTGAGTCACACCAGCCCAACCATGCCCCGAACCCCAGTTGCCACGATCCTGAACATTGATTTCTCCGTCTGTGATAATATTGTCATACAATGTACCTGAAGCCCAACGATGATGGGGACCGATATCGGCATAGGTCTGAGAAGCCGTACAGTTGTAAAAAACATTCGGTCCACAGACACGCGCACCTGTCACAAAGTCGTGACGGCCTTCCGTTGCCTGGCAATTCATAAAGAGATTCTGTTGCCCGTTGTTGTTGAACGAATAGCGCCATCCGCCAGTAATGACCGACTTGGGCGAGAAACAACGGCAATCAGTCACGGTCACATTCTTGGCAAAAGCACCGCAACTCACCGCCGCATAACCAAAATAGCGGCAGGTCAGATTACCGGCCCAACAATTCTCAACCTTATCAAACAGAACACCCACCCAACCATGATTCACATCTTCATAATCTTCGAATTCCGACTCGAGACACAGATTCATAATACCTACTTCCTGAATCCGACCATCAAACCGATATTTATAAATGGCTCCGCCACCATATCGGGCATCCATCTGCATGACAACTGGATTGTCAATCCATATCCTCTTGCCTTCTACCTTCACAACCTGGCGTTCGTATGACAAATCGTATTCTTTTGCTCCCCACTGGCGGGTACCCGGCCTTTCTTTAATACGGTCCATCTGCAAATCATGAATCCATTGCGTGGTACCCGGTCGAAAAAGGATGATTCGGTCGCCCGGCTGGAAATCCTCCGACCGATCCACTTCAAACGACGTGGCACCTACAGGCACGAAAGTATCTGTAATACGCACGCGGCTGCCCTCTACCTCAACCGGCCTGCCCTCACCCGACACTTGAATCAGCGTATGTTTTTCCCTACCGACGGCTACAAGCCTTGTTTCGTTCACCTGATCGCCCTCACCTATCAGAATAATGCCACTCTGACGGATATGAATGGTACCTTGGACAGGGTATACGCCCCGTTTCAGCAAGATGGTTCCACGATGCCCTTCGGCATCAGGAGCCATGCGCGACACGTCGTCTATGGCTTCCTGAATCTGCCGCCTGTTATCCCCATCGGCCGCAGGCGAGAGCACTTTGGTAACCGTTGTCAGTCGGGGGATGGAGCGGTCTCCATGATGGTATCCCACCCGGCTGAAATCGGGAATTGTATTTCCCTTTTCATCGGGGATATAAACCAGTTTCCCTTCAGAAGTTATCTTCACGTAAGAAGACTGCCACCCTGCGGGCATCTTCAGCTGGGCCTGCATCTGAGGGAAGCACATCAACCACAGAATCAGGCCATAGACAAATGCTATATTTTTCATAATCTTACAGATATTCAATGGATTATCATACAAACAAGAACTTTTCCACATGCAACGACAATGCTTCGGATAAAAAGAGGCAATGTTTGGAGTGAAAGGAAGCAATGTTTTACACCCGATAAAGCAATGTTTTGTTCCCATAAAAACAATGCTTTCTTTCCGAGAAAGAAAAAGCAAAGTGGTATGCGGCCAGCCGAATGCCGACGGCATACCACCTCACGGACTCAGGGTTTCACCTGCAAAAAGGCTGTAGGTATTCCCTCTACCTTGACCGACACACAAGAAACGCCCCCATTCAGACGTACACGGATTCGTACCCGACCATTCTGGGCCTGTACCTTACGCGAACCGATGGAAGTGCCCTGATTCTGGATCAGCTCTCCGTCGCCAGTCAAACCAAAGTAAACAAAGTCGTCTGCATCCAGGCATTTCACGCCGTTCTTGTCCACCAGATAAGCCTCAACCTCTGCAACTCCGTCGGTTACCATCGAGGAACTCACTTCGAGGCGGGTGGGTTTCTCCCATTTTTCGGTCTGATATTCAAAGCAAATCTCATCTTCCACCGCGACCTTGCCGAGCGAAACGGCTTTCAGCACGTTCTTCCCTTTCTGAAATTTCACGTGCCAATGGAGGCCGGCGGCAGGGAAATCCTGCGAATTTCTTTTTCTGATACCCTGGCTCACTCCATTCAAGAACAATTCCACTTCTCCGCAATTGGAGTAAACCAGCACTTCCTGCTCTTGGCCAGGCTCTCCCCAACGGATGGGCCACGTGTGTCCATAGATATGAATCATCGGTTCTTTTGCCCAATAAGACTGGAAGACGTAGTAGGCTTCCTTCTTCGTAAAATCGCGCTCCACCACTCCCTTCTGATTGACGTAAGGGACAGGGTTCTCAGGACGGACAGGTGTGGAAAAGTCCTTGAAAGGCCAATAGGCCGTACCCGTCAGCCACGGCATCGTCTCCTGCTCCTTCAGATGCCAGTCTATCAGGCGTACGATGTAGGATTCACTCCACTCGTTCTTCTTCTTTGTCCAAGCTTTCAAATAGCTGTCCGTATCCCAACCAGCATCGATTACCTCGTTGTGACGACCGGCATGGCTGTCTCCACCCCACTCCACATGCAGGAAACGCTTCACCTTCTCCATTTCCGTCCGCGAGGTTTCCTTGTAATCAGTGAACACACCGCCATACCATCCCCGCCAGATAGAAGGTGAATAGACATCCACAATGTCGCTACAGAAAGCACAACGGCGGATAGCCGTCAGGCGGCTGGCATCCAAACGATGGGCCAAACTATGCAATTCGCTCATGAAAGCGCGAATCTTGGCCTTGTCGAATTCAGGGAAATCATTGGGCCAATCATTCTCGTTGCCCAGCCCCCAGATGATGACAGAAGGGTGGTTGTAGTGTTGCTCTATCATATGAGTAAGCATCCGTTTGGCCTGTGCCTGATATGCTTCACCTCCCAAACCACCTCTGCACCAGGGAATTTCTTCCCACACCAGAATGCCCAGTTCGTCACAAAGATTCAGAATGATTTCCGATTGCTGGTAATGGCCCAGGCGAATAAAGTTGACACCCATCTGCTTCATCATCTTCATCTCCTCTACCATCTGCTCTTCGGTCATTGCTGCTCCCACGCCGGCATGGTCTTCGTGGCGGTGGGTTCCCCTCAACAAAAGTCTCTCGCCGTTCAAGAAGAACGGACCTTTCTCCTGAAACTCATACGTACGGAAGCCGAAACGCTCTGTTGATACCCATGTCTGTCCATCGGCCGTAACAGACACCCGACAGGTATACAGCTTCGGAGCGTCCACATGCCACCAGACGGGTTTCTGAATCTCGATATCCTCCACATAGAAATCTCCCAACGGCACCACCGAATCCATCTGACGCGAAGCCACGACCTCGCCTTGAGGATTCTCGATTTCGACAGAGACAGAAGCCGTTTTCACATCCGTCGGATTATAGAAACGGCCTGTAATGTTCAGCACTCCCCGTTTGGAGGCAGGCACTTCGGGAGTAATCTGCAACGAGCCGACCGAAACTGCAGGCGTATATACCAAATTGACATAGCGGTAAAGGCCTCCATAAAGATTGAAGTCAGACAAGTCGGAAGGAATCATCTCCGCGTCGCGAGAATTGTCACAACGGATACTCAACGGTACCTTTCCCTTAAAACGCTCCGCATCCTTGGTAGCCAAGAAACGGTTGACGGCTTCTGTTATATCCACATTCCAACTGTCGTAACCTCCTACATGAGAGGCAACTTTCTCCATATAGACATATACTTCAGTCTTCTGCCCCGCTCCTTCGAACTCCAGCAACACACGTCCGCCGGCATAAGGGTTGTTCACTTCGAGCAGCGTCTTGTACCAACCCGGCCCCTGATAATAGTTCACATCAGGGTCAACCCCGTCTTCTGCATTGAAACAATGCGGAAGAGTGACCGGTGTCCATATCGGTTGACTTTCGGGCTGCCCTTTCCGCGCAGGGCGCACCAACTCCCAAACGTTGCCTACGTCCCCTTTCAGGAATTGCCAATTCTCAACCAACCTGATTTTCTTGTCTTTAGAAACAGGAATCTTGGCAAAAGATTCTACTGAAATCAGGCAAAACAATACCAACCAACATCCAATGTATTTATTCATAGTCCTATCATCTAACTATTTATAACTTAGTCATTACATCCATCTGAGAAGGCAACACAAACTCGCAACCTTCTTTTTGCAGGAATTCTATAATCTGCACAAACTCCTTTATCCTTTGCTCGTCCCATTGGTTGGGATGTCCCTGCAGAACGATGTAGGGTTTCTCTACCGCTCCTCCAGCCTTATAGTTCTTCAGGAAATACTTGTAATCCACCTTACCGGTACCATCTTCCATATTGATCCGATTGTTCAAGAGACAAACATCTGAACCCTGAAACAGGCGTTCGTTAGCAAAGAACACATACCGATAATTACCATTCTCCTGAATAACCCGTGCCGTCAGACTGTCCACCTGATTAAAAGGAGCGCCAAAGGTGGTCAGTTCAACGCCCAACATCGCCTTGCCCAAAGAGTCGGCCAGTTCAAAATGGCGCTTCTGATGTTCATAGGAGGCCCCTCCGAATTCAGGGCGTTTGTGATCGTATCCATGATGCCAGAACTCGAAAAGGCGGTTCCCTTCCGCATCCTTGGCTTGCATGTAAGGGCGTAAGGACGATTGAAGAGTGGCGTCGCAACGTTGCATAATGATACCAAACGAAGCCGATATTCCACGTCGTTTCAATACATCCATCACAGATGCACAACTGCATATATGGTTCTTCACCGACAAATCATCCAATTTCAATATTACTTTAGGAGAACATCCAGCTAGCAGGTCTTCATCCAAAAACAACAGATTGAAACGATCCTTCAGATGATATACATGATGGGAGCGGAAAAGACGCAGATATTCCTCCTTCTTCGCAGGATTCAGGCAAGAAGCAATGCGATACAGATCCTTGCAGAAACTCTGTACTTCCCCATCCCACCCGCTAATCTGTTGATAGGGCCATGCCTCCTGACCTTTTTCAACATATGGAGTGAGGAAATCTATCGCTTTGTAGAAACTTCTTCCGTCTGCCGACTCCAGTCGGTCGATAGGCAAGCCAGCCCGTTTCGCCATCAGCATGATATTGATGACATGGGTCAAGTTCTCTCTGGAGTAGTGGAAAGCAAGTGTCCTACGCAATTCCTGCGGCTGGCTGCCATCTGGCTCCACCTGGCGGAACAGACGTTTTTCAGGGAAAGCCTTGATTGTCTCTTCAGCCAACTTTCGGTTGCCCGAATAGAGAGCAAAAGTAATAATCTGCGTATCGTACGACACACTATGATTATTTGCACTGGCGGCTTCCTTCTTGCCTTGCGGGCTTGTCAGCATCCATTCGGTCAATTGCTCAAACCACGCTTTCAGTGCCTTGCTGTCTGCCTCTGTAAACGAGCGTGATTTCTCCAACAGAGTCACCGCCTCCAGCATTTCGATAAAAGAGTAAGTATCGATAAGTCCCGAACTGCGTCCCTTGTTATTGTCTTTCCCCATCACCACTTGCGAATACTCCAGATTCGGATTCATACAAGTAGCCTTGTCCAAGAACCAGACGCGTACCTGTTTCGTAGCTTCAGCCGCATACCGTTCTTCACCACTGAAATACCAGGCTAATGTCAACGCTATGACCCTGTCCACCATCTGCCCCAGGGGATAGCGGTCGTAATCGAAGATTTCAGGGTTTACCTCTCCATCTTTATTTATATAGGGAAGTCCGTTGGGTTTCGACGGGTCGGGCCAATAATATCGCGCGATGCTCATATAGTCGTGCTTGTCGCCACTGGCCGGCACCTGCTTCTTCATCATGACCGAAAGCGGCTCCTGCTTCAACCAGCCGTCCGCTTCCTGAAGCAATGCCTCATAGGACGCTGCATAAAAAGGTTTCCGTATCTGTTTCTTCACTTTGGCCAGATGCTCCATGTCCCAAACGGAGGTTACTTGGATAACGGGGATTACCTTAGTTTCAGCCTTCAATCCCAGCATGCAAGCACAAAGCACAACTAGTAATAAGATAAACTTCTTCATTGGTACTAAATTTTACGTCACATCATTTATAAGTTTCACTTGTCAGATACAAAAATAGGAACCATCCCCAAAAGTCATTATCAATAATATCCCCAATCCTATCAAATTCAACCCACCTGCCTCCTCTAAAAAAAGGAATGCCCTGCCCAACCCATTCTTTCGCCGAACACAAAACAGCCTTTTGTGCTGGAGAAAACAATGGTTTAGGCAGGGCAAAGCAATGCTTTTTGAAATCGCACTACTTACCAACTATCTGAAATCAATTACTCACACAATTTATAAATCTCGCACGCAGCCATCAGGAAAGCACCCGGTCCGTAAAGTTCTGTCATCTCGCGTGTCACTTTCTTGGGGTCGGCTCCGATAGGTTGTACCCAACATAATTTCCCATCCGGATCCACTGCGTCAGTCAATGCCTGCCACCCTTTTTTGACAACAGGCAAGAAATCTTTTGCCGGCAGATATCCACGATTGATGCCATACGCCAGGCCGTAAACGATGAAGCCTGTCGAACTGGTTTCGGGCGACGGATAGCTGTCCGGATCGAGCAGACTGGCATGCCAATAGCCGTCTTTTCCCTGAAGTCCGGCCAAACGGGTAGCAAACTCCACGAACAATGCTTCATAAAAGGGACGGAATTCAGTGTCAGCCTCCGGCAAAGTTTTCAGTATCTCGGCAAGGCCGGCAATGACCCAACCATTTCCCCGTCCCCAGAAAACTTTCTTACCATTTGCTTCACGCTGGTCAAAGTAACGGCTGTCCCGATAGAACATCTTCTCCTCCTTGTCGTACAGATGATTGTAAGTAGCTTTAAACTCTGCATCCATAAAATGCATATATTTCCGATTGCCCGTCAAGCGATAAAGACGAGTGTATACCGCAGGAGCCATAAACAAGGCATCACACCACGTCCAACGTTCCTGACGCAAATGAGGGACTCTGAAATCTACACTTCCATTGGAAGGATGACCCACCAACCACTCTGTACGAGCCAACGTAGGCTCCAACATGTTCTTATCCTTAAACTTTTCGTACAAATCTATGTAAGTTTGGGCTACACAAAAGTCATCCGCATGATACATGCGATTGCCCAATTGCCAACGTTGTCCCGAGAAAGTTTTTTTCATCCAGTTGTAATACGTGGAGTCACCTGAAAGCTCTGCCCAGTCACACAAGCCCATATACCATGCACCAGCTACCCAACCTCGCTGGTCTTTTGCTCCATGTCGGGTATTGGGGAACTCCTTTATTTGCCAGTCGGCAACTTTTTTCCCCAGTTGCTCAACGGCCTGCCGGCTCCATACGTTTTCAGTTTTAGTTTCGGATACTTGGGATACATTCAGCCCTGCCCCATTTACTGCATAAGTCATTACACTTGCGGACATGCATACGGCCGCACAAAAAGTCTTGATCAATGTTCTCATGGATAGAATATCAATATCTATGTTTGTTTATCAATTGTCGAAACAAAGATAGAGGAATCCCACAAAATGTTCTATCAATTCTATTCAGAAACTTATCAATATCGTCCCAATATAGAACTGACAGATCCATTTGGATCAAGCCTGATCTTTTTTCATCTGTACCCATTCCGTAGGCGAATAGCCATAGAAGTTCTTGAAACAACTGGTAAAATAGGCATGACTGTTGAACCCAGCATATACTGCGACCTCCGATATCGTATAAGATGACTCCAACAAAAGTTTGGCCGCGATTTCCAATCTTTTGTTACGTATCAGTTCTGTCGGAGACAATTCTGTGACAGCCTTCAGTTTCCGATACAGATTAGACCTGCTCAACCCCAACTCGGAGCTTAACAAATCAATATTCAAATCAGGATTGGAGATATTCTTTTCAATGACTTCAAACAGTTTTTGGGTAAAGCGGTCATCGCCCGATACAATCTCAATACCCATGGCATCAGGAGCAAACTTTTTGCCATACAGTTTTTTCAATTTTTCTCGCGATAAAAGAATGTTTTGCAATCGGCTTACCAGAATTTCAATGTTGAAAGGCTTCACAATGTAGTCATCAGCCCCTACCGAGAAACCTTCTTTGATATGTTCTACCATCGACTTGGCTGTCATCAGAACTACCGGAATATGCTCCAGCTGAATATCATCCTTAATGCGTCTGCACAACTCCAGACCGTCCATTTTAGGCATCATAATGTCGCTCAACACCAAGTCTGGATATTTCTGTAAAGCCAACTCCAAAGCATCTGCTCCATTATCTGCTTCCACAATGTAATAATAATCTTCCAGATATTCCTTCACATACTGACGTACATCGGCATTGTCTTCTACCAGCAGTACCGTCCATTTCCGTCCGACAGGTACCTTTTCATGCGTTCCTCCAGAAACAATCACCTCATCCGCCACCGAACTGCCCCTTTCGATATCCTGCTCGGAATAGGCTGAAGAAAGAATAGGGATATATACAGTGAACGCACTACCTTTTGAAGGGCTGGAATCGACCGTTATACAACCATGATGTAACTTGACTATCGTGTGTACCAGACTAAGCCCCAAGCCTGTCCCTACTTCTGCCGGCACTTGCTCCTCTACCTGATAGAAAGGAGTGAATATGTGTTTCAATTCCTCCTCAGGTATGCCACAACCACTATCTGAAACACTAATGAGGGCAAACTCCATCTCTTGCGGTATTTCCGCCGGTAATGTTGTCCGCAATTCTGTCGGAATCTCTTGATACCCACATTTCTTCAAAGACAAGACGATGCGCCCATTATCGGGAGTAAACTTTATCGCATTGGAAAGAAGATTGAAAACGACCTTCTCAACCAGTGATTTATCGAACCAGGCATAAAAAGAACTCTCATCTTTCTCAAACTCAAAATGAATGGACTTCCTCATGGCCAAATGAGAGAAGGCCAAATGAATCTCTTCCAAGAAAGGTATCAGATTGCTTTTGGATATGTGCAAATCCAGCTTTCCTTCCTGACTCTTTCTCAAATCCAACAGCTGATTGACCAACAACAACAGACGCTGGGCATTACTATAAACCAAATCCAACTTGTTACGGACAACGCTCGTCAATCCCGACATTGCTACCAGTTCCTGCAATGGCGAAATGACCAATGTCAACGGAGTTCGCAATTCATGCGAGAAATTGGTAAACATACGAATCTTGTTTTCATGGAATTCATCCTGCTGCTTTTGCAATTGTTGCTGATAGTACAGTTCTCTCTCAAGCTTCTGTTTCTTGCTGACATAATACATGATAAGGACCAGAACCGTCAACACAAGAACAACATAAAACGAATAGGCATACCAGGTTCTCCACAGAGGCGGATGAATTTCAATCACAAGCTTTCTGGTTTTTTCCTGCCACACACCGTCGTTATTGGCAGCCTTTACCTCAAACACATACGTACCAGGCGAGAGATTCGTATAATAGGCTTCCGTTCGATTACCTATATAATGCCATTCCTTATCGTACCCATGTAAAAAAGTGGCATACTGATTCTGGTCCGAAAACACATAGTTCAAGGCACTGTAAGCGATGGACAAATTATTCTGGTTATACTCCAAACTTACTTTATCAACATCATCCAACACAACATTCAAAATACCCGTTTCATCCTGCGGCTTGATAAGCCGGTTATTGATAGTCAGACTGTTCAATACCAACGAAGGTACATAAGAATTTTGCTGTATTTCTGCCGGATTGAACGTTATGAAACCATTATTGCCTCCGAAGGCAATCTCACCGTTGGGCAACAAAATACCACTATGAGGTGTAAATTCTTCTATTCCAATACCATTATTCAAGTGATAATTTACAAAAGATTCCTCCTCAGGATTAAAACACGAAATTCCGCTGGTAGTAGACAACCACAAATTACCTTTTCTGTCTTCAACTACAGCTGCAACCTCGTTATCAATCACCCCCTGATCCTTTGTATACGATTTGATGATACCTTTACCATCCTCATACAGGGCTATACCGCCTCCAAATGTGCCAATCCAGATTCTTCCACGCTGATCTTTCAAGATAGAAGTCACATAATTGTCCAACAAATGTGCACTTCCCTTTCCACCAGCATAATAATGTTCATATTTCTTTGACAACAAGTCATACCTGAACAAGCCATGACTTCGGGTACCAAACAGCATTACATCCGGCGCCAACTCAAACAGACAACGAGCACTGAAAGCCGGCAAAATCCGACCATCAGCCGTCTGGAAATCCTTCTGTGTCCTACCATCCGGCCATCGACAGAGCAATCCTTTTTCTGATGCATTGGCAACCCACATACGCCCAGCCCTATCTCTCAATATTGAATAGATGGCTGCTGTCTCTTCCGGCAGACGATAAACCAACGTATAAAGCTTCTTTTTTAGATCAAACCGATAAATAGCTCCTTTAGCTGTTCCACACCATAAAGTATCCCCTTCCAAATAAGGGCATTTCACCATATTCTGATTATATTTCTGAACTGCTTTTCCTTCAATCGGATAATAAGTATATTTCGAACCATCCTTATAATCATACACAAGAATTCCTCCTCCCTCCGTTGCAATATACACATCATCGTCAGCTCCACATGCCATAATGCCATATACACTTAAATAAGTATTCAAGATAGAAGCGGGATCATGGAATACAAATCTGTCATTAAGAACACTGGAGCAGTTTACTCCACCCGAGTAGGTTCCCACCCACAATGTCTGACTTTTGTCCACATACAAGGCATAAACGGAAAAATGCGTTAAATACCCACGTCTCAACGACACATCCGAATGTCGGACAATCTCATCCGTATTCAGATCCAACACGTACAATCCGTCGAAAGTTCCAATCAATAACTGTCCTTGATATTCTATAATCCGCCGGATACTGTTACTGTTCAGCGGACTATTGTACTGCGTAAAGAAGTGAGTTGTATTTTGTTGTAAATTAATCCGGCAGAGTCCTGTATACTTACTGCCTACCCAAACATTACCCTTCACATCTTCATAAATTACAGAGACCGAGTTTCCTGACAAACGAATATCGGGTGAAGACTCTGTCAAATGCCTTTGCACATGTAACTGCGGATTACAGATCCATATCCCATCACCAGAGGTACCTATCCAAAATTGTCCGTCGTGTGTTTCGCAAATAGAAGTAATACCTTTATTCTTTAATTCTTCGATGTGCTGAAAAGAACGATAATTACCTGTTGGTATCTCATAGATATAAAGTCCTTGTCCAGTCCCTATCCACAAACGGTCATGCGAATCGACCAACAGACAATTGATTGCAATATCCTCAAGTTCCCAATACGGACTGTTGGCCACGCGTGTCATTCTGTTTGTCTTCATATCCAACACATTCAAACCGTGAAAAGTTCCAATCCACAGATTCTGATTATAATCTTCTGCCAGACAATAAATATGATTGTTGCTCAAGCTCAACGAGTCCTTCGGGTCATTTTTATAAACTACAAAATTTTTCCCGTCATAACGGTTCAATCCATTGCGCGTAGCAAACCACATATAGCCTTTGGAGTCCTGGAGAATATCCAAAACTGAAATCTGTGACAAGCCATCTTTCAGATTCAAATTGGAAAAATAAAAGTCCGGAGACGAATACAAATCCGTATGAAAGAAAAGAATCCCAATAAGGGTTATCAAAAGGTTGATGCGTTTCATTATTAGATGACTTATTTTTTGTATAACACCGAATCAGTTCACAAAAATACAAGCTTTTTCGATTGTACAATCATATTTCCCCTTCAAATTTTCCATATCGGCAAAAAGAAGTTTCTCCCAATTCTTTTCTCCAAAACAAAACAGGTTTCCCCATTCCCCGTGCCAGAGACACCTTTTCACATGGCATGTGAACAAATTTCTCCGGCAATGTGAAAAGGCATCCCTGGCACAGGGAACGGAAAGAGAAAAGCGGAAGAAGAAATAACTTAACGCCCTGAGAGCTTGGCATCCGTCTTTATCAACCCCTGCGGGCCCCCAGCCAAGTCAGCTTCTTCCATACCCATTCCAACGGTCCCTGCCTGTGACGTCCGAGCCACCAGCGGCTGAAAAGGAGCTGAAGCGTAAAGATACCTAAAGCAATCAGCAGGCAGACCGTAGCACCCGTATAGCGATACAATCCCAAACCGAAACCATAGAACAGGGATACACCGATAATGGATTGAAGGATATAGTTCGTCAGGCTCATCCTGCCATAGGGAATGAACAGACGCTGAAACTTGAACCCTTCTCCACGGTCGTACCAAACCAAGGTGAATAGGCCGACAAGTACCACCATCAGCAGGAAGTTACTGATGGAAGGAAGGGCAATGTCGAGCGGCATGGCCAGCCGTGGGCAACCCTCCACCCAGGCCGGATAGGCACTCCTCGCAATATGGAAAGGCACAAACAGCACGGCAGCCCATAACACCAGCCACTTCCAGCGGCGTATGGAAGCCGGAGTATTCCTGAAGAGTTGTTCCCGACCGGCCACCATGCCGAAGAGGAACAAGCCGCCTATCTGGAAAATGCGGCCGTTCTCTATCTGCCATAAATTACCATACAACTGGCCGTAAGTGATGTTCGACGCGATGACTTCCCACACATTACCCGACTCCATGACAGGCTTGGCCAGCTTGGCATAGGTCAGCCAATGGTTTCCATAATCAAGGAAGGGGATATCCAACAGAGCGCATAGCAGACGAATCCACTCCAAGGGTTGAAGAATCATGATAACGGCTACCGTCAGTACCACACGGTTGGACAGACGGCAAAGAGCCACCAGCAGAAGCCCCATTACCGAATAGAGCAACAGGATGTCGCCGTTGTAGAAGAGGGAATGGAGCTGCGAGAAAAGCAGCAGCAGAAACATGCGCCAGACAAACCGCCCCCTGAAAGGCATGCCCCGACGGGCCGCATTGTCGAGCTGGATGAAGAAACTGAAGCCGAAAAGCAGGGAAAAGGTAGAGAATGCCTTCCCCGCCAGCAAGAACCAGGTGGTATTCCATACTTCCTTGTCCAAGGCCGTCAGCCACTGGGGAACTCTCTCGGGAATGTAATACAGATTGTAATGCTCAAAGCAATGTACAATCACAATGGCACACAAGGCCAGGCCGCGCAGAGCGTCGACCACTTCGATGCGGTTTGTCTGTGTCTGATTCATTTTTCTTCTGCCGTTTTGAAGGCGGTTCATTTATTCGGAGTATCCCATTTCTTTGTCTCTGTGCAAGTGATGTCCAGCACCTGATTACCTGCCTGCATGCGGAAGTCGCCCGCTTCGAGTACCCAACGACCATCATAGCCCACAAAGGCCAGGTCGGAAGCCTTCAGCTTCAGCGTGACGGTGTGGGTTTCACCCGGCTGGAGCTCGACTTTCTCGAAATTGCGGAGGCGACGGTTGTCGGGGGTCAACGAAGCTACCAAGTCGCTACTGAAGAGCAGCACGCTCTCCTTACCCGCACGACGGCCTGTATTCTTCACATCGACGGTGAAGGTGAGCACGTCGTCGGCCGTAAAGTGTTCCTTGTCCACCCGCAGGTTGCTATAGGCAAAGGTGGTGTAGCTGAGTCCGTAACCGAAGGCCCATTGCACGTTGACCGCCGCATCGTAATTGTAAGCGCCCTCCATCGGCTTGCCGATGTGTTCGCACGGCTTGTAGTCGTAGGTCACCAGTGAATGAGGATACTTGGGATAGGTATAGGGCATCTTGCCGCTGAAGTTGGCGTCGCCTGCCAGCAGGTTGGCCAGCGCATCGCCGCCATAGTTACCCGGCAGCATGATGTTGACAACAGCTTTGCTGAGTGGCTCAATGTCGGCGATGATACGCGGACGGCCTTCGTTCAGTATCAGGACAAGGGGCTTGCCCGTCTCGGCCAGGGCCTGCACCAGACGGCGTTGGTTGGCAGACAGGGTGAGGTCGTTCAAATTGCCAGGCGTCTCGCAATAGGAGTTCTCGCCGATGCAGGCCACGATATAGTCGGCTTGGGCGGCGGCAGTCACGGCCTTCTCGATTTCGGGCGTATTCTCTTCCCACCAGTTGCCCTTCTCGTTATAGGTCACACCGGCTTCGTAAATGATATTTTCGGCACCGAACTTGTTGATGAAAGCTTCGAGAATGGTATTGTAAGGTTCTGAACAGTCCTCGGCATTGCTTCCCTGCCAAGTGTACGACCAACCGCCGTTAAGGCAGCGCATGGAGTTGGCGTTCGGACCGGTCAGCAGGATTTTCTTTCCCTTGGCCAGCGGCAGGAGGTTGTCTGTGTTCTTGAGCAGCACCAGCGACTCTTCGGCGGCATGCAGGGCCACGGCGGCATGTTCGTCACTGCCGAAGAGCGGGTAGTCCTTGAGGTCATAATAGGGTTTCTCGAACAGATTGAGGCGGTACTTCAGGCGGAGCACCCTGCGCACGGCATCGTCGATGCGGCTCATCGGCACCTCGCCCTCCTGCACCAGCTGCTTCAGCAGGATGCAGAAATCCCAGCTGTAGGGATCCATCGACATGTCGATGCCGGCATTGATGGCCAGCTTGATGGCTTCTTTCTTGTCTTTGGCTATGTGGTCGCGGGCATAAAGGTTGTTGATATCGGCCCAGTCGGTCACAATCATGCCGTCCCAGTTGAGGTCTTCCTTCAGCCACTTGGTCAGCAGTTCGTAGTTGGCATGGAAGGGCAGGCCGTTGTTCATGGCCGAGTTGACCATGATGGAGAGGGCGCCGTTCCTTACCATTTCCAGATAGGGGGCAAAATGCTTCTCGCGCATGTCCTGTTCGGTAATGGACGAGGGCGTACGGTCCTTGCCCGACACAGGTACGCCATAGCCCATGTAGTGCTTCATGCAGGCGGCAATGTGGTTGGGGCCGATGTGGTTGGGGTCATCGCCTTGGAAACCCAATACCGACTCGCGTCCCATCTCGGCGTTCAGGTAGCAGTCTTCGCCATAGTTCTCCCACATGCGGGGCCAGCGTGCGTCACGCCCCAAGTCGGTGACGGGTGCGTATGTCCAGGGGATGCTGCCTGCCTTGGTCTCGTAGGCGGAGATTTCGGCCTCGCGGCGGGTCAGTTCGCGGTTGAAGGCCGCACCCATGTTGATGCCTTGCGGAAAGAGGGTGCCACCCCGTGTATAGGTGGTGCCGTGTATCTGGTCGACGCCATAGATGCAGGGGATGCCGATCTCCTCCATCGACTTCTCCTGAATGCGGCGGATGATTTCCTGCCACTTCTCTACAGGTTGCGCCTTGCCCTGAGGCACGTTCAGGATGGAGCCCACCTTGTACTTGCCGAAGACCGAATCGAGCCTGGCCTCGCTCAGGCGGAAATCCTTCGCGCCCTGCCCGCCGCTACGGTCCTGCAGGACATCGATGGTGAGTTCGCACATCTGCCCGATCTTTTCGTCGAGCGTCATCTTCTGCAACAGGCTTTCTACCTGCCGCTCTATCTTTTCATCTCGGGGAATGGCCGGAGCCACCTGTTGGGCTTCAGCGACCCATACGTTTGCCGCCAGTGCCAGCGACAGAATCCAATGCTTTTTCATGATATTTCGTACGTTATGCAATCCTTGGCAGAAAGCAATGCTTTGCGAGGAGAAAAGCGGTGTTTTCTCTGGCGGAAAGCATTGCTTTGGTTCAGCCGCCGAATTTACACAGATTTATCGGGCGATGCAAATAAAATCGGCCGCAATCCAAGAATATGGCTGTTTCATGCCGAAAGTTCGAAGATTATCGGTACATTTGTCGCGAGAAAAAAGAAAAGACACTGCTATGACCCACCGCCTGAACACCAACAAACAATTCATGATAGGCAACGGCATCCTGGCCTTTGCCGTCATCTTCGTGGTTGTCCTTTTCGCCTACATGAGCATGCGCCTCCAGCGCAAGGACGGAGAACGTCACTATGCCGAACACTATACCGTCTCGCTGGTCAAGGGTTTTGAGGGCGACTCCGTATCCATCTACATCAACGACAGCCTGTTGCTGAACAAGACCATCGACCGCACGCCCTTCGACCTCGAGGTGAAACGCTTCGACGAAGAAAGTGCCCTGATGATTGTAGACAATGCCACCGAACGAATTTCACTCTTCGAACTGAGCGAGAAAGGCGGTACTTATCGTTTCGAGAAAGAAGGCGACGGGGTGAAGCAGCTGCCTCAAGAATAATCCCCTTACCTTATAAAGAGGCGGAGAATTCCTTCAGTTCCCGCCTCAAGGCCTCACATCGGCCGTCGGTCAGGCGGTCGAGCATCTCCCAGAATTCCGCACTGTGGTTCATGACACGCGTATGTGTCAGTTCATGCAACAGCACATAGTCGATGAGGTGTTGCGGCAGGAGCAGCAAGTAATAGGACAGGTTGATGTCCTTACGCGTGGAGCAACTACCCCAACGGCCGGAGCTGGAGTTTATCTTAACCTCGTGGAAAGGCAAGCCATGCCGCTTCGACAAGGCATGCAGACGGGGAGGCAACACCAGCTTGGCATTCTTCCGCAAGGCCTCGCCTATCACCTTCTTCAGCCAGACTTGAAGCTGGGGATTGGAAAAATCGGTATCCCTTGGGCAGAGAATCTGCATCGCCCCCAGCTCCGAACGTGCCTGAAACCGCCGGGTATCCCTCTCTACCAGCGTCAGTTTGAAGTGCTCCGCCTCAATCCGATAGTTCAAGTCTATCAGCTTTTCGCTTCGACGTGCCTGTGCTTCACGCAGGCGGGGACGCAAGGTTTCCAATCCTTTCGCCACATCTCCCCACGTCGCTCCCAAAGGGACGGTTGCTACAAAACCTCCCTCCACCGCCCGAAATATCAGACGGCGGGCACGAGGATTGACCCGCACCGCGACAGTTCCCAGTTCGGCATCGGTAACCGACTGGCCCGTCATGCATCGTTGTTTGCTTTCCATTATCCTTGTTTCTGCTGGATTTCGTCTGCAAATGAACGAACTTCCGCACAAAACTACAAAACTTTTGTGCACAAAAACGAACACACTGTCCGATTATGAACAATTCACTTTTCCAATCTTTACTCATAATCAGACGTTTACATTTCTGGTACGCTTCTTGCATCTACACAAGCAGAAAATAAAAACAAAAAAAGACGCCAGCCGTTGCAACGTTCGGCACCCGGCTTTCGTCTAATAGATAAAGCAAGAGAATAACATTTAAAATACCAACGAATATGAAAAAGTTTACAACACTTACCTCTATCTTCCTGCTGGCAACCGTTTTAAGCGCGTGCGCACAATCGTATTCCCACCACTTCAACACAGGCTGCAGCTGGCTGGGCGGCAAGGAAGTCAAAGCAAGCAAAAACTACGTAACCAAACAGATCAAGGTCAACGACTTCGACCAGATAGCCGTCGGCGGCAGCCTCGACGTCACCTACACACAACAAGCGGGCAAGCCGAAAGTGGAAATCTATACATCGGACAACATTGTCGACCTGCTCGACATCTACGTCAAAGACGGAAAGCTGAACCTGGGATTCAAAAAGAATGTGAAGGTAGCCTACAACAAGCTGGAAATCCGCGTGACATCGGAAGACCTGAATGCAGTCAGCGTAGCCGGATCGGGCGACTTCGACTTCACCAACGGCCTGAAAACCGACCAGCTGAAGATGAACGTGGCAGGCTCGGGTGACATCACAGCCAGCAACATACAATGCACACAAGGATTCACAGCCAATGTAGCGGGGTCGGGCGACATCGAGTGCAAACAGCTCAAAGCAACCGACCTGAACATCTCCGTAGCAGGATCGGGTGACCTGAAGATTGAAAACGTCCAGGTTACATCAGCCAATGCCAGCGTAGCAGGATCGGGTACCGTAAAAATCAGCGGCAGTGCAGACAAGGCCAATTATAGTGTGGCAGGATCGGGCGACCTCTATGCCGACAACTTCAGTGTACAGCGTGTAACAGCCAGTGTAGCAGGATCGGGCGACATCAAGTGCCATGCTGTAGAGTATCTGAAAGCGCGTGTCAGCGGTAGTGGCAGTATCGGCTACAAAGGCGATCCGGAACTGGACTATCCAGAAAAAAAGAAACTGTACAAGTTATAAAAACAACCAACTAAACCGACAAATTCTCTCTGACTTCTGCCTGTGGGCAGACAAAACTCTCTAACAAGGGAAGGTCCGTTCATCGGGCCTTCTTTTTTTATGGCTTTGCCTTACTAAAAAAATAAAGGGACGCTGCATCACGCGGCATCCCATTTATTTTAGTTAGTTTTTATAAGATTTTGAGAGAATTGAAACTTCACAGCCTCAAGTCGTTTTAATAAAGCACACTAACTATTTTTTAAAGCAAATGAAAATGTATATTTAAAAACAATGAAAATTCATTTCTTTTCGGCCTCCGTCTTCTTGTTTCCACGAGTCAGGCTGTCCATCAACTGCTTCTCATGACTTTCGGAAGGATTGTCCGAAAGCGCTACAGACGGTGCAGACATCTGCTTTCCTATGGTATCGGGCGAAACGACAGCACCGCCATTGTCGAAAACAGAATGCTGCATGACATTGCCCAATGAAAACATCAGAGCAATCACAGCAGCCGCCTTGACCAACGGCATGAAGCGCGACATCAGCGTCATACGACGAGCCTTGACCACAGGCACTTCCACCTGCGCCAACACCTTCTGGTCGAAGTCCTCGCCCAAACCGTCCTGTTGCAGAAACTCCTGATATACGAACAAATCCTTGTAGCGGAGCAGGTGCGCAGGCACGTCTTCACTATTGAAGAACGAACGGAGCTGTGCTTCTTCTTCCTGAGAAGTCTCGCACTGCCAGTAACGTTCCAATAATTGTTCTATATAGTTAGAGTCCATAACTGTCTATATCTATAAATTTCTGTTTCACTTTCTGCCTTGCCCTGAACAGGTTTACCTTGACCTGCTCTTCCGTCAGGTGCAGAGCAACGGCTATTTCCTTGTAACTTTTGCCCTTCACGTCGCGCAGCTGCATAATCAGGCGCTGCTTTTCGGGAAGTTCACTGACCAGTCGGTGCACCAGTTTCAACCGTTCCTTGTTCACCAGCCGGTCGTAAGGGCTCGATGCATCGGGCGTCTGTTCGGCCTCGGGGGTCAGCTCTACCGTCTGCGAGTCTTTCTTCTCACTGCGGTCGATGGCCAAATTACGGGCTACCGTCAGGCAATAGGCTTCTACTGACTCCAGCCCGTCCCACTCGTCGCGCTTGTTCCAGACGCGTATCATCGTCTCCTGCACGATATCTTCTGCCTCTGCCCTGTCGAACGTAATCCGCAGGGCAAGCCGAAAGAGTTTGTCCTTCAGCGGAAGAATGTCGTTACGAAAGTCGATTTTCTGCATCTTCTAATGAATTGACGGTTCAGCGGGATAAAAGTTACAGCAGACAGCCACTTTTTTTCAAATTATTTTCGGATACGGGTGCCTCCCTGTCCGTTTATGGCTGATGCCAAGGTAATTACGACCTCGGATACACCAGCTTCCAAAGCCTCGAAAGAGTTCTCCAGCTTGGGAATCATGCCACCCTGTATCACGCCCTCGGCCACCAGCTGCTTGAATTCGGCCGGATTGATAGTGGGGATGACGCTGTCGTCGTCGTTTTCGTCGCGCAGCACTCCTTTCTTTTCGAAGCAATAGACCAGTGTAACATCAAACAGGGTTGCCAAAGCCTTGGCCGTTTCGCCCGCAATGGTATCGGCATTGGTGTTGAGCATGTGACCTTCTCCGTCGTGAGTCAGGGGAGCCATAACGGGCACCACCCCTTTGGCAATCAGGTCACCCAGCAGCGTGGCATTGACTTGCTTCACGTCGCCCACAAAACCGTAGTCGATGTCCTTCACAGGGCGTTTCACGGAGCGGATGACATCCATATCGGCTCCCGTCAGTCCCAGTGCATTGACGCCACGGGCCTGTAGACCGGCCACAATGTTCTTGTTCACCAATCCGCCATAGACCATCGTCACGACCTTCAGCGTCTCGGCATCGGTGATGCGGCGGCCGTTCACCATGCGGCTCTCGATGCCCAGGCGTTCGGCCAACTTCGTGGCCGAGCGGCCTCCACCATGCACCAGCACCTTTCGGCCTTCAATGGCGGCAAAGTCGTCCAACAATTGATGGAGGGTCGCTTCCTCCTCTACAATCTTGCCGCCTACTTTGATGAGTGTGAGTTTTTCTTTCATATTCCTTTATATATGAGTTCACCACAGAGGCCACAGAGTTTCACAGAGTTTTCTTCTCCCTCTGTGCCACTCTGTGTCCTCTGTGGTGAAAATTACTTTATTCCAAATAAGTATATCCGTACAGACCCGAACGGTAGTTGGCCAGGAACTCCTTGCCTTCCTCGAGCGAAATGCGGCCTTCCTTGACGGACTGGGTCACCCATGTCTCGAGCTTGCGTACCAGCTTCTTGGGGTTGTATTGCACATAGTCGAGCACCTCGGCCACCGTCTCACCGTCGATGAGCTGATCGATGGAGTAACCCTTGGAGTTGACAGAAACGTGCACGGCATTCGTATCACCGAAGAGGTTGTGCATGTCGCCCAAGATTTCCTGATAGGCACCTACAAGGAAAACAGCCACATAGTAGTGTTCCTTGTCGCGCAGGGAGTGCAGAGGCAAGGTGGTAGCATCGGGACGGGAAGTGACGAAGTTGGCAATCTTGCCATCGGAATCGCACGTCATGTCCTGAAGCGTAGCCTCGCGGTCGGGTTTCTCGTCCAGGCGCTGGATGGGCATGATGGGGAACATCTGGTCGATGGCCCACGAGTCGGGCAGCGACTGGAAGAGCGAGAAGTTGCAGAAGTACTTGTCGGCCAGCAGCTTGTTCAGCTTTCGGAACTCCTCGGGGCAGTGCTTCAGCCCGCTGGCGATGGAGTTGATTTCGCGACAGATGCTCCAATAGAGCTTCTCAATCTGAGCACGGGTGTTCAAGTCCACGATGCCGTGGCTGAAGAGGTCGAGCGCCTCCTCGCGTATCTGCTGGGCATCGTGCCAGGGCTCGAGCATGCTGCGCTGGCTCAGGTTGTCCCAGATGTCGTAGAGCTCCTTCACCAGCTCGTGGGCATCCTCACCCGGCTCCCAGTCGTCGTCCATCTGCGGCAGGGAAGCCGTCTCCAGCACCTCAAAGATGAGGACGGAGTGATGGGCGGTCAGGCTGCGGCCCGTCTCAGTGATGATGTTGGGATGCTGGAAGCCGTGCTTGTCGGCCGCATCGACGAAGGTCGACACGACGTCGTTCACGTATTCCTGTATGGAGTAGTTCACAGAGCTTTCGCTGTTGCTGGAGCGGGTACCGTCATAGTCCACGCCCATGCCGCCGCCCGTATCAACGAACTCTATGTTGAAGCCCATCTTATGGAGCTGCACATAGAACTGCGATGCCTCGCGCAGGGCGTTCTTGATGCGGCGTATCTTGGTAATCTGGCTGCCGATGTGGAAGTGAATCAGCTTCAGGCAGTCCTTCATGTCCTTCTTCTCGAGGAAGTCGAGAGCCTCAAGAAGTTCGCTGGACGTCAGGCCGAACTTGCTGGCGTCGCCGCCGCTCTCTTCCCACTTGCCGCTACCGCTGGAGGCCAGCTTGATGCGGATACCGATGTTGGGGCGCACCTTGAGCTGCTTGGCCATCTTGGCGATGAGGTTCAGCTCGTTCAGCTTCTCGACGACGAGGAAGATGCGCTTGCCCATCTTCTGGGCCAGCAGGGCCAGCTCGATGAAGCTCTCGTCCTTGTAGCCATTGCACACCACGAGCGACTCGGGGTCGGTATTGACGGCAATGACGGCATGCAGTTCGGGTTTCGAACCTGCCTCCAGGCCGAGGTTGAACTTCTTCCCGTGGTTGATCATCTCTTCCACGACGGGACGCATCTGGTTCACCTTGATGGGATAAATGATGAAGTTCTCACCCTTGTAACCATACTCTTCGGCTGCCTTCTGGAAGCAGCAGGACACCTTCTCGATGCGGTTGTCCAGTATGTCGGGAAAGCGCACCAGCATGGGAGCCGTCACGTCGCGCAGCTGGAGCTCGTCGACCAGTTCCTTCAGATCAACTTCCACACCGTCCTTGCGGGGGGTTACCACTACATGCCCTTTCTCGTTGATACCAAAGTAGGAAGTGCCCCAACCCGTGATGTTGTACAGCTCTTCCGAATCTTCAATACGCCATTTTCTCATTGTCTGTTACTTAGCAGTTTAAATTAGGTTTAACTATTTGGTGGACAAAAATACATATAAATCCCGTAAAACCAGCCTTTACGGCCGAAAATACACATGAATGACAAAGATTTTACAGTTCCAACAGGCGACGCAGACTACCGACCGACTCCGCTATCTGATGACGGTCTTCCAGCCGGCTGCCGTCGAAACGGTAACGGGCCTGGCTATAGTGGGGCATGCGGCCCTCCAGCGCACTGCCGATGAAGACACGCAGCTCGTCGTCCGTCTTGCCCCGCAGGATGGGCCGTTGCTGGGTGGCCACACGCAGGCGGCGGAAGAGCACGTCGACGGGCACATCGAGAAACACCGTCTGCCCCTGGCGGTTCATGTAGTCCATGTTGTCGAAGAAGCACGGCGTGCCGCCTCCGGTGGAGATGACGACGTCCTCGAACTCGCCCGCCTCGTGCAGCATGTTGCGCTCCAGCTGGCGGAAGCCGTTCTCGCCCCGCTCGCGGAAAAGCTCGGAGACGGTGCGGTGGAAACGCTCCTCGATGTACCAGTCGAGGTCGATGAAGGTCAGCCCCAGTTCCCGGGCGAAGGCCTTGCCAAGGGTAGTCTTTCCGGCACCCATGTAGCCGGTCAAAAAGATGCGTATCATAATAACAGCCTGTGATTTGCGGGCAAAGGTAAGCAATTCTGCAACGTGCAGAGCCGGAAACGGGAAATATTTGTACCTTTGCCGCATGAAAAAGAAACAGAAATACTACGTCGTATGGGCCGGCGTCGCTCCCGGCATCTATGACAGCTGGACGGACTGCCAGCTGCAGACCAAAGGCTATGAGGGCGCGCGGTTCAAGTCGTTCGACACACGGGAGGAGGCCGAGCGGGCCTTCGCCTCGTCGCCCCACGACTACATCAGCCCCAAAACCTCCACCGAGCAGATACAGAAACCCTCCCGGACAGACGGTCCGCTGCCGCCCGAGGTGGTGGAGAACAGCCTGGCCGTGGATGCGGCTTGCAGCGGCAACCCGGGGCAGATGGAGTACCGCGGCGTGCACGTGGCCTCGCGCCAGCAGGTGTTCCACTACGGCCCCGTCTATGGCACGAACAACATCGGCGAATTTCTGGCCATCGTCCACGGCCTCGCCCTGCTGAAGCAGAAGGGATTCGACATGCCCATCTACAGCGACAGCCGCAACGCCATCAGCTGGGTAAAGCAAAAGCGGTGCAAGACCAAGCTCCCCCGCGAACCGCGCACCGAGGCCCTGTTCCAACTCATCGAACGGGCCGAGAAGTGGCTGCGCGAGAATACCTACACCACGCCCATCCTGAAGTGGGAGACGGAGAAGTGGGGCGAGGTGCCGGCCGACTTCGGGCGGAAATAGGCAGAGGTATCTGACGGGAAAGTCTTATTGGCACTCAATGTAAACAGAATGCATTCTTTTAGTGTTCTTCCACATATTCTATCTTCTTCAGATTTTTCAATTTAATAAATCACAACAAACACTCCTCAAATTAAGCAAGTAAAATCTTCTTCCGCCCCTCCCCTCCTACCCTTCCATCTTTTCAGGTGCGACCTGAAGCTTTTTCAGGTCCGTACCTGAAGACCTTTCAGTCCCTACCTGAAGACCCTTCAGTCCCTACCTGAAAGGCTTTCAGGTAACGACTGAATGTCACCTGAAAACTTTTCAGGTTTTTCAGAAGTGCCACCTGAAAAAATCAACACTGATTATCAGCGTTATACAAAACTAAACTGTTCAATCCGCTCGTCGAAGGAAGGTTCGGCGGTAATGCCGCGCTTGAGGAAGTATTTCCGAATCTCCGCCTGCTCTTCGGGCGTCACCAGGCGGTCGCCATGCTTGATTTCATAGTATTTCCAACGACCGAAAAAGTTATACACTTTATCCTTTATCCAGACGGCATCGTCGTAGGGGAAAGAACGCAGCTGGCGCAGCAAGCTTTCGATGCCCCGCGCATAGGAATACTTCACGATGGGACGGAAGTGGGGACACTGGTCTCCTGCCAGACGACGGGCGGCGGCAGGCGACAGGATGTGGATGAACGTACGCTCGGCCGGCACACCAAGCCCCAGCGCACAACGCAGGCACTGTGCAGCCCGCGGACAGCCCTCGTGCAGACAGAGGGTGTAGGAGGCGGGCAGTTCATTGTAGTCGAAATCGGTTATCATAGGCAAAAAAGATGGTTTTGTCAGCTCAGCGACTGCATGTCGTTCAGCCGCTTGTAGTATCCGTTCAGGGCGAGCAGCTCCTCGTGGCGGCCACGCTCCACAATCTCGCCTTCGTAGAGGACGCAGATTTCGTCGGCGTTGCGGATGGTGGAGAGGCGGTGGGCAATGGCGATGGTGGTGCGCGTCTTCATCAGGCGCTCCAGGGCCTCCTGCACCAGTCGTTCGCTCTCCGTGTCGAGGGCCGAGGTAGCCTCGTCGAGGATGAGGATGGGCGGGTTCTTCAGGATGGCGCGGGCGATGCTGATGCGCTGACGCTGGCCGCCGGAGAGCTTGCCGCCGCGGTCGCCGATGTTGGTGTTGTAGCCGTCGGGCGTCTCCATGATGAAGTCGTGGGCATTGGCAATCTTGGCCGCAGCGATGACCTGCTCCATCGTGGCCCCCTCCACGCCGAAGGCGATGTTGTTGAAGAAGGTGTCGTTGAAGAGGATAGCCTCCTGGTTGACGTTGCCGATGAGCGAGCGCAGGTCGCGGATGCGCACGTCCTTCACGTTGGTGCCGTCGATGAGTATCTCGCCCTGCTGTACGTCGTGGTAGCGCGGCAGGAGGTCGACCAGCGTCGACTTGCCCGAGCCCGACTGCCCCACCAGCGCGATGGTCCGTCCGCAGGGCACGGTCAGGTTGACGTGCTTCAACACCTCGCGCCGTCCGTCGTAGCTGAAGCTGATGTCGCGGAACTCTATCTGATGCTCCAGTCCCTTCAGCGGTTTGGGCTGGGCAGGTTCCTTAATGGGGTTCTCGGCTTTCAGAATTTTATCTACGCGCTCCATTGATGCCAAACCCTTCGGGATATTATAACCCGCTTTGGCAAACTCCTTCAAAGGATTAATGATGCTATACAATATCACCATATAAAAGATGAAGACAGATGCCTCTATCGAAGAATTGTCTCCCAAAATAAGCAATCCGCCGAACCAAAGTACCAATACGATAAGCAACGTACCGAGGAACTCACTCATCGGATGAGCCAACGACTGACGAATAGCCACCTTACTGGAAGCATCACGCAACTCATCGCTACATTCCTTAAAACGCCGCACCATCTTATCTTCTGCAATGAACGCCTTAATGATACGCAAGCCGCCCAACGTTTCCTCCAACTGAGCCATCGTATCACTCCACTTGGACTGCGCTTCCAAGGATTGTCTCTTCAGTTTCTTGCCAACCTTCCCCATCAGCCAGGCCATTCCCGGCAACACCAATATCGTGAATAAAGTCAACTGCCAACTGGTAACAATCAGTGTCGAAAAATAAAGTATAATCAAAATAGGATTCTTCAACAACATGTCCAAAGAACTGGTTACAGAATTCTCTATTTCACCGACATCCCCACTCATACGTGCAATGATATCCCCCTTACGCTCCTCAGAAAAGAAGCCGAGAGGCAAATACATCACCTTAGAATAAACCATTACCCGGATATCGCGTACGACCCCCGTCCTCAATGGTATCATCACGGCCGACGATCCAAAATAACAAGCTGTTTTCAGCATGGTCATAAAAGCCAGGAAAAGGCCCAGAAAAAGTAACGTCATCGAAGGCCCGTAATAGTCTATCAACTGGGTCACATAATAATAGAAATTGTTTATTGCCACATCTTTCAAACCGGCACTGCCCCAGTCCATATAATGAAACACTTGCGTCTCATCTCCCGTTTTAAACAATATATTCAAAATAGGAATAATCAAGGTAAACGAAAACACATTAAATATAGCAGACAAGACATTCAAAACAATGGCCCAACCGATATATTTCTTGTAAGGAGACACAAAACGTCTCATTAATTGCAGGAATTCCTTCATCTTGCAGCGATTAAAATATTACGGCAGGCAAAGATAGAGAAAATAGCCCACACTGCGAAATAATACATATTTTTTAAAAATACTTATCCACTGAATGCATCAAGAGCATTCTATTATTTTGCAAAGTCACGACAATATGCTAATTTTGCAGAAATTATCCCAAACTTTGACTATATGAACAACTCACTGGCAATCATCATCCCCGCGTATAAGGGAGAATATCTAGACAAGACCCTGAACTCCCTCAGCCGGCAAACTGACCAACGTTTCACTCTGTATATTGGAGATGACAACAGTCCTTATCCGCTAAAAGACATTATCGACCAATATTCCAACCAATTGGACATCGTATACCATCGTTTCGACAACAATCTCGGGCATACCAATTTAATACATCATTGGGAACGTTGTATAGAGATGATGAATAATGAGCCTTATTTTTGCATGTTTTCCGATGATGATCTGATGAACCCATTGTGTGTTTCGTCCTTTTATCAAACATTAGACAAAGGGACAGATTGCGATGTGTACCATTTTAATATCGACCTGATAAATGCGGAAGACAAAATCATCAAACACTGTACTCCATTTCCTTCATGGATATCATCTGAAGATTTTCTTCGAAAATTATATACTTATCAAATTGATGCACGCATGCCGGAATTCATTTTCCGAACCGAACATTTCAAAAAAGCAGGCGGGTTCATTAACTTCGACTTAGCTTATCGTTCGGATAACGCCACCGTAGTGGCATGTGCCCATCATAAAGGGATCTGTACCTTCTCCAATGGCCGAGTCTTTTGGCGTGACAGCGGGACTAACTTATCAGCCAGCAAACAAACAGAACTCAGAGTCAGAAGAACTCAGGCCAGTATACATTTTTTTGAGTGGTTGCAACAATACTATCAAAAAATGAATGAATCATGTCCGTTCAGTTTGAAAGACAGGCTGGAACTTATACTTCAAGAAATTACAGACTTGAAAGATTGTTTGCCACATAAACAATTATACTGTTTATTAAACGAATCAGAGGTTATCAAGGCCAAACGCTCTTTATTTTGGCGTTGCCAATTATATATTAAGGCTACCCTATGGGAAAAACAAAGTTTATTGGGAAAAATCGCTCCCCGTATACAGCGATATTGTCTTAATTCCTATTCAAATCTTTAAATTGTATTGTATGGAAAAAATAGCATTCGTAGTTGTCAGATATGGAGCTGAAATAAATGGAGGTGCAGAGTTCCATTGTAGAATGCTGGCCGAGCGCCTTACGAAAGATTATCAGGTAGAAGTTCTCACGACCTGCGTAAAGAATTATGTGACCGGAGGAGACGAATATCCGGAAGGAGAAGAAATGCTGAACGGTGTCTTGATACGCAGATTCAGGACCAACCCTATTGATAAAGAAAAAGAACACTCGTTTTATAAAAAAGCCAAACGTTCTCGCAAACTAAGGCGAACTCTTTACAAACTTCGGTTATTGGCTCCTCTCGCTACGATATTCCCAGTGTGGACATACCGCAAAAAATACGAGTTGGGCTTCATGAACAGTAATGTATTCTACTCATCTGCAGAATTTGACTTCATTCGAGAACATGCCAATGAGTACAAGGTATTTATACCCATTTCGTTGGACTACCCACACATGTATTATACCACTCTTTATGCTCCAAAGAAAACAATTGTGATTCCAACCATGCACAATCACAGCATTTCCTTCCGCTCTATTCTCACAGAAGTGTTTACACGCGCCGCCTACATCGGTTTCAACACGCAAGCAGAAGAACGATTGGCACAGAAAATATTCGGACCTAAAATGTCACCACATGGTATTATCAGTGTCGGTATTCAAATGGCACAACCTGCTGATTGGGAAATTACACAAGAAAAATACAATATTCCAGACGAATATCTGCTCTATGTAGGCAGAGTCGACTCATGTAAGACAGACAATTTATTCAAGTATTTCTCCTTATTCAAGAAAGAATGTCCCAACTCCAGACTAAAATTGGTATTGGTGGGAGGCTTGTTCACAGAGCAAATCAACCAAGACGATATCATATATACAGGTTTTGTCACTGAGAATGAAAAAACTACCATCATGCAACATGCAAAGATTATTGTAAACCCTTCTCGCTTTGAAAGTTTGTCACTAATTTTGCTTGAAGCCATGAGCCTGAAAAAAGCAATGCTAGTCAACGGATTTTGTAATGTACTCTATGAACATTGTCGAAAAAGCGGAAAAGCAGCTGTCCCATACTATGGTTCTCGAAGTTTCGTCAAACAGCTAAAAAAACTGGATTCTTCAGAACAGTTACGCACAAAAATGGGAGAAAAAGGCGCAGATTATGTCAAGGCACATTATGACTGGAGCTTCATACTTCAAAAATTAAAAGATAAAATTGAAAGTTTGGGATAAAGAAACATCCACAATTTTTTTAAGAAGAAGTTATTTGGAAGTATCAAAAAGATTGTCTAGCTTTGTATGAAGTGACTGAAACATTCATTTATAAACAGAATACTTTTTATGAGCTTTACCGAACTTTGTAACCCCATCTTCGTGCAGTCCATCGACGACTATCACAAGACCGACAACGTGGATACTCTCATCCGAAACCCCTATCCGTTGAAGAGCATCGAATACTACCTGTATCTGAAGAACTGGATAGACACCGTGCAATGGCACTTCGAGGACATCATCCGCGACCCGAACATCGACCCCGCCGAAGCCCTCACGCTGAAGCGCCGCATCGACAAGTCCAACCAGGACCGCACGGACCTTGTGGAACTGATAGACAGCTATTTTCTGGACAAATATAAAGAAGTCAGCGTGTTGCCCGACGCCACCATCAACACCGAGAGTCCTGCCTGGGCCATCGACCGCCTGTCCATCCTCGCGCTGAAGATTTACCACATGCGCCAGGAAGTGGAGCGCACCGACACCACACCCGAGCACCACAAGCAGTGCGCCGACAAGCTGGCCGTCCTGCTGGAGCAGCAGAAAGACCTCTCCTCGGCCATCGACCAGCTCCTGGCCGATATCGAGGCCGGGCGCAAGTACATGAAGGTGTACAAGCAGATGAAGATGTACAACGACCCGGACTTGAACCCCGTACTCTACGGCAAGAAGTGATGAAGCTGTTGGTGATACGCTTTTCGGCCTTCGGCGACGTGGCCATGACGGTGCCCGTCATCGACAGCCTTGCCCGCCAATATCCTCAAGTGGACATCACGGTGTTGAGCCGCCCCTTCGTACAGCCCCTGTTCGGAGGGATGCCCGCCAACGTCCGTTTCCGGGGTGTCGACCTGAACAACTACAAGGGCTTGGGAGGATTGGTACGCCTCTTCCGCGAACTCCGCCACGAAGGCTACGACACGGTGGCCGATCTGCACGACGTGCTCCGCGGCAAGGTAATCCGTACCCTCTTCACTCTGTCGGGAGCCCGCACGGCCCACATCGACAAAGGCCGGAGCGAGAAGCATGCCCTGGTTCGGGACGGAGCATCAGCCCGCCGACCGCTCCCTACCTCGTTCGCCCGCTACGAAGCCGTATTCAGCCAACTGGGATTGCCCGTCCACACCACCTTCCGCTCCATCTATGGCGACGGGCAGGGCGATCCAGCTCTTTTCCAAGATATTACCGACCTGCCCGACGACAAGTCGTGGATAGGTATCGCCCCCTTTGCTGCCCATCGGGGCAAGATATTGCCTGCCGCTACCACCGAGACACTCATTGCCCGTCTGGCAGAACGCACTGACTGCCGGGTTTTCCTTTTCGGAGGCGGCAAGGCCGAAACGCCCCAGCTGGAGCAATGGGCAACCACTTACCCGAACGTCACCTCGCTGGCAGGTAAACTGAAACTGAATCAGGAACTGGCACTGATGAGTCACCTGCAAGTGATGGTCTCCATGGATTCGGCCAACATGCACCTGGCTTCGCTCACCGCTACCCCCGTCGTCTCTGTATGGGGAGCCACGCATCCTCATGCCGGCTTCATGGGCTGGCACCAGAGCATTGACAACGCCGTCCAGACCAACCTGCCCTGCCGCCCCTGCTCCGTCTTCGGCAACAAGCCCTGCCGCCGCGGCGACTATGCCTGCCTGACGACCATCCAGGCAGAAAACATCATCCAAAAAATAGATTCAATCATCCATCAACCTCAAAAGGAGAACAACGCATGAACTGCTACCTGTCACGTAACTACAAGGACCTGAACGGCGCCGGCAACAAGGCCAAAACCGACATCGAACAGATTATGGCCGCCATGGGATTCAAGAATGTGGGGCTGAAACAAAGCCACTATACCCATCCCATACCGGCTTTTCTGTTCACCCTGTTGGGAGTACTGAAAGCTCCGTTCGGCCTGCACAAAGGCGACATTCTTGTTCTGCAATATCCTCTGAAAAAATATTTCACATTCGTATGCAGGACTGCACATTGGAGAAAAGCCAAGGTAGTGGTTATCATACACGACTTGGGCAGTTTCCGACGCAAGAAGCTGACCGTAGAAAAAGAAATGCGCCGGTTGAATCATGCCGATTATATCATTGCCCACAATGCCTCCATGAAAAGTTTTCTGCTCCAGAACGGTTGCCGTGCCCAAGTGGGCGAACTCGGTATCTTCGACTATCTGTCGCCTCATCCGGTACCGAAGGCCGAAGAGCCGTTCCCGCCCTACCACATCGTCTATGCCGGTGCATTGGCCATTCGTAAAAACCAATTTCTGTATGACGTGGGAAGATACATCAACTCTTACGCCTTCAAACTCTTTGGCAACGGATTTGAACCTACCAAAGCAGCCAACAGCGAACGGTTGCACTATCAGGGATTCGTTCCGTCCGACCAATTGATAGCCCATCCGCAAGGCCACTTCGGACTGGTGTGGGACGGTGCTTCCATCCATTCGTGTACAGGCAACTTCGGCGAATATCTTCGCTATAACAATCCGCACAAAACATCGTTCTACCTGCGCTGCGGCATGCCGGTCATTATCTGGAAACAAGCTGCCCTGGCCCCATTCATCGAACGACAACAGGCGGGCTTCTGTGTGAATTCGCTGGAAGATATTGAGGGCATCCTGCAAGCACTTACTCCAGAGACATACAGAACACTCAAGGAAAACGCCTGCCGCATCGGCATGAAGCTGGCCAACGGTGACTTCGTCAGAGAGGCCTTGACAACTGCTATCCAACAACTTAAGAACCAATAATCCGTAATTCATTCTCCAACGATATGACTCCTCATTACGATTATCTCATTGTAGGTACCGGCCTGTTCGGCTCCGTATTTGCCCATGAAGCACAAAAAGCAGGCAAACGTTGTCTGGTGATAGACAAACGCCCACACACTGGAGGCAATATTCATTGTAAAGACGTGGATGGCATCCATGTACACCTTTATGGTGCCCACATTTTCCATACTGACAAACGGAAGATCTGGGAATACGTCAACCGCCTGACGGAGTTCAACCGCTATACCAACTCACCCCTCGCCTGCTTCGAAGGTCAGCTGTACAACTTGCCTTTCAACATGAATACCTTTCATCAGCTTTGGGGAGTACGCACACCTGCCGAAGCCCAAGCCAAGATTGAACAACAACGAGGAGAATATGCCCATATCCAAGAGCCCCGCAACTTGGAAGAACAGGCCCTGAAATTATGTGGCAAGGACATCTATCAGCGTTTTATCAAAGGTTATACCGAAAAGCAATGGGGACGGGCCGCCACCGAACTGCCCGCTTTCATCATCAAGCGTATCCCTTTCCGCTTTACCTATGACAACAATTACTTTAACGACCCTTATCAGGGCATTCCTATAGGAGGCTACAACCGACTGACTGAAAAACTGCTGGGACATACGGAAGTCCGAACGAACTGCAATTTCTTTGAACATAAAAGCGAGTTGGCCGGTATAGCACGTAAAACACTCTATACAGGGTGCATTGACGAGTATTTCGACTACCAATACGGGCATCTGGAATACAGAAGCCTGCGATTCGAGCACAAACGTCTGGACGACACAGACAATTTTCAAGGTAATGCCGTGGTGAATTATTGTGAAAGAGAGGTTCCCTACACACGCCTCATCGAGCACAAGCATTTCGAGTTCGACACTCAACCGTTCACTTGCATCACGTATGAATATCCCGACTCATTCAGTATAGGTAAAGAGCCCTATTACCCGGTAAACGACGAGCGGAACAATGCCCTTTATCAACGATACAGAGAATTGGCCATGCAACAATCCGACGTGCTTTTCGGTGGCCGACTGGCTCAATATACCTATGCTGATATGGATGACACGGTATTGGCAGCACTTCAGCTATGGGACAAGGAGCTTAACGCTTAAAAAGGAAATATCTGATGCAAAGCAACTGGTGTTTCACAAAAAGCTCCAGTTTCCGCCCGAATTTACGCTTTCTCCAGCTACCATAAATCGTATGCAAAGCTATGGCATCGGGATGAACTTCCACATTCTTCTTACAAGGGGTAACATAATATCCTGGATAAATCACCACATCGTCATCCAAATGCTGCTCTGTATCCTCAGGCTTATATCCTCTGGCATAAGCCATATCCAACATCACAACCGGAGAAATCGTTTGGTCGTACGTGCCGTCCGACTTCAGAAAAGAGTGCTGGTTATAATAGTCGAAAACTGATTTGCAATAGGCATTTCCCTTTTCACCTATTAGGAAAGCTGCCTGCAACTGCATTTTAGAACCAATATGTTCATGAAAGGTGGCAAAACCATGCTCAGGAATAAACCGGTCAAAGCGTTTCTTCATCAAAATATCACTATCCATATATACACCACCTTCCTTGTAGATGGCATAAAAACGGACCACATCGGCAGCAAAAGCCCATTTGCGTGCCTCCAAAGCTTCGTCAATAAAACGACAACCAATAGCTTTGGCATCTTCGTACGTCCAGCGGCGCACCTCATAATCGGGTAATACCCGTTTCCAACTGTCCAAACAAATCTTTATTTCGACCGGAAAGGGGGCGTTACTGAACCAACACAGATGAATTATTTTCGGAATCATATCTTTATACTTTTAAACATTCTATATCCGTTTACCCAATGCATGTATCCAGACAATCTTCTATTTAATCGCCAACACCACTCTTTACAAGTCAAAGTGGGACGCTCCCCCCTCCACGGTGTCTTGTCAAGATAGGTAAAATACAAATTACGCCAAGGATGAAGGCTTCGCGTTCCCCAAGGCTTCCGACGGGAAGAGAAATGGACCACGACTCGATATTTCAAGATTTCATCCGATAATATACTCTCTTCTTCCTTAGACAAATAGCGTTTCCGATGAAAAAGGCAATCATGCAAATTGTAACGATAAGGCAGCCACAAAACATCCTGATACAACAAAGCATTCAGAACATCCTGATCATGATAAGGAAGAGAAGGATGCTTCTTTACAAAATCCAATGCACGGTTGACAAAATCCGATTGTCTTAGAAAATCAAGATGGAGCAACATAACACCACTATTAAAATAATCAAAACGGGCATTGTCAATGCCCAAACGGGCACAATCCTCAAAAATGCCTTTATGCACATCCTTTACTGCCGCCAATGCCTTTCCTTCCAAATTTCTATTCCACAATTCATCCAATAGACCCACGACTATAAGGTCACAATCCAAATACAAGACCTTTGTAATGGCAGATGGAAGTACGGCAGGAATAAATAACTTGCAATAAGCTGCCAAAGAAACATAGGACAACGTTTCAGGGAAAACATCAAGAAGCATAGAATCTATTTCATAAAAATAAATATGTTGCTCGTACTGCTTCTCTACAAGCGTTTGAAGAAGAAAACGAGAATCAACATCCAACTTGCTACCCAATACATGAACAGATATCTGCTCGCCTTTATTGTTCTCCAACAAAGACGTCAGCATCACATAACAGTATTTTGCATAATTGGAATCTATACAACAGGCAATATCCATCATATCGTCACAAGTTTAATTTCGCAAAAATAAGAATTTATTGCAAAAGTCTATGGCAATTTCCCGTATTAATAAAACAAATGCTAACTTTGCGTAATTTAAAAACAAGCAGAATGTTGAACTATAAAACACTTATGCTTAAATCAATAACAAGCTTCAGACTCAAATTAATATACAATGAAAATCGGTTTTGACGGGAAACGTGCAGTACAGAACTATACGGGTTTAGGAAACTATAGCCGTTTTATAATAGATATCCTCAGTAGATCTGAAGATAATAAAAATGAATTTCTGCTATACGCTCCGAAGCCTAAAGCCAACAATGAGCTCAAAAAGCTATTACAGAGACCTAATGTATCCATCAAATTTCCAACCCAATCAATTGACAAACAATTTCCCTCTCTTTGGCGCACATGGAACATGGCACATGAATTCAGGGCTGATGGTTTATCCATTTTTCATGGCCTCAGCAATGAATTGCCCTTATCCGTTTCAAAAAGCGGAATCAAAAGCGTTGTGACCATCCATGATCTCATATTCTTACGCTATCCAAAATTTTATCCATACATTGACCGAAAAATTTATGCCTATAAATTCAGAAAGGCATGTGAAAACAGCAATCACATTATAGCCATCAGTGAAGCGACCAAAAGAGATATCATACATTATTTCAACATTGAGGAAAGTAAAATCAGCGTCATTTATCAAGGATGTGACGCTTCATTCAAAAAGCCCGTATCAAAAGAAGAGAAAGAAACAGTCAGAAAAAAATATTCCCTGCCCAACAGATTTATCCTAAACGTAGGCAGTATCGAAGAACGAAAGAACTTATTACTCATCGTCAAAGCTTTACTCCATTTACCCGATGACATCCGACTAGTTGCCGTTGGAAAACATACCGCCTATACGGATGAAGTGAAAACATTCATCCACCAACATCATTTGGAGAAACGAATACAAATATTCCATCAGATACCTTTCAACGAACTGCCAAGTTTCTATCAATTGGCTTCACTCTTTATATATCCATCACGTTTCGAGGGTTTCGGTATTCCGATTATTGAAGCCATCCATTCTGGCCTGCCTGTCATTGCCGCCACTGGTTCCTGCCTGGAAGAAGCAGGAGGGCCGTCGTCTGCTTATGTTGATCCGGATGATGAATGCGCATTGGCAAAGAAAATCAATGAAATATGGTATTCTGAATCCATTGCTGAACAAATGAAAAATGAAAGCCTTCAATATGTACAACGATTCTCAGATGAAAACATTGCATCAGATTTGATGAATCTATACAAACACATTTTAAAACAATAATCCATTTATCGGACACTGAGTCACGAACGCTTCTTTCTGAGAGAACGCCTCAGATTGATCCAAAAAATGACAAAATACAATTTGCCAAGAAACCTTATTCTGTCCCATCCCTTATCCAACTCTTTTATAACGCGAATGTTATCATAGAGGCCTTTGGTTCGTTGGGTGTTGGATATACCATTGGAATCGTATATTGCGATTGGAAGTGACACATGTACAAATCTATACCCGGCCTTATAACACCACTTAAAGAAATAGAAATCTGCAGACATGCGAAAACGGACATCAAAATGCATTTGTTTCAGAATATGTGTCTGAACGAAAACTGCCTGATGACAAAAATACATCCGTTGTTTATTACAAGGATCAGATGCCGGTTTCAATCTTTCAACTCCATCTTTGATGGTTAATATATCACCATAAATTATATCACACGGATTCTGACGGATATGAAAAGCCATTTGCCGTAACACATCTTGCCCTGCAAACACATCCCCTGCATTCATAAAAATAATCCACTCTCCCTGGGCATGATCAATACCTTTGTTCATACCCTGATAAATTCCGCCATCAGGCTCTGAGCACCAATAGGACAAAGCATTCTGATATTTTCTGATAACATCCACGCTTCCATCCGTTGACCCCCCATCGATAACGATATATTCCAAATCCATACAACTTTGAGACAACACACTCTCTATTGTACGAGCCAACTGAGCAGCACAATTATATGATACCGTCACTATGCTGAATAAACATCGGGCTTCCATCCTAATCAAAAAACAATACTGATTATTAAACTTACTTCCTCAAGAGACGCCACAATCTGTCAACGAACGAATCCTTCCAACTATGTGCGCAAAAATGAATAGCGTAAGAAAATGGCGTTGCCTCATGTTTATTCCCTGCAAAAATCTCTGAGCGGAAAATTTTCATATTGCCACTCAACTGCTGATCCATATCCAAATATCGGAAGCCATAATTTTCCGCTATCCGAGCATAAATCAGAGGAGAAAACAAATTCGCAGGCAGTTCCTTCTGAAAATCTTTCCCTGCATACCAATCCAGCACATCTTTCACAAAAGGACAACCGGCCTGCGCTCCCATCACTGCAGCCTGAATCTGCATGCCCGATATGTAACCGTCACCCATACGGGTACCATCCTCGGCTATCAGGCGAGCAGTATCCGTTTGTAACAATTGAGTAGGATGATGTTCCACACACGAAAAGAAAGAATAACGCAGAAACTCGTCAAACGGTTTCAGCACTTTCACATCTGAATCGAGATAAATGCCTCCCTCCGTATACAATGCATACATACGGATATAATCGGCAGCAAACGCCCATTTGCGAGCCTCGAAAGCCTGACGAACATAGGGAACTGAATCTATGTCAAAGTTATCTGTATTCCACAACTTGACTTCGTAGTCGGGCATAACCTTCTTCCACGTATCCATACACCGACGAATCTTCAATGGATAAGGATCGTTACTCAACCAGCAAAAATGAATTACCTTGGGGATCAGTGTTTCTTGAGTTTCTTCCATTGTTCTTTCCGTTTATGTTTCAATTCCAACTTTTCTAAATAATGCAAGGCCTTCTGTTCGGTTTCGTCCGGATTCCATTCTCTCAATTTCGCATACTCACGTACCATATAACAGAACAAGTCACGACGATGCGTCATGGTGCGCAAGTTATAAAGACAGGATTCTTCATCCGGACAATGTTCCATAAAACGAGAACGGTTGGTATCGATGATGGTAAAAGTATAACGTCCATCTTCCATTTTCCGATAAAGGAAATTACCAAAATTCAAATCTCCGTGCAGAATGCCTTTCAAATGCATCCGACAAATCAGCTCTGCCAAAGACTGTGCCAACTGCTCATCATAATGCTCTACAGGAACCAAAGCCGGAAAAGCTGGAGGATTCTCGCAATACAAAGATACAAAGTAGCCTATTCGGAACAATCCCCACCGGTAATCTTCAATATAAGCGACCGACGCAGGCGTATCAAACCCACGTTCCTGGAAGATTCTTGCAAAACGATAAGCTTTCTCAGCCTTTGTCCTGCAAAAGAAAGTATAAGCAATCTGCTGAATAAAATTAACCGGTTTGAAACGCTTTACAACCAGGCGTACACCGCCTTCTTCAAAGCAGCGAACCACATTCCGTCCGTCGTGCAACGTCTTTCCCCCTTCCACATCAAATCGCAGAGGAAGTCCAGACAACCATTCGGACAAAAAGTCGAAGTTCTTATTTATATGAATTTTCATTCTCAATATATTCTAATTGACAAAAGTAGAGAATATTTCTCATATCTGCAATATTTATATACCTTTGCCCCAGTAAATCCTCAAACCACATGAAAGTTATAGTCGACGACAAAATTCCGTTTATCAGAGAAGCGCTGGCCGGCATTGCCGACGAAGCCGTCTACGTGCCCGGCAAGGACTTCACGCCCGAACTTGTCAAGGATGCCGATGCCTTGATTGTCCGCACCCGCACCCGTTGCGACCGCCACTTGCTCGAGGGCAGCCGCGTGCGCTTCATCGCCACCGCCACCATCGGCTTCGACCACATCGACACGGTTTATTGCCAGGAAGCAGGTATTACGTGGCAGAATGCTCCTGGCTGCAATTCAGCCTCTGTAGCTCAATACATGCACTCCTCCCTCCTGCTCCTCCAACGCCAGAAGGGCTTCCGGCTGGAGGGCAAGACGCTGGGCGTCATCGGTGTAGGCAATGTGGGCACAAAAGTGGCGCAGGTAGGCCGCGAACTGGGTATGCGCGTCCTGTTGAACGACCCTCCACGACAGGAGAAGGAAGGAGGAGACCTCTTCTCTCCGCTGGAGCAGCTGATGGAAGAATGCGACGTGCTGACCTTCCACGTCCCCCTTATCCGCGAAGAGGCTCACAAGACTTTTCACCTGGCTGATGCAGCCTTCTTCGGCCGCCTGAAGCGACGCCCCGTCATCGCCAACACCTCGCGCGGCGAAGTCATCGAGACACAAGCCCTGCTCCACGCCCTGCAGGAAGGCAAGGTGCGCGACGCCATCATCGACGTCTGGGAGCACGAACCCGACATCAACCTCAACCTGCTCGACCACGTCTTCATCGGCACGCCCCACATTGCCGGCTATTCGGCCGACGGCAAGGCCAACGCCACCCGCATGTCGCTCGACGCGCTGTGCCGCTTCTTCCACATCGATGCCCACTACCGCATTGAGCCGCCCGCACCGCCCCAGCCCCTTATCGAGGCCCATGACCTGACGGAAGCCAGCCTCGCCATGTACGACCCGCGGCGCGATGACCAAGCCCTGCGCCTCCACCCCGAATGCTTCGAGAAGCTTCGCGGCGACTATCCCCTGCGACGCGAAAAAGAGGCCTTCCAAGTGAACTATATTTAAGCGAAAAAGAAAAGGCTGCTTTCCTTCGACGAAAACAGCCTTTTCCTTCGGAGAAAGCATTGCTTTCCTCCCGCTTGCCCTACTTCTGTCAAATCTCGGCCAACAATCGTTCGATGACCTGCGGATAGTGCTCGTACTCCAACGCATGCACCCGCATCGCCACGTCTTCCGCCGTATCCTCTGGAAAAACAGGGCAACTGAATTGGGCGATGATGTCCCCTTCGTCATAGTGCTCATTGATATATTGGATGGTGATGCCGCTCTCGTGCTCGCCCGCCTCCACGACGGCCTGATGGACACGGTCGCCATACATGCCTTTACCGCCGAACTTGGGCAAAAGCGAGGGATGAATATTTATGATGCGTTGTGGATAAGCATGCAACAATACATCGGGCACCTTGGCCAAGAAGCCGGCCAGCACAATGAAGTCCACCCGATAGTCAGCCAAAAGCTTCATGACCTCCTCGCCGGTTGCCCACTTCTCCTTACCTATATATATACAAGGAACATGCAAGTCTTCCACCCGTTTGAAGACATTCACATTCTGACGGTTAGACACGACCAGCACCACCCTGTCTTCTCCTCCTTCCGTTTGGAAATAACGGATGATGTTTTCGGCATTCGTACCGTTACCCGAAGCCAAAATTGCAACATTTTTCCCCATAAAACCTCCTTATTTTTGCACAAAAGACTGTTTTTTGTGCAAAAAATTGCATTTAATTCGTCAAATATTTGCTCAGAACAATAAATATTCATTCCTTTGCAACGCAAAAATAGAGAAATAAACTCAATTTATTAACTAAAAACTTAAAGTTATGTCTGAAATTGCATCAAGAGTGAAAGCGATTATCGTCGATAAATTAGGCGTAGAAGAATCAGAAGTTACTAACGAAGCTAGCTTCACTAACGACCTGGGAGCTGATTCTCTTGACACTGTAGAACTTATCATGGAATTCGAAAAAGAATTCGGCATTTCTATCCCCGACGATCAAGCTGAGAAGATTGCTACCGTAGGTGACGCCGTATCTTACATCGAAGAGCACGCTAAGTAATTTTTATCCATCAGTTTTTAGAACATGGAATTAAAAAGAGTTGTAGTAACAGGTCTCGGTGCCATTACCCCCATTGGAAACAACGTCCAGGAATTCTGGGACAACCTTGTCAATGGAGTTAGTGGGGCGGGACCTATTACTCATTTCGACGCATCATTATTCAAGACCCAGTTTGCCTGCGAAGTGAAGAACTTCAACGCAAGCGAATATATCGACCGCAAGGAAGCCCGCAAGATGGACCTCTACACCCAGTATGCCATCGGCGTGGCCAAGCAAGCCGTTACAGATTCTGGTCTTGATGTCGAAAATGAGGATTTGAACAAAATTGGTGTTATATTCGGTGCCGGTATCGGCGGTATCCGCACATTCGAAGAAGAAGCAGGCAACTATGCACTGACGGGCAAGGAAAACGGTCCCAAGTTCAATCCGTTCTTCATCCCCAAGATGATTTCGGACATTGCAGCCGGACAGATTTCCATTCTGTACGGTTTCCACGGACCCAACTATGCTACGTGCTCGGCTTGCGCCACTTCGACCAATGCCATTGCCGATGCATTCAACCTGATCCGTCTGGGCAAAGCCAATGCCATCGTAACAGGTGGTTCGGAAGCTGCCATCGCCGCTTGCGGTGTAGGCGGATTCAACGCCATGCACGCATTGTCCACCCGCAACGACTCACCCGAAACGGCATCACGTCCGTTCAGCGCCAGCCGCGACGGCTTCGTAATGGGTGAAGGAGGCGGTTGTCTCGTGCTGGAGGAACTGGAGCACGCAAAAGCGCGCGGCGCCAAGATTTATGCTGAGGTAGCCGGTGTAGGCATGTCGGCCGACGCCCATCACCTGACAGCATCACACCCCGAAGGACTGGGAGCCAAACTCGTGATGAGAAACGCTCTGGAGGATGCAGAGATGCAACCCGAACAGATTGACTACATCAACGTACACGGTACATCCACTCCGGTGGGCGACATTTCGGAAGTAAAAGCCATCCAGGAAGTATTCGGCAAGCACGCCTACGAACTGAACATCAGCTCGACCAAATCTATGACAGGTCACTTGCTGGGTGCAGCCGGTGCCGTAGAAGCCATTGCCAGCATTCTGGCCATCAAGAATGGCATCGTACCTCCGACCATCAACCACACTGAGGGCGACAACGACGAGAACATCGACTACGACCTGAACTTCACGTTCAACAAGGCTCAGAAGCGTGAAATCAACGCTGCCTTGTCCAATACCTTTGGTTTTGGCGGTCACAACGCTTGTGTCATCTTCAAGAAATACGCAGAGTAAAGTCGTGTTACGTAACCAGATAGACAGAATAAGGCTCTTGTTCCATAAGGAACGGGAGTCTTATTTTTGTTTCTATCGCATCCTGGGATTCTTTCCCCGCAACCTGAAAGTCTATCAACAGGCTTTGCTCCACAAATCCACCTCGCTCCGTTCGGAGGAAGGAAGACCCATCAACAACGAACGCCTGGAGTTTTTGGGCGATGCCATTCTCGACGCCATCGTGGGCGACATCGTGTTCAAGCACTTCGAAGGCAAGCGTGAAGGTTTCCTGACCAACACACGCTCCAAAATCGTACAACGCGAAACACTGAACAAGTTGGCCGTAGAAATCGGCCTGGACAAGCTCGTGAAGTATGCCTCGCGCTCTTCCTCGCACAACAGCTACATGTACGGCAACGCATTCGAGGCCTTCATCGGCGCCATCTACCTTGACCAAGGGTACGACCGATGCAAGCAATTCATCGAGCAGAAAATCTTCAAACAATACATCGACCTGGACAAGATGTCGCGCAAGGAGATGAACTTCAAGTCGAAGCTCATCGAATGGAGCCAGAAGCACAAGGTAGAAGTTTCGTTTGAACTCATCGAGCAGTTCATCGACCACGAAAACAACCCTATGTTCCAAACCGAAGTACGTATAGAAGGACTTCCGGCAGGAACAGGCACGGGATATTCCAAGAAGGAATCCCAGCAGAACGCCGCGCAGATGGCACTCAAGAAACTCAAATCCGACGAAGCCTTCAAAGCAGAGATAGAACGGCTGAAGGCCGAACATCAGGCCGCCGCCACAACCATAGACGATCCTCTGCCTGCCGACGAAGCTCCGGCGACCGAAGCCTCTGAGGCAGAAGTTTCCCTGACCTCCGTCGAAGTGGAAATATCTGTTTCCGAAACACCCATTATAGAAAAACAGGAAGCCGACGAAGCTCCCTGCCCTTCCGAAGATTCTTCTTATCCGAAGCAGACGCCCATCTGACGTCCCTGTACGACCAAATCATTGTCTTCGGTCACCAGCTTCAACTTTCCGGCCACCTCCTCGAGCGGCAGGGACGAAATGTCATTACCCTGCAAGGTGACCATACGGCCGAACAGGCCGCTGGCTATCAGCTCTGTGGCATGCCCGCCCATACGTGTGGACAGATTGCGGTCGAAAGGTGTGGGCGAACCGCCGCGCTGAATATAGCCGAGTACCGTTTCGCGTGTCTCAATACCTGTTTCGTATTCTATCTCCTGAGCAATGTACTCTCCTGCCCGCTTCCGCCCGTCGGTCGGAATACCTTCGGCCACCACCACAATGGAGTAAGGACGCCCTTTGCGCAGACGGTTCAGGATGACTTCGCCAATGTTATGGATATTATAAGGAATTTCGGGTATCAGGATTACGTCGCCACCACCGGCCATACCTGAATACAAAGCAATCCAGCCGGCCTTGTGCCCCATCACTTCGATGACCATCACACGCTTGTGCGAACTTGCCGTGGAGTGCAGACGGTCGATGGCATCGGTGGCTATGCTCACCGCCGTATCGAAGCCGAAGGAAAAATCTGTTCCCCAAATGTCGTTGTCGATGGTCTTAGGCACGGATACGATGTTCACGCCCATTGCCGTAAACTTGGCCGCCGTCTTCTGTGTACCGTTTCCACCGATGCACACCACACAGTCCAGTCCCAGTTCCTTGATGTTCTGCACAATCAAGGCCGGCTTGTCCACACCGTCCATCAGGCCTCCCCGCTTGAAAGGCTTCTCGCGCGACGTGCCGAGCACTGTCCCGCCCTGTGTCAGCAAGCCGGACAAGGAATCTTCTGTAAACGTCTCCACATCCTTGGTCATCAGCCCCTGAAAACCACTATGAATGCCGATTACCTCCATTCCATAATGGCAGATGGCCGTCTTGCACACACCGCGGATTGTCGCATTGATACCCGGACAATCGCCTCCTGAAGTCAAAATACCGATTCTCATATAGTACCTCCGTTCCTTCTTTTCCCCTTTCGGAGAAAATATTTTATCATTACGTCGTATAAAGTGGTCAACATGTCAGTTTGCACCACAAATGCAGCCGTAAAGATAGAAAAAAAACAGAAAAAAGATAGAGAAGAGCGGAAATAAGATTACTTTTGCGTGCAGAATCTGATTTCAATAAGAAAGATGAATATAACGCGATTCCTCAACAACATCTATTTCAGTTCCCGCGCGAAGGAAATAGACCTGTATGCCGGAAATGCCGGAGACATACAACACCGTGTACTGATGCGCCTTGTCAGCAAGGCCGCCCGGACGGAATGGGGCCGGAAGTACGACTTCAGTTCCATACGCACTTACGAAGACTTCAAGAACCGCCTGCCGATACAGACTTATGAAGAAATAAAGCCCTACGTAGCCCGCCTGCGGGCCGGAGAGCAAAACCTGTTGTGGCCGTCTGAAATACGCTGGTTTGCCAAGTCGTCGGGTACGACGAACGACAAGAGCAAGTTCCTGCCCGTCAGCAAGGAATCGCTGCACGACACGCACTATCGCGGCGGTCAGGACGCCGTAGCCCTCTACCTGCGTCAGAACCCCGAAAGCCGATTCTTCTCGGGCAAGGGACTGATTCTGGGCGGAAGCCACGCTCCCAACCTGAACACGAACCACAGCCTTGTGGGCGACCTGTCGGCCATCCTGATGGAAAACCTCAATCCGCTGGTCAACTACATCCGCGTACCGAGCAAGCAGACGGCACTGATGGAACACTTCGAGCCGAAGATGGAAGCCATTGCCCGCGAAACTATCCATGCCAACGTCACCAACCTGTCGGGCGTACCGTCGTGGATGCTGGTGCTCATCAAGCACATCCTGGAAAAAACGGGCAAGCAGAGCCTGGAGGAAGTGTGGCCCAATCTGGAAGTCTTCTTCCACGGCGGCGTAGCCTTCACACCCTACCGCGAGCAATACAAGGAGGTGATACGCAGCAGCAAGATGCACTACGTAGAGACCTACAATGCTTCCGAAGGCTACTTCGGTACGCAAAGCGACCCCACCGACCGCTCCATGCTGCTGATGATTGACTATGGTATCTTCTATGAATTTATACCTTTGGAGGACATCGGCAAGGAGAACCCGCGCATCTGTTGCCTCGAAGAGGTGGAACTGAACAAGAATTATGCCATGGTCATCTCCACTTCGGCCGGCCTCTGGCGATACATCATCGGCGATACAGTGAAGTTCACCAACAACCGTCCCTACAAGTTCGTCATCACGGGCCGCACCAAGCACTTCATCAACGCCTTCGGCGAAGAGCTCATCGTAGACAATGCCGAGAAGGGACTGGCCAAGGCTTGTGCCGAGACGGGCGCACGCATTACGGACTACTCCGCCGCTCCCGTCTTCATGGATGCGAACGCCAAGTGCCGCCACCAGTGGCTGATTGAGTTCGCCCAGATGCCCGACGACCTCGGCAAGTTTGCCCGCATTCTGGACGACACGCTGAAGGAGGTCAACTCCGACTACGAGGCCAAACGCCAGAACGACCTGGCCCTGCAACCGCTGGAAGTCATCGTGGCACGCACGGGCCTCTTCCACGACTGGCTCGACCAGAAAGGCAAGCTGGGCGGACAGCACAAGATTCCCCGCCTGAGCAACACGCGCGAATATATCGAAGAAATGCTGAAGCTGAACCGATAGGCAGGCCGACAGAGGGTCTGCCTCCGCCACACAAGTCATACCTTAAAAGGATTACATATGAAAATGAAAAAGCTATGGCTCCTTCTGCCCATTCTGTTGGGCAGTTGCGCTCCGAAGGTAATTACAGACATTACCCGTTCTTATCCGCCCCTCGCCACAGCCGACGAGGTACGGTTGTACGAAGTGGGCGACTCCGTACCGCAAACCGCACAGCAGATAGGCCAGGTAAAGGTCGTGGACCGAGGGATGACTACCCAATGCAGCTACGAGCAGGTGGTGGCACTGGCCAAAGAAGAAACTGCCAAAAGCGGAGGCAATGCGCTGGCCCTGACCCGACACAAACAGCCTTCGCTATGGAGCAGCTGCCATCAGATTACAGGCAACATGCTTCGGATAGACGGAACAAAGGCAGAAACGTTGTCCGCACGAAACACATCGTCCGTACCCGCATCGGACGACTGCAAGTGTGAAGATCCATCCACTCTCCAGCATCATACGTTCTACGCCAACATAGGATACGCTTTCATGACCAGCAAGTTCTATTTGCCGCAAGGAGCCACAGGGCATCCCAAGAACGGTCTGGACTGGCAACTGGGATACGACTGGGTATCAAAAAACGGATTCGGTGCAGGACTGATGTACTCGGGCTACCATTCTTCCTACACATACGGCCCAACCGATTTCAAGGTAGCGCTTACCTACGTCGCCCCGCAGTTTGTCATGAAACAGCAAGCCGGGCGTTGGGCTTTCGAGGAAAAAGCCGGCATCGGCTATTTCAACTACAAGGAATCATCGGACCTCGGGAGTGCTTCAACGGCCGGTGTAGGATACAACTTCCTCATAGGTGCGGAGTATAACGTGGCCAAGCACATCGGTATCGGAGCCAACATCGGATATATCGCCGGTTCGCTGCCCGAACAGGATGGCGCCACGCAGTCCGACGACAGTGCTTCCGGCATTTTCCGCCTGCATCTCAATGTCGGCATCCGCTACCATTTCTGATTCTCAAGGTTTCCGAGACAGGAAAACAGAAAGCAGCTGATACACAGACTTCTGTAAGACGAGGGAAGGCTTGCATAAAGGACAGGCTTCGCTCCTCTCAAAATCATAGGACCTTTTGCTCCAAAAGCGGTAATGTTTTGGGGCAAAAGGTCGTATGTTTTAGTCTAAAACATTATAGGATAATTCCACCCCCGAGCAGCAGCCCTTCGGCATCATAGAAAGCGGCGGCTTGCCCCGAAGCCACGGCTTCGAGCGGGTCGAGCAGGTGCACGTGCAGGCGGTCGTCGTCCGTGCGCGAGACGAGGCAGCGGTTGGCCTGCTTGCGGTATCGTATCTTCACGATGACCGCCCCACTGCCCAAGACCCGGGCCTCATCCACAAGGTTCCAGTCCTTCAGCCACATCTCCGTCCGATAGAGGGAGGCGAGCGGCGCCAGTACCACTTCATTGCGTTCGCGGCATGTCTCCTTCACATAGACCGCACGGTTCAGGTGAATGCCCAGTCCGCGACGTTGGCCTACGGTGTAGAAGGGATAGCCTTCGTGCCACCCCAGAAAAGCACCGTTTTCATCGAGAAAGGCTCCCCGTCCGGGCAAACAATCAGCCGGAACCACCCGGCGCAGGAAGGTGCGGTAATCCATCGGGCAGAAGCATACGCCTAGGCTGTCCTTCTTCTCGGCCACACGCTGAAATCCCCGACGGGCGGCATAGGCACGGGCCTCTACCTTGGTCAGGTCGCCCATGGGCAGGAGCATGCGCTCCAGTATATCCTGCTTCAGTCCCCAAAGGAAGAACGACTGGTCCTTGTCGGCATCGGCGGCAGGAGCGATGTACCACAGCCCGTCGCGGCATACCTTCCGCACGTAGTGCCCCGTGGCGATGCAGGAGATGCCCCTTTCATCGGCCAGACGGGCCAAGAGCGGCCACTTCAGCCGATTGTTGCACACGGTACAGGGTACGGGCGTGCGACCCGCCAGATATTCTTCGGTGAAATAACGGACCACCTGCGCTTCGAAGGCTTCGCGGGCGTCGTATTCGAAGTGGGCAATACCCAAACGGTCGGCCAGACGGGCAGCCTCTTCGGCACCACGCCCTCCGTCGTCGTGCAGGCGGAGGGTGACGCCTGTCACCTCGTATCCGGCTTCCTGCAACTTCATGGCCGCCACGGAGCTGTCGGTCCCTCCGCTCATGCCCAGCAATACACGTTTCTCCATCGTTCGGTCTGTTAAGCGTTACGGAGGCAAAGATACAAAAAAGGATGCCACGACGGGCATCCCTTTTATCGGTATCAGACTAACTTGCAGTTATTCATTCGTTTTACTTATTTCTTCTTCATTTCAAAGGTAAATCCGGTAGCAGGGAAAGCCGGGAAAGGCTGGTCATTGACCGTCACGCTGCTGGCTTCAAGTCCCAGGTTCAGATTCTTTGTCTCGAACTCGTAGTTGCCCTTGTTGGCAGCTGCCACTTCTACCTTTACGGTCAACGTATTGTTTTCATCCATCGGTACGGAGATTTCCAGCGGTTTCGGGTCGAATGCCATGTAGACACTGTCCTTGGCGGCAGTCATCGTAGCCTCATAGCCCACCTTGTAGCTTACCTTGCCAACGGCCTCAACGATGGCATCGGCCTGTTCCTCACCAACGATGGAAACAATCAGGTCGCGCACGGGGAACTCATCGAAGTAAACGGTATCGTTCTTCACCTGAGCAGCCACATCGACGCCTGCAGGTTCTTCACCTTCTCCTTCGGCAAAAGTCGACTGATCCAACAAAGCGGTCTGCATCAAGCCGGCATAGTCACCGTATACATCTTCTACTTTCGGTTCAGTGGGGTTTTGGGGATCGTCGTCGTCGCTGCAAGCAACAAAACCCAGCGTACAGCCGGCCAACATCAAGGACACAAAAAGGCGGTTGAATTTCATTTCTTTTTTCATAATCATTGTTCAGTTTAGTCAGTTAGTCTTTGCTTTAGAAAGATGGAAAGGCCGGAAATACTGCACAAACGAGTCTTAACAAACGTTAACAAGAAAACAGCGAAGTAAGATGCCGGCAAAAAAACAGGGCCATCATGGAGCTACTTATCCGAAAAACAGTAACTTTGTGCTTTCAACCGGAAATAAAAACCTAACAATATGGAACATCAACTGACGATTTACAACACGCTGACCCGAAGGAAAGAAGTATTCAAGCCGCTGCACGCCCCGCACGTGGGTATGTACGTCTGCGGCCCTACGGTCTATGGCGACCCACACCTAGGACACGCCCGTCCGGCCATTACCTTCGATATTCTCTTCCGTTACCTCAAACATCTGGGATATAAAGTGCGCTACGTGCGCAACATCACCGACGTGGGCCACCTGGAACACGACGCCGACGAAGGCGAGGACAAGATAGCCAAGAAGGCCCGCCTGGAACAGCTGGAGCCGATGGAAGTGGCACAATACTATGCCAACCGCTACCACGAGGCCATGGATGCACTGGGCGTACTGCGTCCCAGCATCGAGCCGCAGGCTTCGGGACACATCATCGAGCAGATTGAACTGGTGAAGGAAATCTTGAAGAACGGATATGCCTACGAAAGCAAGGGTTCCGTATACTTCGATGTGGCCAAATACAATCACGACCACCACTACGGCAAGTTGTCGGGCCGCAACCTGGACGACGTGCTCAACACCACCCGCGAACTGGACGGACAGGACGAGAAGCGCAACCCTGCCGACTTTGCCCTGTGGAAGAATGCCCAGCCCGAACACATCATGCGCTGGCCCTCGCCCTGGGGTAACGGTTTCCCCGGCTGGCACTGCGAATGTACGGCCATGGGGCGCAAGTACCTGGGCGAACACTTCGACATCCACGGAGGCGGTATGGACCTCATCTTCCCCCACCACGAATGCGAGATCGCACAAAGCGTAGCCAGCCAGGGCGACGACATGGTACATTACTGGATGCACAACAACATGCTGACCGTCAACGGACAGAAGATGGGCAAGAGCTACAACAACTTCATCACACTGGAGCAGCTCTTCACCGGCACACATCCGCTGCTGGAGCAGGCCTACACGCCGATGACCATCCGCTTCTTCACCCTGCAGGCCCACTACCGCAGCACCGTGGACTTCGGCAACGAAGCCCTGAAGGCTGCCGAGAAGGGACTGGCCCGACTGATGGATGCCGTCAGCGGACTGGAGAAGATAACGCCCGCACAGGCATCGACGGTCGACGTAAAGGCACTGCGCGAGAAGTGTTACGACGCCATGGACGACGATCTGAACACGCCCATCGTCATCGCCCACCTGTTCGATGGTGCCAAGATGGTGAACAACATCCTGGCCGGTAACGACACCATCACCGCTGCCGACCTGGACGAACTGAAAGAGACCTTCCGCCTCTTCTGCTTCGACATCCTGGGACTGAAGGCTGAAAACGCCTCGAACGCTGCCCGTGAAGAAGCCTTCGGCCACGTAGTGGACATGCTGCTGGAAGAGCGCGCCAAGGCCAAGGCCAACAAGGACTGGGCTACGAGCGACAAAATCCGCAACGAACTGACCGCCCTCGGCTTCGAAATCAAAGACGGCAAGGACGGTTCGGAATGGAAACTGAACAAATAAAACGGGAGGCAAACTTCCGATAAAGGCAAGCGAGGCTGCACCCGCAATGATACGGGATGCAGCCTCGCTTGTATCCTATCACCAACACCCGCAGGCAGGCGTTGCGACACAGTGCTTCCTGACGGTCTGACACAGTGCTTCGTGAGGTTGTCACGAAGCACTTCCTGAGAGGGTGACAAAGCACTGCATCAGACTCTCAGGAAGCACTTCGTCAGCATGCAAGGGCATATTTCTGTCAAGAAAGAGAAAAAACGGCATCAATATGGTATCATATCCTTCAGAATGCCCTCCAGATACCAGGGATCTTCTATCTCCTTCAACACCTTGCCCATCTCGGCACAAAGTTCCTTTACCACTTCGGGATGTTCATCCAGCGGCAGGTTGTTCAGCTGATACGGATCGTTCACATCATCGAAGAGGAGCGACTTCTTCAACTGGCGGGTCTGACGGTCGATGTAGAGTGCCAGTGTATAACGGGCCGACTTGAAACCACGGGCCGAGGGAAAGTAAGTCTGCACCTTGCCTTCGGCGTCCTTCTTACCGTCTACATTCTGGATGTAGAGTGCACCAGTCGGGCGCACCATATCAGCCTTTTCATCGAAGAAAAGAGGTGCATAGTTGCGTCCCTGCACCGCAGCAGGAATGGAATCGGTCAGGCCGGCCAGCCCCAACAAGGTAGGCATGATGTCGGGCGACGAAAGCATCAGGTCGTCCACACGCGGCGCCAGCTTGCCGGGATATCGCACCAGGAAAGGCACATTCATCGATTCGGCATAAGGTGAATTCTTGGGATCGTCGGTACGCTGGCTGCACATCGTTTCACCGTGATCCGACGAGAAGACAACGATGGTGTTCTTGTCCAGTCCCAGTTCCTTCAGCGCATCGAGTATCTGTCCGAAAGCACGGTCCACACCGGTCACCGAAGCGAAATAATAGGGGGTACTGGCTGCCTTCTCCATCGTGGCATCGGCATTGGGACGTACCAACAGGCTGTCCAGCGGCACATCCTTGTAGAGATTGAAGTCCTCCTCCATACAGTCGTCCAGCGAGCGGTAAGGGCTATGGGGCGGATTCATGCCCACCATGATGAAGAACGGCTTCTTCGGATTGCGCACGTTGCCTTCGTTCTTCAGATAGTTGACCACCATCTTGGCCTCGTGCAGGGGCGACCACTCCTTGGGGTCGTGCCGACGTCCTTCCGTATCCCAGTAATGGGGATTCTTGTGTACGTCATACGTTCCGTAGGAATACCAATAGTTGAAGCCATGGCGACGCTCCTTCGGCGTATAGGCGTCCCAGGCCGGTACGCGGTCTTCTACATAATGGCCCGGCCGGGCAGGGTCATTGGGCGTGGGAAAATCGACGTGCAGCTTGCCGAAGTAAGCACAGTCATAACCCGCCTTGCTGAAAACGTCGCTGACGCATTCGGCATCCGCCCGCAGGGAACTGATGGGGCGGTCGGCGTTGCAGTTCAAGGGCACTCCGCTCTTGTTGGGATACATGCCCGTCAGCAGAATGCCACGATGCGGGCTGCTCAGAGGACAGTTGCTCTGTGCCGAAGTCAACACCACCGACTCACGGGCAAAATCGTTCAAACGAGGCGTATGAACGGGGTCATTCCGGAAGTTGACATGTTCGCGGAAGCCTTCCAGTCTCCAGAACTCCATGGCCTGATTGCGGTACTGGTCGGGAAATACATAGATGACATTGGGCTGGCAAGGTTGTTCAGACTGTTGTGCCTTGCATCCGGCCAAAGCAAGCAGACCGGCACTGCCTATGATAAGATTGAAAGAATGTTTCATGGTTCATTGTTGTTTGAGGGAGAAACAAACTGCAGGCTACAAACTGCAGATACCGGCACTTGGTCTTCCTGCCTGCAGTCTGTAGCCCGCAACTTATATCTGTAACCGAATTATTTCTTTTCAAGATCGCGCTTGCGCATCAATCCTTCGAGGAAATAATAATCGGCGTAGTTCAGCGGCACGTCAATCTCGGCGTTATGAGGAATACTGCCCACGGAATGCATCAGGATGAAATTGCCGTTCGTCCCCACTTCTGCACGATAGGACGGAGAAGCCAGACTTTCCATGATGCGGTCGGCCGTTTCCTTGTAGTTTTTATCGGGAACATACGTACTCAGCTCATAAAGAGCGGAAGCCGTACAGGCGGCAGCCGAAGCATCGCGCGGTTCGTTGGGAATGTTGGGCGCATCGTAGTCCCAGTAAGGAACCAGGTCGGCCGGCAGATTCTTGTTGTTGAAGATGAAGTTGTATACTTTTTCTGCCTGATCCAGATACTTCTTGTCGTGAGTATAACGGTAGCAGGCGGTATAGCCATACAAAGCCCAGGCCTGTCCGCGCGCCCAAGCCGATTCGTGTGCATAACCCTGTGCTGTCTGCTTGCTGCGTACCTCACCGGTTTCTGGATCATAGTCCACCACATGATAGCAACTGTTGTCGGCACGGAAATGGTTGGCCAGCGTTGTGTCTGCATGTTTCACGGCTATCTGGTAGAAAGTGGAATCGCCCGACAGGCGGGTCGCTTCAAACAGCAGTTCCAGGTTCATCATATTATCAATGATTACAGGGCACTTCCAGCCGCGTGTTCCCTGCCAGCCACGGTCGGCATCCCACGACTGGATAACGCCTGCTCCCGGACGGAAACGGGTGGACAACGACTTGGCAGCCTCTACAATCACATCCTTATACTCTGTCTTACCGGCCAGACGATATCCGTTCAGATAGCTGCAACCGATCATGAAACCGACATCGTGATGCCACTTCAGGTATTTTACCGAGTCCAGGTCTTCCGTATATTTCTCGGCCAGCTTCTCCCATTTCTGGTCGCCGGTCAATTCATAAGTCAGCCACATGCTGCCGGGGAAGAAACCCGAGCACCAGTCGTCAATGGGCACATAGTGAATGCTTCCATCCTTTTCGATGGTACGGGGATTCAATATCTTACCGGATTTCTCGATAATGTCGGTCTGCAAGGTATGCTGCGCCACCGCATTGTCGATGTTGTCTTGGATGAAGTTGCTCTCCGCCTGCTTCTGGCCTGCGCAACTTGCAAAAATCAGGAGGGAAACTCCCAGGGTTGTCAGGGTTGTTTTCATAACAAAGGATTATAAATTAATGTATAGTTCATACTTCTTTGACACGGACAAAGGTATGTGCTTTCCGGAAGATAGACATACTTAAATCATACAGTTAAAGGACAAAATTGTTACATTTGCAAGCAGAATCATACTTTTTCCGCCAGACCGATGCATTATCTGGCGGAAAACGGATCCAACCACCCTTAAAAAGACAAGAGACAATGACACCACAGGAGTTTTTCAAGAACGACCATTTTGCCGGCAAAGTAGGCATCGAACTGACAGAAGTGAGAGAAGGCTATAGCAAAGCGCAACTGACAATCACGGAAATACATCTGAATGCAGGGCGGCGCACACAGGGAGGAGTACTCTTCACACTAGCCGACCTGGCACTGGCTGCAGCAGCCAACTCACACGGGACATTGGCCCTGTCACTTTCATCACACATCACATTCCTGCGCAGCAGCGGTGCAGGCGATACGCTCACTGCCGAAGCGCGTGAATGCTACATAGGAAGGAGCACAGGATACTATCAGGTGACAATCACCAACCAGCACGGCGATATCGTGGCCAGCTTTGAGTCTACGACCTTCCGCAAAAACGACCCGCTCCCCTTCCATCTGTAACGGGAAGGAGTACGGGTTCTACTATCATCCGGCCTAATCCTCGACTATACACGTCAACGGATAGCGATTGCCACGCACGCTGGTCAGGAATGCCTTGGCCGAGCCAAAGTTGAGATACAGGTCCAGACGGATGGGAAGATGGTTCAAGTCGTCGGAAATGAAAAAGGTAATGACTTCATTCTCTTTCTTCTTGTTTCCGTCCTGCACGTATTCCACAAATGAGAATACCAGGCAACGGTAGGTCGTATCGTTGTTGGCCTTGACGTTCTCTTTGCCACGGTAAATGAGTGTCTGCTCCTCTACCCTACGTCCTGTAGCCATCGGGAAATTGATCTTTTGCCCTACCTTGTAGTCTTTGGGATCCCAGGAGCGGGCCTGGGCCAGGATGCTCAACATATCGTAAATGCACCGGCTGTCGTTATAGGACATCGTATCGGCATGCCCGTCGCGCCATGTGCGCCGCTGGTTCACATACGACACACCGTCCTTGTAGTCGAACCAGGCTTCATCCACGGTATAGCGTTTGCCTTCCTCGGCACCCTTGCGGAAGTACAACGGTTCCAGACGCTCGCCGACGTAACAAGTCAGCGTATCGCGCATCTTGAAGAAGAAATCGACCCGCTTGCTGCTTACCGAAAGCAGGTTGAAACGAAAAGCCGGTTTCCGATGATAGGTCGTGGCATTGGTCGTCAGGCTGGCCAGCCCTGCCTTGACCCAGATAAATTTCCAGTTGAAATACAAGTCGTACATCACGTGCTCACCCGATTTGAACGCCTTGTTCTCAACCGTGCATTGCGCACGCAACGATCCGACAGGCACTGCGCATATCGCGCATACCAGCAGCAGTGCAGCCATCCAGCTTTTCATTCCGCCGTTGCACAGCTTTTGTACCGGTTGCAGCCTAACGGCTGCCGGTACTGCTTCGTTTGTTGTTTTTCTTTTTTTCATCCGGCTTTTGTTTTTTAAGTTCCAAAGGTTTCTGTTCATCCAACGCCCTGTCAAACAGGTTCCAGGTCTGTTGCAGTTCAAAGTTGGCTTTCAACTCCACTACCTGAAAATAATAGTATACCATCTCGGGCTGAATATGTTTTTCATAATCGCCCGTATCCCATATACCATTCCGGTTCTTGTCTGCAACCAGGCGCGCTCCATATTTGCCTGGCGTCAGATAATAGAAATCGGCCTTCCCGTCGACTACCGGTACGGTGCGTACCACTGCATCCTGTGCATTCAGCAACTCAACGAAAGAAGTGGAGTCGGCACCAGCTATATCAAAAAGGATGGTACCGTATTCCTCTATGGTCTTTACCTTGAATTCCTGCTTGATTTTATCCGTATACAAGCCATACAGACCTTCGATGGCCATAGAGTCCACTGCAAACTGATAGCTCTCACCGGGTTTCCAGTCGGCAAATACATTATAGACTTTCAAGTCCAGCGAGTCTGGCTGGAAATCGAACGGGATATCGTTCCACAGCGTGTCCACCTTCTGCCGAAGATGGAAAGCCGCTGTATCAATGCGTGTCAATGGTTCCTGGAAAGTCAGCGTAATATAGTCGTATACATCCATCGACGAAGGCGCATACACCTCAACAGGCAGGAACTCGGTCGGCAACTTGGGTTCTTCCGGCTCTACTACATTGCCTTCTTCATCCCGTTTCTTCTTTTTCTTGGCAGCCTTCTTCAGTTCTTCCAGCTTCTTCTCGTCCTGCTCCTGCTTTTGCTTCAGCTGTTTGGCATAGGTCAGCTTCGCCAGCAGGCGGAGTGTATCTTTCCGCTGGGAAAGTTGTCCCAATGTGTCTGTTGCCAGATAGGTCAACTCCACATTCAACGTATCTTGCTTATACAGCAACGAGTCCTTGATCCAATAGTGAATCGTATCATTGCGCCCGGTCGTCTGCTCGATGACAAACGCATCGCGCTCATCAAAATTGAGACCCTTCAGCAAAGGCAGGCTGTCGGCCGGCGCCGTGAAGTAGAGCGAAAACTTCTGCGGCGTCAAACGTTCACTCTTGGCCAGTCGCTGGTTGTATCGTATCTCCTTAAAGCTGCGCAACAGGATGTCATCCGGCAAATAGTGGGTATACTGGTGCTCAACTATCGTATCGATGGTCAGCGAGTCAATCCAAGAGGTATCCTGCCGCATGCGATATTCATAACGCGGAATAATGAGGGAGTCATGCCAGGCAATCTGTTCGGCAGGCTGGGAAAAATAAAAATTCTGGTCGGCATCCTGCAAGGCATAAACGCGATAGGTCCCCGGCGCTACACCACGAATGGAAAAACGTCCGCGACTGTCCGTACGCCCCACCCGCTCGAAGGGGACAGAGGTAAAAGCAGAATCGGCCAGATTGGACTGCAACCCCACCAGCATACCCTTCACCGGCTCCAGGTTGGAGGCATTCAACACGGTGCCCGATACGGCCATCGTGTCCAGCCTGTCCCCTGTAGAAAACGTAAAGGTAAACTGTTCCAGCGGATTGCTTTCGTTATTGTCCTGAATGGCATCTCCGAAGTCAATCGTATAGGTTACGCCCGTCTTCATCGTATCCTGAAAATTGACAATAACCTTCTTTCCGTTCGTCTTGATTTCAGGCTGCTGTATCTGGGGGGGCGAGATTACAATCTTCTCACTCGGATTGTCCAGCTTGATATATTCGTCGAAGGCAATGGTTACCCGCTTGCGTTTATAGTTCAGCTGTCCCGGCTCAGGTGTACTTTGCAGGAACCGGGGCGGAGTCTCGTCAATCGGCCCTCCCTCGATACGGCCTATGCTGGCACATGAGTACAGCAAAACACCCAAAACCAAGAAGACAGGCAGGCGTCTGAGCGACAGCGCATCCCTACCGTTATCTGTTTTTTTCTTCAATCCTTTCATGCAGTCTGAATCTATCAACCAAAAGATATTGACGCAAAGATACAACAACTATCCATACAGCATGCACAAAGGTCCCTTTATTTTGGTTTTTTATGTGAATCAGGAACCGAAAAACATTTTATCCGCATAGACTTCCACCTGCAAATCCCGACATCGGAGAGGAAAGGATGCGCCTTTGCCCGTACAAGTTTCAATCATCCGTTGCACAAGATGGCATCTTGAGCAGCATAAGATGGCATCTTGAGCAGCATAAGATGGCATCTTGAACAGCATGAGATGGCATCTTGTGCAACATGAGACGGTATCTTGTGTCATGTAAGGTAGAAACCTACAGTACACTTCTTACTGTCTTCGTTCTTGAATACTGGTAGAATTCTCTGAAACATAGTTAAAAAATACCACCTTTACAAACCTATATATATCAAAAATCGGTACTTTTGCATGCTTGAAAACTAAACAGAGCGCTTAAGTTTTCAGAAAAAGCATGGGTTGACATTAATAATTAGACACAGAGATAAATAAGTATGAAGAGTAGATTAATATTAGTGGCAAGTTGCTTAGCCCTGCTCAGCAGCTGCGGACAAGGCAACAAAAGTACGGGTAGTGCCCCCGAAGTTGCAGTCATGGAGGTAAATACCACCACTGCAAACCTGACAAACAGTTATCCTGCTACCATCAAAGGTAAACAGGATGTAGAAATCCGCCCGATGGTAAGCGGTTTTATCACCAAACTGCACGTAGATGAAGGTGCTGTTGTCCGCAAAGGGCAAGTATTGTTCACCATCGACCCTGTACAATACCAAGCCGCCGTGAACTCAGCCAAAGCAAGCGTTGAAACAGCCCAGGCAGCTTTGAACACGCAAGAACTGACTACTGAAAACAAACGCGAGCTGAACAAGAAGAACATCATCAGCGACTACGATCTGAAAATGTCCGAGAACCAGCTGGCACAGGCCAAAGCCAATCTGGCACAAGCTAAGGCACAGCTCGTCAACGCCCAAAACAATCTGTCGTACACGGAAGTAACCAGCCCCAGCGACGGTGTAGTAGGAACCATCCCCTACCGTGTAGGCAGTCTGGTAAGCGCATCCATTGCAACACCCTTGACGACAGTTGCCGACATTTCTGAAATGTACGCCTATTTCTCCATGACCGAACGTCAGCTGCTGGCCATGATACGCGAAGGCGGTACGATGAAGGAAATCCTCGACAAAATGCCGGATATCCAGTTGAGCCTGGTAGACGGTACCATCTATCCGGACAGCGGCCGCGTGGAAACCATCAGCGGAGTCATTGACCAGGCTACAGGTTCTGTGAACATGCGTGCACTCTTCCCCAACAAGCACAACATCCTGCGCAGTGGAGGTACTGGTAACGTCATCTTCCACAACCCGCTGCACGACGTAATCATGATTCCCCAATCGGCCACAACCGAAATTCAGGACAAGAAATTCGTACTTGTACTCCAGCCCGACAATACACTGAAGAATACAGAAATCAAAGTATTCACCTTGGACGACGGAAAATACTTTTACGTGACCGACGGACTGAAAAAGGGTGACAAGATAGTCATCGAAGGTGTACAGTCACTGAAAGACGGACAAGCCATCACGCCCATTACACCGGCTGACAAAGAAGCTGAATACCAGAAAGCTTTGCAAGACCAGAAAGATGGCAATATTCAAACGGCCTTTCAATAAAACAAACCCAACCAACAAATTGTAAGAAAGAATGAAACTAGATAGATTTATTAACCGTCCGGTACTGTCAACAGTTATCTCCATCCTGTTAGTAATTCTGGGCTTTATCGGGTTGGCCACGCTGCCAATTACCCAATACCCGGACATTGCACCGCCTACGGTATCTGTACGTGCCACCTATACCGGTGCCAATGCGCAGACAGTATTGAATTCAGTCATATCCCCGCTGGAAGACCAGATCAACGGTGTGGAGAACATGATGTACATGACTTCCAATGCATCCAACAGCGGATCTGCGGATATCTCAATCTACTTCAAGCAAGGTACTGACCCCGATATGGCTGCCGTCAATGTACAGAACCGTGTATCCATGGCACAAGGTCTGCTTCCTGCCGAAGTAACCAAAGTCGGTGTAACCACCCAGAAACGCCAGACCTCTATGTTGATGATCTTCTCCATCTACGATGAAAAAGACCAATACAACATCGAGTTCCTGGAAAACTATGCCAACATCAACCTGATTCCTGAAGTAAAACGTGTCACCGGTGTAGGTGATGCCAATGTGATGGGACAGGATTACTCCATGCGTATCTGGTTGAAGCCTGATATCATGGCGCAATACAAACTGATTCCCAATGATGTAGTGGCAGCCTTGAGCGAACAGAACATCGAAGCCGCTCCGGGTCAGTTGGGTGAACGAGGAAAGCAAACGTTCCAATACACTTTACGTTACAAAGGCCGTCTGCAACAGCCTGCCGAGTTCGAAGACATCGTTATCAAGGCCTTGGAAAACGGTGAAGTGCTTCGCTTGAAAGATATTGCACGTGTTGAATTGGGTCGTTTGGCTTATACATTCAACAATACGGTAAACGGGCACAAATCTGTCAGCTGTATCGTGTATCAGATGGCAGGTACCAACGCAACCCAAACCATCAGCGACATCGAAAAGCTGCTTGAAGACTATTCTGCAAAATTGCCTTCAGGCCTGAGAATCAATATTGCACAAAATGCCAACGACTTCCTCTTCGCTTCCATACATGAAGTAGTAAAGACGTTGATCGAAGCGTTCATCCTGGTATTTATCGTGGTATACATATTCCTTCAGGATATGCGTTCTACGTTGATTCCTGCGATTGCCATTCCGGTTGCCTTGATTGCTACCTTCTTCGTATTGAAGCTGATTGGCTTCAGTATCAACCTGCTGACACTTTCGGCCATGGTGCTTGCAATTGCCATTGTGGTCGACGATGCCATTGTGGTTGTCGAAGGTGTGCATGCAAAACTTGACCAGGGATACAAATCGGCACGCGCGGCATCCATCGACGCCATGCACGAATTAGGCGGTGCACTTGTTTCCATTACTTTGGTCATGATGTCTGTATTCGTTCCTGTAAGCTTCATGGGAGGTACAGCAGGTACATTCTACCGCCAGTTCGGTTTGACAATGGCTATCGCCATCGCCTTCTCAGCCATCAACGCATTGACCTTAAGTCCGGCCTTGTGTGCCATCTTCCTGAAACCACACAACAGCGAGGGTCACCTGAAAGAGCGTGTCGGTACAGCTACCAAAGAAGCACGCAAAATCATGTTGGCCCGCTATGCAGACTCTTTGGGAAGAATGATGCGCCCGGGCATTACCCTTATCTTTACTGTAATTGCCATCATCGGTATGATTTTCGGTTTCTTCAGCTTTGAAAGCCATCCCGTACTCTGTATCGTAATGATTGTTATCAGTATTCTGGCTTTGGCAGGCATGACAACCGACAAGTTCAAAAAGTCTTTCAATGACTCATACGATTCACTCCTTGGCAAGTACAAGAAACAAGTATTGAGGTTTATCCAGAAAAAATGGCTGTCTGGAGGTATTGTAGTTGCCTCCATTGCATTACTGGTTTTCTTCATGCAAATCACTCCTACCGGTATGGTTCCCAATGAAGACACGGGTACCATTATGGGTGCCGTAACCCTGCCTCCCGGAACTTCTCAGGAACGCGCCCAACAGATTCTGAGCCGTGTAGACAGTCTTGTTGCAGCCGATCCGGCCGTAGAATCACGTACCATCATCTCCGGCTTCAGTTTCATCGGCGGCCAAGGACCATCTTACGGTTCGGTCATCATCAAACTTAAGAATTGGGAAGAGCGTTCAACCATGCAGAACTCAACCATTGTCTACGCTACACTTTTCATGCGTGCACAAAAGGTTATCAAGGAAGCACAGGTATTGTTCTTCGCTCCGCCTATGATTCCCGGTTATTCGGCATCCAGTGATATCGAACTGAACATGCAGGATAAAACGGGTGGTGATTTGAATCACTTCTTCGATGTGGTGAATGCATATACGGCAGAACTGGAGAAACGGCCGGAAGTAAACTCCGCACGTACCAGCTTCAACCCCAACTTCCCCCAATATATGCTGAACATTGATGCTGCAGCCTGTAAAAAGGCAGGCATCAGCCCCAGTGACATCCTGACAACACTCCAAGGTTATTACGGTGGTCTGTATGCCTCCAACTTCAACAGCTTTGGTAAGATGTATCGTGTTATGGTACAAGCAGAGCCGGATGCAACCAAAAATCTGGAATCTCTGCAGAGTATCAAAGTACGCAACGGAAACGACATGGCACCCATCACCCAATTCGTGTCTATCGAAAAGGTATATGGTCCGGATGTAATCAGCCGTTTCAACCTCTACACCTCTATGAAAGTGATGGTAGCACCTGCTTCCGGTTACACATCCGGTCAGGCTCTGCAGGCCATAGCCGAAGTGGCACAACAAAACCTGCCCGCAGGTTTCGGATACGAACTCGGTGGTATGGCACGTGAAGAGGCTCAGACAAGCGGCAGCACCACAGGTATCATCTTCCTGCTCTGCTTTGTATTCGTTTATCTGTTGCTGAGTGCGCAGTACGAGAGCTACATTCTTCCGTTGTCTGTATTGCTTTCCATACCTTTCGGTTTGTTGGGAAGCTTCCTCTTCGTCAACGGTGCCAGTGCCATTGGTAGTGTTCCTGCCTTGAAGATGATCATCGGTTCCATGTCCAATGACATCTACATGCAAATCGCCTTGATTATGTTGATGGGATTGTTGGCGAAGAACGCCATCTTGATTGTAGAGTTTGCACTCGACCGCCGCAAAATGGGTATGAGTATCACATGGGCAGCCGTATTGGGTGCCGCCGCCCGTTTGCGTCCTATCCTGATGACGTCTATGGCTATGATTGTCGGTCTGCTCCCGCTGATGTTTGCATCAGGCGCAGGTGCCAATGGTAACCGTACATTGGGAACATCTGCTATCGGTGGTATGTTGATCGGTATGATTCTGCAAATCTTCATTGTTCCCGCTCTGTTTGTAGCCTTCCAATATTTGCAGGAGAAATTCAAACCGATGGAATGGGAAGACGTAGACAATTCTGACGCTACGGCCGAAATAGAACAATACAGTAAATAAATGAAGTATTCCGGTTGAAGGATGGAATCCCTGTTTCATCCTTCAACCTCAACGAAGAGACATAAATATGAAACAAAAAATCATAGTTCTGATGTGCGCTTCTGCTTTGTTGAGCAGTTGCCACATCTATAAAACCTACGACCGCCCCGAGGATATCATGACTGCCGGCCTGTACCGCGACACTCTAGCAGCCAACGATACATTGGTTTCGGATACCGCCAACTTCGGTAATCTGCCGTGGAAGGAAGTATTTACCGATCCTCAATTGCAGGGCTATATCGAACAAGCTCTTACAAGCAGCCCCGATATTCTTACTGCCGCTTTGAAGGTTGAAGAGGCAAAAGCTCCGTTACTTGCAGCCAAACTGGCTTTCATACCGTCCTTAACTCTATCCCCCCAGGGAACAGTAAGCAGCTGGGATAAAGGGAAAGCCACACAAACCTACTCGTTACCTGTCACTGCCAGCTGGCAGATAGACTTGTCAGGCCAGCTTCTGAACCTGAAACGCCAGGCCAAGGTTACTTTGGAACAAACAAAGGCATACGAACAGAACACCCGTGTACAGCTCATTGCCAACACCGCAAACTTGTACTACACTCTGTTGATGCTTGACCGCCAGTTACAGATAACCGAAGGGACCGCAGAAATCCTGAAAAAGAATACCGAAACAATGGAAGCCATGAAGGATGCAGGCATCTACAACACCACTGAGGCAGCTGTAGAACAAAGCCGTGCCGCATACGCACAAGTACAGGCTTCACTGCCCGATATCCGTGCCAATATCCGCGAAATAGAGAATTCACTCTGCCTCTTGCTGGGTGAACCGGCGCATGCCATCGAACGCGGTGTTTTGGAAGACCAGAAACTTCCCAGTGAATTTTCCGTAGGTATCCCTCTTCAGTTACTGTCCAATCGACCGGATGTGAAAGCGGCAGAACAGGCTCTGGCAGCTGCATATTACAATACAAACGTAGCACGTTCCAATTTCTATCCGCGGATTACACTCAGTGGATCGGCCGGCTGGACCAACAGTGCAGGGGCAGGAATCGTCAATCCCGGTAAATTATTGGCCAGTGCAATCGCTTCACTCACCCAACCTCTGTTCCAGAACGGAGCCAATATCGCCAAGCTGAAAATAGCCAAGGCACAACAGGAGGAAGCCAAAATTCAATTCCAGACTGCTTTGCTGAACGCTGGAAATGAGGTCAGCAATGCCCTTACCCAATACCAGTCATGTACTGAAAAGGTGACGGCACGCAACATGCAAGTAAATTCATCCAAGAATGCAGCCGATTATACAAAAGAATTGTTTAACTTAGGCACGTCAACTTATCTGGAAGTCTTGTCAGCTGAACAATCTTACCTAAGCGCACAGCTTTCAGAAGTCAGCGATGCATTCAGCCGCATGCAGGCTGTCATCAGTTTGTATCAGGCACTGGGTGGAGGAAGACAATAACCTTTAACATCACAATATTATGATCAGTCCATTAGCTTATGTAGACCCTGCCGCCAAACTCGGCAAAAACGTAACCGTGCAACCGTTTGCTTACATCGAAGCAGATGTGGAAATCGGTGACAACAACATTATCATGTCTGGTGCCCGTATCCTGAACGGTACCCGCATGGGGCATGATAACAAAATTCATCATGGAGCCGTATTGGGAGCCGAGCCACAAGACTTTCAATATACGGGTGAACATACGTTGCTTGTAATCGGAGATAAAAACGACATTCGAGAAAATGTAGTAATCAGCCGCGGTACACACGAAGGACAATGTACAAAAATCGGTAATGAAAATTATCTGATGGATGGAGTACATCTCTGTCATGATGTACAGATAGCCGACCACTGTGTATTGGGTATCAAAACCACCGTTGCCGGTGAATGTCGCATAGACAGTTGCGTTATCCTCAGCAGCAACGTTCTCTTGCAGCAGAATTGTCATATCGGAAGCTGGTCATTGGTACAAAGCGGTTGCCGTATCCCCAAGGATGTCCCACCCTATATTATCATGGCTGGAAATCCCGCTGAATATCATGGTGTGAACGCTATGGTACTCCAACACAAGAACCAAGTAACGGAACGTATCCTACGCCACATCATGAATGCCTACCGACTGGTTTACCAAGGTAACTTCAGCATACAAGATGCCTTACAGAAAATTGAAGACCAAGTTCCGATGAGCGAGGAGATACATAATATCATCAACTTTATCAGAGGCTCACAAGGTATTGTAAAATAAGGTTGTACATATAAAAAAATGGCTGGACTAAAATATCCAGCCATTTTTTTATCTGATTGGGACAACTCACTCAAAATGCAATGTACCGAAAAAGTCGGGACAATGGAAATTGGGCTTAGGCAAATCTATCGGACTCCAAGACAGGAAATGAGGGGTTTGCAACTTGTCTCCACACTTATAAAAATTAGCGCGAACAGATTTCCCTTGAAGCGAAGAAATATGATGAAGGAAAAAGGCCGAGAAAGGTATAACCAAAGCCACTTCCCAACTGCACTCACCAATACGCTCCTCAAATCCGTCCTTTCCTAAAGAAGCCCAACGCGACACCTGGCTTAGCACAGCTTCGGGAGCATGCTGCCGTCCCGTTCGAGAATCTCCCGCACCTATCAACAAAGTACCAACACAATTACACTCCACATTGTAATATACATCATCACCTCCAGGCATCGAGAAAAACTCTACGCAGGCATCCTCCCATACCGGACCATTATCATGCCCTGCTGTAGCACGCACCGAAGCCTCGGTAACTCGATAATGTAAAAGGACAGCCTCATCCGTATAAGCTATCGCAAATTCGACGTTGGGCTGATAGGGATATTCATCCTTCCAATTAACATTCGTAATTGGTTGATAAGCCACATTATTTGCCGCAAAACAAGCCGGAACCTCTTCAGCCTTGTTCACAAGACAATCCAGTCTTTTGACATTCATTTCTTTGGGACTCATAACACATTGATTTCAGATGCAAGAAGCAATGAATTCTTTCATGGCAGGAGTATGTTCTTCCACACTCTGCAACAACTTGAACTGTGCCTTCGTACGTACCAGGTTATGTTCAGGGTACTGTATCTTATAATACGTATCACCGTTGATATAATCGGCCAAGAAGCGTACACACTGCATATAAGGGAACAATGCAGCCGCATAAGGCAGGTTCTCGATTTCAATGGGAAGTAGGAACGATTTGGCTGAATCCAGATATCCCTTGGTAAATGCCTTGAAGATATCCATGTTGAAGTTCACGTTATCAAGATTCTTGTCATCCTCCAAACCTGTATTGGCAGCCGAACGGAGAAAATCGCCATAATCGGAGAATATGAAAGAAGGCATTACCGTATCGAGATCGATAACACAAAGTACAGAGCCATCTTCATCGAACATCATATTGTTCACCTTCGTGTCGCAATGGCATACACGCTTAGGCAGTTTGCCCTCCCGATAAAGGCGTTCTGCCTTACACATTTCTTCTGCCCGACGTTCGATTTCATCCAGATAATACTGAACTTCCTTCACACGGCCCGCAGCATCAGCAGCCACAGCATCATGCAATTGTTTCAAACGGAATTCCATATTATGGAAATCAGGAATTGTTTCTCCCAACTGATCTGGAATATCAGCCAGCATTGCCTGAAAATTACCGAATGCCTGTCCGGCATAGCCCGAATACTCCGGATTTACCGTCTCGTATGTCTTGGCGCGTGGAATGAACACCATGATGCGCCAATAATTCTCACCGTCAAACCAATAGGTCTTGCCATTGTCGGCCGGCAAGAAATGCAATACTTTACGGTCGATTTCCGTTTCGCCTTTTTCTTCCAATTTTTTACGGATATGGCGGGTCACAGCTTCAATATTTGCCTGCAGCATCTCCACATTCTGAAAAATGGCATGATTGATGCGCTGCAGCACATAGTCAGGATTACTGTTTGCTGTAACGACTCTGTAGGTATCATTAATCAAACCCGATCCCAAGGGATTGATTTCACGCACTGTATCCGCCAATTGAAAATGAGATACAATAGATAAAAGGTCTTTCATGATTCAAAAATTTTAATTTACACATAACTTGATGAATGGCCAAAATTAGGCATTTAAACAGATAAAAACGAAAAAACAGAAAGAAAAAAGCGCAAGATTGTATAAAAACTTTCTATATTTGTCTGCAGATCTGTAAAAAGCACTCTTAATGTTAAAAAAATGGCTATCCGTTCATTACTTTTTTGTATATTTTGCATTATAACGACGTACTTTCAGGCGCAAAACATAACATTCAGTAATTTGACCACTGAAGACGGCTTATCGCAGTTTTCGGTCAACAGCCTTTACATCGACGAAAGCGGATTGCTTTGGATTGGTACCCGTGAAGGGTTGAACCGGTATAACGGTACAGACATAAAGACCTACAAGTTGGAGAAAGACAATCCACACAGCCTTTTCAGCAATAGCGTCAATGCAATTACCGGTAACCAGAACGGGAAAATATATCTGTTGTGCAATGATGGAGTGGCCCAACTGGACCTCCACACACAACAATTCAAAACACTGATAGCTGATAACATACAAAGCATATACTATCACAATGGATTGTATATAGCCAAGAATAACGAAATATATATCTATAACGAAAGTACCGGCAACTTCAACCTGTACTACCAATTGGCCGGCAAAAATCCGGAAATATACTGTATGCATTCCGATGGCCGTTATCTATGGATAGGTACCACAAGTGAGGGAGTCTATCGCATGCGGCTGGACAATCACGAATTGTCGCATCCCATTCCAACCGGCAACATTACCAGTATCTATGAAGACAATGAAAAAGAGCTTTGGATAGGAAGTTGGGATGATGGTTTGTACAACATCAAAACTGATGGCAGTATACAGAACTTCAAATACGACGCCAACAATCCATACAGCATTTCTTCCAATTTCGTCAGAGCATGTTGTGAAGACAATTTAGGGAATATCTGGATTGGGACGTTCAATGGATTGAACCAATACAACAAAAAGAACGGGCGTTTCCAAAATCACACAGCCAACAATTACCAGGTAGACGGTCTGACACATTCTTCTGTCTGGTGCATTGTGAAAGACCAGCAAGGCACTTTATGGCTCGGTACCTACTTTGGCGGCGTCAACTATTTCAATCCGGAATATAACATCTATACCGTCTATAACTATTCATCCAATGAAAAAGAAGGATTAAGTGCCCCTGTTGTAGGACGTATTGTAGAAGATAAAGACAATAATTTATGGATAGCGACCGAAGGTGGCGGCCTAAACTACCTTGACCGACATAAAAATGAGTTCCGCCGATACCGTTCGGACAAGAACAATTCCAACACTCTTGCTCACGACAATATCAAAGCCCTTTATTATGATTCGATTCATAACGAAATCTGGATTGGTACTCATTTAGGTGGTCTCGACCGTCTGGATATACGAAACGGACGTTTCACTCATCATCGTATGGAGGAAGGCAATCCAAACACTCTACCTTCCAACATCGTACGCGACATCGAACCATATGGTCACGACAGTTTGGTCATTGCCACCCAAAACGGAGTATGCCTGCTCAGCAAGGCTACAGGCCGATGCCGCCAATTGTTTCAGGACACACAAGAAGGACAGATGATAAAAATGGTGGCCGACATTGAGTTTGACAGAGAAGGCCAGCTTTGGGTTGCAGCCACCGGTGAAGGTGTATACCGGTTCAACTTCAAAGACGGACAATTAAAGAAATACCGCCATTCCAACGATAACCCCAACAGCCTGAGCAACAACAATGTCTACAACATATTATGCGACAAGCAGGGCCATATCTGGTTTTCAACGTCAGGAAGCGGTCTGGATCTTTATCGTCCTGAAACTGATAATTTTCAGAACTTTGACCAGCTGCACAACGGATTGGTAAGCGACTGTATCTATGCCGCACAACAATCCCCCGTCAGCGGCAACCTGTTGCTCATCACCAACCAAGGTCTTTCCATCCTGGACCAGCACACCATGAAAACACGAAATTACAACCGCGACAATGGTTTCCCTTTGTCTTCCATCAACGAAAACGCCTTATGCGTTACAAGTGACGGTGAAATCTTTCTAGGCAGTACCAAAGGGATGGTAGCTTTCCAAGAAACCAGACTGCATTTCCCCAAAAAGCCTTATAACATCATCCTGTCAAAACTCTATGTCAATGGGAAAGAAATAGAAACAGGAGATGAAAGCGGTATCTTGCCACAAGCCTTCCGGTACACTCCCGAAATAACGCTCAAGGCCGGACAATCCATGTTTACCATTGAATTTGCTACCTCCAACTATGTGGCAGCCAATAAAGATGAAATAATCTATCAGCTGAAAGGGTTTTCCAACAAATGGACCGATACACATGCCAGCAATACCATTACCTATACCAACCTCAATCCCGGCACTTACACGCTGATCATTAAAGCCAAGAACCAAACGGACGACATTTGCCCGCCCGTCCAGCTTCGCATTCACATATTGCCTCCATTTTACAAAACCATATGGGCTTACCTGCTCTATACATTGGCAATCGGCAGTCTGTCCTGGTATCTCATCCGCACCTACAAGATGCGCATTAAATTAAGAGAATCACTCAAATACGAGAAAAAACATGCACAGGACATCGAACTGCTCAACCAGTCCAAACTACGTTTTTTCACCAACATCTCCCATGAGTTCCGCACACCGCTCACCATAATCATCTCTCAAATCGAGACACTGCTTCAGACACAGAATTTCACTCCGGTACTCTACAACAAGGTATTGAGCATGTACAAGAACAGCATCCAGTTGCGCGAACTCATCACCGAACTGCTCGACTTCCGCAAGCAGGAGCAGGGGCACATGAAAATTAAAGTCAGCCAGCACAACATCATTGATTTCCTATACGAAAATTACCTGCTGTTTTTGGAGTATGCCCGTACCCGGCAGGTAGAACTGAAATTTCAGAAAGAGACAGAAGACCTGGAAGTCTGGTACGATCAAAAACAAATGCAGAAGGTCGTTAACAATCTGTTATCCAACGCCATCAAGCATACCCGCCCGGAAGATGTCATCACGCTGTCTGTCGGCAGCGAGGACGGGAATGCCATCATCCGTGTAAGCGATACAGGAGACGGCATTGACGCCAAGGAAATCGACAAAATCTTCGACCGTTTCTATCAGGTAGATACCATTACCTCCGAAGGCATCAAGAAATCGTCGGGGACAGGTATCGGACTTGCCCTGACCAAGGGTATCGTTGAATTGCACCATGGCAGCATCCGTGTGGAAAGTACATTGGGGGAAGGGACCTCATTCATCGTTACTCTTCCATTGGGTAACAGTCTGTACAAGGAAGAAGAAATAGACCACCGCAATCCAGTCAGCCAACAGATAGACATTGAGAAACCGGAAATGGACATTCTGCTGAAAAGCGAAATGGAAGAGTATCGGCAGACTTCCCAGGCATCCGGCTCCCACAAAATACTGATTGTAGAAGACAACGACTCCATACGCCAAATGCTGGAAGAAATCTTTTCACCCTTCTATCAAGTAATGACCGCTGCAGATGGAGAGGAGGCATGGGAACAAATCAACAAAGAGCAACCCAACATTGTGGTGAGCGATGTTGTCATGCCCCGCATGTCGGGAACCGAATTGTGCAAACGCATCAAGTCCGACTTCAACACATGCCACATTCCTGTAGTTCTTCTCACTGCCCGTACCGCTATCGAACAAAATATCGAAGGCCTCCGTATCGGTGCAGACGACTACATCACCAAACCCTTCAATACCAGTCTGCTCATTTCGCGATGCAACAATTTGGTGAACTCACGCATCCTGCTGCAAGAGAAATTCAGCAAACAGCCACAAACCACTGCACAGCAACTGGCCACAAACCCTATCGACAAGGACATCCTCGACCGCGCCATGGCTGTCATCGAAAAGTACCTGGACGATGCAGAGTTCAATGTCAACACCTTCGCCCGAGAGATGGGAATGGCCCGTACCAACCTTTTTGCCAAACTGAAAGCCATTACCGGACAGACGCCCAACGAATTCATTCTGACCATCCGCCTCAAAAAGGGCGCTTACATGCTGCGCAACAATCCCGAACTGAACGTTACAGAGATTTCAGACCGCATCGGATTCAGTTCTTCCCGCTATTTCTCCAAATGTTTCAAAGACGTCTACCACATCAGCCCATTGGCCTACCGGAAAGGAGAAGATACCGACACAGACAAGGGTTGCGACAAGGAATGACACTCGAAGACAGAATGTTCCGACAAGATAGTCTGTACCATTCATAACATAAGATGGTATCTCATGTTGCACAAGATGGCATCTCATGCTACACAAGATGGCATCTCATGCTGCTCAAGATGGCATCTTGTGCAAGGTATCCTACAAGGTCGGCAGCCACAACCTGCTACCTAAGTTCCCGAAAAAGGCTTTCATGTACGTTTTTCGACTTTCTTTGAACGATTCCTCACACCCGCATCCCGAAGCAACCTCTATTTTTGCGTGAATTTTAAACCAAACATCAACGCCATGAGGACTTCATTCCACATTTTATTCCTGCTTCCTACAGGATGTACACTGCTGGCAGCATGCGGCCATACTTCCAAACAGTCAAAAGAGACAAGGAGCAATGACAAGCCCAATGTCATCTATCTCATCTCCGACGATTTGGGAATCGGTGACTTGAGTTGTTATGGTGCCACTCAAATCAGTACCCCCAACCTTGATCGTCTCGCCGGCCAGGGACTGCAGTTCACCAACGCATACGCCACATCATCGACCAGTACTCCCTCACGCTTCGGCCTGCTTACGGGCATGTACCCTTGGCGACAGAAAAATACGGGTATCGCTCCCGGCAATTCTGAACTTATCATCGACACCGCCTGTGTTACAATGGCCGATATGTTCCAGGCAAAGGGGTACGCTACGGCCGCCATCGGGAAATGGCATTTGGGGCTGGGTCCCAAAGGAGGGACCAACTTCAATGGCCTCATCAAGCCCAATACGCAGGACATCGGTTTCGGATACGAATACATCATACCCGCTACTGTCGACCGCGTTCCCTGTGTCTTCGTGGAAAACGGCCATGTAGACGGTCTCGACCCGAACGACCCGATTACTGTAAGCTATGAACACAAGGTAGGCAACTGGCCCACCGGAGAAGAAAATCCGGAGCTGGTCAAACTGAAACCCAGCCAAGGGCACAACAACACCATCATCAATGGCATTCCCCGCATCGGATGGATGACAGGCGGCAAATCGGCGCTATGGGTGGACGAGAACATTGCGGATGTCATCACAGACAAAGCCAAGAACTTCATTATTGACCACAAGGACCAACCTTTTTTCCTCTATATGGGAACCCAAGACATACATGTTCCGCGTGTACCCCATCCCCGTTTTGCGGGTAAGAGCGGACTGGGCACCCGTGGTGATGTCATCCTTCAGCTGGACTGGACAGTGGGAGAAATCATGCACACGCTCGACAGCCTGGGTATTGCCGACAACACCCTCTTCGTATTCTGCAGTGACAACGGCCCCGTCATCGACGACGGCTATCAGGACCAAGCCCGCGAATTGCTGAACGGCCACACACCGATGAAGCACTACCGTGGCGGCAAATACAGCGCCTACGAGGCCGGAACGCGCATTCCCTTCATTGTACGTTGGCCGGCCGCCATCCAGCCGGGCAAACAACAGGCATTGTTCTCCATGATTGATGTCTATGCTTCATTGGCCAATCTCTTGGACTATAAGTTACCTGCCGGAGCCGCCCCCGACAGCCGCAATCAGCTTGCGACATTCTTGGGTAAAGATACTGCCGGATGCGAATACGTAGTCCAACAAAATTTGAACAATACCCTCTCCATCATTCAAGGCAATTGGAAATATATAGAACCCAGCGACCAGCCTGCCATCGAGTTTTGGACAAAAATGGAATTGGGAAATTCCCGCGAGGCACAGCTGTACAATCTGGCAGAAGATCCTTCCGAAAAGAACAATGTCTTCAAGGACAATTCACAGAAAGCCGAACAGCTGGCGAAATTGCTGGAGGGGATAAAAGGAGGACATAAATAATCCAAGAATCCCCCTTCAATACCCTACAAGGGACATTTGTACGGAATTGTACCATTTGTGAACGATATAAGCATTCCATAAAAGGAGATGCAAACTAATTTTGCGATATAAAAACTTATTTAAAACAGCATTAATTACCTTAAAATGACATCATCATGAAAAAACGAAGTAGTTAGATCCTTGCATTCTCTTCCGATTGATAGCAAACTATCAATCGCATCATCATTATTGATGCCCAGTTTTATATTCACTTGAACAAAACGTTGTTAAACATGGAAGCTATTTTAATATTATGAGACGATTTTATTTCAAAAAGAAAATGGCCTTTTGGCTATTGTTCACGTTATTCTCTGTGATAACAGGAACAGTTTCTGCCCAACAACAAACTATAAAAGGGCAAGTTTCAGATGAAATGGGACCTATTATCGGTGCCAACGTTCTGGTAAAAGGAACGACCATTGGTGTAATTACCGACTTAGATGGTAATTTCACCATCACTGTCCCAGACAAAGAAACGAGTGTTTTACAGATTTCATTTATCGGTTATGCTACCGAAGAAATCCCTGTTAAAGGAAAGACATTCATTACCGTCAAAATGAGTGAAGACAGCAACATGCTGGGAGAAGTCACGGTTGTTGCGTACGGTGTGCAAAAGAAAGAGACATTAACAGGTGCCATCTCTTCTGTGAAAACTGATGCTTTGCTGGCGTCACCGAATGCAAGTGTTGCCAACTCCTTGTCCGGTAAGATTCCAGGACTCGCTTCAGTACAATCCAGCGGACAACCTGGAGCCGAAGACCCCAAAATCTTTATCCGTGGTGCCGGAGCTCTGACTGAATCCGGTTCAGCTCCTTTAATTCTTGTGGATGGTGTAGAACGTAGTTTCTTCCAGATGGACCCCAATGAAATAGCAGACGTAACCGTATTGAAAGACGCTTCTGCTACTGCCGTATTTGGTGTTCGAGGTGCCAACGGCGTAATTCTTGTAACGACTCGCCGTGGTGAAAAAGGCAAGACTAAAGTTTCTTTATCTTCTTCAGTCGGTATCCAGACTCCCACACGTATGTTACATAATGCAGACAGTTATACTTATGCCACCTTATTCAGAGAGCGTGAGAAGAATGACGGACGAGATCCCGACCGTTACTTCACCGAATACGACCTGGAGCGCTTCCGTTTAGGTGACGAACCGCAGATGTACCCAAGTATGGACTGGCGTGAATACATGCTGAAAAATTCCGCTGTACAGACACAGCATAACTTGAACATTTCAGGAGGAACAGACAATATCCGCTATTTTATCTCAGCAGGATATCTCTTCCAAGACGGCTTGTTCAAGGATTTCGGCAATGGTTCTGAAGGCTACAACTATAACCGTTTCAATTACCGAAGCAATCTCGACATTGATTTAAGCAAGAGTACTACTTTAAAAGTTGGAATAGGTGGTGTTGTAGGAGATAGAAAGCAATCTGCTGTAAGCGAACAAGACATTTGGAGAACAATCAACAACAGCCAACCATTTAGTAGTCCCGGTGTCATAGATGGGAAATATGTAGTTATTGACAATCGATATGGTGATATTGTGAATAATAACCCTGTAGGTGCCATATACAATAGAGGCCACATGAGTTACATCACAAATACACTAAACATGGATTTGCATCTGGTTCAAAAATTGGATTTTCTTACCAAAGGACTTTCTGCAGAAGTAAAGGGTGCTTATAATACCAGCTATAATTTCAACAAGGGTATGGTAAAACAGGCTAGCCAATTAAGAACCTACCATGCCTACTACCAATCAGAGATGGAGAACCCTGAAATGCTTCCCACTGATCCTAATTATAACAAAGAGATTGTATACCTTGTAACCGGCGATGAAGAAAAACCTACATATAGCGAAAGTACAGGCCGAAGCCGTGACTGGTATTTTGAGGCCAGCCTCCGATATGCCCGTAAGTTTGGAGACCATAATGTAACAGGATTATTACTGTATAATCAAAGTAAAAAATACTATCCCAGCCAATACAGTTTCATACCGACAGCTTATGTTGGTTTGGTAGGCCGTATTACATACGATTACAAGTCCCGTTATTTAGCTGAATTCAATATTGGTTATAACGGATCCGAGAACTTCTCTCCTGAAAAACGTTTCGGAACCTTCCCGGCCGTTTCATTAGGTTATATCCTTTCCGAAGAGAAGTTTATGAAAAACATAAAGTTCCTCGATTTCTTAAAATTCAGAGCAACATTAGGTCTGGTTGGTAACGACAACATGAGTAGTAACCGTTTCCTTTATTTGCCCGATACATATGATGTAGACAAAACTGGATTGGATGGGACATGGGGAAACAACCAATGGGGCTATAATTTTGGAAAAGACAATACGACCATTATTCCTGGAGCTCTGGAAAACAGACTTGGTAACCGCAACGTTACATGGGAAACATCATTAAAGCAAAATTATGGTATCGATTTAAAGTTCCTGAACAACCGCATGAAGGTTACATTCGATTACTTCATTGAAAACCGAAAAGATATTTTGATTGCCCGTAAGACAATACCGGCAATTACAGCCTTTACTTCATCACTATTGCCTGTTGTCAACATGGGTGAGGTAGAAAATAAAGGTTATGAAGTTGAAATCGGGTGGAACGACCGTATCGGTGAGGACCTGCATTACTACATCAATGCAAACGTGTCATACGCCAAAAATAAAATCATCTATCAGGATGAAGTAGAACCAAACGAGCCTTACTTATGGCGTACTGGAAAACAAGTGGGAGCTGTATTCGGATACGTAAGTGACGGCTTCTATAATGATGAAGATTTTGATATCACTACCGACAGTAAAGGAAACAAAGTCTATAACTTAAAAGAAGGTATGCCTGTTCCTCAGCTCAACCCACTCCCCGGTGATGTCAAATTCAAAGATTTGAATAATGATGGCCGGGTCGATACCGATGACCAATGTGAAATCGGATTCTCATCACGTCCGAACTACACATTCGGTCTGAATTATGGACTGGACTATAAAGGATTGTATTTCTCCATGAACTGGACAGGTACAGCCGAACGTTCCGTTATCCTTTCTCAGCAATTTAGCGATCCTTTCAATGGAACCTTGATGCAATATCAGACCGAAGGAATCTGGAGACCAGAAACTGCTGAAACAGCCACAGCTCCACGCCTCTCCAAAGATCATGCAGACTATAATTATAGCCAATCCGACCTATGGGTGAGAAACGGTTCTTATTTAAAATTGAAAAACCTGACAGTTGGATATAACTTTACCAACAAGCCGGCCCTCAAAAAAATTGGTATCAGCCAGCTGGGTATCAAGTTCACAGGATACAATTTATTAACTTTCGACCATTTGAAGATTATGGACCCCGAGTCCAATCCAGACTGGTACAACGACCGCTATCCTGTTGTAAAAATCTACAATATAGGTTTGGACATCACTTTCTAAAATCAGTACAACAAATTACTAAAAGAAACTTTTATGAAAAAATATATCAGTAGCCTATTTCTGTGTTCGTCATTACTGATAGCCGGATGCGACGATTTCAAGTTCGGAAATGCTTTTCTCGAAAAGCCTTTGAGTGATGAAATGAACATTGATAGCGTATATGCCCATAAAGTATATGCCGAACAAGCATTAGCACAAGTTTACCACACTTTACCAGACTTCCAACCCCATGAGAACAGATTGTCTTGGGGTATATTGGAGTCTTTGACCGATTTGGCAGATATGACCAAAGGTGGTGGAAACGGATATCACAAAGGAACGATTTCTGCAGCCGATCCAGGCGGAGGCCCTTATCAGTTGCTGTACAATACAACAGACGGTGCCTTTTCTGCAACATGGGGTATTCGTAAGGCCTACTTGTTTTTAGAGAATGTAGACCGGGTTCCGGATATGACAGAAGAAGAAAAACGTATCCGCAAGGGTGAAGCCAAAGCAATCATTGCCTTTCATTACGCACAAATGTTCCGTTATCTGGGAGGTATGCCATGGATTGACAAAGCATATACTCCTGAAGAAGAAATGAAATTCACACGCTTGACTGTTGAAGAAATGGTCAACAAAGTATGTGCCTTGATTGACGAAGCTGCAGAAATGCTCCCCTGGAGCGTAGATGAACTGGAAGACGGCCGTATGACCAAAGCTGGTATGATGGCATTGAAGGTACGTTTTCTTTTGTTTGCAGCCAGTCCTCTCTTCAATAGCGACAAACCTTTCAGAGCAGGCGAAGCTAGCGATCTTCACTACACCTGGTGGGGAAATTACGATAAGCAACGTTGGCAAGCAGCACTGGATGCCGGACTTGCTTTCCTGCGCGAAAATCAAAAGAATGGTGATTTCTATAAATTAGTAGATACAGGAAATCCCCGTCAGGACTTTTGGGATGGATATTTCACACGCGCCAATCGGGAGATTCTGATTTGCAGTCATCGATTCACGAAATGGAATGTCAACGGAAAAGCCGTATCACAAATCAGATATGGAGCCGGACAACCGACATTGAATTATATCAATATGTTCCAAATGAAGGATGGATCTGAATTCAACTGGGACAATCCAGTTCACAAAAAGTATCCGTTCTTTGATCAAGACGGTAACATGGTTCGTGACCCGCGCTTATATGAAACTGTCATAGTAAACCAAGACAAAATGTTAGGCCGAAAAGCAGAAATCTATTGGGGTGGACGCGATGCGCCGAACCGTATGGGCGGTAAAGGAAATGGAGACTGGATCTGGAACAATTATGCCATTACAGGATATGCAGTCCGTAAACATACCCAAGACTTACGACAGGATGTTCAGAATAAATTCTATGAATGCCCATTATTAAGACTGCCGGAAGTATATTTGAGCATTGCCGAAGCAATGAATGAATTAGGGATAGCCGAGCAAAAGGACGAATTCGGAAGAAATGCATACGATTATATTAATCTGGTTCGTGACAGAGTTGAAATGTGGGGGTATACTCCTGAGATGGTCGCTCCGGGCGTTGACTTACGTGAAACGATTCTTCGCGAACGCGCATTGGAATTTGGATTCGAAGAAGTACGATATTTCGATATCAACAGATGGAAACATAAAGACTATCTGGATGTCGAACTATATACACTCGACACCTGGAAAGAAGATGACGGATCATTCCGACATGAACCGACACAATTCTTCCCCAACAAACGTGTATGGGTAGAACGTTGGGATGACAAGTATTACTTAGTACCGCTACCATTGGAAGAGATTAATAAAAAATATGGTTTGGTACAGAATCCTGGATGGGAATAATCAATTCTTAATCAAATTAATTTAGAACGATGAAAAGGAAAAATATATTCATGTTCAGTTTGGCTTGGTTACTTTCATGTTCTGCAGTAGCACAAGCACAACAAACAATTACAGGCATTATTCAAGATGCTAATGGTACCCCTGTCAAAGGTGTAGCCGTTTGTACAGTAGACACACCCAACAATAAGGCCATTACTGATGAAAACGGTGTATTTACCCTCAAAGCAGAAAAGGGTGACTATATCGAGGTGAATTACGCCGATGGTAAATCAAGACGTTTGTGGATTTCTGACAACTCCATGAAAATCAGTTTGACTGATATGGATTTTGTAACTGAAAACCAAGGAACGTCCTATACAGAACGTAACAAGAGTCAATCCTTCACAACAATTTCAGGAGATGAACTGAGAAAGAATTCGACCCACAACCTTACCAATGCCTTGAACGCAATGTTCCCAGGACTTCTTGTAAAGCAAAATACTGGATGGACAGACAATGCTTCTCTGACCATCCGTGGTGGAGGAGCCTTCAGTGGAACAGAACCTTTGGTATTGGTTGACGGCGTTCCCCGTGATTTGCAATATGTCAATATGGAGGAAATTGAAAGCATCACCATATTAAAAGACGGAGCTGCAACAGCTCTTTGGGGGTTACGCGGTTCTAATGGAGTCATTAACGTCAAAACCAAACGTGGACAATACAATTCAAGGGAATTCAACGTCAACTATACCTTCGGTATGGGAATGCCTATCAACCAGCCCGAATTCGTTGACGGTTATACTTACGCTCAAATGAAGAATGAAGCATTGTATTACGATGGACTTCCTCTTCAATATGATGACAAGGCACTGGAGGCTTTCAAAAATGGAAGCCAACCCGATTTATATGCCAATACCGATTGGTTGGGTGAAGCGTTACGCAATCATACAACCAACCATCAGCTGAATTTATCTTTCCGGGGAGGTAGCAAGTCTGTTCGTTATTATGCCTTGATTAATTATAAAAACGACCAAGGTATTTTGGACAAACAGCTCACAAGCATGTCCGATCGATACGATGCGCAAATGAAGAAATACGATTTGAACGCACGTATCAATTTGGATATTGACATAACCAATACAACAACGGCCACCTTATCTATGTTTGGTTTACTCCGAGAAGAGAACCGTCCAAGAACCGGTGAAACAGACATGTTTGGCTACTTATATGATACTCCGGCTGCCGCATATCCCGTAAAAACCACATCGGGCAAATGGGGAGGAAGTACATTATTCCCTCACAACCCCATTGCAGAAATTGCAGATATAGGATATTTCAGAACAGACCGACGTCTGCTTCAATCCAATTTGCGTATCAATCAAGATTTGTCTATGCTCACCAAAGGTTTGAGTGCCAGTCTCTCGATTGCATACGACAATGATGCAGTATTCCAAGAAACAGGTACACAAAAATATGAATATGAACAAAACTATCTGGTCTTGAATCCTGAAACCGGAAACTATGAAGTTGTAACAGAGGTGAAAGGTGAAGATGAAGCGTTGTCTATCAGCAACGGAGGGCTTAACAGCCAATACATGCGTACTGTTATTGAAGGCAATGTAGCCTATAATCGTTCATTCGGAAAGCATTCGATCAGTGGTTTGGCACAATATTGGCAGCAATCATACGTTCCCAAAGGAAGAAATGCCTCCAAATACCGTCAATCCTATATGTTTGCAGCAGGTTATAATTATGCTGACAGATATGGAATTGACATACTTGTGAACCGGATGGGTACAAGTGTACTGTCAAAAAATGACAAATATAGAACATATCCTGCTGTTTCTGCTTCATGGACTGTTTCCGAAGAAGCTTTCATGAAGAATCAAGATATTGTTGATTTCTTGAAATTACGTGCTTCATGGGGACGTTCGGGTAATGACAACATCGGTTACGACCTCGACAAACGATTCTGGGTAGGTGGAGGAAGTTACCAATTTGGTATCACTCCCCAAGGTACCCCGGGTTTGATTGCAGGAGCACTTGCTATTGAAGATTTGGACATTGAGATGGCAGATAAATACAATGTAGGTTTGGACTTGCAAATGTTGGACAAACGTTTGTCAATGGCAGCAGACTTCTATATGGACAAACGTAGAAACATGCTTGTAAACGCGACATCACTTTATTCTGATGTTATAGGAACCGGAATTCCTCAGCAATGTATTGGAGCTATAGATACCAAAGGACTTGAGTTGTCCTTGTCATGGAAAGACAAGATAGGTAACGATTTTACCTACTATGTGGGAGGCAATTTCTCAAAAATGAGAACAGAAATTATAGAAAATGGCGAGGGATATCAACCGTATGAATGGCTATACAAGAAAGGTGACCGTCTGGGACAGAACTACGGTCTCGAAGCTATCGGATATTTCAATGATTGGGATGAAATCGAAAACAGCCCCAAACAAATGTTCTCGGATGTACGTCCTGGTGATATCAAATATAAAGATCAGAATGGTGACAAGAAGATTGACGAATGGGATGTAGTTGCAATAGGACATTCCACAACACCAGGTTTCTACTACGGCCTCAATTTAGGATTTGAATACAAAGGCTTTGGAGTAGACATGGTATTCCAAGGCATAGGACAAGTAAGCAGAATGTTGGCTTCAGACGACTCCAAAACATCTACAAGCGTATATTGGGCTTTGCGAAATGGTACCAACAATTTATCTACATGGTACACTGAAGATAATATCCGGTGGACAGAAAACACTAAAGCTACAGCCAATCTGCCAAGATTGACAACATTGAATAATGCTAACAATTTTCAAAATAGTACTCAATGGTTGGCTGACGGATCGTATTTCAAATTACGCAACCTGAATGTTTATTATAATTTGCCTAAAAAAATAACCAACGCAATGAGAGTTAACAATTGCCAAGTTTATGTTAGAGGAAACAACTTATTCTCATTAGACCATATTGCCTACTCAAATTGCGAAGATTTGTCTGTCAACTACCCGGATTTGATGTCCGTCTATTTCGGTGTAAACGTAAACTTCTAAAGAAACACATTATGAAAATAAAGAAATATTATATTGGCATACTCGCAGCTGCAACACTCAGCAGCTGCAACTTCCTGGATTTTGATGAATCACAGGGAATCACTCAAGAAGATGCTTATGCTGCTTTTGACAATATAAAATCGTTGTCTACAGCAATCTATCGGAAACTTCCATCTGATTTTGGAAGTATTGGCAGCGCATTGCGCGAATCGGCTACAGACAACGCCATGTATACACTGAACAGCAATGCTGTTTATGATATCTATAATGATAAATGGAGTCCCATCAACCAGATTGACAATCAATGGGGGGGATATTATGAACTCATTCATGATGCCAATATGTTCTTGGAAGACTATTCTGAAGAAGCCCTTGAAATATTCAAATGGGACAAGAACTATGAAGATGAACTTAAGAAGGCCCGCATGTCTTTGAAAGAAGTAAAAGTATTACGTGCTCTATACCACTTCGAATTGGCCAAACGCTATGGAGATATTCCGCTGGTGCTCCAGACATATTCATTAAATGAGATTAACTCTATTGAGAAATCCTCTTTCAAAGATGTCATAGACTACATCGACAAAGAATGTGCAACGTTAGCTCCAGAACTGCCCTTATCGTTTGTAGACTTTATCGGACAGGAAGTAGGACGTGTAAACCGTGGTGCTGCTTATGCCATCCGTTCTCGCGCTTTACTATATGCAGCCAGTCCATTGTTCAACAAAAACAATGATCCTGCCCTTTGGGAAAAGGCTGCTGACGCTGCATACGATGTAATAAATTTGGGAGTTTATTCACTGGAAAAGATAGACAAGGATCCATTATGGAACAAAAGTGGAAATGACGTCTTGACTTCCAAGCAATTGATTTTTGAGACCAGAACTTCTGAAAACAATTCATTTGAAATGAATAATTTCCCTGTTGGAGGTTTCGGAGAAGTATCATTGGGAAGAAATGTTCCAACCCAGAATCTTGTAGACGAATACGAGATGAAAGATGGTAGTTCCTTCGATTGGAACAACCCTGAACATGTCGCAAACATGTATTATGATCAGGATGGAAAACCGACCAGAGATCCTCGTTTCTACAAAACAATTCTATGCAACGGCTATACCTTCAAAAAAATCAAGCTGGAAACTTTTGAAGGAGGTAAAAACGGATATCCACTTGAAGGAGCCACCACAACAGGATATTATCTAAAGAAAATGATTGATGAAAGTGTATCGATCGATCCTATTAAGCCTGTAAAGAAACCTCATCACTATCCCGCATTCCGATATGCAGAAATTCTACTGAACTATGCAGAAGCTATGAACGAATGGAAGAACCCTGATTATACAGACAATGAGCACCCCTTGTCTGCACGGGAAGCTCTGAACCAGGTACGCAGTGCTGCCAATATGCCACCGGTTGTAGCTAACGGACAAGACGAATTCCGTGAAAAGGTTCACAAAGAACGTCGCATAGAGTTGGCATTTGAAGACCACAGATTCTGGGATATTCGTCGCTGGCAGCAAGGCGAACTTGTAAAAGATATCTACGGAGTGAAGATTCTGAATAATAACGGAACATTGTCATACGAGAAAGTTAAAGTTCAGGAACGTGTTTGGGACAACAAGATGTATCTTTATCCGATTCCCCAAAATGAGATTTTTGTGAATCCGAATTTAACCCAGAATCCTGGATGGTAAAATCGGAATGACATAACGCCACACCAATATAGATATATTGGATATTCTTCTAACCTCAAAACGAACTGCTGGGATAGAAATCATATCTATCTCAGCAGTTTAAGCTTATACCCAAAGAAGACCGTCAAAGCCATGATATCAAATTCCAGTCCAAAATTTCTTCCTAAAACAAGAATGCTTATGAAAACTTATTACCTGTCAAATACAATCCATTCATTTTTAATCTTTATTTTTCTCTTTCTTATATTCCCTATAATTTATGCTCAAGATTGCAAGTACAGTCTACAGCAAAAACAAGATTTGCTAAGATTAAAAGAAAAATATCCTTGGACATGTAATAAAGTAGAAGATGAAGAGATTAAAGACGCTATTAAACTGGCACAAGCTTTCCCTTACGAAGCAAAAGAAAGCATGGATTGGAATGAAGCCTTAAACTTTTCAAAGGTAATTCATAGCTTAGCCTACGCAGCATTATCGAATGTAAACCAACAAACTATTTTCAATGATTTTATTCAAAAAACATTAGATAACAAAATCATAGCCCGTATTCCTAAATTGATTTATAGCAGTTATGGAAATGTCAGAGAAATACCCTTTCATCTGTTATCAGCTTTACCAGCATGTAATATACAGCAGAAAAAGGACCTGATAAAGGCTGTAAAAGTTTTGATTGAATTCAACAAGCTCTATGCAAGTACCGATATCATTAAACAAAACATCAACACCGATTATATTTATAACGTATTGCCTCACCTGTTCGTTTGCGCATTACAACAACCTGACGAGACTCAAGCCATTGCAGATCTAAAAGCTTTTTCCCACTATTTGTCATCGTGTACAGAATATAGTCAAGGCGATATGGATGGCCTAAAAATTGATGGGACAGGATTTCATCACAGGACACATTATAATGGTTATATGTATGCTTATAAAACATGGGTTGAATATATATATCGTTTAAAAGGGACAGATTTCCGAATAGACAAGAACGCCTATGAAAGAATCAAGAGAGCTGTTGTCAGTGAATATTTAATGGCCAATCTGCCAATATCTGGCGAACAACATTATTTTGCCAATAGCCTGGCTGGACGACATCCTTTTGCCGGATTACAAGTAGACTTCGGCTCCGAGTTGTTTCAAAAATTAGTAGAAATAGGAGGAGACATCCAAGGAGAAACTATTGATAAAGACCTGGCTGCTTATTACAATGCTTTTTTCCAAACAAACGTCTATAAGGACATCACTCCGCATAAACTGGACGGATTTTATCAATTCAATTATAGTCCTGTAGGTATCTATCGTTATAAAAACTGGGTAGCAACCATGAGATGCCCGACAACCCGTTTTTGGGGAGGTGAAATCTATAGCAAAACAAATAGATTCGGTCGTTACCAAAGTCACGGAAGTTTGGAAATCATATACAATGGTCCGCTGAAAGAGTCTGGATACCCTGACAACTGGGAACGCTTCAGCGGAAAACGGGGAGGATGGGACTGGAATGTCGTGCCAGGAACCACCACCGTACATTATACTGATTGGAAAGAAATGATGCCTAACGGGAATAATACCGATCGTTTTGACCAATGGGCAAAGACAACGAATTTTTCAGGTGCATTATCATGGAAAGACTGTGGAATATTTGCAGCCTCTTTCAATCAAGGCGATCATTGGGGAGGAAGAAGATTTGAGCCAACCAATCTTTCATTCTGTAAATCTGTATTTGTTTTTGACGGCTTCTTATTAAGTCTAGGAAGTGGAATCTGTTCAAATGGGAATTATGGCAATGACCAGATTACTGCTACCAACTTATTCCAGGCTATCAACAATCCTAACAATGATTGTATGATTCTTAATGGGGAGAAAATCAGAAAAGGTAAAAACGTCATTCTAGAAACAGATAAAAATAATTGGTTGATAACCCCTTATTCAACCGGATATATTATTCCGGCAGGTAATGACCCATTGGTTGTTGTCAACAATACCCAATCCACACCTGGACCAGAAGGTATTACCGAATCATCGTTCAATAGTCTTGAAGTTTCGAAAGCTTACATCAATCATGGTGTAAAACCTTCCAATAAGAAATATTGTTTCGTAGTAGTCCCTGGCACTACACCTCAGGAACTATCAGCACACAGTCGAAAACTATTCCACAAGAAAAAAGGTATATTCGAAATATGCCAACAAGCAGATTCTTTACACATCATAAAGCACAAACCTTCAAAAACATTGGCTTACGCATTGTTTGCACCTGCCAAGTCTTTACAGGATGGTTTTTTACAGGCAAGTGATACACCACTGTTACTGATGGAGCGTTTCTCTAAAAAAGAGAATTTACTGGATCTGGCTATATGCAGTCCGGACCTAAGACCTCAGAACGACAAAGAAAAGAAAACCTGGAAATCGAGCCCAACCCATTCAACCCTAATTTTCAAAGGGTGCTGGCATGTCAAACGGTGTCTGGACAAGAGTATTTTATCTTGCTCGCCTGATGGAGAATATACAAAACTCACCGTTGAACTGAAAGATGGTCTCCCCTGCTATATTCAGCTCACTCCAGTAGGACGTTAACAGCTAAAACATCCAGAGAACATACTTTTTATCGTATCCTGTTATGCAAAATCAACAAATATCCATAGATTTGTTCTTGAATAACCAACTTCACACAAGTCTAACAAATAAAACCTATTAAAATGATAAAACTAAAATATATAGTCTCGCTTTGTTGTTTCTATTATGCATGTTCGTCAACACCCATGCTATTCGCTGCATGCAGTGACAACGGTATCGGACATTCGGCCGATACACCTATGACTCCCGAACCCGATGATTCAGATTTTCAAAAGACATGTGATGTTATATTAGGACGAATCAAGACAGCCAACATGGGAACGAATGCGCAATATCTCAACGAAAACGCAGTCAAATGGTTGTCTGTTATAAACGAACAAGGAGCTTTCCCTGACATCGACTACAAAGACCGTTCTTTAGGCTTCAAGCCAGAAGCACATATAGACCGTCTCACACAAATGGTACAGGCTTATATATTCAAAGAATGCGATGTTTTCGGTAAAGCAGAACTACAGAAAGCCATTGCTAAAGGACTCTCATTTTGGATTACAGAAAAACCTACATGCGATAATTGGTGGAACAATCAAATTTCTGTTCCGCAAAAAATGGGAGTCATTCTGATTCTTTCACGATACGGAGCCGAACCGCTCTCGCCTGAACTGGAAAACAAGATTTTTGACTACATGATTGAAACAGCCAGTGACCCTGCCAAACATACCGGTGCCAATAAGACAGATGTGGCCCTACACTGGTTGTATCGGGGACTCCTACAACAGGATAGAGATGTGATAAAAACAGCCGTGACCCACACATTCATGCCATTGAGTTACGTAAACAGCCAGGAAGAAGGTATACAATATGACTTAGGGTATTTCCAACATGGGCCACAAACCTATATCGGTGGTTATGGACCGGTCATGCTCAGCGGAGTAATGCGCGTAGCTGAATATACAGCAGGTACAGAATATCGGATGTCAGCAGAACAACAAGAGATACTCTATCGTTTTGTCAACGAAACCTATGCACGTAGTTTTCGCAGCAATATACAATTCTTCAATATCGTAGGACGTAGTGTGAGCCGACCTAATTCTTTAAAAAGCAGTGGACTTGCCAATCTCTTTGAACGTATGAAAAAAATAGATCCAAACCATGCCGAGGACTATGACCGGCACATCAGCTACATCCAAAAAGGAAACTACGCCGGTATAAAGGAAACATTGACTCATTATAACATTGGTGACTGGACACTCTTTCAAGGAGAAAATTATTCTGCATGCCTACGTCTGGCTTCCAACCGTACAAGAAAAATTGAACACGGAAATAACGAAAACATCAAATCATTCTTTATGAGTGACGGTTCAATCGACGTTGGGGTCAAAGGTGGAGAATATCTTAACATCTTTCCTGTTTGGGACTGGAACCGGGTACCGGGTGTTACCAATCCACAAATGGAGAATCAGATACCTCTGTGTAAAGGATGGGGAGAACCTGGTGAGAGTGATTTCTGTGGTGGTCTCTCCGATGGGAAAAACGGTTTAAGTGGATTCAAAATGCTAATTACCAAATATGGCGTACAGATTTCAGGATACAAATCGTGGTTCTTTATGGATGGAGCCATCATCTGCCTGGGTAGTGGAATTTCCTCCCCCATGTCTCAACCGGTCAATACAACCGTGGACCAATGTCTGCTTCGTAGCGATGCGGTCTATTCTTCATCAGGTAATATTGCCACTGTATCCAACGGTAGTTCAGTTACCGACGTACCCATAGAGTGGTTCTGGCATGGAGACATCGGCTATTTCTTCCCGGAAAAACAACAAGTCTCGTTCAAACTTGAAAACAGAAGCGGTTCCTGGAAAGACATCAACAAAGGGAAGAGTGATGAAATAATTAATCAAGATGTATGTACATTGTGGCTGAATCACGGTACAACGCCCTCTAACTCAACTTACAGCTATATTATTGTACCTAAAATCGCACGAAACGACATGTCCCGATTCAACGTGCAGGACTATCGCATCGTAGCCAACAGTTCCGATGTCCAGGCTGTAACAGATGGCAAAAAGAAACTTCTACAAGCCCTATTCTATCAAGCCGGTTCGATCAGCACAGACGAATTGAAAGTCACAGTGGACAAACCTTGCGCACTGATGATCCAAGAAATGGATGGGAAAAGCTACAAACTGTTTTTCGCGGATCCATCCCAACGGTTAAACCAACTGACAATCACCATAGAAGTAAATGGTAAGAAAGGACAATATACTTTCGACCAATTTGCCGGTGATGGTGTATCCAAAGGAAAGACACATCAAACCGTATTGACTCTAAAATAAATGTAAGAATAAGAGTTGTTATAAAGGTCACAAACTCTAAAGACAAAATGATAACCATGAAACTGAAACAAATTATAACAGGATTTTGTATAACACTATCTGTTTACAGTTATGCCCAACAGGCCGAGCGCCAATGGGCTATCGACAATTATCACCGTTACTATCAGGAAGCAAAGCAGGTAACAGACAAGGAGAAACAACAGGCCATTGTGCAACTGCGTACCTACTTTCACACCCACCCTTACCGTCTGAAAGCAGATAACTCTGGTAAAAAAGCACTCGAGTTTCTTAAGTTGCTGAAGGCAGACGGAACATTCGAAGATATGAACCCAACAGAAGAAAGGTTCGAAAGAAAAAATACCTATCAAAAAGGATATGGCAATACAACGACAGATGAAGTAGGTATCTTCATAGCCCAAGCTTACGAACGCCTTTTCCATATCGCGACGGCTCATCGGTTGGACTTATTGGATAAAGGCCTGTTCTCCTGGGATGCTTTTTGGAAAGCCATCATTCATTACGGTGAAATAGAAATCCGACGTCCGAATGATAAGCCCCGTTTCCATGCCTCCTGCTTTGCCATCCCGACAGCAGCGGTCAACGTATATTTTGCTCTTCTCCCCCAAATGGAGGAAGCAGAAAGAAATGAAGGAAGTCCGCTAATGAAAGGAGCCTGTGACATGTTGAAAACAGTAGGTCTGGAAGCTTGGACACAACCCTTACGTAACGATGAAACCGACAAAAATGTGGTATCGCTTGAACGTTTCCGCAACCACGTCTGGTGGGTGGGCGGAAATGCGCTAGGATACCGTTCTCTACTGCCTGTCGCCGTGATGTACCACTCTATCCCGATGGTTGACCTTTTGGCGCAAGTCAGTCAGAAAGGTATCAGCACGACCTCGCAAACCACTTACCACGATTCTTTCTGGACAGAAGGCTTTACAGCCGATGGTGCCGGATGGGGACACGGTATGCAATGCCTGGTATGGGGATACCCCATCGACGGTGCGTCAAACGCACTGAATCTGCTCAACATGTTACGGGGAACTCCTTGGTCCAAACAGCTCTCCACAGAGAACAAAGAAGCACTCATGAACTTCTTCCGCGGCGGTAACTGGTATTACTACAAAGGGTTCCGCCTGCCGGGACTCGACAGAGGGTCTTACGCCTATAATCCGACCCCAAGGTCCATTCCTTATACCAAGATGCTGAACAATGTGATGGAAAACTGGCTTTCTTCCTTTACCCTCGAAGAACAAAGCGAACTGAAAAAGTTACAAGCAGAAGTCAAACAAAACAACATCCTCATGGAAGGGTATCCAGCAGGTGCATACAGTGGAGTACGCTGGTTCTTCAATAACGATGATTTGATGAAGAAGACTCCTCAATACCATCTTTGTATCAATATGTCTTCTGTACGTACAGATGGCCTGGAGAGCGCAGCTTTCGCCGACAATTACAACTTCTACCCTACTGACGGGGCTACCTTGTTTCAACGGGACGGCAACGAATACTTCCAGATTATGGGAGGATGGGACGTAACGGCCATGCCGGGTGTAACAGCACGCGAAGGCATGGACAAACTTACGGCCGTGACCAACTGGCGCGGTTATTGCAGCAAATACAACTATGCGGCCGGAGCTACAGACTCCAAAGAAAATGGAGTGGCTGGATACATTTTCGAGAAAATGAACGGGTCCGACAAAAAGGATGTTAATGATAGGGGTGACAGAGATATAGCCAACGACATTTTGTACAACTTCCAGGCCTACAAAGGTTATTTCATCCTGGGGGACTATTTCGTCGGCTTGGGAGCAGGAGTAACCAATCTGGCTCCTGAAAGGGAAGGACATATACGGACGACTGTAGACCAAACGGCATGGACCGATGAAGTCTACGTAACCCATAAAGGAAAGAAGTATCTGCTGACTGCTCCGGACACCATTCTGAGCGGTAAAGAGAAAGAACCGGTATGGATTACACAGAACAATAAATTCTCTTATTGCCGCCTTCCTCAATACACCTCCCAGCTGTATATCAGTCGTGAAACGAAAACTGCCGACTGGGTCAAGATGAATCCCACCAACAAGAACATTAAAAATCTTCCTGCTGAAGTACGTGTACTGCGTATTTGGGCTGATCATGGACAAACTCCCAAAAATGGGACCTATGGCTACGTAGTATATACCGGCCAGGGTGTTCCAACCGGGAAATTGCCGTTTGAAGTTTTGCGAAACGATACCTTGGTACAAGCCATAAGAAGCCTGGACAAGCAGACCATACAAGCTGTATTCTATCCTGGTAATAATGGCCTGAAAGCATCAAAACTGAACTTAAAAGTATCGTCACCTTGTGCTGTCATGATACAGCAACAGGAAGGCGAAATGATTCTGTCAGTTACAGACGCAACCATGAATCCCAACCTGAAGGAAATAGAAATCATCTTCAACAACAAAAGTTACAGTATCCCATTACCTCAAGGTAAAGACTGTGGAAATTGTGTAACTATGAGAACGAAACTTAAATGATTAATAACATGAACAAGCTCATCCTTATTACATTGTGTGCGTTCGTCTCCGTTTGCACCCATATGGAGGCCCAAAATTCCGATGAACAGAATTCGGCCATTATCCACGCATTACTGCCTGCACCGCAATCTGTCGTAACTTACGACGAGGAAGGTGTCAGCCCAATGGACATCAAAGGCTTATATGCTGCGAAAAAAGTTCAGCTACCGGATAGCATCAAGAGTATCAAGAGTTTTCCCTACGTCATGAGGGACACGAAAGAAGGGAGTATCCTGCTTGAAACAGACAGAAAGATACAAGATGAAGAAGAATACGAACTGACCATCCAGGATAAACAGATCAGAATATGCGCCCGGACGTCCAAAGGGCTGCTATACGGCTTAATGACACTGGAACAGCTGGCCAGAGTGGCACGTGAGATTCAGGCTGAAATACCTGCCCTCCAAATAAAGGACAAACCTTACAGCAAGTATCGGGCCATTCATCTGGACTTGAAACACCATATAGACAAAAAGGAATATATGTACCACATCCTGGACAAGATGGCCTCGTATAAGCTGAATGCAGCTATCGTTGAGTTCGAAGACAAAATAAAATATGAGACATACCCTGTCATCGGTGCTCCCAATGCATGGAGCATAGACGAATGGAAAAAATGGTGCGAATATGCCCACCGGCTCAATATTGAAGTCAGTCCGCTGATTCAAGGCATCGGACACGCAGATTACATCCTGAAGCATGAAGAGATGAAACATTTGCGCGAAAACCCCGCTTCCGACTGGGTATGCTGCCCGTCGAACGAAGATTACTATAAAGTCCAATTCAGTCTTTATGCTGATGCCATAAAGGCTACTCCACATGGGAAATACCTGCATGTAGGCGGCGACGAAGTCGGGACATTGGGAACCTGCCCTTTATGCAAGAAGCAGCACAAGAACGCACTCGAACTGCAAATGAAATGGCTGAAACGTGTAAGCGACTATGCCGTAAAGCACGGCAGAACCCCTATTTTCTGGGATGACATGGTATTCAAACAAGCCGGACTTTATCCTGCCATATTGGACCAGATTCCACCTCAGCAAGTAGATTCGGTGTGGAACAGGCAACTTCCCGAATTAGACAAACATATCCAATCGTTTCCCAAAGAGGTTATCTACATGCGCTGGCAGTATGGGAATGCCAACCAGCCGGGCAACAAGAAGGCACTGAAGTGGTATCACGACCACAAGCTGAAAACAATGGGAGCCACCGCAGCCCAGACCACCTTTGCCATGATGCCCCTGGGAGGTTTTGTCGACAATATCAAAAGCTTTCAGCTTGCAAGAAAAGATATTCCTATCGAAGGCGTACTCTGTACCGCATGGGACGATGCGTCTCCGCTCAGCGATACGTTCTGGCAAGGCTTTATAGCCCATGCGCAATACAGCTGGAACATACAGCAGGAGATGCCAAAGGACGAATTCGACAAGCGTTATCGTATCAATGAATTCGGATATGAAGCAGCCCAGCTGCCCAACTTCCGTCCGTTGCTGGAAAGTACATTCGCCCTTTGGGAAACCGGCCTATTGGACGAAGGAGTGAGACGTGCACTGTATCGTACTGGCGGCAAATTCAAGCTGATGAGCCTGCCTACACCGAACAAAGGCGAATGGAGCCGGAAATACCAGCAACGGCTGGAAGAAGCCCGAGCCGGACTGGCCAAACATCAGCAGTTGCGTGAGCTTCTGTCTGTGTATCGGAACGAGGCTGTGCGAAACGAATATTCCATTCAGGTTTTCGAATGTATCAATGACCTGACGGGCTATACGGCCGAGCTGTTGTATGCATTGGCCGAGTATGACCAAAGACGGGACTTTCCAAGCCTGAACAACCTGAAACTTTGTGTAAACAAGTTCGACACGGTCCGGCAGAACATGGAAAGCGTCTATTCGCAGATACGCGTCCTGGGACAGCCGGAAGGTTATCTGTTGCCGATGAACTATCATTCACATCTGGCCATCCAGACAACAAACTCCGATTGGATGTTTTGGTATGAAAACAAATTCGTCAAACTCATCAAAGACAAGATTCTGTCAGTTCAATAACCCGCTTATACTCATATAAAATCCATGTTATGACAAAATATATCAAGATTCTGACCTATTCATTGTTTCTGGCTGTTACGGCGCAACCGGCAAACGGAACAGAAAAGATCTACAAATTGTGGTACACCGCTCCCGCAGCCAACGATGGAGGGGTGTTTGAAAAAGACTGGAGCGACCGCCCCACCGACGCCGACTGGGAACGATACTCCCTGCCCATCGGCAACGGCTATATGGGCGCATCGGTTTTCGGGCGGACCGACTCCGAACGCATCCTTCTGTCCGACAAGACCCTGCATATCCGCGGACTATGGGGAACCGAGACCAATACGGCCTTTGCCAATGTTTATCTCGACTTCTTCCACAACAACCGCAAGGACTATGAACGGAGCCTGACACTGAACGACGGCATCCAGCGGGTGCAATACAGCTATCAGGGAACAACCTACAAGCGTACCTACTTTGCCAGCTATCCGGACAAAATTATCGCCATCAAGCTGACGGCAGATCAGGCGGCCAGCATCACGTTCAACCTGCGGATACAGATTCCCTATCTGGTACCGTTCGGAGCCCTACAACGCCCCGATTCCATCACCAAGGGGTATCTGAGCGGACCTACACAAACCCGATTCAGCGGTAACGGACGTACAGGAAGGGTTGTGGCCGAAAGCGACAACATCCTTTCCATGCGTGGCGAAACGGAATACCTGAAAATGATTTATGAGGGAAGAATCAAAGTCATCCCTTACGGAGGAAGCATCCATGCCAACCGCACGGACGACGGGAACGACTGGCTGCACGTAGAGAAAGCCGATTCGGCAGTCATACTCCTGACGACAGGTACCAACTACAAACTGCAGACCTCCGTCTTCGAAGGAGCGCCTGCCGGCAGGCTGAAGAATCAGGCCGACCCGCACGACGAGGTAGTCAGGACCATTGAAAAAGCCTCTGCCCTGGGTTACGAACAGCTGCTGGAAAGGCATTCGGCCGACTACCGCCAGTTTTTCGACCGCGTGAAAATCGATTTGGGCGAAGCTCTGCCCGCGCTGCCCACCGACAAGCTGCTGAAAGACTATAAGGAAGGGAAAAGCAGCAACTATCTGGAAGAACTGATGTTCCAGTACGGACGCTATCTGCTGATCTGCAGTTCGCGCAAGGGAACCCTGCCCCCATTGCTGCAAGGCGTGTGGAACCAGTACGAACTGGCTCCGTGGAACAACAACTATACCCACAACATCAACATACAGATGAACTACTGGCCCGTTTTCAGTACGAACCTGGCAGAGCTCTTCGAAAGCTATGTGGACTACTACAAGGCCTACCGCCCGAAAGCGGAACAGATAGCCTCGGCATATATCCGAAAGCACCATCCCGATGCCTACTCTTCCAAACCCGGCGACAACGGATGGGTCATCGGAGCTGGTGCAGGGCCTTTCTTCATCGGACAGCCAGGAGGGCACTCAGGCCCGGGTACCGGAGGAATGACCGCCAAACTCTTTGCCGACTATTACTACTTTACGGCCGATGACGACATCCTCAAGGAAATAAGCTATCCGGCCATTGCGGGCATGGCGCAGTTCTTCTGCAAAACGCTGACCGACACACTCGGCCACATGCTGGCCTATCCCTCATCGTCGCCCGAACAGTTCAGCAAGCTGACGGGGAAACCCTATCCCACCGTCGGATGTGCCTTCGACCAGCAAATGATTTACGAGACCTTCAACGACGTCCTGAAGACTTCCCGAATCCTTCATCGGAGCAATGCCCTGACCCGAAGAATCAAGAAACTTATGCCACAGCTCGACCCCGTAATCGTCGGCAAGTCCGGTCAGGTCAAGGAATATCGCGAAGAAGAATACTACGACGACATTGTGCTGGAGACCAACCACCGTCACATCTCCAACCTGATAGGCCTATACCCGGGTACCCTCATCAACCACCAGTCGCCACAATGGATTGATGCCGCCCAAACCACGCTCAACCTGCGCGGAGACGCTTCGACAGGATGGTCCATGGCACACAAGCTGAATCTTTGGGCCAGAACCGGAAACGGAGAACGGGCCCATCAGGTACTCGAAACGCTGCTGAAAACAGCCGTAGCAGATAACTTATGGACCAACTGCATCGCCGTCCTCCGCTCGCCTTTCCAGATTGACGCAAACTTCGGAACGACCGCAGGCATTGCCGAAATGCTTCTGCAAAGCCATGAAGCGTATATCAGTCCGCTACCGGCTCTTCCCGACAACTGGCAGACGGGAAGCTATGAAGGGCTCGTGGCACGGGGCAATTTTGAAATCTCCGTCCAATGGAAAGACAAGCGGATCACCCAACTGCAAATCCGCTCCAGAAAGGGAATGCCTTGCAGAATCAAGCTGCCGGACGGAGGCACTCTGCAACTGACTGATTCCAAGCGGCACGAAGTCGCATACCGGCTGGAGGAAGGTAACATCGCATCCTTCGGCACGCAAGCCAACGAAGTCTATACGTTCCGCTGCGAAGAAGAATAAGACAGTCCCCTCGGAACCATCCGAAAGCATTGCCGCTTCCGATGCAAAACATTGCTTTCTTTGAGGGAAAACATTGCTTCTTCCGGAGGAAAACATAGCCGCCTTTTCAGCGGCCCCTACCCGGCTCCCGATTTGCCCGGCCCGAAGCATCCGTTTGCCCGGCTTAAACGAATGATTTGCCCAGCTTAAACCGTCGCTTTACCCAGCTTAAACGACTGCTTTAAGCTGGGTAAACGTTTGACGGGATACGGAGAGGCGAGGATGCTTCTGCCACCCTGCTTGCAAAACCCCGATAATATCGCTACATTTGCAGAAAACAAGAACGTATGCAAGACTCATTCAACCTCCGCTTCTCCCCCCTTCAGGGATATACCGACGCCGCCTACCGCCAGGCACACGCCCGCTGCTTCGGTGGCGTGGAATGCTACTACTCCCCCTTCGTGCGGGTGGAGCACGGCGAAATCCGACGGAAAGACGTGCGCGACGTGGAGCCCGACAACAACCGGGGCCTGCGGCTCGTCCCCCAGCTCATTGCCTCCGACGCAGAAAAAGGGGAACGCATCCTGTCGCTCTTCGCCGAAAAGGGCTGGCAGGAGGCCGACGTCAACCTGGGCTGTCCCTTCCCCATGCTGGCCAAACGGCACAACGGAGCGGGCATGCTGCCCCATCCCGACGAAGTGGAGCGGCTGCTGACGGCCCTCTGCGAGAAGTTTCCGCAGATACGTCTGTCCGTCAAGCTGCGCCTGGGTTGGGAACGGCCCGACGAATGTCTGGCCCTGCTTCCGCTGCTCAACCGCCTGCCGCTGGCAGACGTCATCGTGCATCCCCGCCTGGGCAAGCAGCAATACAAGGGTATGGTGGATATGGAGGGGTTCCGAACGTTCTACGAAGGCTGTGAGAAGCCGCTCTTCTACAACGGCGACCTGCTGACGACGGACGACATCGACCGCATCCGCCACGAGTTTCCGCGGCTGGCAGGTGCAGTCATCGGCCGGGGGCTGCTGGCCAATCCGGCACTGGCACTGGAATATACGCAGGAAAAGCCCCTGACGGAAGAAGAGAAAAGGAAACGGATCAGGCAGATGCACACCGACGTGTTCTGCCGCTACGCCGACCAGCTGGAAGGCGGCGACCAGCAACTGCTGATGAAGATGAAGAGTTTCTGGGAATATCTGCTGCCCGACGCCGACCGCAAGGCCCGCAAAGCCATCCACAAGGCGACGCGCCTGGAAGCTTATCAACAAGCAGTCAACAGCTTGTTGAAGTCTTGAACACAGGTTGTATACAACATTCAGGCACGGAGTGCACAGCCTCAAAGGGCCATGCAGTCCGTGCCTGAACGTTTATTATATCCTTACAGACAAGGAGTGAATCTCAGCTTGTAGGAATGTTCCTCCTGAGATACGCGATAGATGGGGAGCGTGTCGACATCGCTGCCACAGCTGGCGTTGCCCACACCCCGCATAACGGCATCCAGATGGAGCACGATGTACGGACGGGCTGTCAGTTCCCACATGTGCTGTCCCTTCATCAGGTCCTCGTCGGTGTAGCGCAGAGCGGAGAAGGAAACGTTGCCTTCCGTACGGATGCAGACACCCTTGCCCGAAGCGTCGGTCAGCTTCAGTTCGCGCAGGCCTTCACGGTTGCCCATGGACTGCGGCTTGACATACTTCTCGGCCATATCGTCCACGGTCGTCGTATAGCGGCCCACCATGCAGCCGTCCTTGCGGTCGTTGTAGTTCTCCCACGGGCCGTAGGCGTAATAGTCCACCTGGCTCAGCGAGGGGTTGATGCCGCACACCAGGCCGCAACGGCGCAAGTCGGCCGTATGAGGCTGGAACACGGCGTCCATATCCATCGTACCGTCGGGGGCAAAGGTGTAGGTAATCTGCGTGTCGCAGAGCGAACCCTTACGGACGGTCTTCACCACGACTTTCGCACCGTCTTTCGTCACCGTGCATTCGCCTTCGGCCTCAAGTCCGTTCTCTGTACGGGTAAAGCGGTCGTTCTCTATCCAGCGATGGTTGTCATAGACAAAGCCCTGACCTTCGCTGACAACGGCCTGGCCGTTCATCACCAGCGACGTCATCTGGCCGTTCTTGCGATTGAATACAGCTTCTACGTTGGCGTTCTTCACGCTGACGGTGCTTTCCGTCTCTTCCACCTGCAAGGCCAGCTTGCGGCCACCCTTGGTCGAGAGTGCGGGCAGCGGGCCGCGCTCCAGCAACGTGTATTGCTGCTGTGCTACCACATGGCCTGCCGGAGCCCAGGGAGCAGCTTCCTTCTTGCATACCTGGAGGTTGAGCATCACTTCCTCGCCTGCCTTCTGTGCCTGGCGCAGCTTGAGGGTGTTCAGTTTCAGCGTCACGGCCAAAGAGTCGTCGGGCATTACGCGGTCCAGCATCATGCTGTCGGCTGCCAGTGCCACACCGTCTTTTACGGCCTGCCAGCGCAGGTAGAAACCGTCGAGCGGCAGGAAGTCGTAGGTATTCTTCAACAGTACGCTGGCCTCATCCTTCTTCACATCCATACCCAGGAAGGCGAAATGCACATACTGATACACGGCCTTCACCTCCTTCAGCTTCGGCGACTCGTCGCGCGTAGCGGGAATGATGCCGTTGGAGCAGAAGTTGCCCTGATGGGGGCCGGGGAAGTCATAACCCGTGTGCAGGCGGTAGATACCTTTCTTTATTTCGTGAGGCTCATAGATGGCCTGGTCCACCCAGTCCCAAATGGCACCACCGATGGTGGACGAACTGCTTTCGATGCTCTGCCAGTATTCCTTCAGGTTACCGATGGCATTGCCCATGGCGTGGGCGTATTCGCAGATGAACATCGGCTTGTCGAAGGAGTTGACATACTTGTCCATCCACCGCATGCCCGGATACATTTTCGAATAGAGGTCGCTGAAACGATTACCGCCAAATTCTTTTCCGTCGCGCGTTCCTTCGTAGTGGATGGGACGGTTGTCCAGACGGCGGGCCGCATCGTAGCAGGCCTGGAAGTTACTGCCGCCTCCGGCTTCGTTGCCCAAGCTCCAGAAGATGACAGACGGATGGTTGCGGTCGCGCAGTACCATGCGGTCGATGCGGTCCACAAAGGAGGGAATCCACGACGGCATGTCGCTGATAGACTGGTTGGCATGGTCTTCGAGGTCGGCCTCATCCATCGTATAGAGTCCGAAGTAGTCGAACATGGCGTACATCTTGGCCGCGTTCGGATAGTGGGACGTACGGATGGTATTGATGTTGTTCTGTTTCATCAGCAATACGTCGCGCAACATCGACTCTACAGGCACGGCACGGCCGTAAAGGGGGTGCGTATCGTGGCGGTTCGTACCTTTGAAGAACACGCGCTGGCCGTTGATGTATACCAGCGGGCCACGCACTTCGATGTCTCTGAAGCCATATTTCGTAGAGAAGGCCATCTCATCCTTGCCTCCCTCACGCTGGATGACGTGCAGAGTGTAGAGGTTCGGCGTCTCGGCCGTCCAGAGCTGCAAGTCCTTCAACGAAGAAAACAATGCTTTCGCCTCCACTTCGCGGTCTTTTTCAGTGAACGAAACAGTGAGTTCCTTTTCGGCTACCAATGAGCCGTCGGAAGCCAGCAGGCGGAGGGCTATGTCTTTCTTGCCGTTCAGCCCGTCGCGATTGTCGAGCTTCAGGGCAACGGAGAGCTCACCGGCCTTATATCCGGCCTGCGCATCGAGGCGGGAGGTGATGTAATGGTCGCGTACGCTGACCTTCGGAGTGCTGTACAGACAGACGTCGCGGAAGATACCGCTCATGCGGAACATGTCCTGACACTCCAGATAGGAGCCGTCGCTCCAGCGGAACACCTGTACGGCCAGGCGGTTACGGCCCGTACGCAGGTATGGAGTCAGGTCGAATTCGGCCACGTTGTTGGCACCCTGCGTATAGCCCACGTATTTACCGTTCAGATAAACCAGCGCGGCACTATAAATACCTCCGAAGTGGATGAAGGTGCGACGGTTCTCCCAGCCCTTCGGCAGGTCGAAAAAGCGCACGTAGGAACCCACGGGGTTGATGCCGTAGTTCTTGCCGCCGTCGTTGAAACCCTTGCGGGCGTCGATGTAGGGAGGCGTATTGGCGTGCGGATATTCCACATTGGCATAGATGGGGCGGTCGTAACCCTGCATCTCCCAGTTGGAAGGCACGGGGATGGTTTCCCAGCCCGACACGTCGAAGTCTTCCTTGTAGAAGTTCAACGGGCGTTGCGAGGGTTCGGGTACAAAGTTGAAAGACCAGTCGCCGTTCAGCAACAGGTAGCGCGAACTATGGTTATCGACCCACGGCGTGCGGTAATATTCGGCATCGGCCGTCATTTCGGCCTCGCTGGCGTAGGGAAGGTAAGTGGCGTGCCCCACTTCCTTGTTCTCTTCAAAGCGGGTTTCGTCTTCCCAATAGGTACGCGAACGCTGCACTACCTGCTCGGCCATGCCTTCGGGCATCGGCATCGGGCTGACCTCGATGGAGAAGAGTGTTTCCTTCTCGTCCTTCAATCCGTCCTTGGCTACCAGAGCCAGCTGGCCTGACTTGTTGCAAACCATAATCAGGTCGGGGCTGTTGGAGGGGAATATCTGTACATACTTCCCGTTCTCGCGGACAATCCACAACTGCGACTCGTCCGAACCGTTGTTTTCCGTAATGCCCACCGCCTGACCGGCCTTGTTGTGAACAGCCTTGTTCTCGAAGGGGTTGAGGATGCGGAAACTGCCCGACAGATTGCTGAGGGCCCATTGCTGCAGCTGGTCGGCTGCACTCTGCTTCACCAGCAGAGCCTCTCCGCCACCCGCCTTGTAACCGATCACTTTCCCTTTCTGCCCGGCCGGCGCTATGTTGTATAGCTTGTCCTTGGCAAAGTTGACCTGCGCACAGGCCACACTGACGGCCCATACGAAGATACATGCTAAACTTACTAAGATTTTTTTCATCGTAATACTGTCTATTATCAATTAATTTAAGGACACACCGATTTCTTCCATCTCTACTACAGCTGCCGAAGCATCGGGAGTTGTAGCATCAAGCTTGATGAAACGGGCCTTCTGAGGCTGGGCAAACTTGACGGTCTGCGGCAACGGATTGTGCATGATGTTGCTGAACTCACCGTTGGCTTGCACCTTGGTCCATTCTTTTCCGTCCGGGCTGACATAGAAGGTATAACGGTAGGCCATGGTCGGCTTGGCCTGCTCGTTGAGAGGAGCATAGGTAAAGCCTTTCAGGTTTACTTCCTTACCCAGGTCAATGACAAGCGGCTGGGCAGAAACTTTCTTCCAGGAATCGCGGGACAGGTCGTTCCACTTGGAGGCTGCCTGCTGTTCTTCGACATCGGGAGCATAGTAGGCAGCCACGTTGCTGATGTGTGCCTCAAGACGAGCGCTTCCAATGGTGATCCGCAAGGCTTCGGCCTCTATCGTGGGGAAGCGGAGCATGCGCTTGTAGCCTACCGTCGTACCTTCGCCCAACAGTTGCCACTGCCCTCCCACACGGGCTTCCACACGGAAGCTCTCCACACGCTGTCCGCGGGCAATGTCTTCCTGCAGAAGGACTACATTGATTTTCGACGAAGATTTCAGTTCATATTCCCGCTGGTCGCCCGAAGCGGCATCCCACATCTTCTGTCCCTTCTGGACACGATTGTCGGCAAATACCTGCTGGCGATAAGCCGCAAACTCCTTCAGACGGGCCACGTCGGCTTCATTAATATGACCGCGACGATCGGGCGGAATGTTCAGCAACAGCACCGAGTTATAACCAACCGACTGGAAATAGATGTCGGCCAGGTGCTTCAGGCTCTTCACCTTACCATTTTCATTCTCGTGCCAGAACCACCCCGGACGGATGGATACATCAACTTCCGAAGGATACCAGAACAGTTCGGTCGCATTCTCCAACATCTCGCGGCTTCCCAAATCCTTTGCCTGACTATTGATATCCAGCCGGCTGTTATTTTCTGCCGAACGGGCATAAATACCTGGAGTCAGCACGGTAGCACTCCACTCTGTCTCACGGCCGAGTCCCCGTTCGTTGCCCACCCAGCGGACGTCATCGCCCATGATGGCCATCACAGCCTTGGGTTGCAGGCGCTGGATGGTCTTGTAGAAGGCATCCCAATCGTATACCTGTTTCTTGCCGTTGGGACCTTCGCCATTGGCACCGTCGAACCACACTTCATGTACTTCGCCATAGTTGGTCAACAGCTCGGTCAGCTGTTCGATAAAGAATTCGTTGTAACGGGGAGAGTCACCGTAACATTCGGCGTTACGGTCCCAGGGAGAAAGATACACGCCAAACTTCATGCCATACTTCGTACAGGCGTCACGCAGTTCCTTCACCACGTCACCTTTTCCATCCTTCCAGGGAGAAGAAGCAACCGAATGTTTTGTGGTCTTGGTAGGCCACAGGCAGAAACCGTCGTGATGTTTGGCCGTCAGCAATACCATCTTGAAACCGGCTTCCTTCAGCTCGCGAACCCACTGTTCGGCATCCAGATCGGTGGGGTTGAACAATGCAGGATCTTCCTTGCCATCACCCCATTCCCTGTCGGTAAAGGTATTGATACCAAAATGCAAAAAGGCCGTCAGCTCCATCTGCTGCCACTCCAACTGCTGGGGAGAAGGAACCAGACGGGCAGCCATCGATACTTTTTGCTCCAACGTCGCATGTTCAGGAAACTGTACATGCTTTACAAACACTTCTGCGTCTTGCCGGGTCTGACCACAAGAGAAAAACAGTCCCAACAGACACACCAAAAGAAATGATTTAATCTTCATAAGACTTCGGGTTAAACATTATTTCCGACAAATATAGGAAAAGGTAAGCGGAGAACAAAATATTGAGACTTGTTTCAGACAATTTTTATCCAGAATTACTCTCTAATATAGTCGAAAGGCAAACATGAAAATGAATGAGAATAAACACGAAAAGCCTGCATGATTGCCTTCCCAAACGAAATATCATGCAGGCTTTTATGATGAAATCTATAGTAGAATCAACGTTCCGTATTTACAAACAGTTGTTACTCAATATTTTGCAAACAATAAGTCTGAAATATGG
>NZ_CABUOL010000002.1 GCF_902493215.1 uncultured Mediterranea sp.
TGTGGAATACAAATTTTAGTATGTGGTGGGAAGGTTCGATAACTTATCGATTTATTGTTGAATTATTATAAAAATGAAGCAGATATTATTAGTATTGGTTTTAATTGGGACTTATCAGATATTAAATGCTAAAGTGAAAACTATTGTTCATTATAATTTTGGTAAATCGGGGAATGTGACATATGCAGTTGCTCCAGAGAAATTGAAGCCTTTGGACGGTGCAGGTATGTTGACTGCTATAGGAAAACCGGTATTCTATGCCGATGCTCCTGGAGATAAAATAATGAAAGGTGAAGGTTGTATTTTATTTAATGGTCAAAATGACGGATATCGGCAGGAAAATGCATTAGGGAATCCTTCTTGGAATCAGATTATGGAAATCTGGGTGAAGGCACGTACTACGGATACTTCTGGCCGTATGCAGGTTGTGATAGCTAATGGAAATGGGGAAAAAGGTTATCAGATAGTACAGAAAGATAATCATTGGTATTTTGTTTCGGGGGGAAGAGGAGTAACTGAAATAGGAGAACTGGCCAAAGATGTGTGGACGCATCTGGCTATGGTTTTGGATGGCGGAAAAGGCTCTGTATGGATTAACGGGAAAAAAACTGCAGGATTTGTTCCAACCAAAGAGTTTGTAGAAAATTTTTCTTTAGCAGTATCTGATAAGGAAACGGATTCGTTTTATGGAGAAATCTATGAGGTTCGATATAGTACTTTTCAGAATGCTTCCTTTAATCCGGATGCTGATTTTTTGTTGGATAATAAAGAAATAAGGAAACAGAATAAGGTTTGGAATGAAAAGAAAAAAAGTTTAATCACTCAAATCAAACAAGAAGGTTGGGGTAAGGAACTGATGGATTCGTGGATGGATGAAAGACGATCGGAAGATTGGTTGATACATGAAGTGGCGGATAGTTGCCGCTTCCAAGTATTGAATTCCAAAGAAAAAGAAAGTGTTATGTTCCGCATTACTAATGGATTGGTTTCCCGTACTTTCTATGTAGGAGATAATTTGGCTTGTGTGGGTTATAAGAACTTGTCGGATGAGGCTGAATATTTACGGGCTGTCAAACCTGAAGCTCGTATCCAAGTGGATAGTGTATGGTATGAAGTGGGAGGTTTGAAAAAACAACCGGAGTATTCGTATTTGCTGGAATCGTGGTATCCGTTGTTAGAGGCTTCTTCACAAGCTTTTACTTTAGTAGAGGTGGAGACTGGTATGCCTGTGAAACGTTATCCTTGGAAACATAAATTTAATGCTGTTGCTGCCGAATGGCCTCCGAAAGGACTGAGGGTTATTATGACATTTAAACCGACTGAATTAATGCCTGCAGTTAAAGATCTGGTAGTTAAGGTTAATTATGAAATTTATCAAGGTATTCCTGTTATGGCCAAATGGGTGGAAGTTATTAATGAGGGGGACAAACAGGTCATGTTGAATGCAATAGAAACAGAAGTACTGGCTGTGAATCAGGACCAATTGAATCGACTGCATGTAGAAAGTGATTATTCGTTTGCTTTGGTGAATGCAGATTTGCGGGGTAGTGCATTGATGCATTATAATGGTATTCCCAAGAAATATCATGTGGGAGAATCCACAACTAAATGGAGAGTGGATGAAGAGTATAATACGTGGGCCAGTCACAATCAAGCAGAGGATAGATTCTTAGGGTTTCCTCATCATAATCTGCTGGTCAGTACGTTACCGATGGGGCCGAATGTTTTAATAGGTACGGATACTCCTTTTAAGTCATATGCCACGTTTGAATTACTTCATGATAGCGATGATAAAGAAAGGCAGTCATTGGGACATCGAAGAATGTACAAAAAATTGGCTCCCCAAGTTACCGAATCGCTGATAAGTGGAGGTATAACTTCGCATGACGAGAAAGAATTGAAGGCTTTTATTGATCAAATGGCTGAATTGGGGCTTGAGCAATTGGATATCATGGCATGGCCTGGAATTAGTCACGATAATTTGGACTCTTCTTATGTGCGACATTGGAAAAAAATTGCAGATTATGCGAAAGAACGTGGTATTGTTATGGGGGGGTATGAACTGCAGGTTGCTTCCAGAGGACGTGGGAAAGATGTAGATTGCATTCATCCGGAAACCGGAAAACCTGGTAGCCTGTTTGGTCAGAGTGTATGTATTGCCAGCGAGTGGAAAGATGTTTATTATCCCAAAATGTGGGAGTTTTTTAACAAGACGGGATTTATGACCTATAATATGGACGGACCATATCATGGTGATCCTTGTGCATCGACAAAACATCCTCATCATCGTGGATTGGAAGATTCTCAGTGGGAACAATGGAAAACCCAGGTGGAGGTTATTCATGAATTACAACGTCGTGGTATGTATATTCCTATTCCAGACTGGTATTTTTTGAATGGACAATGTGCTACGGGAATGGGGTATCGGGAAGCTAGTGCTAACTTGACTCCGCAACAACAATTGCTTTTGGGGCGGCAATACATTTATGACGGGACTTGGCATAAAATTCCTCCAATGGGATGGATGACATTACAGTTAGTCGGATTTTATACGAACGATTCTCGGGTTGGCCTGGAACCTTTGTGTAAGAACATTGACCGATACGAACAGCAATTGATTCAATATTTGTCCAGCGGATGTAAGTTGACTATCCGTGGAAAACGTTTGTATGATACTCCAGAAACAAAGCGGATGGTAGCAAAATGGATTTCATGGTTTAAGGAGTATCGTGATATCCTGACTTCTGATATTATTCATGTGGGACGTCCGACTGGGCGTGATCTGGATTGCATGTTACATGTGAATCCTTTTATAAAGCATAAAGGTATGGTTGTCCTATTTAATCCGACAGATCGTGATATATCGAAACAAATGCGCTTGCCGTTATATTATACGGGGTTAAAGAGGAAAGCGACTCTCATTTCTGAGTTTGGTGAAAGAAAAAATGTTGTTTTGGATCAGGATGGAAATTTGTTGTTACCAGTTTCAGTAAAGGCTCAGGGTACATTATGGTTCTTGATAGAGGAATAAAAGAGATTAAGAATAATAAATGAAAAATAATAAGTATATGAATAGGTTTGGAATACTAGCAGGATTGTTGTGGGTTAATTTACTGTGTGAAGCCCAAAATTGGTTACCTGATGCTCGTGATCTTTGCTCATCATATCGATTATTGGAATGTACCTATACTGGTTCGCAATTGGTGAAATGTGAAGATAATGGGAATGATTGGGCTGTTGAGCAGTGGGCTGCAGAGAAGGAATTTGGTAAAGTGTATACATTCACTTTTACCGCTCGTCATGACTTGAAAAATGCAGGAGTAGCAATTGCTTTTGATGAGGATCAGTGGAGCAGTGATAATTATGTGATGATTCCAGCTTCTGTTTATAACGGTAATCGTCAGCGAATTGTTAATCGTGAATATGCGACAGGACTGGATAAGACTGATTATTATCGGAAGGAACTGGCTTTAACTTCCAATCCGATTCCTCAGTTATCTCCGGAATTCGGTGCCAAATCTAGATTGGAAGTATTGGTAAACAATGCGGCTACTCCCGCTATAGCGTATTTAAAAAGAGCACAGCGACAGGGGACAATATTGTTGACCGACCAAGGGTTTGAATGGAATGGTCAGGTGTTGGATTATGGATTGATTGTGGAAGAAAGTCGTGACCGTGCTCATGCTTCGTTCATTATCAGTGCTCCGGGAGTACGTGAAAAGAAACCTGAATTTATAGGTTTCAGCAAGAGTCCGGATAAGGGCATTACTGTGAAAGAAGGAGAACGTATCACTATAAAAGTGACAAAAATTGATTTTTATTGTGAAGATGTACCTACGCTATTGGCAAACTTCATGAAAAATCGCAAAATACATACACAGACGGAAGCCCCTCGCAATCTGATGCCAATGAGTGAGGTTTTGGACAGAATGGTTAAGAATATAGATGAACGTTACTACAAAGGTAATCAGTGGGAGTATTATTGTCCGGAAAATGCCGATTGGATATCATATGGTTGGATTGGAGGATTGATGAATACTTATCCTATGTTAGGATTGGGAGATTCTGAACATGAACGTAAAGTCATGAATACATTCGATTTTGCCTTGTCTCGTGCAAAAGGGAAAAGTGGATATTATTACGATGTACTTGGCTCAGATGGAAATGTCATTGCACGTGACGCTGCGGCTCGTCAGAAAGGTATCGGGTTGACACGTAAAAATGCAGATGTCTTGTATTGGATGGTTAAACAATTTATGTTGCTGAAGTCTCAAGGGAAAGAAGCGGTAATACGTCCGGAATGGGAAAAACAGGTGCGATTGTTGGCTGATGCTTTTGTTCGTACTTGGAAGAAACATCACACTTGGGGGAATTATGTGAATGTTGAGTCTGGTGATATAGCAGTATATAATACGACTGGTGGAGCTATGGCTGTAGCTGGTTTGGCATTGGCTGCAGGGTATTTTGATTGTCCAATCTATTTACAAATTGCACAGGAGGCAGCAGCAGACTATTATGAAGACTTTGCATTGATAGGATTTACTTCGGGAGGATGTGGGGACATCCTTCAGAATGCTGATTCGGAAACCGCGATTGCACTGACTACATCTTTGGTTACTTTGTATGAAGTAACAGGAAGAAATGTTTATTTGAAACAGGCGCAGGATCTGGCAAATTTGTGTTCAACCTGGATTGTATCTTTTGCCTATCGATTACCTGATGATGCTCCATTGGCTAAGTTAGGAGCAAACTTGACAGGTGCTGTATGGGCTAGTACACAAAACAAGCATGGTGCTCCCGGTTTTTGTACGCAGTCGGGTGATGCTTTGTTTAAAATTTATCGTGCAACAGGAAAAGTTATGTATGCTGATTTGTTGCGCGATGTGATACATGCCCACGCGGAAGGAGTACAACCGAACGGAAAGATTACGGAACGTTTGACTTATTGTGATGCAGACAGCCGTGGCTCCCGAGGTGATGGTGGAAAGACAGGATGGAATGAAACCAATGGAGCTATGATGGCTATGGAAATTCCAGGAATTTATATACGGACAGATTTGTCGGAACTATATGTTTTTGATCATGTCATTGCTGAAATAGTCAAGCAGAACAATAGGGAGATTATATTAAGAGTTTCTAATCCGACAGTTTATGATGCTGTCGTTACTGTATTGGCGGAGAATCGTGAACAGGCAGCCAAACCATTGGGAGATAATGCTTTTTTGAACTGGAATGAGAAGATAAAGGTGAAGGCTGGGAAAACGGTGACGTATAAAATTATGAAATGAATCAAGGAAGGTAATTTATAGATAGTGATGTGTTTCAACTTGATTAATACATATATATATGAAACAGTTTAACATAATTAATTGGTTGTCAGTAATATTCCTTATGTCATGGTACTCTAGCTGCATGGAACAGTCTATCAAGACTCGGATAAAGATGCACCCTACTACATTTTGTAATCCCTTGAATTTGGATTATCGTTTTATGAAGATTGACGGTGGCGAAGGGATTCGGGAAGCGGCCGATCCGGTTGTAGTGCGATATAAGGACTCTTATTTTTTATTTGCATCCAAGTCTTCGGGATACTGGTATTCTTCTGATTTTTGTTCCTGGGAACATGTTATCATTCCAGATTCTGTACTGCCTATAGAGGATTATGCCCCGGGTGTTTTTGTCCACAACGATTTTGTATATTATGTAGGTTCTACCCATGGGAAGGGTATGCTTTATCGTTCAAATAAGCCGGAGCAGGGACAATGGGAGAAGGTTAAGGAAATATGGTCTTATTGGGATCCGGCATTTTATGTGGAAGGAGCCAGATTGTATCTGTATTATGGCTGTTCTCCCATAGCCCCGATTTATGTATCGGTTCTGAATCTGGAAACATTGGAAGAGGAAGGGAAACCCCAACCTTGTTTAAATAGCGATATGCAGATACATGGATGGGAACGTCCCGGTGAACATAACGAATTGTCCAGAAGACCATACATAGAAGGTGCCTGGATGACAGAGCATGACGGTAAGTATTATTTGCAATATGCTGCACCCGGGACTGAATGGAAAACGTATGCAGACGGAGCCTATGTAGCTGATTCACCGGTAGGACCATTTACTTATGTAGCTAATAATCCGGTTTCTTATAAACCGGGAGGTTTTATCGGAGGTGCGGGACACGGGTGTATTTTCCAAGTCGGGAACAACTATTGGAAGGCTGCCACAAACTCCATTTCGGTACGGCATATGTTTGAAAGGCGTCTCTCTCTTTTCCCTACTTATTTTGATTCGGATGGTTTTCTGTATTCAGAAACCTCTTTTGGAGATTATCCCATGTATTTGCCTACTGATGGAAAGGGAAAAGGGCGGCCGGATTGGATGTTATTGTCATTTCGTAAGCCAGTCAGCGCTTCTTCTGTGAAGGAAGACTATCGGGTTGAGAACTTAGTTGATGAGGATGCCCGTACCTCTTGGGTTGCTGATTCCAATCAGAATGAGTGGGTACAGGTGGATTTGTTGAATTCTTGCCGGATACATGCAATACAAATAAATTATGATGAATATGGTGCCACTCAGAAAGGCCTTGTACCTGATATTTATCAAGGATATGTACTCAGTGCATCAAGAAATGGCAAAGACTGGTATGTCATTGTCGATAGAAGTGAGAAGAAAACAGATACTCCCCATGATTATATTGAGTTTGAAATACCTTTCGATGCCCGTTATATTAAATGGGAAAATAAGGCTTATACGGTTTCTTCAAATGTATCATTACGTGAGATACGGGTTTTCGGTAAGGGATATGGGGATAAACCGGAGGCTATACGGACATTGCAGGTAGAACGGAATGTTATGGATGCTTGTAAATGTCGTCTGACTTGGAATTCAGTTGATGCAGCCGATGGTTATATCATCCGTTATGGCATATCTCCGGACAAATTATATAATAGCATTCAGGTTGCATGTGACTCCACACATGTGGATCTCAGTAGTTTGGATGCAAATCGGGATTATTATTTTTCAATTACCGCATTCAATGGAAATGGGGTGGGGCAATGCTTCACGACTTTAAAGAATTATTAAAAAGTGGATTGTATAATTGGATTCCTTTTGTTACCGGTAGTTTTTAATATTAATGAAATATAACGGGAAACATAAATCCAGTGATTTATAAGGAGGAAAATATGGAACGTCCGTTCATTTTGTTTATGAACGGGCGTTTTTGCTGTATACCATTGGGCGGCGATGAATGGAAATCGTCATGCCCTTATCTTATTAATGGAAGGTAGTCTTTCTATTATGAAGGGTAATAACTCAAGAATCCTTGTCTTTTATATATGGATATGTTGTAAAACATCACTTTCGATGATACACCTTATTTCTAAAAAGTGTTTCTTTGCATCAGTATAGTTCAGCACAGTTTATTCCTGAACTTGAAAAAAAGAAAACACCATGAGAAACGATACGTTCGGACAACAGTCGAGTAAGGTGACCCAGCTGGCAGACCGGCTGAGCCAGTCCATTTCCATGAAGGAATTCATGGAAGGCGATTCTCTGCCCTCTATCAATGAACTGAGCCGACGGTATGGGGTATCCCGTGATACGGTTTTCAAAGCTTTTCAGGATTTGAAGGAACGTGGGCTGATTGATTCTACTCCGCGAAAAGGGTATTATGTAACCGGACAGTTGACCAATGTTTTGCTGCTGCTCGATCAGTATACTCCTTTTAAAGAGACACTTTACAATAGTTTTGTGAGCCATCTGCCACTTCATTATAAGGTGGATTTGCTATTTCACCAGTACAATGAACGACTGTTCAATACGATTGTCCGCGAGTCGGTTGGAAAATACAGCAAATATGTCGTGATGAATTTTGATAATGAGAAGTTCAGTACTTCATTAAATAAGATCAATCCGGCCCGCTTGCTATTGTTGGATTTCGGTAAGTTTGATAAAGAACGTTATTCGTATGTATGTCAGGATTTTGATCGGGCTTTTTATCAGGCTTTAGAAGTATTGAACGGTCAACTGAAAAAATATCATAAGTTCGTTTTCCTCTTTCCCCGTACTTTGAAGCATCCGAAGAGTAGTGTGGAATATTTTGTTCGTTATTGTCAGGATACTCATCTGGAATGTGCTGTGGAAGAAGATGTGGAACAGTTGCAGGTTAAGGAAGGAACAGCCTATCTGGCCATTAAGCAGCAGGATGTGGTGAAGGTTGTGAAGCAGGGACGGATGCAAGGTTTGGTGTGTGGAAAAGATTATGGCCTGTTGGCCTATAACGATATTCCTTCTTATGAAGTCATCGATGAAGGTATTACTGCCTTGACCATCGACTGGCAGAAGATGGGAGATGAAGCTGCCCGTTTTGTCCTTAATGGAAACCCGGTGCAGACGTATTTGCCAACAGAGATCAGATTGAGGAATTCACTTTGATTTATGTTTAGCTAAATCAGTATAAGCCAGTACAGATGTAGTTTTGAAGAAAAATATATATGTCAAACCAATTATTTTGGAATTATGAAAAAGTATCCTAAAATCGGTATCCGCCCCACCATCGACGGTCGTCAGGGCGGTGTTCGTGAAAGTCTCGAAGAAAAGACTATGAATTTGGCTAAAGCTGTGGCCGAACTGATCAGCAGTAATCTGAAGAACGGCGATGGAAGCCCTGTAGAGTGTGTGATTGCCGATGGTACTATCGGTCGTGTGGCTGAAAGTGCTGCCTGTGCTGAAAAATTCGAACGCGAAGGCGTCGGTTCTACCATTACTGTAACTTCTTGCTGGTGCTATGGTGCCGAGACCATGGACATGAATCCTTATTATCCGAAAGCCGTATGGGGCTTCAACGGAACAGAACGTCCGGGAGCTGTATATCTGGCAGCCGTGTTGGCCGGACATGCCCAAAAGGGACTGCCTGCTTTCGGTATTTACGGACATGATGTACAGGATTTGGACGACAATACTATTCCGGCCGATGTGGCAGAAAAAATCTTGCGTTTCGCCCGTGCTGCCCAGGCCGTAGCTACCATGCGCGGAAAGTCCTATTTGTCAATGGGAAGTGTATCCATGGGTATCGCCGGTTCCATTGTCAATCCGGATTTCTTCCAGGAATACTTGGGTATGCGTAACGAGTCGGTTGACTTGACCGAAATCATCCGCCGTATGACAGAAGGAATCTATGATCCGGAAGAATATGCCAAGGCAATGGCCTGGACAGAAAAGTATTGTAAGGTCAATGAAGGTGAAGATTTCAAGAATCGTCCTGAAAAGCGCAAGACCCGCGAGCAGAAGGAAGCCGACTGGGAGTTTGTAGTAAAGATGATGATTATCATGCGCGACCTGATGACAGGAAATCCGAAACTCAGAGAACTGGGCTTCAAGGAAGAGGCTTTGGGACACAATGCAATTGCTGCCGGTTTCCAGGGACAGCGTCAGTGGACAGACTTCTATCCTAACGGTGACTATCCCGAAGCATTGCTTAATACTTCTTTTGACTGGAACGGTATCCGTGAGGCTTTTGTGGTGGCTACAGAAAATGATGCCTGCAACGGCATTGCCATGCTGTTCGGCCATTTGTTGACTAACCGCGCTCAGATATTCTCTGACGTGCGTACTTACTGGAGCCCTGAAGCTGTGAAGCGTGTTACGGGTAAGGAACTGACCGGTCTTGCAGCCAATGGTATTATTCACCTCATCAACTCTGGAGCTACGACACTCGACGGTTCCGGTCAGTCGGTTGATGAGAACGGAAATCCTGTGATGAAAGAGCCTTGGAACCTGACCGAAGCCGATGTAGACAACTGCCTGAAGGCTACAACCTGGTATCCTGCCGACCGTGATTACTTCCGTGGAGGTGGTTTCTCGTCCAACTTCCTTTCCAAAGGTGGCATGCCTGTCACGATGATGCGACTGAATCTGGTGAAAGGTCTCGGTCCCGTTCTTCAGATAGCTGAAGGCTGGACAGTAGATATCGATCCTGAAATTCACCAGAAACTGAATATGCGTACCGATCCGACATGGCCTACTACCTGGTTCGTACCCCGTCTGTGCGACAAGCCCGCTTTCAAGGATGTGTATTCTGTAATGAACAACTGGGGAGCCAACCACGGCGCTATCAGCTACGGTCATATCGGTCAGGATCTGATTACATTGGCTTCTATGCTCCGTATCCCTGTCTGCATGCACAATGTTGAAGAAGACAAGATTTTCCGTCCGGCTGCCTGGAATGCCTTTGGTATGGATAAGGAAGGTGCCGATTATCGTGCTTGTGCTACCTATGGTCCTATTTATAAGTAATAATTTAATAATCAAATAAACAGAAAAACAATGATAACAGAAGAACAAATTCAGGAATTTATTGCCCAGGCTCATCGTTGTGGTGATGTGCGGCTTACCATCTGCAGCAGTGGAAACATTTCATGGAGAATCGGTGATCAGGCTTTGATTTCGGGTACCGGTTCATGGGTACCTTCTCTGAAAAGAGAGAATGTGGCTATCTGCAATATAGCCGACGGAACCTCTGTAAACGGTGTGAAACCTTCGATGGAAAGCGGTTTTCATCTGGGTGTGCTTCGCGAACGTCCCGATGTAAATGTTGTTCTGCACTTCCAGTCGGAATATGCAACGGCTGTAGCTTGTATGAAGAATCGTCCGACCAATTTCAATGTGACGGCCGAAATTCCTTGCCATGTTGGTTCCGAGATTCCGGTAGTTCCTTATTACCGTCCCGGTTCCAAGGAACTGGCTGCCGGTGTAGTGGAAGCTTTGCGCGACCATAATTCTGTTCTGTTGGCCAAGCATGGACAGGTAGTGTGCGGCAAGGATTTTGATGAGGCTTTCGAGCGTGCCATGTTCTTCGAGATGGCTTGTCAGATCATCATCCGTTCGGGTGGCAATTACGATGTGCTGACACCTGCTGAAATAGAAGATTTGGAAGTTTATGTGCTGGGCAAGAAAACCAAATAAACAGTTGTTTTTGAAACCATGAAAGATTCTGTCGTTAAGAATACTTATCTGGCAGTAGACTTTGGTGGAGGGAGCGGGCGTGTAATCGCCGGCTCCCTTTGTCAAGGGAAACTGGAGTTGGAGGAAGTTTATCGTTTCCCCAACCGTCAGGTGAAGCTGGGGAAACATGTCTATTGGGATTTCCCGGCTCTTTTTGCTGAAATGAAGAACGGCCTGAAGGAGGCTGCCAATCGTGGTTATACGGTCAAGGGAATCGGTATTGATACCTGGGGTGTCGATTTTGGCTTGATCGACAAGAATGGAAACTTGTTGGGTAACCCGGTCTGTTATCGTGACAATCGCACGGAAGGAATGCCCGAAAAGGTTTTCAGCCTGTTGGATGTCCACAAGCATTATCTCGATACGGGTATACAGGTGATGCCTATCAATACACTTTTCCAGCTGTATAGCATGAAAGAGACTGGTGATCCACAACTGGAGGCTGCTGAGAAATTATTGTTTATGCCCGATCTGTTCAGTTATTTTCTGACGGGAGTGGCGAATACGGAATACAGTATCGCTTCTACGTCTGAATTGCTGGATGCCAGCCGACGCTGTTGGTCGATGGATACAGTCCGTGCCTTGGGGTTACCGGAAAAACTGTTTGCCGAAGTGGTGCTTCCCGGAAGTGTACGGGGTACCTTGTCCGAGGATATCGCACGTGAAACAGGTTTGGGTCCGGTGGACGTTATAGCCGTAGGTTCACACGATACGGCAAGTGCGGTGGCTGCTGTTCCTGTAACAGACGGAAGGGTGGCATTCCTGAGTTCGGGTACCTGGTCGTTGCTGGGTGTAGAGCTGGATGAACCGATTTTGACGGAAGAGGCCCGGGTGGCTCAGTTTACCAATGAAGGCGGTGTGGGAGGACGTATCTGTTTCCTGCAGAACATTACAGGTCTGTGGATTGTACAGCGTCTGATGGCCGAGTGGAAACAACGTGGTGAAGAGCAGACTTACGATGTGATTATCCCGCAAGCCGAATCTGCTGTTATCACGACCTGTATTCCGGTGGATGACGCCCGTTTTATGAATCCGGAGAATATGGAGGCGGCTATTCTTGATTATTGCCGGGAACAAGCTTTACAGCAACCGCGCGATAAAGCGGAAATGATGAAGTGTGTGCTACAGTCATTGGCTTTGAAATATAAGGATGCAGTCAGCCATTTGAACGGCTTTCTGTCTGCTCCGGTCAGCCAGTTGAATATTATTGGAGGAGGCTCGCAGAACCGGCTTCTCAATCAGCTGACAGCCGATGCGCTTGGTATCCCCGTTCAGACGGGCCCCGTTGAGGCAACAGCCATTGGTAATATTCTTACGCAGGCTATGGCCAAAGGAGAGGTAAACGGACTTCAGGAATTGCGCGAGATTGTTATGCGGAGTTTCAGTTCGGAGATGTATTATCCTCGAAATAAGTGAAAAAAAGTTGAAAAGTACGATATTTGCAGCTTTTGTGATATATTTGTGTCCGCAGAAAAGAATTTGTTGATTAAACTACTTCATGAAACCATGAAACACAAAAAAGAATCTATTTTGAGTAAAGATGGCGTCAGCTATCTTGTTCCTTTTATCCTGATTACCTCTTGTTTTGCTCTATGGGGGTTTGCCAACGACATAACCAACCCGATGGTGAAGGCTTTTTCCAAAATATTCCGTATGAGCGCTACCGACGGAGCTTTGGTTCAGGTTGCTTTCTATGGCGGTTATTTTGCCATGGCTTTTCCGGCCGCAATGTTTATCCGGCGATATTCTTATAAGGCAGGTGTCCTGTTGGGATTGGGAATGTATGCTTTCGGTGCCTTCCTGTTTTTCCCGGCCAAGATGACGGGGGAATATTATCCGTTCCTGATTGCCTATTTCATTCTGACTTGCGGTTTGTCTTTTTTGGAGACCAGTTGCAATCCCTACATCCTTTCCATGGGTACCGAAGAGACGGCTACGCGTCGTTTGAATCTGGCCCAGTCGTTCAATCCGATGGGATCGTTACTGGGTATGTTTGTGGCCATGAATTTCATTCAGGCCCGACTTCATCCTTTGGATACGGCTGACCGTGCCTTGCTCAACGAGCAGGAGTTTGAGGCTATCAAGGAAAGCGACCTCAGCGTGCTGATAGCTCCTTATTTGGCTATCGGTTTGGTCATCTTGTTTATGCTGATTGTCATCCGTCTGGTCAAGATGCCCAAGAACGGCGAAGAGAACCACGATATCAATTTCGTACCGACTCTGAAGCGTATTTTCACCCAGCCCCGTTATCGTGAAGGTGTTATCGCCCAATTCTTTTATGTCGGTGCGCAGATTATGTGCTGGACTTTTATCATCCAGTATGGTACCCGTCTCTTCATGTCCCAGGGTATGGAAGAGAAAGCTGCCGAAGTTCTTTCCCAGCAGTATAATATTGTAGCGATGGTCATTTTCTGTATCAGCCGTTTTGTCTGTACATTCATTCTCCGTTATCTGAATGCCGGTCGTTTGCTGATGATTCTGGCTGTATTGGGAGGTGTTTTCACGCTGGGTACCATCTTCTTGCAAAACATCTACGGCTTGTATTCACTGGTAGCCGTTTCTGCCTGTATGTCTTTGATGTTCCCTACCATTTACGGTATTGCGTTGAAGGGGTTGGGTGAAGATGCCAAGTTTGGTGCGGCCGGTCTGATTATGGCTATTTTGGGTGGTTCCGTATTGCCCCCTTTGCAGGCGCTTATCATTGATATGAAGGAAATTGCCGGTTTCCCGGCTGTCAATCTGTCTTTCATCCTGCCGTTCGTCTGCTTTGTGGTGATTGTATTTTACGGTTGCCGCACGGTGAAGAACCGTTGGTAAGCGTACCTTTGTTCATTTGTTTGTTCGTCTGTCCGGACGTGTGTCGTTTTCAGGAACGGTCTTTGCGGGCTTTCTCCTTTGCTGCACAGTCCGGACAGATGCCTTTTAATACATAGTTGATGCTGTGCAGGCTGAAACCTTCGGGCAGTTTTACCATTGGGGTGGGGATGTTGGTGAAGCAGAAAGTTCGGTTGCACTTTTCACAATGGAAATGGGTGTGGAGATCGTTCACTTCGCATGAACACGACGAACTGCATACGGCATATTTGAACGAACCAGTTCCGTCGTCTATACTATGGATGAGATGGTGCGACAGGAAGAGGGTCAAGGTTCGGAAAATGCTTGAGCGGTCCACCGTGTCGAGCCGGTCTTCCAGGTCGGCCAACGAAACGGATTGTCCGGCCTGCATCATGGTCTTCAGCACCAGCAGCCGGATAGCTGTAGGCTGTATTTCTCTTTGGAACAGTAATTCCAAATATTTTTTTTCTTCCATTCAGTGTCTATTTTATCAGTTTCTGTATCCGCATGGCGTTGAGCACGGCAAGCAGTGCTACCCCTACGTCGGCAAACACTGCTTCCCACAAGGTGGCCATCCCTGCTGCCCCCAATGCCAGCACTGCCATCTTTACTCCCAATGCCAACAGGATGTTCTGCCAGACGATGTGCCGTGTCTGTCGTCCTGCCCGGATGGCAATGGCTATGCGCGAAGGTTGGTCGGTTTGTATCACGACGTCGGCTGTCTCAATGGCGGCATCGCTTCCCCATTGCCCCATGGCAATGCCTACATGGCTCAGAGCCAGTGCCGGGGCATCATTGAGGCCGTCGCCCACAAAGGCTGCACGACAGGTTTTGTCCAGCTGCAAGTCTTCCAGATGTTTCACCTTGTCTTCGGGCAGCAGTTCTCCGTATGCCTGCTCAATGCCCAGTTGCTGTGCAAAGGTAGTGACTATGGATTGTTTGTCGCCCGATAGCATCTGAATATTTTTGATATTTAAAGCTTTCAGTTCGTCGATGGCCTGTTTGGCATCCGGTTTCAAGGTGTCGGCCAAAGTGAGATGACCGACATATCTGCCTCCGGCAGCACATGCCACGACGGTTTCGGATACTTCCCGCAGGGCAGGCGGATACATGATGTTTTCATGCTCCAGCAGGCGGGTATTTCCCACCAATATTGTTTGTCCTCCGACAGTGGCCCGTATGCCACAGCCGGCCAGTTCTTCGACTTCTGTAACCGGTAATAATTCTATTTGCCGGGCTTGTGCGTAGCGGATCAGTCCTGCGGCAAGCGGATGGGTACTGTATTGTTCGGCTGAGGCAATCCACCGGATGAGGCGTGTCTCGTCGATACCGGGTAAGGGAGTGCAGGTCTGTACGTCGAATGTGCCTCGGGTCAGGGTACCTGTTTTGTCGAAGACAACGGCATTGATGTGGCTGATGGCGTCCAAATAGTTGCCTCCCTTGAACAGGATACCTTGACGGGATGCAGCTCCTATTCCTCCGAAATAGCTCAGCGGAATGCTGACAACCAATGCACAGGGACACGAGACAACCAGAAAGACCAGTGCACGATAGAGCCAGTCGCTGAAGAGATAGGTGAACGTCCCGCTGCACAGTGACCATAGCCAGGGCAACAGTACGATGAGGACGGCAAGCCCGGTGACGACGGGTGTATAGATACGGGCAAACTTGCGGATGAACAGTTCGGCCGGTGCTTTCCGTTCCGATGCGTCTTGCACCAGGCGTAGGATACGTGACAGGGCACTGTCGGCAAAGGGACGTGTGACGCGGATTTGCACTGTCCGTCCGGTCGAAATCATGCCAGCCAGCACTTCTTCACCTTTTCTGATGTCGCGGGGCAGGCTTTCGCCGGTCAGAGCTGCCGTGTTGAAGGCGGCGTTTTCGTTACACAGGATTCCGTCGAGCGGTACCCGTCCACCTGCCTTTATTTCAATCACTTCATCCGGGTGCACGTCTTCGGGCGGTACCTCTACCGTCTGACCGTTACGGATGACGGATGCCTTTTCGGGGCGGATGTCGAGCAAGTCACTAATGCTCCGCCGGGCTTTATTGACAGCCAGGTCCTGGAAATGTTCTCCCAACGAGTAGAAAAGCATTACCGCTACTCCCTCGGGATACTCACCGATGGCAAAGGCACCTACGGTGGCAATAAACATCAGGGTGAACTCGTTGAAATATTCCCGTCGGGACAGACCTTCCCAGGCTTCCTTCAACACAGGCAGTGCTACGGGCAGGTAGGCTGCCAGATACCAGAAAGCTTCCAACCCGTTCTGCCGGAACCAGCTGATTTCGGTAGCTTGTAGAATCATACCTCCGGCCAGTAACAGGCCCGACAGTATCATCCGGCCATACTCTGCAATTAATCCCTTTTGTCTGCAGCAGGCAGTCTGCACATGGTTGTGCGAACAACATTGGCAACTCATCTTTTGGACTCTTTTTATCGTTTTTTACTGCAAAGGTATGGTTTATGGGATGCAACTGGGTTGCAAAGGTGTGGCATGTATTCGGGAAAAACAAAATCGCATAGTTCCCGGGAATAATCTGTGATAAAGCTGTTGCATTAATATCAAATTAATATTACATAATAAATCGGGTGTCTAGACGCCTTATTAATAATGAAAATTCATTTTTTACATCGTTTGTCTGCTTTATCTTTGTTGCCGGAAAAATATGATAGGCCGTTTCTTTGGAAAAGATGTGTGGCCGTCTTGTTGAAAAATAGGAATATAATTATAGTTTTGATTTATGAAGAAAATAGAATGTGTGATTTTTGATTGGGCCGGTACGGCCGTAGATTACGGTTGCTTTGCTCCGGTGGCAGCCTTTGTAGAGAGTTTTAACGAAATCGGGGTACCTGTCAGTGCTGCAGATACCCGTCGTTATATGGGATTGACCAAAATCGAAGAGATACGTGCCTTGTTCGCGCTGGAACATGTGTCAGCCGCTTTCCGTCAGAAGTTTGGTCGCGATTACAATGAGGAGGATGTACAGGGACGTTATGCGGCTTTCCAGCAGATATTGTTCGATACACTCAGCCGGTATGCCACTCCTATTCCCGGTGTGGTTGAAGCGGTGGGCCGTTTGCGTGCTCAGGGTATCAAAATTGGTTCTACCACCGGATATACGGGCCAGATGATGGAACTGGTAATCCCCGCGGCACAGGCTCAGGGATATCGGGTGGATTGTTGTGTGACCTCCGACGGACTTCCGGGAGGACGTCCTGCTCCCTACATGATTTATCAGAACATGATTCGTCTGGCAGTTCCTTCGGCCGATTGTGTAGTGAAGGTTGGTGATACGTTGGCCGATATCGGCGAAGGTGTCCATGCGAAGGTCTGGACGGTAGGTGTTGTACTCGGCAGCAATGAACTGGCGTTGACGCGTGCCGAAGTGGAAGCTATGCCGGAGGCAGAGTTGGACAAACGGAAAGCCGATGTACGCAGACGGATGCTGGAAGCCGGAGCCCATTATGTCATCGACAGCATGGATGAACTGGATACCGTTATTGCGGAAATCAACCGGCAGATGAATGAAAAATAGTAAATGACAACTCTATTGGTTACAATAAAATATTGAACGAATCATGAAACCTTATATTCTTTTGACTCCCGGTCCTCTTACTACGACCGAAACAGTGAAACAAGCCATGATGACCGACTGGTGTACATGGGATGAAGATTACAATGTCCACATTGTGCAAGAGATACGCAAGTCGCTGGTAGAACTGGCTACGGCACATACCGACGAGTACACAGCCATCCTGATGCAGGGAAGTGGTACCTATTGTGTGGAGTCGGTCATCGGCAGTGTAATCAAACCCAATGACAAACTGTTGATTCTGAGCAACGGAGCCTATGGCGACCGCATGGGTAACATTGCCGAATACCATGGCATCCGTTACGATATGTTGGCATTTGACGAGACGGAGCAGGTTTCGGTAACTTATGTGGACGATTACCTGGCCCACAATGCCGACATTACCCATGTGGCCGTTGTGCATTGCGAAACCACTACCGGGGTATTGAATCCCTTGAAAGAGATTGCACACCTGGTCAAGATGTATGGCAAGAAACTGATAGTCGACGCAATGAGCAGTTTTGGCGGTGTGCCGCTGGATGTACAGGAGCTGGGCATCGACTTCCTCATCAGCAGTGCCAACAAGTGCATACAGGGTGTGCCCGGATTCGGTTTCATCATTGCCCGCCAGTCGGAGCTGATGCACTGCAAAGGGGTGTCGCGGTCGTTGTCGCTCGACATCTACGACCAGTGGGAAACGATGGAGAAAGGCCATGGCAAGTGGCGCTTCACTTCTCCTACTCATGTGGTACGTGCCTTCAAGCAGGCCATGGACGAGTTGAAGGCCGAGGGAGGGGTGGAGGCCCGTTACCGCCGTTATTGCGAAAACCACGATGTACTGGTAGACGGCATGCGTTCGCTGGGTTTCAAGACATTGTTGCCCGACGAGATACAGTCGCCGGTCATCACCTCTTTCCTGTATCCGCATGCCGGTTTCGATTTCAAGGGCTTTTATGCGCAGCTCAAGGAAAAAGGTTTCGTTATCTATCCCGGAAAAATCTCGCAGGCCGATACCTTCCGTATCGGAAATATCGGTGACGTATATCCCGATGACTTCAGAAGGCTGGTTGAAGCCATACGGAGTTGCCGTTATTGAACAGGGGCGGAGCCATGAGGCAGAAGCCTGATCTTTCCCGTCTTTTCCGTTTGTCTTTGGGCAACGGAAAAGGCGGGAAACGTTGTTTGTATGGTTTCTTATCCGTATATTTGTTTCGTCAAACCATGCATATTTGTCATGAATCGTTTTATCTGTATCGTTTGGATGTTTTTCCTGCTGGTGTCCTGCGGTGGACGGCGGGAGGTACAGGCCGTCGGCAGGAGCAACTTGGTGTCCCAGGAGTCGGAGGCGTTGCCCGATACGGTGCCGGCGCCCGATGCGGAGCCATTGTTGCCCGATGAGCCTCTCTTGAAGGTTTCCGACGTTGTGCTGACCAAGGAATTTCTGTACGACCAATATACTCTGGACGACGTCTATCCTTATAAAGATACGGTCCGTTCCTTCAAGTGGGAAGTGGTGCGCAAGTGCCTGGCCTATATCGAGAACATGCAGCAGGACTCGGTGCGCTGGGTGGTGTTGCAGAACTACCGCAACCTGAACAGCGAAGCCCCGCTGGTGCGCCGCTACGTGCGCAATGCTTATCGCCGCGTGGCCGATACGCTGGGGGTGGAGCGTTACCAGTCTGTTCCCCTTTACCTCTTGTCCGACACGTTGACCCCCGAACGCTACGGGCGCGACGGTACCATCGCCTATCTGTTGGGGCGCGAAGGCAGTTTCTGCCGCATTCTTCCGGCTACGTTCGAGGAAGAGTGGCTGGTGCCCGAACGCTACCTGAAATCCCTGGCCGACACAACCGTCTTTCACCACGTCATCTTTGTTGACCGGCGCGACCAGAATATCGCTACATTGGAACGGACTGGACGTGGTGCATGGAAGATACGCAGCATGAATCCTGCCACGACGGGCCGCCATGCACCTCCCTATGCACAGGAGACTCCCCTCGGCATGTACCTTGTACAGCAGAAGAAGACGCGCATGGTGTTTCTGAAAGACGGATCCACGGCTACGGGCGGCTATGCTCCCTATGCCAGCCGCTTCACCAACGGTGCCTACATCCACGGAGTGCCGGTCAATGTGCCCGATACGCTGATGGTAGAATACAGCTGGTCGCTGGGCACTACGCCTCGTTCGCACATGTGTGTGCGCAACGCTACGTCCCACTCCAAGTTTGTGTTCGACTGGGCTCCTGTGGAACAGGCTCTTGTGGTGGTCATCGAATAGTGGCCGGAGTTCTGTCTGGCCAAGCCGCTTCGTCTCGTTCCGATGGGAGGCGGCTTATGCTATTTTGACATAAATCAATTCGCCCTCGTCTCTTTTTTTGCTAATTTTGTGCCCGATTTTCAGGAGGATATTTACATGGCCAAGTCGGTGGAAATGACGGAGGGACGCACCCTGCCGCAAATCTTTTATTTTGCATTGCCTTTGCTGATGGGCAACCTGTTGCAGCAGACCTATTCGATGGTCGACGCTGCCATCGTCGGAAAGTTTCTGGGCATCAATCCGCTGGCGGCGGTGGGTGCCAGCACATCGGTGGTTTTCCTGATTCTGGGTTTCTGCAACGGCTGTTGCGGAGGTTTCGGCATTCCTGTGGCCCAGAAGTTCGGCGCGCGCGACTACGTCACCATGCGCCGTTATGTGGCGGTCAGCCTCAAGCTGGCGGCGGTCATGTCCCTGTCGCTGGCAGTGGTTACCGCCCTGCTCTGCGGTTGGATTTTGCGCCTCATTCGCACGCCGGAAAACATCTTCGGCGACGCCTATGCCTATCTGCTGGTCACGTTTATCGGCATCCCCTGCACCTTCTTCTACAACCTCCTGTCCAGCATTATCCGTGCGCTGGGCGACAGCAAGACGCCTTTCTGGTTCCTGCTCTTCTCCACCGTGCTCAACATCGTGCTCGACCTCTTCTGCATCCTCGTGCTGGGCTGGGGGGTGGCCGGTGCCGCCATTGCCACGCTGGTGGCCCAGGGCGTGTCTGCCGTCCTGTGCTACTTCTACATGATGAGCCATTTCGACATTCTCCGCACCACGCCGGCCGAACGCCGCTTTGACAGTCGCCTGGCCCGCACGATGCTTTCCATCGGTGTGCCCATGGGACTCCAGTTCTCCATCACCGCCATCGGCAGCATCATGCTCCAGAGTGCCAACAATGCATTGGGTACCGCCTGCGTGGCCGCCTATTCGGCTGCCATCCGCATCAAGATGTTCTTCATGTGTCCCTTCGAGAGCCTGGGCATCGCTATGGCCACTTTTGCCGGGCAGAACTACGGGGCGGGCAAGCCCCAGCGCATCTGGCAGGGCGTGAAGTCCAGTGCGCTGATGATGATGGTCTATTGGGTCTTCACCTTCTGTGTCCTCATGCCTGGTTCGCGCATGTTTGTCCGGCTGTTTGTCGATGCCTCCGAGGTCGAGATTCTGGCAGACGCCGTGCTGTTCCTCCATACGGCTGTCTGCTTCTTCCCCGTGCTGGGCGTGCTCTGCATTCTGCGCTATACCATCCAGGGTTCCGGCTTTACCAACCTGGCCATGCTTTCGGGCGTGTCCGAGATGATTGCCCGCATCCTGGTCAGCGTCATTGCAGTACCTGCGTGGGGCTATCTGGCCGTCTGCTTCGGTGATCCCACTGCCTGGATTTTTGCCGACGCCTTCCTCATTCCCGCCTTTGTCTACGTTTACCGGCGGATGAAGCGGACGGTCTTCACGGCTGTATCCTGACGGTGGAGCCTACATCCCGTAGCTATAGAACAGCTGCAATTTTCTTTATGTTGTTCAGCTTTTCAATGAGAGAGGCATTCTTGCGTGCCATCTGCATGTTATAGTCCGTTTGCATTCGGACGAGCAAATCGGCATTGACTCCCAATGCAGCTTCCAGTAGGAGGGCAAATTCAGTTGTTATCGGCCGCTTGCCGTTCAAAATTTCATTCAATGCAGAATAGGGCAGATTGAATTTTGGGGCAAACTCCTTTTGCTTGATGCCTCTGCATTCCAATTCTTCCTTATGATAAGGTTTTGCCAAGAATTCATTTTAAAATTCGATATTCATAGGCTCGTTGTTCCTTGCAAATACAAAGTTAGTGAGATACCTTGAAATTCGTAAGTTCTGTGAGTCGTTTTTCCCTCTTTCACTCTTGTGAAACCATATCTTTCACCGTATCTTGTTTTGTATCAGATGTTTTTTTTGACTTGTGAAAGCGTGAAACGTTTCTGTGAGGAGTTTTGTTTTTCGGGGTGTGAGAGATGCCTTTGTTGGATATCTGCCTTCACAACCGGCAGGCAGAAGGTGTTTTTGTTTTCACCGTTTCCTGTCCGTTGCTGGTTCGGAGTGTCCGTTTAAGCTGGGCAAACCATTCGTTTAAGCTGGGTAAACCGTTTGTTTAAGCTGGGTAAACCATTTGTTTAAGCTGGGTAAAGCAATGCTTTAAGCCGGGCAAAGCGGCGCTTGGGGCCGGGCATGCCGACTGCTTCCGCTTTTCCGGCAATCTTTTCCTTCAAAACATACGACCTTTTGCCCCCAAACAAGCAATGTTTTGCCTCCTGACAAGGCATGTTTTCCGTGCTAACTATGGACTTCAGGCGGCTAACTATGGACTTCAGCGCGCCAACTATGGACTTGGGTTGGAAATAATTGCGTTTGGAATGGAAAGTTCTGATTTTTTTGTATGTTTGCACGCGTATGATACATGACCGTGTAATAAAGCCCCTCTATCCCTTGTGCGTGCTGGCAGTCTTGTTGTGGACCGCCTGCACCCATGCCGACTATTCCCGACGGATGGCCGAAGCCGACCGTGTGATGGACCTGTACCCCGACAGTGCCCTCCGCCTGTTGCAGGATATCTCCCCCTCGGACCTGGAGGAGGGCGACCGCATGCGTCACCGGTTGCTGACGGTGGAGGCGGAGTGCCGTAACGGACAGATGCCGGCCAGCGACTCATTGCTGTGGCCGGTCATCGGCTATTTCCATCGGGCGGGCGATGCCTTTTGGGAGGCACGGGGCGAGTACAACCGCGGCTGCATCCTTTATCAGAATCATCGGCAGGCGGGGCAGGCGTTGAACATCTTCCAGCGGGTAAAGACACTGATGGAACAATGTGGAAATACCTGGTGGCTGGGGCGGACGTATGGCCGCATGGCTTATATCTATCACAGTCAGGGGATGTATTCGCAGGCCGATTCCCTCTATAGGCAAGCGGAACAGGTAGCTGTGCAAGTGGCCGATACAGCATTGTGGCTGGAAATTTTGGACCGACGGAGTGTTCATCTGATGGCCAAAGGTGAAGATTGTTATCAAGAAGCGGAAATACAGTTGCTGAAGGCTTATAAATTGGCTCATCATAAAAAGTTTCTAAAAAATAGGATTAGTTGTATGGAGACTTTGAGTCAGCTATACAGCTATATGCAGGATGGTGAACACGCTTTGCGATTTGCTCAAGAGGCTTGGATACAGGAACCGGATACTACAAGAAAGTACATGTCTGCCCTTCTGACAGGCGAAGCCTATTATCAGTTAAATCGTTATGATTCGGCTATGGTTTGGCTGGAAAAGACGATAACAGGAGGTGCTTCCTTGCCTGTCAGTTTGTCGGCTTATATGCGTTTGGCTGATATTGCTGAAGAACTGGGAGAAGTGGAAAAAGCATTGATGTATCAGAAAAAATATCAGCAGGCAGAACATGATTTAGCCGGGCGGGCACAGCAGGTGACTGAAATCCGTTTGACAGAGCAGTCGCAGGTACATCGGCAAGAGCAGGCGCAGATGAAACGGTTGGTTCTGATTTGTTTGGCGGCGATTGGTGTATTGGCTGTTTGCATTGTACTGTTGTTGGGATGGCGGATCAGGGAGCGGAAACGCCGTCGCAGGCAGATGGATGTACTGATGAAGTACTGGTGGCAGGAATATCAGGTACTGTTGTCCGCAGAACCGTCGGCGGCCGAACCGGAAGTGCGGCTTCTGCCTCCTCCTGTGGAGCTGGAGGAACAGCTGGCGTTCAACTTCGACAACCTGTCGGCTTGTCTGCAGGAGACGGAACCATACGCCAAAGCCAAACGTATCCTGGCTCATTATAAATCGTATGCGGACTATGAGGAACACTTCACCGTGGAAGATCAGGACCAGCTGCTTCATTGCATCGACCTTTATACCGATGGATTCATCGCCCGCCTGAAGAAGAAGGTTTCGCTTTCGGAGGGCGACCTCCGTTTCTGCGGACTCCATCTGTTGGGATGGTCCACTCAGGAGATTGCCGTCCTGCTGGAAAAAGACCGGTCCGGTGTGTACAAGCGGCAGAAACGTATCCTGCATCATTGTTTTCCCGAAGCGGGCGGCGAAAAGCTGGAAAAGGTGTTGAAGAGCATCAAATAGCCCCGTTCCACACCTTTTCCACCTAAAAAAGTTTGTGGAAACCCGAAAATTCCACAAAAATTCCACAAATCCGGTGCTTTCAATGGACTAATTTTGGGGTATCAAAACCAAAAACATAATTAGCAAGATGAAAGCATTGATTCTATTTTTTATTTCTTTATGGATGGGCACGCTTCCCTTCTATGCCAAGGAGGGGGACACCACTTCTTCGACTACTACGACGACGGATACGGAAAAAACGGAGAAAAAGAAGATTCCATTAATTCATAAAACCATGGATGATGCAGCAGTTTACTCTCTATCATCTTCTACCGCCTATGCCTATTTATATAATAAGGTGGTCAGTGTAGACCTTAGCGAACTGCCCGGTACTTTTGCCGTTCGTGTCACAAGCCTGTCTACAGGAGAAGAAATCGCTTCGCAGACGGTTTGTGGGTTTGTGGAAATTGACTTGAATTCTTGTGCTGGCGGTACTTATCAGCTCGACATTGTGTCGGAGGATGAGTGGCTGCAAGGAGAGTTTACGTTATAACCAGGCTTTAACTATCCATTTATATGTCCGTTGATACCCATACCGCTTCTTTACTCTACCACTACCTGCGGATGCTTTCCGTACGGGTAGACCGTGGTACAGTCGCCCGCCTGCTTGCCCATCCGTTGGGCAACAGCATGCGGGGGCTGAGCGACGCGTTGGACGGGTTGGGAGTGCGGAATGCCGTTTATCAGCTTCCGCCGGAATACTTCGACCAACTGGAGGTGCCGTTTATTGCAGTGACCCGACAGGCGGAAGCGCCTTTCTGCTTGGTGGAGCGAATAAATGGGACCTCGTTGACGGTGTACACACGTGGCAGGCGGTTAAGAGTAGAACGCGAAGCGTTTCTCCGTATTTGGACGGGCGGCGTATTGGTGGGTGAAGTGACGGCAAATACCAGGCAGGACAGGTACTTCCGCATTTGGAATGTAGCCTATTGGATTCGTCGCTACTGCCTGTTGGTTGCGTGGATGCTGGCCACGGTGCTTGTGGTCGGTTGGGCATCTTCACCGATGGAGGCCTTCTATAGGTTCACGTTGTGTGCGGGTGTATTGGTTTCCTCCGCTATCCTCTATAAGGAAACGGCCGACCGTAATTTCCTGCACCGTTTCTGCCACATCGGCAAGGCGGTGGATTGCAACGCGGTGTTGCAGTCCAAGGGTAGTCGTTTGGCGGGCGTGGGGTTAGGCGAATGGTCGTTGTTCTATTTTCTGACGTTGCTGCTGTTTGTGTTGGTTTCGCCTGCGGGAGGGTGGACGGTTGTGGCGGTGTGTGGGGTTGGTGCATTGGCTTTCACTTTCTATTCGTTGGCGTATCAGGTGTTTGTCGTCCGAAAGGGTTGTATGCTTTGCTTGGTTGTGGATGGGGTGATATGGCTGGGTACGCTACCTTTGTACCGGTTGTGGCAGGCCGATGCCAGTTCGTTTCCTTCGTGGAGTGCTGTGTTTGTGTTGGTCTTGTCGGCAGGCATCAGTTGGAGCCTTTGGCGGCAGGTCGGAGCATGGTTACATGTCGAGGGATTGTATCGGAGATATCAGGCCCGTTGGGCGAGTCTGCTCAGTCCGCAGGCGTTTCGGGCATTGCAGGCGTTGGAGCCTGTGGTAGGCAACCCGCCTCCCGATGGCTTGTGCTTGTGCAACGGAGTGGAGGGGACGGATCGGCTGCTGCTTGTGACTAACCCCACTTGCCGGAATTGTGCCCGTGTCCATCCGCAATTGGAGGCATTGGCGGCAAGTGTACCGGTGTCGTTGCTTCTGTTGACGTTCCCTCACGATGCGATGGGGCAGCGGGTAGCGCAGACGGTGATGGCTACCGGTCGGGTTGGCGGATGGAGGCAGGCGTTGGATGTGTTGGGCGCTTGGTTCAGGATGGGGCAGTTACCGCCGGATACCGTACCGCCTACAGCAGAAGATGTGGAACAATGGAAGCGTCAGCAACTCTATTGTGTGGAGCAAGGATGGAATCGTACCCCTTGGGCTGTGGTGGGCAACCGTCCGATGCCGGAGGCGTATGAGATACAGGACTTGAAATATGTGTTGGCATAAAGATATTGTTTTTCGCGAAAACAACGGCTGTTCTTGGATTTCAGCCTGAAATAAAGTCCGAAAATAAATCGTGTATGACATTAAATTTTGAGAATCATGAAAAATTTAAATTCTTTTAAGGCGTTTGAATTGGGCAAGGCTCAAATGAATGCGATTGCTGGCGGAGCAAAGTGTAGTGCGCATATCTTGTTGGGTGGTGGTGATTTTCTGACAATTGACGCTTCCAATCCTGATATGACCAATGATGAGTTGGCACAAGGACTTCACGACAAGTATGATGATTTGTATGGTGGTGAAAATGTGATAGTTAATTGTCCATAAAATGAATGTGGATGAGATATTTAATCATCTGATTATTAGGTTTTAAGGATTGGGTATCTATGGTGCCTATGGTAACTGGTAGATACCTAATCCTATTATATAAAGCGAATTTTTTTTACTTATAATTTTCTTTTAGAATGAAAGTTTATCATCCACTTCTTCTCTTGATGTTGACCTTTGCAGGTTGCAGTCTGAGGGCACAGATGCCTTCCAATAAGAATATCAGTTTTACAATATCGCTTGACAGTGCTCTTGCTTCCTATGAGCAATGGGTGTACATGTGGCATTATGAAGGAAATGATTTTACGGTCGACGACTCTACGTTTGTAAAGAAGGGACAAAAGGAAATAACCCTTTACGCCCATGCCGATGAAGAAAGATGGTTCAATTTTTTGTTTTCAAAAAAAGGTCCCATAGACTGGTATACTATTCTGGGACCCAATACGGTTGCAACCGTAGCATTGTCGATTACGGATTCCGCTATAAATCCTTCAAAAAAAATAGAAGGGGCATCAGCACACAATGAAAATTTGTGTAATGTGCAACGAAAATATGAACTGAACTCGCAGATGCGCGACCTTGCTGCCCAGCTGAGTGTTCCTGCTCTTTCAGCGAATAAAAAGGACAGCATTCAACATGCGATTGAATCCCTCGGGCAGCAATTGGATGCGATTTCTTTGGAAACCGTACTTCATTCTCCTTCTACCTATAATACGTATGGCAGTTTGATGAAATTGAAAAGCAAGATTTCCCGCGATTCATTGGTAACCCTTTGTCGGATAGCACAAAAACGTTTCCCTGCCGACAAGAAGATTGAACGTTTGTTGCATAATCAAAGAACGGTTGCTTCTCCGGAAAGTGAGCAAAGCAAAGCGTTGGCAGCCCGTATGAATAAGATAAAACAACGGCGGTTGAATGAGGAATTGATGAGCGGTGAACCTTCAGTTCCTTCGCAACAGACTAAGGTGAAAGATATTGGAAAAATTTCATTGAAGTCGGATAATGGCAAACAGATAGTTGTGGGTGAATTGAAAGGTGAATATGTGTTGATAGATTTTTGGGCAAGCTGGTGCATACCTTGTCTGGAGGGATTGCCTTATATCAGACAGGCCAAAGAAATCTGTGGAGACAAACTGACGGTTTGTATGATTTCTATGGACAAGAATCTGAATACGTGGAAAGAGAATATCAAGAAACAAAAGTTGGATGCATTTATCAATCTGAACGTTTATGACGAGTCCGGTAAAATGAATGAAGGAGTGCAGGCATTGGGGATAGATGCCATTCCGTACAATGTATTACTTGACAGCCAACATCGGATTGTCGCAACCGACTTGCACAAAAAGGCGTTGCTTGACAAACTGTATGAATGGATGAAATAGAATGAAATCCTTTTCCCATTACATCCAACACGACCAAATGGACTGCGGCCCCACCTGCCTGCGTATGGTGGCGGCCCACTACGGCAAACGCTACTCGCTGGAAGGACTGCGCGAAAAGAGTTTCCTGACCCGCGAGGGAGTGTCGATGCTGGGTATCAGCGAGGCGGCGGAACGCATCGGGCTACGGAGCCTGTGCGTGCAGGTGGACTACGAACGGTTGAGGGAAGCGCCCCTGCCGTGCATCGTGCATTGGAACCAGCAGCACTTCGTGGTGGTGTATCGCATGGACGGGCGGCACGTGTGGGTGGCCGATCCGGCGGCGGGGAAGTTGAAATATACACGGGAGGAGTTCTGCCGCTGCTGGCTCAGTGCGAAGAAGGACGGGCTGGATACGGGCGTAGCGTTGCTGCTGGAACCTGCGCCGGAATTCTATACACAGGAAGACGACGGCGACGAGGGGGAGATGGACCGGAAGGGATTCGCCTTCATGTATTCGTACCTGCGGCCTTACAAACAACTGGTGGGGCAACTGCTGCTGGGGCTGCTGCTGGGCAGCGGGATACAGCTGATGCTGCCTTTCCTGACACAGAGCGTGGTGGACTTCGGCATCAACAACCAGAATCTGGGTTTCATCTGGCTGGTGCTGGTGGCACAGCTGACGCTGACCTTCAGCAGCGCGGCGGTGGAGTTTATCCGTGGATGGATTCTGCTCCATTTGGGCACACGCATCAACATTGCCCTCATCTCCGACTTTCTGGCCAAACTGATGCGCCTGCCCATGGGCTACTTCGACACGAAGATGACGGGCGACATCCTGCAACGCATCAATGACCACACCCGCATCCAGAACTTCCTGACGGGCAGTAGCCTGAGCGTGGTGTTCTCCACGTTCAACATCGTGGTGTTCGGGGCGGTGCTGCTGCTCTACAGCCCGCTGGTGTTCTTCATCTTCATGGGGGGCAGTGCGCTCTACGTGGCCTACGTGTGGCTGTTCATGAAGAAGCGGGCGGAGCTGGATCACAAACGCTTTGCCCAGCAGAGCGCCAACCAAAGCAGCGTGGTACAGCTGGTGACGGGTATGCAGGAAATCAAACTGAGCGCGTGCGAGCGACAGAAACGGTGGGAGTGGGAACGGATACAGGCACGCCTGTTCCGGGTGAACATCCGAAGCCTGGCCCTGCGGCAGTATCAGGATTCGGGCGCGGTGCTTATCAACCAGACAAAGAACGTAATCATCACGGGGCTGGTGGCCAGCTTCGTGGTGCAGGGCGACATGACGCTGGGCATGATGATGTCGGTGCAATACATCATCGGGCAGCTGAACAGCCCGGTGAACGAACTGATAGGTTTTGCGAGGGATATGCAGGACGCCCGCCTGAGCATGAACCGCCTGAGCGAGGTGCGCGACAAACCGGACGAGGAACCGGCCGGACGGGAAACCGTGCAAGACATACCCCGCGGGCAGGACCTGCGGATGGAGAACCTGTGCTTCAAGTACGACCCGCTGGCCGAGACGTCTACGCTGGACCGTATCGGACTGCGGGTGGAGGCAGGAAAACAGACGGCCATCGTAGGCATGAGCGGCAGCGGGAAGACAACGCTGGTGAAACTGCTGTTGGGTTTCTATCCGCCTGCGTCGGGCAGCATCATGCTGGGCGATGTGCCGCTGGAGGCCTACAGCGTGAGGGAATGGCGGAAACGGTGCGGGGTGGTGATGCAGGACGGGTTCATCTTTTCGGACACCATTGCGGGAAATATTGCTCCGGGAGTGGAACACATCGACAAGGAACGGCTTCGCCGGGCGGCGCAGATGGCCTGCATCGATGACTTTGTTGACGGCCTGCCGCTGGGATACAATACCCGCATCGGCAGTGAGGGGCATGGACTGAGCCAAGGGCAGAAGCAGCGTATCCTGATAGCGAGGGCGGTGTATAAGGATCCGGAATTCATCTTCTTCGACGAGGCGACCAATGCGCTGGACGCCAACAACGAACGGCGTATCATGGAGAACCTGCAACGCTTCTTTGAAGGAAGGACTTCGGTGGTGGTGGCCCACCGCCTGAGTACCGTGCGCCATGCCGACAAGATAGTGGTGATAGATCGTGGACGCATCAGCGAACAGGGTACGCACGAGGAACTGATAGCAAGGGGAGGGCAGTACTACAGGCTGGTGAAGAACCAGTTGGAAATATGAAACGAACGGTTGGTGATTGGCGATGGAACAGAAAGAGATAGAACTGAGGAGCGAGGAAGTGCAGGAGATTTTGACACGGCCTCCGCATGCGCTGGTGCAATGGGGCATCACGGTGTTCTTCGGAGTGCTGGCCCTTATTTTTGTGGGCGGATGCTTCTTCAAGTATCCCGACACGGTGGACGCTACCGTGACGGTGACCACCGAACATCCGCCGGTGTGGATTGTGGCCAAGGGAAGCGGCAAGCTGAAAGAACTGTATCGGCACGATCGGGATTCGGTGAGGGCAGGCGACATCATTGCCGTACTCGACAATCCGGCAGTGACGGCCGACGTACTGGCACTGAAAGAGGAACTGGCGGCATTCACCGTGACAGACAGCTGCGTACGGGCTGTACGTTTCCCCGAAAAACGGGCACTGGGAAGCATACAGACGGCTTATGCCTCGTTTTTGAGAAGCTTGACGGACTATCGCAACTTTCTGGCATTGGACCTGTACCGGCAGAAACTGGAGGCGACGGCGCGGGAACTGAAGGAATACCGTACCTACATCGGGCACCTGCAACGGCAGGTGGAGCTGGACAAGCAGCAGAGTGCTATTGCAGAGACTGTGCACGCCCGGGAGAAAGGCCTGTACGAAGGAGGTCTCATAGCTAAAGCTGAATATGAGAAGGCGCAACAGGAACTATTGTCCAAATGGCAGGGAACAGAGCAACTGATGACTTCGCTGGCTACGGCACGCATTCAGGAAGCCCAGCTGGAACAAAGCCTGATAGAGACGGAAATGGAACGGGAGCGGGAAGAGAACACGCAGCTGACCGCCCTGAAAGCGGCGTTGGGTGAACTGAAAACACAGATAGATGACTGGGAACTGGCCTTCCTGTTCGTCAGTCCGGCGGAAGGTATCTTGTCCTATAATAACGTATGGCAGAAGAACCAGAATGTGAACAGCGGTGACAAGGTGTTTTCGGTCGTAGCCGAAGATATGGGGGCTGTCATCGGGAAAATCAAGTTGCCGGAATCGGGTTCGGGGAAAGTGAGGCCGGGGCAGCGGGTGAATATCAGTGTGGCGGGGTATCCGTATATGGAATTCGGTTTCCTGACGGGGTGTGTGCAGACGGTGTCGCTGTTGGCCGATGAGGAAGGAATGTACACGGTGACTGTAAGCTTGCCGCAGGATTTGCGCACGTCCTACGGCAAACGGCTGGACTTCGGAGGTGAATTGGCGGGGACGGCACAGATTCTGGCCGACGAGCGGAGTGTGACGGCACGGTTGCTGGAGCCTTTGCGTTATTTGAAGGAAAAGTATTTGTAGGATGTTTGGATATGACAGGTTGTACTCCAGAGGTCAAGCCTGAAAACGTGGTTTCCGTCTTTTGTACTTCACTCAGTTTGCACTATCTTTGTCCTCCGGAAGGAGGAGAACGGAACAATGACCGAGCGCAAAATCATTCACATCGACATGGATGCCTTCTATGCGTCCGTGGAACAGCGCGACAACCCCGAACTGCGCGGCAAGCCCATCGCCGTGGGACATGCGGAGGAGCGGGGCGTGGTGGCTGCCGCCAGCTACGAGGCACGCCGCTATGGGGTGCGTTCGGCCATGTCGTCGCAGAAGGCGCGGAGGCTGTGCCCGTCGCTCATCTTCATCCCCGGGCGGATGGAGGTATATAAAGAGGTGTCCCGACAGATACATGAAATCTTCCACGAATATACGGACCTCATCGAGCCGATTTCACTCGACGAGGCTTTCCTCGACGTGACCGTCAACAAGCCGGGCATCCCGCTGGCGGTGGACATCGCCCGCGAAATCAAGCGGAAGATACGTAGCGAACTGAACCTGGTGGCATCGGCCGGCGTGTCCTACAACAAGTTCCTGGCCAAGATTGCTTCGGACTACCGCAAGCCCGACGGACTCTGCACCATCCATCCCGACCAGGCACTGGACTTCATTGCCCGCCTGCCCGTCGAGAGCTTCTGGGGCGTGGGCCCTGTCACGGCCAAACGGATGCATCTGCTGGGTATACACAACGGGGCGCAGCTCCGGGCACGCTCGCTGGAGATGCTGACAAGGGAGTTCGGCAAGGTGGGGGCGGTGTACTACGACTTTGCCCGGGGCATTGACCTGCGGCCGGTCGAGGCGGTACGCGTGCGCAAGTCCATCGGGTGCGAGCATACGTTGGAGCGGGACATCAGCCGCACGTCTTCGGTCATCATCGAGTTGTATCATGTGGCGGTGGAGCTGGTGGACCGCCTGAAACGCAAGGACTTCCACGGCAACACGCTGACACTGAAAATCAAGTTCCACGACTTCCGGCAGATAACCCGCAGCCTGACGCAGCAGGGGCAGGAACTGACGGAATTGTCCGTCATCCTGCCCCTGGCCAAGCGGTTGCTCCGCGAAGTGGATTATGAAGAACATCCCATACGGCTCATCGGCCTGTCGGTGTCCAATCCGCGCGAAGAGGAGGCGGACCGGCACGGTGTATGGGAACAGCTCAGTTTTGAATTCAGCGACTGGAAAGGTTGAGCCTTACCGTCCGCTTTCGGTTATCATTTGTTTGAGTTTGTTGTTCAGTTCATCGGCTTCCAGCAATTGTTCCAACGTGAGGTGCATGCGGTAGCGCCAATAGTGACGTGGGTTGGCCGGAACGTTGATGCGCTCCTCGGCAGCATTGGGATTGCGCAGCTGCCCGCTGATGGACATCCAGTCCTGAAAAGAAAGGATGCAGAGCATGGAGTTGCTGGCAAGATGGTTGCGCACCACTTCTTCACAGATTTCCGGACTGGCCGGACTTGGTGCGGTGCCGTAGTGTCCCAATGCATGGTTGTAATAGCGTTGGGTCTGCTGATGGTCTTCTTCCCACCAGCCGCGCAGGGTGGACATGTCGTGCGTGGAGATGGTGCACACCGAACGGTAGGGGTACCATTCGGGATGGCCGAATTCCTGTGAAGGGTCTTTGGGCATGCGCTGTATCTCGAGCGATAGAATGCGGAGTTCGTTCATGACCCAGGCTACACAGGCGGGTATCATGCCGAGGTCTTCGCCACAAACCAGCATGCGCGTGGATTGGGTGAGCTGAGGCAGTTTCTTCATGGCCTGCTGCCCCCAGAAATCGTTGTGACGGTGGTAGTAGTACTGGTCGTAAAGACGGTTGAAGGCTGCCTTTTCCCAATCGTTCAGTGCACGGTAGATGTAGTCGTGCTGTACGCCGATACGGGGGTGATACTTGTTGGGATCATGACGGTCGGGGACAAACAGGACATCGCTGATGAGGGCATAAAGTCCGTCGCGTATCCAGATGCTGTCGGCATCGGTCTTGCCGGCAAAATAGGCTTCGACCTTGCGTTGGGTATCGAACTCGGGGCGCATGCGGTATACTTCCCAGGTGTCGGTCGGCTCGATGAAGGTTTGCTTCACGTAGTCGGTATGGGGGCCGAACATCTGTCCCAGGAAATATTCGTGTATATAAGGCTTCAGGAAGAAGTCGCGCCGGAAATGCAGACCGTAGCTCTCGATTTCTTCGCGTGTCATGGGCAGGGCCGGTACAAATTGTCCCAGCAGGCCGTGAACGGCGTCCATCGGTATTTCCCAGATGCGGAAGAAGCCAAGAATATGGTCGATGCGGTAGGCATCGAAGTATTCGGACATCTTACGGAAACGCTTCATCCACCAGGCATAGCCGTCTTTTTCCATGACATCCCAATTGTAGGTGGGGAAACCCCAGTTCTGGCCGTTGACCGAGAAATCATCAGGCGGTGCACCGGCCTGTCCGTTCAGGTTGAAGTAGTGGGGCTCTTTCCATGCTTCCACACTGTTGCGGCTGATGCCGATGGGAATATCACCTTTGAGTACGACTCCATTGGTGCGGGCATGTCGTGTAGCAGCCAGCAGCTGGCAGTGGAGCTGATACTGTATGTAATAGTAGATGGCGATATTCGGATATTCGGCTGCTTCCGGCTGGCATAGCTTGGCTATGTCTTCAGCGCAGTAAGTTGAGTATTGGGGCCACTCACGGAAGTTGGGAGTGTGGTAAATGTCGCGCAGATAGCTGAATGCTGCATAGGGTTGCAACCACTCTTTGTTGGCTTCGAAGAAAGTCCGGAAGTCGTCCGACTGCAATACTTTTTCGCCTTCTTGGGCAAAAATCAGCCGGAAGTATTCCCACTTGACCTGGTTTACGGCTTCGTAGTCGATACTTGGAAGGGCATTCAGTTCCTTACGGCGTTGTTCGAAACGCGCCATCTGATCCGCATCCTTCAATTGCCCCAATTGGCGCAAGTCGGTATACATGGGGTGGAAGGCGTAGATGGAGATGCTGTTGTAGGGATAAGAATCTGTCCAGGTATGGGTCATGGTCGTGTCGTTGATGGGCAGTATCTGTACGACTTTCTGGCGGGTTAATACGGCCCAGTCAATCATGCGGGTCAGGTCACCGAAGTCGCCTACGCCGCAGCTTCCTTCAGAACGGAGCGAGAATACGGGGATAGCCGTACCGGCACCTTTCCAGGCCGGCAGGTTGAAGAACACATAACGGTCACCGATGGCCAGTGTCTCGTCGGCTCCCAGTTTCGGGTCGGCCATATAGCGGTTCGGATTGTTTTCCCATGCTACAACACGTTTTTCTTTCTTGTTGTAAAGCACAAATTTATATTCCAGCGGGAAGGTCAGTCTGGAGGCATCTATCTCCACCTGCCATTCGGGAAAGTTGGCATCGCTCATAAGGACAGCCTTGTCCGGATTCCAGTTGCCTAACGCCTTGACGCTTCCGCAAATGGCCAGACAATGGTCGTTGTCTATACAGGGAGCGTATGCCTTGATCAGCAATCCCTGCTTGTGGCTTTTGGGAGCTTCGGTCCGGTCGGGATGGGCCAGCAACGATTCTGTAAAGGCTGAGGTATAGAAATACTGTTGTTCCGGAAGGAGCTTCCAACTATCTTCCAGCCGATACGTTTTTGAGGAATGGCCGGCCAGATAGAGGGTACGTGGCAAACCGTTCCACTCGTTGCGGACAACCTCTCCGTTACGGCATACATGATAACTGTAGCGGACGATACCGGTTTCGGGCAGTTGGATTTCAACTTCCGATGTCCAGTGGATGCCGTCCACCGTGTGCAAGGCAAGCATCCGGCCTGCCTCGTTATTTCCAAGTTCGGGGATGGAACCTGATACTCTGATTTCTTCTCCCCAGTTGGTACGGTACTCGATATTAAACGATAGTATCATATTATTAGATTTATAAAAATAGCTGCAATGACTATGCAAGTATAGACAATTATCTTCATAGTCATGCAGCTATATTTATGCAAGTGTTTCAAATTCCTATGCAAACGTTTGTGTTTGCCACATCCTTATCCGCAACGTGAAGCGCCGCAAGTCTTGCAGATGAGACAGCCTTCCTGGTAAACCAGTGTCTCGTTTCCGCAATTGGGGCATTTCTGGCCTTTGGCTTCGGTTCCGTCAAGGACATATTTCTTCAGTGCGCGTTCTACTCCGTTTTTCCAGGTATTGATGTTCTCGCTGTCGAGTTGCAGGGAGCCTACCAGCTTGATAACTTGCTCGATAGGCATCCGGTAGCGCAATACACCTGAAATCAGTTTGGCGTAGTTCCAGTATTCTTTGTTGAACTTTTCGGACAGTCCTTCGATGGTTACCTTGTAGCCGCGCTTGTTTTCGAACTGGAAGTCGTAGCGCTTGACGCCGTTTTCGTCCACGTTCTTGATGATATGGCCTGTCGTAACATTCTTTGGAAGGATGATACCTTCGTCGTCGTCCAGCACACCGGTGAAGATTTCGTAAGGATGTCCGTTGAGCAGTCCGACAAAGGCTACCCATTTCTCTTTGTTGTTCTGGAAACGAACGACATCGGCATCCAGTACTTTCGGACGGGTCTCGACAATCGTAGGCGGCTTGCAGGGAGGTAAATCTTCTTTCTTGTCGCTCTTGGTGGAGATGAGTACTCCGGAACGCGAACCGTCGCGATAGACTGTACAGCCCTTGCATCCCGAACGCCAGGCTTCTACATAGAGGCGGTTGACCAGATCTTCGTCTACGTTGTTGGGAAGGTTGATGGTAACGCTGATGGAATGGTCGACCCATTTCTGGATACGGCCCTGCATCTTGACTTTCATCAGCCAGTCAACGTCATTGGACGTCGCTTTGTAGTAAGGAGAGCGGGCTACCAGTTCGTCGATTTCTTCCTGGGTATAACGTTTGGCCGGGTTGAGGCCTTGTGCTTCCATCCAGGTAACAAATTTGGGATGGAACACAATATATTCTTCGAAAGCATCGCCAGTCTCGTCGACAAAGTCGATACGTACATTGGTGTCGTTGGGGTTTACTTTACGGCGACGTTTGTATACAGGCAGGAAGACAGGTTCGATACCTGAAGTCGTTTGGGTCATCAGACTGGTTGTACCGGTTGGAGCGATGGTCAGGCAGGCGATATTTCGACGGCCGTATTGAACCATGTCTTCGTATAGTTTGGGGTCGGCTTCGCGCAGACGTGCGATAAAGGGATTGTTCTTTTCGCGTTCGGCATCATAAATCTCAAAAGCACCTCTTTCCTTGGCCATTTCTACAGACGAACGGTATGCGCTGAGAGCAATGGTCTTGTGTACCTTTTCTGAGAATTCGGTTGCTTCTTCGGTTCCGTAGCGCAGATTCAGAGCTGCCAGCATGTCGCCTTCTGCTGTGATACCTACACCGGTACGTCGGCCCTGACCACTTTTCTTGTAGATCTTTTGCCACAACGTGCGCTCAGTCTCTTTGACTGAATCGCTTTCCGGGTCCGAATCAATCTTTTCCATAATCCGTTCAATCTTTTCCAATTCCAGATCGATGATGTCGTCCATGATGCGTTGGGCCAGGCTGACATGTTTCTGGAACAGATCGAAATCGAAATAGGCATCGGCCTTGAAGGGATTCACTACATAGGAATATAGGTTGATGGCCAACAGGCGGCATGAATCGTAAGGACAGAGAGGTATTTCACCACAAGGATTGGTGGAAACTGTACGGTACCCCAGATCGGCATAACAGTCGGGTACCGATTCACGGATGATGGTGTCCCAGAACAGTACTCCCGGTTCGGCAGATTTCCATGCGTTATGCACTATCTTTTTCCAGAGAGTACTGGCGTCGATTTCTTTTTTGACCAGGGGATCGCTCGAATCGATAGGGTATTGTTGGACATAAGTGGTACCGTCGATAGCAGCCTGCATGAAGGCGTCGTCAATCTTGACCGATACGTTGGCGCCGGTCACCTTGCCTTCGGTCATCTTGGCATCGATAAATGCTTCCGAGTCCGGATGCTTGATAGATACGCTCAGCATCAGGGCACCGCGACGGCCATCTTGCGCTACTTCGCGGGTCGAGTTGGAATAACGTTCCATGAAAGGTACCAATCCGGTGGACGTGAGAGCCGAATTTTTTACTGGAGAACCTTTGGGGCGGATGTGTGAAAGATCATGTCCGACTCCTCCGCGTCTTTTCATCAGCTGTACCTGTTCTTCGTCTATTTTGAAAATGGCTCCGTACGAATCGGCTTTACCGTCTACCCCAATCACAAAGCAGTTGGACAGAGAAGCTACCTGATAGTCGTTCCCGATACCGGTCATTGGGCTTCCTTGAGGTACAATGTACTTGAAGTGGTCCAACAGGTTGAACAGCTCTTCTGCGTTGAGTCCATTGGGGTATTTGGCTTCAATGCGGGCAATTTCGTTGGCAATACGCCAATGCATGTCTTCGGGGGACTTTTCGTAAATGTTCCCAAAAGAATCCTTGACCGCATATTTGTTTACCCAAACTCTGGCGGCCAGTTCGTCACCTTGGAAGTATTGTAAAGATGCTTCGAAGGCTTCTTGGTAAGTGTAAGTTCTTCTTTCCACGATATTATGTCCTTATTAGTATTAATTGTTCTTATTAGTAAATGGAGTAGAGGTTTTGCTTAAGGATAACAAATGATTTTGCAAATCTATGAATGTTTTTTTATTCGGCAAAATAAATGGAGGCCTTTTTTTTACAGGAAGTGAAGTTTCTGATTTGATATGAGTATCTGTCTGTTTTATAGTGTTTTATTAAAAATGTATTTGCTTTAAGTTTGTCTAAAAGGAAAATTCTTGTTGATTTTCAAATATTGCGGAATGTCTGTTTGGAGAAGATCGAACTGAAGGTTTGCAGCTCTAAAGAGTGCGTTTTTGATGAATCTTTTATATATTTGCCAGAAAAAAGATAGTATGGAAACCTTGAAACAGAGAAGAACAATCCGAAAGTATCAGCAGAAAGATATTCCTGCCGATTTGTTAAATGATTTGTTGGAAACGGCCTTCCGGGCTTCAACCGTTGGGAACATGCAGACCTACAGTGTGGTTGTGACACGTGATGCCGGGCGTAAGGCTAAGTTGGCACCGGCTCATTTTAATCAGCCAATGGTGACGGAAGCTCCTGTAGTGCTGACTTTTTGTATAGACTTGAACCGTTTCAGCAAATGGTGCCGGCAGAGGGCTGCCGAGCCTGGGTATGATAATTTCGAATGGTTTGTAACCGGAGCGGTAGACGCTCTTTTGGCGGCACAGACCTTTTGTGTGGCAGCCGAGGAAAAGGGACTGGGAATCTGTTACCTTGGTACGACAACCTATAACCCGCATCAGATTATTGAAATATTGGAGTTGCCGGAACTGGTTTTTCCTATAACGACTGTTACCGTGGGGTGGCCGGCTGAAAATCCGAACCAAGTGGACCGGTTGCCGCTGGAAGCTATTGTGCACGAGGAAGTGTACCACGACTATTCGGCCGAAGATATTGACAAGCTGTATGCTTACAAAGAATCTTTGCCTGAAAACCGTAAATTTGTGGAGGAGAACCATAAAGAAACATTGGCACAAGTCTTTACCGATGTGCGGTATACGAAAAAAGATGCAGAAGCAATGTCCGAATTGCTTTGGCAGACAATGAAAAAGCAGGGTTTTTGAGCCCTGCTTTTTTATGAAAACTATTGTTTCAGAGATTTCTGAATTTCTTCAAGTTCTGCAGAGAAGGGCTTGTTGACTTCTCTTAGCTCGCTGATTGTCTTGCAAGCATGAAGTACGGTGGCATGGTCCTTACCGCCAATCAGAGAACCTATCTTGGACGTTGAAAAGTCTGTATAGTTTTTTGCCAGATACATGGCTATCTGGCGGGCCTGTACCACATCTCTCTTTCTCGACTTGGAATGAATGGCATTGGTGTCGAGTCCGAAATGGCTGCACACTGCCTGGATAATGTTGTCTACCGTTATGGCCTTGTTTTCCGTATGCGAAACTTTGCGTACGATTCTTTGGGCCAACTCCAAATCCACTTCTCTGTTGTATATGGTCGAATGGGCCATAATGGAAATAATGATGCCTTCCAGATCGCGGACGCTGTCGCTTACATTTTCAGCAATGTAGTTGATTACCTCGGGAGGGAACTGCAGACCGTCACGGCGTATCTTGTTGCGCAGGATGTCTTTGCGCAGCTCGATGGTCGGTTTTTCCAATTCGGCTACCATACCCCATTTGAAACGGGTAATGAGTCGCTCTTCCATACCTTGCAGGAGCACAGGGGCACGATCGGAAGTCAGGATGAGCTGCTTGCCGTTCTGATGCAGGTGGTTGAAGATATGGAAAAAGGTGTTCTGTGTCTTGGTGACTCCTGCAAATTCCTGAATGTCATCAATGATAAGTACATCAATGGTTTGGTAGAAGTTGATGAAGTCGTTGGTCGTATTGTTGCGTACCGAGTCAGTATATTGCACCTGAAAGAGATGGGCTGAAACATACAACACTCTCTTTTCCGGGTATAGTTCCTTGATTTTGGTACCGATGGCATTGGCCAAGTGGGTTTTGCCTACGCCTGAAGCTCCGTAAAAGAACAATGGATTAAAGATTGTTTTTGCCGGATTGAGTGCTACAGCTTCGGCTACACTGCGTGATAATTTGTTGCTTTCTCCTTCTATAAATGTATCAAAGTTGTAGTCCCTGTTCAAATGAGGGTCAAGTTCTGCTATTTGAGGAGTTTGAGGTATATTCTTCGTAACAACTTTTCGTGTAGGAAGAGCTGAAGAGGTTGCACCGGCATGAGTGGGCAAAGGTACAGCTGTGGGAGGGTTCTTTACAACCATCACACTATACATCAGTTTGGCACCTTCACCAAACACTTTATGAATTGTTTGTCGTAACAGATCCAGGAATTTCTCTTCCAGAAACTCATAGAAGAACTGGCTCGGCACCTGAAGGTACAACGTATTGTCCTCAAATTTTAAGGGGACAATCGGGCAGAACCAAGTCTTGTATGTCTGTTCAGGAACGTTGTCCCGGATGATGTCGAGGCACGCGTTCCATTTTCCGACATGATTGTTGTTACTCATAACGGTTACTAATACATTTATTAATTAAGCAAAACTTCTACGCTTGCAAAATTGGCAATCTTATTTGGAAAAAACAAATGCGTTTTTTCTTGCTTTTTTCAATGTGTGAATAATCCCTTTACTTTCAGCTCTTTATATATATGCAGGTAAATGATACCTGGAGAAAGCAATTTGGATTTCTTGAAGCTCTTGATTACTAGTGTATTATGCTAGCTCTTGGATAGGTATTCTGTTTTTATTCCAGCTCATGGGAAATGTCTTTTAATGCTTTGAATACCTATCTTTTCGGGCATCTTTGGCTGATAAAGAACAAGCTTTGTTATTTAGACAATTTCTATATAGTCGATTATTTGTCCTTTTTGCCAAAGAGGGAGAAATGAACGTATCGCTTGGGATGTGCCTGTAAGTCCTGAAGCAGACTTGCCGCATTGGCTGTGGTTGCATTCAGGTTGTTATAAAGTCCCGGATCGTTCAACAGCAGGCCTATGGTATTGTCTTTACTTGTCAATTTTTCTGTAATACTTCTTACATTGGCCAGTGTGGAGTCGACTTTCTCCATGGCAGCAGCATAATCAATCTGTTTCAGATTATTGGACATAACGATGAAGTTGTCTCCTAAGGTGTTCAATTTACCTGTCAGTTGTGGTATGTCGTTGCTCATAAGCGTTTGCAGTTGTTTACTGGTAGAAGCCAGACTGGCCGTCAGGTTCTGTACATTCTGCAAGGTAGCCGGAATGGCAGGGCTGGCAAGTACCGCGTTGAGTGAAGTCAGGATAGAATCCAGCTTGGGCATCATTTTTTCTATTTGTGGAACCATATTGGCCACTTTCTCCATCATGCCATTGTTCAGATTGCCAGGAATGGTGTCACCTATTTCATAGCGTTCCCGTGGATTGTTGGCCAGCAGCAGGTTCATGCGCACTCCTCCCAGCATTTCGGCTGCCAGTTCGGCGCTGCTGCCTTTGGGAATCCGTAAATCGGGTTCCACATCGATTTCAGCCAATACATTTCCCGGATTGTCGTAGTCGTAGTATAATTCTCGGACAATGCCTACACGAAAGCCGTCAGCATACACGGGACTCGATTTGGTCAGTCCGTTTACATTGTTGAACTTGACGTAGAAGTAGCTGGCTGGCTTGAACATGTGGATTCCTTTCAGGTAATTGATGCCATAAACCAATAGACACAGTGCTATGATACCTGCAATACCTATTTTAACTTCTTTCGTAATATACTTCATGATGATTTGTCTTTTTTATAGGGTTTTTATTTTTTGTTCTTTTTAAATTCGCGAATGGCTGTTGCGGTGTCCATCTTCTTCCCGTTTTTGAACGCGATGATGAACGCATCCTTTATTTTGGATGAAACCGTTTTCTTGAGCCGGAGTATCTCATTGTAGTCGGTTGATTCTCCATAGGTGTATTTATACATACCGTTTTCCTTATAATGCTTCACACCCTTCAGGCCTTTGAACTGTCTGTCGTTTGCGGAAAGAGGTTTGGTAGATGTCAGGATTTGTATCTTGAATACAGGCACTTGAGGTGTCGGAGAAGTTGCCGGCTTTGCTTTCGGTACCGTAGGTTTCGGAGCGGGGACTTTTTCCTGTACAGGTGCATCTGCAGTTGGTGCTGCTTCAGGTGCCGGCAAGTCGGTGGCTGCCTGGCCTTTCAGACGTATTTCCTGCTCCTTCTTATAGGTGAGAAAAGCGCGGAAGATACTGTTGGCCAATGTCTTTCTTCCGTTGTCGCTGTTGAGGTAGCGTTCTTCCTGCGGATTGGAGATGAATCCCAATTCAACCAGGATACTGGGCATGGCACTGGCCTTCAATACAAGGAAACCGGCCTGATGTACACCGCGGTCGATTCTTTTTCCTGTCTGCTTGAATTCTTTCTGTACCAGAGAAGCCAAATGGACACTTTGGGACATGTATTTGTCTTGCATGAATTCGAATATGATGTACGATTCGGATGAATTGGGGTTGAAGCCCGCATAGCGGGTTTTGTAATCGTCCTCATACAGGATAACCGCATTCTCGCGTTTGGCTACTTCCAGGTTGGCGTCCGACTTGGCAAGACCGAGTGTCCACGTAGAGGCACCCTGTACGCTTTTGCTTCCTCCTACAGAATTGGTGTGGATGGAGATGAACAGGTCGGCCTTGACATTGTTGGCTATTTCAGCTCTGCGCGCCAGTGGAATAAAGACATCTCTGTCGCGTGTATAAACGACTTTGGTATCCGGACAGTTTTCTTTGATCAGGTTGCCCAGTTGGAGAGCTACTCCCAGATTGATGTTCTTTTCTTTGGATATTTTTCCGATGGCTCCGGGATCATGTCCTCCATGTCCGGCGTCGATGACCACCACGAATTTGTGGGATTGGGCTTCGGCGGAACAGAAAGGAAGGATCAGCACCAAAAGGCTGATGGTCCATGATAGTATGTGAAGTCTGTTTAATCGCATATATATAAATGTGTGTGCAAATGTAGTGTAATTTTGCCGAAAACTGGCGGATTGCTTTAGGTTTTATTCTTTTTCCACTTTTTTTGAGGCAGTTTTTTGGCTTGTGGAGAACATCTTTCGTCAATAGGAATTAATTTTGCAGCCGTTTTTTATTAGGGAGTCCTGTAAGGCACAGGACTTCCACTGATAATGAATTTCTTGTCAAAAAAGAATATGTGGTTTGATTCATTGATACGTTTTTTGAAGAACTGGACTTTGCCGGTTGCGATGATTGCCGGTACGTTGGCTTATTTCCTGTTTGCCAAAGTGGAGTTTCTTGCACTGGCCAAGCCTTTGGTCAACGGGCTGGTGGCTGTACTGACCCCTTTACTGATTTTTGCCCAGCTCCTGCTTACTTTCTGCAAGGTCGAGGTCTGTGACTTGAAGCCTAAGGCATGGCACGGCTGGTTGTTGTTGTTTCAGACGGTATCCTGCCTGGTGCTGGCTGGCTTGCTTGTGTTTTGTCCGATGAACGAGCTGTATCGGGAGGTATTCGAGGGGGCTATGGTTTGCCTGATTTGTCCTACGGCTACCGCTGCTGCGGTCATTACGGGCAAGCTTGGAGGCAGCGCTGCCAGTCTGACTACCTATACGTTGGCTTCCAATCTGTTGGCAGCCGTTGCGGTTCCGCTGGTATTTCCTTTGGTAGAACCTCATGCCGATGTAACTTTCTGGCTGGCCTTTTTGAAAATTCTCAGCAAAGTGTTCCCGTTGTTGTTGTGTCCCTTCTTTCTGGCATGGTTGTTGCGTGTTTGGATGCCTGGTGTGCACCGCTGGTTACTGGAGCGTCATGATGCCGCGTTCTATTTATGGGGAGTGGCTTTGGCTATAGTTTCAGGGCAGACGGTCCGTTCGTTGGTCAACAGTACGGCGCCCGGCTATGTAGAGGTGCTGATTGCTTTGGCCGGTCTGGTTACTTGCTGCCTGCAGTTCTACTTGGGAAAACGCATTGGCGGGCATTACAAGGAACGTATCAGTGGAGGTCAGGCTCTCGGCCAGAAAAATACGGTATTGGCCATTTGGATGGCTTATACCTATTTGAACCCTTTGTCATCAGTTGGTCCCGGCTCTTATGTCCTGTGGCAGAATATCATAAACTCCTGGCAGTTGTGGAAGAAGCGTAAACGGGAGTAAAGAAGATCCGGTACGGCAGGGTATTATCAAAATATCTACTCATATAGGTAATTGAAATAAAAACATATTGCAGGGAAAGTAAAAGTGGCTGATTTTCAGTGAAAAGACTTTCTACCCCTTTCTGGAAAACGGGGAAAGCCTTTCCCTCAGGAGGGGAAACCCTTTCCCTTTAAAAGGGAAGACCTTTCTCCTTTAAAGGGAAAGGGTTTCACTCTGAATGAAAAAGATGGGGAAACTAGGAGGTTGGCGTAATCAAAAGCCTGTATAAGGGGATGAGCCATCGTCGTAGCAGGCGGAGCTTGAACCATTGTTTGCCGCGCCGCAGCCATTTTTCATCCAGGCAATCTTGGAGGCTGCCATCCGGATGGCGGATAGAGAGCAGGATTCCCAAAACGTCTTCCCGACGAATTCGTTCGATGCGTCCCAGATTACCGTCGCCCATCATCAGCAGGTGGTTACCCTCACGTCCTACATAGCGGTGTATCATGTACTGTCCCTTCCAGCGATAGAACAGGCAAGTCCACAGGCGAAGTTCTTGGCCTAAGGGGCAAGGAGCTATCACTACGTTATCCTTACCTCCGATGATGAAGGGATACATGCTATTTCCTCCGATGTGCAGGGTAACGTTCCGTCCTTCTTTCAGGATTGTTTCCGCTTCGGCCAGGAAACTGTTTGACAAGGTTATCTTTTTCATAGGCCGAAGATTGTTTTACAGGAAAGCCGGGCAGCTGCGGCGTCGGGCAGGCATTCCAGATGGAAGGAAGGTACTTGCAACAGAAGAGGGTCCAAAATGCTACAGATTCCTTCATACAGGTTCTCGTCGTAAGCGAAGGCTGGTGGGCAAGAAGGGTGCAGGGATGCGTAGGCTTGCAGGGCGGGCAACCGAGTTATACGGTTGTGCGGAGCCTGGGAGAGGCGGACGCAGGCGGCCACTGGATAGCATTCGTTTTTATAGCAGGGTGTCTTTCCACTCCAAGGACTGCCATACAGGTAGGGTTTCCCATGGGTGATACGCAAGATAGGACTGTCGTCGTTCAGCAGCGCTGAACCCGGTATGTGTTCGCACCATAGGCGGGTATGTGTGCTTTTTCCGGTACCGCTTTCTCCTAAGAAGAGGACAGCTGTATCGTGGTAGATGATGGCACTGGTATGTATGGCTACTGTTTGATAGGGGAGAGCAATGAGACCGAATCCAATCCAGCAGGCGAAGCGGAGTAGTTGTCCGTCCAGGGAGCCGTGCAGGTATACTTGGTCTTTGTCCGTCCAAAGTGCCAGCTGTTTGTCCTGAGAGGAGGCTATATGGAGCACGAATCCCTTCTCATATCGGCTAAGGCTTTGGTGTACGCCTTCTATGTCTGCTTCGTAAAACGGTGTTTTGATTTGCGGGGCTTCTTCTGCTGTCAGGTGAAACTCTCCTGTAATCTTGCTTTGGTTTACGTACAAGAAGGGTGTGAAGCCATTTAGTGAGGCCAAGGCTTCAGTCAGTTCTTTTCCATGAAAACGGACGATATGTCCGGCTATTGAATAAGTTTTTTCCATAAAAATATAATGTTATGAATGATTTTCTGTCAAGGGCGGTAATTATCCAGGTCTAGAATCCGATTACAGAGGGCAAACGGAGCCTCGTGATGTGAAATGATCAGCAGTGTCAGTTCCCTGTGCTGTTCGCACAGATGGAGAAGACTGCGGTTTATTTCTTGTTCAGTATGCGGGTCGAGAGCTGAACTGGCTTCGTCCAGTAGTAACACTCGGGGTTCTTTATACAGTGCGCGGGCAATGCCTATACGTTGCTTCTGTCCTCCAGACAGGCGGTTTCCGGTTTCCAGCATCGGAGTGTCTAATCCGGCGGGTAATGCGTCCAGCCAGTCGGCCAAGTCTACCTCTTTCAGGACATTTCGTGCCTTTTCCCGGTCGGGGTTAGGGAGACCGAAGGCGATGTTGTAAAGTAGCGTTTCGTCGGCTATAAAAATTTCCTGCGGTACGTAACCCACTATCCGGTGCCAGTCAGCACGGTTACTCAAAGTCAGTTTTTGGCCGTCGATGCGGATTTCACCTTCGGTGGGCTCCAAAAAACCTAGTAGTAGGTTGAATAGCGTCGTTTTGCCCGAGCCGTTTGTTCCGCGTATGCCGACTCGTTCTCCGGGGGTAATGGTCCAGTTGATTCGCCGGAATAGTAAATGCCCGTCGGGGAAGGCGTAGGATAGGTTGCGTATCTTTATCTGCTGTCGGAAGTCGAGCGGAGCGGGGGTGGTTGGATCGGGTGATTGGAAGGTCAAGCCTTTGTGGATCGTGTCTAGTATATGTGCGGTATTTTGCAGAGTGGCGTAGGCTCCCAGTAACATTCGGATGGCGGGAATCAGTCGGAAAGAGACTAAGGCAAATATACCGCCGGAGAGGCTTAAGTCTCCCCGTCCGGCTAAGGTCAATGTGGCCATACCTAAGATGAGGGCTGTTTCAGAAATGAATAGGGGAAATTGCTGGTACATGTCGGCGCGTAACCGATTGTATGCGATGGTCTCAGCCCCTTGTTCAAAAGAGTGGAGGGATTGAGCGAACGTTTGTGAAATTTCTATTTCGGGATATCCGCGGAAAGTTTCGGATACAATTCGTGTCTGCTTGCGGCGTGCCTCCAGTTCTTCTCTCCCATATTTGTGTAAGTGCTTGCGGGATAGGTGGCTATAGGCTACAGACAGACTGGCGAATAGGGTAGCTAACAGTAAGCCTGCTATTGGCTCCTGGACTAGCAGTACGGTTAATAACAACAGGGATAGGATACCTTCGCTACAGAATCGGAAGAAAGATGCCAGAATGCCTTGGCCAAACAGATAACAGGTATAATTTACTTCGTGGGTCAACCGGTTGCTTCCTTGGTTTTTCAAGTGGAGAATTCCTCGGCGGAAATGGTTGACAAACAGTTGGAGGCTTACTGCACGGTACGAGTCCAATTGGAAACGAATTTGTATGCGGATCAACCACATTGCCAACAAGTTCTTTAAAGAAACGAATAGGAAAGCGACACCACATAGCAGCAATGGTGAGGGTGAATGCTCTCCGGGCTTCAAAATGACCCATAGCGCAGGAAATAAAACAGCTATGCCCATAAAGTCCAACAACGCTCGTAGGATGGAAGCTAATAAAACGCGATGCATCCGTTTACGCAATTTGGGTGGCAACAGTTGCCGGATGTGATGATAAAAGTTTTTTCTCATATGTAATATAAGTATATCATACCAAGTCTTGAAACCCTGCAGACGTTTACTCTCTGAAACAGATAGGTAATGTTAGGAGGGGTTTATGGTACCTGGAAAAGGGATTTATGGATATAAAGGCAAAAAAAAAGTATTTTTTTCTTTGTGGTTCAAATTAAATTAATCATATTTGCACCAGATTTTCATTGAAGCATGAGAAAAGGTATGTGAATTGAACTGTGCAAAGATAGAAAATATTTATAAATTAACAGTGTACTAACAATTAAAATCGAAAGAAAATGGAAGAAAAAATGAATTACGTAGCTCCCGAGGTGGAGATTGTAGAAGTAGAAGTGGAAAAGGGTTTTGCTGCATCAGGTACTGATGTTCCCGGTGGTGGCGTAGATCCGTTCTAACGAATGGATTGCTTTGTTAATAGTATTAATGTATTAATTTATTTGTGTTTAATCAAAACATTTTGCGATGAAAAGAGTTTTATTCTGTGCGGGGATTTTGGCTCTGGCAGCCAGCTGTGCTGAAGACCAGTTTGAGTCGGTACAAGTTCCCCAAAATCAATTGAAGGGTATTTCCTTCGGGGCTGAATTGGCTCAAGCTCCCGCTACACGTGGTGACTTGGCTTACAATGAGGATACCAAAGCGTATGACTTCTTCTGGTATGCGGAGAAGGATAAAATTAACATCTGGAGTACCAATACGACTGCCACAGGAAGCAATGTGGCAACGAGTGGAACTTCTTGGAGTAAGGATAACAAGGCGCAGTACAAGGCTACCCAATCAGCTGCCCGTGGTGTGTTTACCGGTTATCAGGATGATAATATTTTGGATTTCCAGTACGGTCCAGATGATATTGATATGACGGATCCGGATGATGTAGAAGCTAAGAAGTCTCAGTTCTTCGCAGTATATCCTACCACGTCGACTGTGGAGGATATTACAGACGGTAAGTTCCGTATCGGTACGCTGCCTGCATTGAATGCTCAGGACCAGACGGCAAAGAACGGTAGTGACGTTACTTCCAAACTGATGATGTATTCGTTGACTGAGGCTGTGGCTGAAAACAGCTATGATGCAGTAGGTGAAAAAATCGACTTGAAATTTGTTCGTCCGTTTACAGCTATGGTATTCAAGAGCGAAGGTGTGGATGCTTATAAGGAATACTTCGGCAAATTGAAGACTATCAAGATGGAAATGAAAGGCTTCGATAAGAATGCGGATGGCGATACAAATGATGAAGGTGATATCAAACCTTCTATCATTGACTATGGTCAGAGCGGCGTTTCTTACTTGGTAGATACAAAGAATCCGGAAAAATCTAAATTGGTGAAGAGTGATGGTGGTGACATCACAAATTGGGCTAGTGACGTAACGGGTGCTGGAAGCACTATTACACTGAATATTAACGGTGGAACTACCGGTTTGGATTGGACAGATGCCGATGCCGCTTACATGGCTATGAACAATGTAGATCGTGAAGCCTTTGTAGAGGCTGGTGCCAAAGAGAGTGTAGAAATCACCTATGATTTCGAATACATTACTTTACCGAACGCTAATCCTATTGCTACAGCTGCCAACTGGCCTTCTGTAAAGGGTAACAACAACTTCGTAGGTGCTCCTGTCTTGAAGATTGCCGACTATCCGTATTTGGTAACCAAAGACAGAGGAACAAACGAACGCGTGCTGATTGTAAACAGTGGTAAGTTTAATGATATCTTCTTGGAAGGTTCTAACAATGGTCAGATTGAATGGAATGAAGGATCGAATCCTGCTGTTACAGCATTCAACACCATTATCGTGAACGAAGGTGTGGAATTGAGTAAGGCTGAACTGGCTCTGTTGAAGAAGTTCACTGCCCTGAAGTCCATCAAGCTGGCCGAGAATACTGAAATTCCTGCCGGAACCTTCACTCAGACTATACTGAAGGATATCGACTTCCCGAAAGTAACCGTTATTGCTAAGGGTGCATTCGGCGCAAGTGTAGAATTGGAAAATGTGAAGCTGCCCGCTTACGGATTTGAAGATGAAGTGATTGCTAAGGAGATTCTGAAAGATTCTTCACTGAAGACGTTGGACATGAGCGGTGTATCAGCCATGAACGTAGGATTCCCCTCTACCGGTTTCACTTTGACAAATTATACTAAACTGGCTGAAGTAACCGTTCAGGATGGTGTGAAGCTGGGTGCTAACTCGTTCAACGGATGTACTGATCTGGCTACCGTAAATGGTAAGGTTGAAATTGGTGGTGCTGCCGTATTCAAAGGATGTTCCAATTTGGTTACGATCAACGTTGTCAATACAGACATGAAGGCAAGCGCATTCGAAAATTGTACTTCGTTGGAGGAAATTCTGTTCGACGGTGCTCAGGTAGCTCCTACTACGGTAGAAACCAAGGCTTTTGCAGGTTGTACTGCATTGGAAGAATTGGATCTGCGTAATGTGACAGGCGATCTCGGCCAACAGGCTTTCAAGGGTTGTACAGCTCTGTATGGTGAAGTGGTAGACGGAACGAAGAAGGTACTCTACGTAGGCGGTAAGCATATCGGTGAAGGTGCTTTTGATGGTTGTACGTCACTGCAGCATATCGAATTCTTGCAGGCTACTACGTTTGGTAAGGATATTTTGGCCAACACCGGCGCTACTCTGATTCAAGTTCAGTTTGACGAAGTGTTTGATGTGAATTACACTACTTATGGCGCCACTACATTCGGCTCAAATACAACTTCTGTTACATTATTCATTAATCCTTCTCAACCAGTTAGTAATTACGATGACTCTCATCTGTTCTTGAAGGGTGTCAACGGTGGTATCGAATTCAAGGCAGTCCAGTTTAAATAGGACAAATTATAGTATCAAGTGTAAGTAATTGAGTTTATCTCATACCCGGCTTTGAATTCGTGGAGGGCGTGTCGAAAGTAAATATACTTCCTGATACGTCCTCCTTTATTTGTTTATATTACTTGACTAATTTGAATATGGATGGTTGTTTGCGTGGTAGTGGGTCTTCTTCTGAAGGTGGATGGAATGAAATGCTCTGTTTGGCGTGGTCTCGCCGCCGTTTTCTGTTGAAGGCAGGTGGTGTGGGGCTGCTAGTTGGTGCAGTAATTGCTTTCAGTCTGCCTAAGGAATACGAGTCTCGCGTTTTTACGGCCCCAGAGAGCACGTCTCTTTCATTGGATGAAGGGGCGATAGATGAAGCTGCAGGGGCACTGGTTGGAGGCAGCAAGATTCAGGATGCCATTTATCCCAGCCTGTATCCCGATATCGTCCGGTCGCCAGGATTCTTGCTTGGGCTTTTCGATGTTCCGGTCAGTCCTTCATTTTGTTCTCCGGACAGTACGTTGTCGTTGTCTGATTATCTGGCCAATCATCAGCGTATCCCTTGGTGGAGTGCAGTCAGTAGCGCTTTGGGGAGCGGCATAGGTTTTTTGTCTGCTCTGGTGGGCGGAGAGGAGGAGTCAGAAGAGGTGGTTCGGCTTGCTTCGGATTCGCTTGGAGGCCGAGACTTTCGTTATGTCTACCGACTGACCAAAAGGGAGGCGGCCGTGGCAGGTGCTATCAGTGGACGTATACGTTTGGAGGTGGATAAGGAGCGGCGCACGGTGGCTGTCGTGGTTCGCATGCAAGATCCCGTTGTGGCCTGTGTCGTAGCCGATAGTGTGCGGAGTCGCTTACAGGCTTTTGTAACTGATTACCGTATCCGGAAAGAAATGGATAATCTGTTACAGGCAGAAAAGTTGTATGATCGGGCGAGGGAAAATTATTATCATGCTCAAGAGGAATATGCTTGTGAGGCTGACCGCAATCAGGATATGGTGAGGAAGATGAACCAACGGAATCTGATTAACTTGCAAATTAAGAAAGCGCAGGCCTATAAGGAGTATGCGGATATGGCGTTACAGGTGCAGGCCGCCAGGACGCGGGTACAGAAAGTACGTCCAGTATTTGCGGTCATCCAGCCCGCCACAGTGCCGCTACATCCCGTTTCGCCTTCGAAGATGAAGTGGATGGTGGGCGGCTTCCTGCTGTTTGTCGTAGCGGGCTTGGGCTGGATTTGGCTGAAGGCAAAGGGGGCGCTCAGTCGATGATGCCGCATCCGGAAAGAGCTTCCATCCACTTCCGAGTATCCGCTTCAGCTTGTTCTTGGGTAATTCCGAAGCGGTCGGTCAGTATGCTGGAGGCCTGTTCCAATGTGAAGTCTTTCCCTTTTAGCTCGTTCCAGAGGAGAACAGCCGTGTCGTTCAGGGAGATGACCTGGGTCATGTCGTCGTGGGTTTTTCCTTGTTTGACAATCAGATGCTCGCCGGCAATCTGTCTCAGTTTGTATGCATCCTTGATTTTCATAATGTATTGTTTTTTTAGATTAATGAATGAGGTACAAATGTATTGAATATTGAAGTATGAACCAAATGAAAGAACAGTTTTTTGAACTCTTGAAAAGCGGTTTGTGGGGAACTCCATGTAACCTCGCCCTTTTTGACGGGCAAACCGATTGGGAAACCATATATAGGCAGGCCGTGCAGCAGGCGGTTACGGGTCTCGTATTCGATGGGATGCAGACCCTGCCCAAGGATAAACGGCCTCCGCGTATGCTCTATCTGAAGTGGTGCGGCGCATTGGACCGTATTGAAGAAGCCAACCGGAAATTGAATATGGCATTGGGAGAAATCTATGCGATGTACCGTTCCTATGGTGTAGAGCCGGTTCTGCTGAAGGGACAGGGCATTGCTCAATGTTACCGAAACCCTTTGCGTCGTCAGTGTGGCGACATCGACTTGTATGTAGGACCAGCTTTTTATGAGACTGCCAACCGCATCTTGCGGAAAGAGAGGGTGACGGAAATGGAGGAAAACTACAAGCATGCTTCCTTCTGGTGGAAGGGGATGGAAGTGGAGAATCACCGAATGCTGGTCAGTTTTGCCGATCCGCGATCTGTTTTGGCGTTGAAGTGCGAGGTGGCTTGTATGGAACCCCTTCCTTATCCGACCTTGCCGATTGGAGAGGCACTGGTTAGCGTGTTGCCTTCTGCTTTCAACGCGGCCTATCTGCTGGCCCATCTACTCATTCATTTTCTGGATGCGGGTATCGGCTTGCGGCATGTGTGTGACTGGGCCTGCCAACTTCGCTCCCTGTCCGGGCCGGAAGAGCGTGCCGAAGCCGCCCGCCTGCTGAAGGCGTTTGGTCTGGAAAAAACGGCCCGGCTGTTCGGCCTTATACTGGTGGAGCAGTTGGGACTTCCTCCCGACTGCCTTCCCATCCCTCCCCGTGAAAGTGACCGGAAAGGAGCGGAACGCGTCTTTGATGCCGTCTGGTCAGGCGGGAACTTCGGAAGGCATGCTCCGGAACGCCGGGAACGTCCCCAGGGGTATTGGAGGGGAAAGTGGTATACGTTTACCGGTTCCGTCGGTCGTTGTGTCAGGTGGGGTTATATAGCTCCGCGTGAAGCCTTCTTCCATCCGTGGCTGATGATTGGCTACACTTTTCGGTTGCAGTGGAAGCGGTTGCTCGACCGTTAGTGCAGGGAAGGAAAAGTTTCTTCGCTGTATCCCAGTTTCTTTTCATTATATTCCGAGGCGATATAGGTTGGTCGTCCCTTGGTCTCCTTGAAGATGCGTCCGATGTATTCGCCGATTACTCCCAAAGAGAACAGTTGGATGCCGCCCAGAAACAGGATGGTGACGATTAGGGTGGGGAAGCCTGTTGTCTGGTCTCCGAAGATTAATGTCTTTATCAGAAAATAGATGGCATAGATAAAACTGGAGATAGAGCACAAGATGCCGCATACGGTAGCTATGCGCAGCGGGGCTGTCGAAGAGGAGGTGATTCCTTCGATTGCCAGATTCAGCAATTTCAGGAAACTCCATGAAGATTGGCCGGCCACGCGGTCGCCCCTGTCAAATTCGATGCCTTTCTTTCGATAGCCTATCCAGCAGAAGAGGCCTTTTGTATAGCGTTCGTGTTCGCGCAGGCGGCGGAGGGTCAGTACGCACCGCCTGTCCAGCAGACGGAAATCACCTACATTGGGCAGAATGTCGATGCGGCTCATCTTTTGCAGCAGTTTATAGAAAGTAAGCGACAATTTGCTTCTCATCCAGCTTTCTTCTCCGCGGCTGCGTCGTTTGGCATAGATGTCATCGTAACCTTCTTCCCAGTAGGCCAGCATTTGGTCTACCAGTTCGGGCGGATCTTGCAGGTCGGCGTCCATGATGACGCAACAGTCCCCCGTGGTAAAATCGAATCCGGCCAGCATAGCTATCTCTTTACCGAAGTTACGCGAAAGATTGACATAGTTGACTTGGGGATTCTTTTGCCTTAAAGAACGGATAGCATCCAATGTGTGGTCACTGCTTCCGTCGTTGACAAACAGAATCTCCCATTCATAGTTTCCGTTTCGTCCGATTAGTTCGGTGAGGCGTTGGTAAAGAGTCGGAAGATTTTCTTCTTCGTTATATACAGGAATCAATAAAGTTACTTTTTTCATGGGCTTTCAGTAAAATCCAGAACAAATATAGTTCTTTTTCGGATATCAGGGGTTACTTGGCGCTTTTTTCCTTTTGAATACGAATTTTACCATCAGGAAGTTTATGGGAATGGCGATGGCAAAGACCGGTATAGGAGCCAATGGCTTGGACACTCCCACATAAAGGAACAAGTTCAGTAATCCCATGTGAAGCAGGTAGTTGCACAGATGAGCTCCACCGAATCCGAATGCTTTCCCCCATGAGGGACGGGTGTGGAAGGTAAAATAGGCCGTGAGGTAAAAGTTGGCGATGAAACTGATGAGGTAGCCGGTTGTATAGGCTATGTTTACTTCAATGAGGAATTGCAACAGATAATAGAGTCCGTAGTGTATAGCCGTGGCCACGATGCCTACGATGACGAAACGGATGAATGCAGGCTGTTGGTTGATTTGTTTCATCTTTTTTTGATTTGTGTGGCAAAGTTAGGCATTGTTGGAGAATAATTTGTACTTTTGCGCCGAAACTAATTAAAAAAGATTCGGATATGTCGGACAATAATACGAAGAAAGCGTTCTGGTTCATCGCATTGCTGAGTGTGCTGGTCATTGTTCCTTTTTTGGGGGAAAGCATTTTCTATTCCAAGGGTGAGCCTCGTGAGGCCATTGTCGGATATGCTATATTGGAGAGTGGCAATTGGATATTGCCCGTAAATTATGGTGTTGACATAGCCTATAAACCGCCTTTCCTTTATTGGATGATAGCTGCCTTCTCGGCTATCGCAGGTGGAGTCAGTGAGTTTACTTCCCGTCTTCCGTCTGCGGTCATGTTTCTGGCCTTGCAGCTGGTCTTCTTTGCTTTTGTAGGCCGTAGGAAGGATGTGAAGACAGCTTTTCTGGCTTCTGTTTTGCTTTTGACTTCTTTCGAGGTTCATCGGGCAGCTGTGGCCTGTCGTTTGGATATGGTACAGGTTTCGTTCATTGTAATGTCATTGTGTCTGCTCTTCCGTTGGGACGAGCAGGGATGCCGCAGGGTGCCATGGGTTGCAGTCGTGCTGATGGCTTGTGCATCGTTGACCAAGGGGCCGGTAGGTACCATTTTCCCTTGTTTGGTTACGGGAGTCTATCAGCTGGTGCGGGGACGTTCGTTCGGCAAGGCTTTTTTCTCGTTGGCAGGTATCGGACTTCTCTCGTTGGTTCCGCTTGCCGTATGGTTCTGGGCGGCCTGGAAACAGGGCGGACAGCCTTTTGTTGATCTGATGTTGGAAGAGAATACCGGTCGTTTTTTCCATAAGATGTCTTATGAATCGCATGAGAATCCTATCTGGTATAATTTCCTGACCATTATCTGGGGCTGGATACCCTGGACATTGGTGCTGTTGGTTTCACTTTTCGGCTTGAAGTGGAAGGGCATGCGGATTTTGCCTGCGGGAAACACATTGGGCATGCGTCTCAAAAAGGCCTGGCAGACATTCCGTAGTCAGTCTCCGTTGCAACTTTTCACGTGGCTGACAATTCTGATTATCTTTATATTTTATTGCATTCCCAAGAGCAAGCGCAGTGTATACCTGTTGCCCATCTATCCGTTCATGGCATTGCTCATTGCAGAATATCTGTTGGCTCAAGTACGTCGTGGGGCGCAGGTCTTCAAGGTGTGTGCTGTCATCTTTGCTTCCTTGGGTTTGCTGCTTACGGTCGTTTTTGCTGCTGTACGCGCCGACTTGATCCCCGAAAGTGTATGGGGGACAGGGCGGCATGCTGCCGAGAACATTGCTTTCATGCATGCCTTGCGCGATGTGTCTTTGTCTATTCCCCAATGGTTGTTGGTAGCCTTGCCTGTGATTGCGGCATTGTGTGCCTTACGGCTGGTTGCAAAGCGTGCCGGTGCTTATGCACTGCTTTATGCCGTGGCCGGTTGTATGCTTTGTCTGTTCGTGTCGCTCGATGGGGTCTACCAGCCTACCGTGCTGGCCGTGAAGTCGGACAAACAGCTGGCTGAAAGGTTGGAGACAATAGTGCCCCAAGGATATATCTATTCGCATACGCATATCAACTTTTATGGGGTAAACTATTATTTGGGCGACCGTATGCGTCATCTTGTACGGGCTATACCTGAGGTGCCCGAAGGATACCTGCTTGTGTCGGAGTCCAAGAAGGAAGAAGCTCTCGACTTGCTGGAAGAAAACCAGTATCGGGCGGAAGAAGTCTTCTATACCGACAAACGGAGTTGTGACACCCGTACGAAGGTCATTCTTTATCATTTCAGTAAGAAATAGTTATTATGAATCCGATTGAAATCATCGACAAATATTATCAGGAGGGTACCGAACTGCGTCACATCCTGCTTACCCACAGCCGTTCGGTGGCCGACAAGGCCGTGCAGATAGCCGACCGTCATCCCGAGTTGCAGGCCGACCGCACCTTTCTGTACGAGGCAGCCATGCTTCACGACATCGGTATTTTTCTGACCGATGCCGACGGTATCTTTTGTTTTGGCGACAAGCCCTACATCTGTCATGGGTATCTGGGGGCCGATCTGATGCGGGCCGAAGGCTATCCGCGTCATGCTCTGGTATGCGAGCGTCATACAGGGGCCGGACTTTCGCTGGAGCAGATTGTGGCGCAAGGCTTGCCGGTACCTCATCGCGAAATGCTTCCCGTCAGTATCGAGGAGCAGATTGTCTGCTTTGCCGACAAGTTCTTTTCCAAGACCAAGCTCGACAAGGAAAAAAGCGTGGAGAAAGCCCGTAAAAGCCTTGAACGTTACGGCGAAGCGGGGCTGAAGCGGTTCGACCATTGGTGCGAACTCTTCTTGTAGCAATCTAATTTTCTTTAAAAAGCACGTGCTAATCCGTGTATTTTACGTACTTTTGCCGCACCAAGCGAATTTTTGTTTGTTGATTTGACCATTGAAACCAAAAAACATCATATCATTCCTATTGCTGTTTCTCTTGCTGATCATTTCTGCTGAAGCCGAATCTCAGCGTCGAGGGAGGAGAGTGACGTTCCCCAGAGCCCAGCGGGATTCGTTGCAGGCGGGAGACACGTTGCCGAACGACTCCATCGCTGCCGATTCTGTACCGGCTCAGAAGAAGAGCGCGCTCGACGCCCCTGTTGTGTATGAGGCGACGGACTCCATTGTGTTCACGCAGAACGGGTATGCCCATCTGTATGGAAACGGCAAGGTGACCTATCCGCAGGCCGAGTTGACGGCTGCGGTCATCACCATGAATATGGATAGCAGTACGGTCTATGCCCATGGTGTGGAGGATTCACTGGGCGTGATGACGGGTACGCCTGTCTTCAAGGACGGCGAAACTCCCTATGAGACCAATTCCATCCGCTACAACTTCAAGAGCAAGCGGGGTATCATCAGCAACGTGGTGAGCCAGCAGGGTGAAGGATATGTGACGGGAAACAATGCCAAAAAGGGTGCAGGCGATGAGATGTACCTGAAGGACGGCAAATATACCACCTGCGACAATCACGAGCATCCCCACTTCTACATGCAGATGACCTATGCCAAGGTGCGCCCCAAGAAAAATGTGGTGACCGGTCCGGCCTATCTGGTGGTCGAGGATGTACCTCTGCCGCTGGCGGTGCCTTTCTTTTTCTTCCCGTTCTCCAGCAGCTATTCGTCGGGATTCCTGATGCCTACCTATATGGACGACTCCAGCCGAGGATTCGGTCTGACCGATGGTGGTTATTATTTTGCCATCAGTGACCAGATGGACCTGAAAGTGCGCGGCGACATCTTTACAAAAGGTTCGTGGGCGCTGAATGCCGAGACCAATTACGTGAAGCGTTACCGTTACTCCGGACTTTTGCAGGCCAGCTATCAGGTGACGAAGACGGGCGACAAGGGATTGCCCGACTATTCTGTGTCCAAGGACTTCAAGATTGTGTGGAACCACCGTCAGGACGCCAAAGCCAATCCAAATTCTACTTTCTCGGCCAGCGTGAACTTCTCGACCAGCAGCTATGAGATGTCCAACATCGGTAACCTCTACAACTCGCAGGCCATGACGCAGAACACCAAGACTTCGAGTGTCAGCTATACCCGTAGCTTCCCCGACCAGAAGCTGACCATTTCGGCTACGTCGAACATTGCGCAGACCATGAAGGACTCCTCCATCTCGGTTACCTTGCCCGACCTGACCATTTCGCTGAGTAACATTTACCCCTTCAAGCGGAAGAAGGCTGTGGGCAACGAACGTTGGTACGAGAAGATTTCCGTGCGCTACACAGGACACATGAAGAATAGTATCAAGACCAAAGACAATCTGCTCTTCAAGTCCAATCTGATAAAAGACTGGGAGAACGGTATGCAGCACGAAGTGCCTGTCAGTGCCACCTTCACACTCTTCAAATACTTCAACCTGACGCCTTCGGTGAGCTACACCGAGCGCTGGTATACCCGCAAGATTACGAAGGGATGGGACGAGGCTGCCAACAAGGAAGTCAATACCGATACCATTTATGGTTTCCACCGTGTGTACAACTACAACGCCAGCCTTGGGCTGAATACGAAAATCTACGGTATGTACAAGCCTATCCTTTTCCCGAAGAAGCAGATCCAGATACGCCACGTCATCACGCCGTCCATCAGCCTCAGTGCTGCTCCCGACTTCACCACTTCCCACTTCGGCTATTATGATACCTATTATCGTCCGAACGGCGACGGTACGCAGGACACGGTGAAGTATTCCTACTACGCCAACCAGATGTTCGGTGTGCCCAGTGGAGGCAAGCAGGGCAACATCACGTTCAGCATCTCCAACAACCTGGAGATGAAGTACAAGGACAAGAACGACTCCATCCGCAAGGTCAGCCTGATTGATGAATTGGGTGCCAAGCTTTCCTACAACATGGCTGCCGCTACGAAGCCTTGGAGTGACCTGACGTTGAACGCGCGTCTGAAGTTCCCCGGCAATTATACGTTCAGTATGAGCTCGACGTTCAAAACCTACGGTTACAAGTTCGACGAGCGCGGCAACGTGGTGGACAACGACCGCACGGAGTGGTCGTACGGTCGCTTCGGTATCTTCCAGGGCTACAGCTCCTCGTTCAGCTACACCTTCAACAACGATACCTGGAAGAAGTGGATGGCTTTCTTCCGCGGCGAAAAGTTGGATGAAGGCAAGGACGGCAACAATACCGAGGCGGATGAGGATGCCGGAGATGAAGAAAACACGGAGGGCGTACCAGGCAAGCGCAAGAAAGAGAAGGCGGCTGTAGACAGTGACGGCTATCAGGCCTTCAAGATGCCGTGGTCCATCAATGTGAACTATGGTTTCGGCATTACGGAAGACCGTAGCGCGGAAATCAACAAGAAGAAGATGCGCTATCCCTACAAATATACGCAGAACCTCAGCATCAACGGCAATATCAAGATTTCCAACAAGTGGGCCATCAGCTTCAATTCGGGTTACGATTTCGATGCGAAGGAGATTGTACAGACGGCCTTCAACATTACGCGCGACCTGCACTGCTTCAGCATGTCGGCCAGTCTTTCGCCCTTCGGCCGCTGGAAATACTATAACTTCACTATCCGTGCCAATGCCAGCATCCTGCAGGACTTGAAGTGGGAACAGCGCAGCCAGACGCAGAGCAATATCCAGTGGTATTGATTCCTGCGGATTTGGCAAATGGATGTTTGTTTTCGGTTTGTGGTTGACAAATTTCTCATCAATACGTCTTTCTGCTTACATGCGCTGTTTTTAGAAGTCGCGAAATAGAAGCTCCCTGAGGGTTTCATACCCGCTTCCCCTGCATTTCATACCTTGTTTTCCGGTAAAAGGTCGTATGTTTTGGGCGAAAAGACCGTATCTTTTCACCCGTTTGCCCGTATCTTTTCGTTGCTTTTCCCACGTTTTATGGTTGGTTTGCCCACGTCTTGTGTTCGGTTTGCCCATATCTTGCGGACGTTTTGCCCAGCTTTTATGTTTGGAGGTCCTTTGAAAGGTGCTTTTCCGTTCTAGTTTAATTGTAAATATTTCGCTATCCTGTTGTGAAACAGATGGAAATGTGTTTTCTTCTCCGTTTTTTTCCATCGCTTCCATCTTCGGGCCGAAAGAAACGATTCTCAGGGGCTTGGGAAATCAAAGTGTCAAAGTGTCAATCCGCCGTCCGGCAGTTTATCGAAATGGCTTTCCTGTCGGATAGTCCGACGGTTGGAAGGTAATCTTCTGTATGTTTCGTCGGAAAGCGGATTGCTTTCAGGGCAAGGTTTCATATAAAATAATTTATAGAATAATTTGGTTTATAAAATAAACTAGTTATCTTTGCGACAGAGTTCGAACCTGAAAAACGGGATGATTGCATCCTGAAGTGTAAAAACAGCATGTCGAAAACGTAAACAAGTAAGGAGGAAAACGTATGGAAGACCGTAAACTGAATGAGAAGGAAAGTCTGGAACTGATTGCACAGATGATTCGGAACACACGCCGCAATCTGGATGCAGGTGGAGGGAACATGTTCTTGTTGTGGGGATATGTAGGGGCAGTGGTTACGCTGGGTGTACTGGCTGCGTGGTATCTGACGGGAAATGCCGTCGCCTTGTGGGGTTTTTGGGCCTTGCCGATAGTGGGGTGGCCGTTGTCCTGGTGGTTCGGGCGCAAGTGGCGGAAGGAACGGGGAGCGAAGGACTATACCGACCGTGTAGTAGGGCAGGTGTGGCAGATAGTCGGCATAGCCTGCTGCGCAGTGGCCGGGTTCGCCACGCTCTATCATCGTTATGAAATGATTCTGCCCCTGTGTGGCTTGCTGGTTTCGCTCGGCAGCCTGCTTACGGGTATTATTATCCGCTATACGCTGTTCTCGGGTTTGCCTTCGTGTGGGTTTGCCTGGAGCCTGGAGCAGGTTTTCGAGGTGGCAACCGACGGGGCTTCCATGGACACGCTGATTATTTTTGTCCTTATTCTGCTGTTTTCATTGGTTATTCCCGGTCATGTGTTGAACCGTCGTGTGCGAAAGGATGTTTCATTTGGAAAATGAGAAGGAACCGATATGTTTAGAGAACTGAACCCATTGCTTCATAGTGAGCTGCGCCTGGCCGTGATGTCGCTGCTTATCAGCGTGGAAGAGGCGGACTTTGTCTACATCCGCCAGCAGACGGGAGCTACGGCGGGCAACTTGAGCGTGCAGATAGACAAGCTCAGCAAAGCGGGCTATGTGGAGGTGACGAAAACGTTCAAGGGAAAGATGCCCTGCACGCTCTGCAAAATTACGCCCCAGGGAGTGGATGCCTTCGAGGAATATGTGGAAGCGCTGAAGACATATATTGTGAAATGAAGATTAAAAAAGGAATTACAATGAAAATACTGGTTACTTACGCTGTTCAAGGCGAATTTACGGAATTGAAATTCCCCGGCATACGGGGAAGTGACGAAGTGCAGGTGGGCTATCTGCGTACAGGCATCGGCAAGGTGAAGTCTGCCTATTACCTGACCGAAGCGCTTAACCGTCTGCAGCCCGATCTGGTAATCAACATCGGTACGGCCGGTACGGTCGGCCATCGTGTGGGCGACATCTTTGTCTGTCGCCGCTTTGTCGACCGCGACTTGCAGAAAGTACAGGGATTGGGTGTGGATTGCCGTCTCGACGTGTCCGGCCTGTTGGAAGAGAAAGGTTACTGCCTTCATTGGCAGGGGACGGACGGGGTATGCAATACAGGCGACTCCTTCCTGACCGAGCTGACCGACGTGGAAGGCGACGTGGTAGATATGGAAGCCTATGCCCAGGCCTGGGTGTGCCGTGCGAAGGGGGTACCCTTTGTGGCGGTGAAGTATGTGACCGACGTCATCGGGCAGAATTCCGTGCAGCATTGGGAGGACAAGCTCTCCGATGCCCGGCAGGCTTTGGAGGCTTTCTTTGAACGGACGGGTGGTGTCTAAGGTTATTTCAAGGTTTTGTACGACAAGATATGCCAGCTGATGCCTGCAGCCAATAGGAGCAACAGGACCCGAAGCCAGAGGGCTGCAATCAGGAAGGTCACGCAGTAAAGAATGGTAATCCACGTCAGGCTGACGGAAGTAATTTTGGCATGAAGCGGTATGGCCTTGTGTTCGCGGAAGTTGCGGATATAGGGGCCCAGCCGCTTCTGTCGTAACAGCCAGTCGTACAGGCGGGGCGAGCCTCGGAAGTAGAGGGCTGCTGTCAGGAGCAGGAAGGGCGTGGTGGGGAGCAGGGGCAGGAATATGCCCGCAATGCCCAGTCCCAGCGACAGGCTTCCTAAAATGATGCAGATTACTTTCATGGCGCAAATGTAGAAAAAATAACGAAGAAATTTGTATTTTTGCCGCAGCATCGAGGTGACATTAGATGCAGAATTTATATAGGAACATTTATTTTAGTAAGCGTATTAAACCTATGTACACAGTAGTCAAACGCATGGAGGTGTCGGCTGCCCATAGCCTGCGCCTTTCTTATCCCAGCAAGTGTGAGAATCTGCATGGTCACAACTGGATTATCACCGTCTGGTGCCGTTCGCGCGAATTGAACGAGGACGGCATGGTCGTGGACTTTACCCACATCAAGCAGACGGTGATGGACCGTCTCGACCACAAGAATCTGAACGAAGTCATCCCCTGCAATCCCACGGCCGAGAACATCGCCCGTTGGGTGTGTGACCAGATACCTGCCTGCTTCAAGGTAGAGGTGCAGGAGTCCGAAGGAAACATGGCCGTCTATGAGAAAGATTAACGAAATATTCTACAGTCTGCAGGGTGAGGGGTTCCATACGGGTACTCCTGCCGTATTCGTGCGCTTTTCGGGGTGCAACCTGAAATGTCCCTTCTGCGACACGCGTCACGAGGAAGGCACGCTGATGACCGATGAAGCCATCCTGGCCGAAGTACAGAAATATCCGGCCCGCATGGTGATACTGACCGGGGGAGAGCCGTCGCTTTGGATTGACGGGACATTGGTAGACCTGTTGCATCGGGCTGGGAAGTACATCTGCATCGAAACAAACGGTACCCGTCCCCTGCCGGAAGGTATCGACTGGGTGACCTGTTCACCCAAACAGGGTGGCGTACTGAAGTTGGCCCGCATGGACGAAGTGAAGGTGGTGTACGAGGGACAGGACCTGACGCCCTACGAACAGCTGCCTGCCGCACACTTCTTCCTGCAGCCCTGCTCATGCCGGAATACGGCCGAGACGGTGGCTTGTGTGCTGGCGCATCCGCGTTGGCGGCTCAGTCTGCAGACGCATAAGCTGATAGACATACAATAAGAAAACTAACCATATCATTCAATCAATCTGATGAACCCATGAAAGTAGGTTTGTTTATTCCATGTTATATCAACGCCATCTATCCCCAGGTGGGAGTGGCGTCCTATAAATTGCTGAAGAGCTTGGGTGTAGACGTGGACTATCCGCTGGACCAGACGTGTTGCGGACAGCCTATGGCCAATGCCGGTTTCGAGGGCGAGGCTTCCAAGCTGGCCCTCCGTTTCGACGATTTGTTCAAGGATTATGACTACGTGGTCGGTCCTTCGGCCAGCTGCGTGGCTTTTGTAAAGTTGAATCATCCTGATATCCTGAAGCGCGAAGGACACGTGTGCCGGAGTGCGGGAAAGATTTATGACCTCTGTGAATTCATTCACGACGTGGTGAAGCCTGACAGCCTGAGTGCACGCTTTCCCCATAAGGTGAGCATACACAACAGCTGCCATGGCGTACGCGAGCTCAATCTCTCTTCGCCCAGTGAGCGTAACATTCCTTACTATAACAAGTTGCGCGATCTTTTGGGGCTGGTGAAGGATATCGAAGTATTTGAGCCGGCCCATCCGGACGAGTGTTGCGGTTTCGGCGGTATGTTTGCCGTAGAAGAACAGGCCGTCTCGGTCTGCATGGCCCAGGACAAGATCAGGCATCACATGGAAACAGGTGCCGAATACATCACCGGGGCCGACAGCTCCTGCCTGATGCACATGCAGGGCGTCATTGACCGCGAACATCTGCCCATTAAAACCATTCATATTGTAGAAATATTGGCTTCACAACTATGAGTACCAAGCATTCGAAAGCCGCCGAGAAGTTCCTCCAGAACAAGGAACAGGTGGCATGGCACAACGAGACCCTTTGGATGGTCCGTGCCAAACGCGACAAGATGAGCCGGGAATTGTCCGAGTGGGAAGACCTGCGCGAGAAGGCTTGTCAGCTGAAATTGTATTCCAACAGCCACCTGGAAGAGCTGTTGGTCGATTTTGAGGAGAACGCCACCGCCAATGGCGCCATTGTACACTGGGCCAAGGATGCGGAGGAGTATCGCAACATCATCTACGACCTGCTGCGCAGCCACGGCGTCAAGCGCTTTGTCAAGAGCAAATCCATGCTTTCCGAGGAATGCGAGCTGGATCCTTTCCTGATATCCAAGGGCATTGATACGGTGGAAACCGACTTGGGCGAACGTATCCTGCAACTGATGCACCTGCCGCCCAGCCATGTGGTGCTGCCGGCCATACACATCAAGCGTCAGCAGGTGGGTGAACTGTTCGAGAAGGAGATGGGGGCCGAAAAGGGCAACTACGATCCTACTTATCTGACCCATGTGGCCCGCAAGAACCTGCGCGACATTTTTCTGAATGCCGATGCAGCCATGACTGGTGCCAACTTTGCCGTTGCCTCGACGGGTGATGTCGTGGTATGTACCAACGAAGGCAACGCCGATATGGGCATGTCCTGCCCCAAGCTGAACATTTCGGCTTTCGGGTTGGAGAAGATTGTACCCGACATGGAGGCGTTGGGTGTCTTTACCCGTCTGTTGGCCCGCTCGGGTACAGGACAACCCAGTACCACCTATACGTCCCATTTCCGCTCTCCGCGTGAGGGAGGCGAGTATCACATCATTATAGTAGACAACGGACGCAGCGACATGCTGGCCGATACCGACCACATCCGTCTGCTGAACTGTATCCGTTGCGGAGCGTGCATGAACACGTGCCCCGTCTATCGGCGGAGCGGTGGCTATTCGTATACCTATTTCATTCCAGGGCCAATTGGCATCAATCTGGGGATGGCACACGATCCGCAGAAGTATTACGACAATCTTTCGGCCTGTTCGCTTTGCCTTTCCTGCTCCAATGTTTGTCCGGCCAAGGTCGATTTGGGCGAACAGATCTATAAGTGGCGTCAGGGGTTGAAGGCTATTGGCAAGGCCAGCAGCGAGAAGCAGTATATGTCTGGCGGAATGAAATTCCTGATGGAGCGTCCGGCCCTGTTCAATGCGGCACTTTGGGCGGCTCCGATGGTGAACGGGTTGCCCCGTTTCATGAAATACAATGGACTGAATGATTGGGGCAAGGGGCGTGAGCTGCCCAAGTTTGCTTCGGAATCGTTCAACGAGATGTGGAAGAAAAACAAAGTACAGGGAAAGGAGGAATCTGAGAAATGAGCAATCGTGACGAAATATTGGACAAGATACGTCGGAATACCAAGTTGCGTTTCGACTATCCCCGCTGGGAGATAAAGGCTACGACCTATGCCGACAAGGTGAAACAGTTTTGTGAAGTCAGCCGTCAGGTGGGAGGTGATGCAGTGGTGTGGCAGGAGGGCGATACGCTGGATGCCATCATACGTACGCGTTTCCCTGAAGCGCGTAGCATTGCTTCGACTTTGACAGAAGTGACTTGCGCTACGCTGAATCCCGACGAGGTGGAGCGTGCGCAGGATTTGAACGGAGTAGACCTGGCTGTGGTGTCGGGTGAAATGGGAGTGGCCGAGAATGGGGCGGTCTGGATTCCGCAGACCGTTCGTCATAAGTTGCTGTATTTCATTGCGGAGGCATTGCTGATAGTTGTGGATCGCAACCGTCTGGTCAACAATATGCACGAGGCCTATGCTGCTTTAAAGACAGTTTCCTATCCTTATGGCGTATTCATCTCGGGACCTTCGAAGACGGCCGATATCGAGCAGGCGCTGGTTATGGGAGCCCATGGCGCGCGTAAGGTGCTGGTCGTCTTGAAGTAATTTTTATCCTTACAACAAAAAATCCGATATCCTTTGAAGGATACCGGATTTTTTGTTGCACGGGAAGAGAGGCTCGAACTCCCGACACTCGGTTTTGGAGACCGATGCTCTACCAACTGAGCTATTCCCGTGTTTGCGGCTGCAAAGGTAGTGGAAAGTTTTGATTTTGCAAGACCTTTGCCGCTTTATTTTTCTTCTTGCCTCTGATTATACTTTCTTTTATAGCATTTGCAAGTCCTGATACATGACCCGATAGGCGGCCGCTTTCTTGTCCAGAGCCAACGGATAGGCCCGCGAGGAAGAGGGCATGCGATAGAGACGCAGGGGACGTCCTTCGAAAAGGAATTCGGTGAAGTCGCCCACCTTGGGAGCTGTAAGGGAGAACGTGCGGCACAATGTATCGGTAGCCTTTTCGCCGGTGGTGACGATAGCGCGGCATTGGGGAAGTCTTTCGAGCAGGCCGCGGACATCTGTAGGTTGTACCACTTCCAGAAACTTGTCGGATGCATTGTCCTGCAGACGTCGGACAGCCGTGGCCGTGTCATAAAGGGCAATACCTTTTTCCTGCAGGAAAGCAATGAGTTCTTCCTTGGAAAAGGCCCTTTTTCCCTTGACAACAAAGTGCTCTTTGTCGCCGAAGAAGATGAGGCCCACGATGCGCCACATATCGTTGTTCCAGTTAGGGTAATAGAACTCCATACTCCACCGCTTGCGTTGCGGCGGAAAGCTGCCCAACATCAGCAGCCGGGCAGCGGCCGGCAGGAAGGGTTCGAGCGGGTGCTGTTCTATTTCCATAAAAGGTCTGTCGGAGGTTATTCCTTGTCTTCGTGCTTCTTATGCTTGGCTTCCTTTTTGGCCAGTACTACGACGTTGTATACGTATTCTGTCATCCATTGTTCGGAGTAGCCCAGGCGTTCCTTGTATTGGCGTACGGCGGCAGCCGTCTTGTGGACGTCGTCTTTCTTCCACACAGTCTTGGTGCAGACTTCGTGGACGGTCTTTTCCGTCATGGCTCTGAGGGCGCCCTTGAAGATGGAAGGCATGCGGAATTTCCACTGCATCAGGTTGCCCATCAGCATCATCAGGTCGTTGGAGAATCCCTGGTACATGAAAAGGTAGGCTTGGACATCGTTCTGGGTGCGGCAATGCTTCTTGATGGAAGCTTCAATTTCCTTGAAGAAGTTTTCGCTCAGGCCATAGTCCTGCATCAGCATTTTCTTGGATGCGGCCTTTTCGGCCTGACCCAATCGTCCACCCTGGGTAGGAATCTTGAACAGGCGCTTGAATGTGGCAACGTCGGGCACGAAACGTATGTTGGTGATGCCCAGATTGGCCGCTATTACGGATTGGAAGTAGACGCGTGTCAGCAAGACAAAGTCTTCAACGTTCTTGGAGGAGTTCTCTTCGCTATTCTTTTTGAATAAGTTGGCAAATATTCCCATATATTTCTTATTGTATGATTATTCAGTTGTGGCGCAAAATTACGAAATAAGTTGATTTACACCAATATTGTATGGAGCTTATTTCTTAACTTTCTCGTACCGCATTTCAATCGGATTCATTTTTTCAGCCGGAAATGGAATTTGTGATGTTCGAAAACGGTCTCCACGATGTCGTAGCGGATGAATTTGGCCAGCAGGTGTTCGGCAGCACGGCGCGAAAGATGTGCCAGACGGCAATATCGGTTGAGTGACAACAGCTCGTTCTGTTTCAACAGATCGAGCAGCAGTTGCTCGCGTTCGGTATATTCCATCAGTTCGCCAAGCGGATTTCCACTTTGTTGCCATACACGCAGGTGTACCGGGGTGGCGAGGATGTTTTCATCTTTGATGCGGAGATAGGCCAGATATTTTCCCGATTCGTCCTGGGCATATACTGGTTTCTGTTCACTTTCCTCTATCTGTACAATCAGGATGTTCCGTCCTTCAATCTGAAAGGTTTGTGTCTGATATTCGACCGTCGGTTTGCAATAAAGTTCGGCGGCTGCTTCAATCATGTATATCTCTTCTTCCGAGCGCACGCCGGCTATCTTGCCATTGTCCTTAACGCCGATCAGCAACCGTCCTCCTTCTGTATTGGCAAAGGCGGAGAGGGTCTTGGCTATCTTGCGTGCGTCCGATATTTCGAATTTGAAGTCTTGTTGCTGATGCTCTCCTTCAGCAATCAGGGCATGTATATAATCAGTGTCTGTCAGAGGTTTCATGGCTGCAAAAGTAGGGAAAAAACGCTGAATATTCCTTTTTTCTCCTAAAAATGCGGCTACGGTGAAAAAAAATCTTCTTTTTGTGCGTTTATTTCACAAAAGAATGTATTTTTGCCGTACATTATTAACAAAGTAAATACTTAAAGGGATTATGAAAGAATTAGTAGAAAAGGTTGCTGAGTTATATGCAGCATTTGAGAAAGATGCAAAAGCACAGTTGGAAAATGGTAACAAGGCTGCCGGTACACGTGCACGTAAGGCCTCTTTGGAAATTGAAAAGGCAATGAAGGCTTTCCGTAAAGCATCTCTGGAAGCTGCAAAATAAGATAGCAGTAAAAGAAATTAAAAAGAAGGTGACTACTCTTCGGAGCGGTCACCTTCTTTTTTTAGTGGGTATTCTGAAGTGCCTGATAGACGGCTTCCCATTGGTTGCAAAAGTCTTGCATGGATGGAAATAACAGATTGGCGCCTGCATCGAGCAGCACTTGTTCGGCCAGGGGACCTGTATTGACGGCTATGGTGAAGATACCTGCCGCAACGCCTGCCTGTACACCGATAGGGGCGTTTTCGACGACAATTGCTTCATTGGGGGCTGCATGTACTTTCTCCAATCCCATCAGGTAGGGTTCAGGATGTGGTTTGCCGTATTTGACATCGAAGGCAGTAACCATGTGGTTCCGATCGAAGGTGTCGGGATAATTATGACTCAGTCTTTCTAATAGGGAAGTTTGTCCCGAGCCGGTGACCAATACGGGAGTAAGTCCGCAGGCTTTTACTTTTTGCATCAGTTCCCAAGCACCTTTCATGCGTTCGGGTTCGGGATGCTTGTTGAACTCCCGGCTTTTTTCGGCATAGATTTCTTCGATCATCTCGGGAGTGGCATCTTTGCCGAACTGCCTTTGGTATACAATGTTGATAGTCGATGCTCCTGTACGTCCTTCGTGCAGAAAAGCTTCCTCGCGGCTTAAGTGGAGGCCACGACGCTCCATTACCGTATGCCAAGCGTCGGCATGATAGGGCATGGAGTCGAATAGTACTCCGTCCATGTCGAACAATATTGCTTTGAGACGGATACAAGAATGCCCGCTACCTTGCAGATAGCGGGCTATGGATTGTTGAATGGAATTCATAGAGCTTACAGTCTTGCGCGGATAGCTTTGGATTCTTCTTCGTATCCAGGTTTGTTGAGCAGGGCAAACATGTTCTTCTTGTAGGCCTCTACACCCGGTTGGTTGAACGTGTTGACTCCCAACAGATAACCGCTGATACCGCAGGCTTTTTCGAAGAAGTAGAGCAGACCGCCGATACATTCTTCGTTCAGGGTCGGTACAGAGATACGCATGTTGGGTACACCTCCGTCTACGTGAGCCAGCTGTGTGCCCAGTTCGGCCATCTTGTTGACTTCGTCTACACGCTTGCCGGCCAGGAAATTCAAGCCGTCCAGGTTTTCTGCATCGCTGGGTACTTCCAGTTTGTGGGTCGGTTGTTCAACCGAGATAACGGTTTCGTAGATGGTACGTTCGCCTTCCTGAATCCATTGGCCCATGGAATGAAGGTCGGTCGAGAAATCTACGGCAGTAGGGAAAATGCCCTTACCTTCCTTACCTTCGGATTCACCATACAATTGTTTCCACCATTCGTTGACGTAATGAAGTTTCGGGTTGAAGTTGACAAGGATTTCAATCTTCTTGCCATTCTTGTACAATTCGTTGCGGGTAGCGGCATACAGAGCAGCGGGATTCTGTTCGAAAGGAACGTCCGCACCACAAGCCTTCTCCATTTCAACGGCACCAGCCACCAGCTTGTCAATGTCGAAGCCGGCTACGGCGATAGGAAGCAAACCAACTGGAGTCAGTACGGAGAAACGTCCGCCTACATTGTCGGGGATGATGAACGACTTGTATCCTTCCTTGTCGGCAGTCGTGCGTGCAGCACCTTTCTTGGCATCTGTAACGGCTACGATGACTTTCTTCGCCATCTCTTTTCCACGCTGGTCTTCGCATTGTTTTTTCAACAGACGGAAAGCGAGGGCAGTCTCAGTAGTTGTACCGGACTTGGAGATATTGATGACGCCGAATTTCTTGTCTTTCAGATATTCAGTGAGTTCGTATAAGTAGTCTTCACCGATATTGTGACCGGCGAAAAGAATGGTAGGGGCGTTCTTTTTTTCCTGCAACCAGACAAAGCTGTTTGAAAGTGCTTCGATGACTGCACGTGCACCCAGATAGCTTCCGCCGATACCTGCTACGATTACAACTTCACAATTTTCACGCAATATCTGTGCTGTAGCTTTCAAGTCTTCCAGGTGCTCTTTGGTGATGGATGACGGCAGGTGCAGCCAACCCAAAAAGTCGTTACCTTTGCAGGTGCCATTTTCCAAAGCGTCTTGTGCTTCTTTTACTTTTGCTTCGTAAGCGGCAACATTTTCTTTGGAAATAAATCCAAAAGTCTTTTCAATGTTTAAACTAATCATACTATCTTAATTTAAAAAAAGTTTTATCTGAAAGAATCTGTCAGCAATTTGATTTCTATCATGGGCGAGATCCGTTCATACAGAATGTTATAGACTGCATCCACAATAGGCATGTTGACATGATAGTGTTTGTTTATTTCCTTGATACACTTGGTCCCATAATAACCTTCGGCAATCATTTCCATTTCTATCTGGGCGCTTTTTACTGAATAGCCTTTTCCTATCATGGTGCCAAACGTACGGTTACGGCTAAAGTTGGAGTAACCCGTTACGAGCAAATCGCCCAAATAGGCCGAGTCGTTGACGTTACGGTCAAGTGGATGAACCGTTTGCAGGAAACGGTTCATCTCCTGTATGGCATTCGAGATGAGTACAGCCTGGAAGTTGTCTCCATATTTCAAACCGTTACAAATGCCGGCTGCGATGGCGTAAACGTTTTTCAGTACCGAACCATATTCGATGCCTGCCACGTCGTTGCTGACCGAAGTCTTGATATAGGAACAGCTGAGATGACGGGCAAAAACCGATGCTTTTTCGATGTCGGGACAAGCGATGGTGAGGTAGGACAGACGCTCCAGTGCCACTTCTTCGGCATGGCAGGGACCTGCTACTACAGCTATGTTCTCGGCCGGTACACCATATTCTTTGGTGAAGTATTCGGATACAATCAGATTGTCATCGGGGACAATGCCCTTGATGGCTGTAATGATAAATTTATCCTTGATTTTCGTCTTCAGCTTCTTCAAATGAGATTTGAGGTAAGGCGAAGGCGTAACAAATATCAGTGTATCGGATGCCTTGACTACATCGTTGATGTTCGAACTGAAATTGATCCGCTTGGTATCAAACTTGACGCCTGTCAGATAGGCGGGGTTATGGCCCAGCCGCTTGAAGTCGGCAATGCGGTCGTCGCGCCGCATGTACCAATTAATCGACTCTGCCTGATTGAGCACCATTTTGGCAATGGCTGTTGCCCAACTTCCTCCGCCCATGATGGCTATCTTTCCAGGAACTTTCATCTCTATTTCGTTAGTTCTTCAATCTTTCTATCCAGCCGGCCACGTCGTTCACGCTCGGATTGGCCAATTCCAACTTGTATTTCTTGTTGATGCCGCAAATGTCCATGTGCAGTTTTTGAGGGTTGACTTCTGCCATGTCGGCCACTTGATTGTATCCGGCTTTTTGAATCACAGGTACCCATGCTTCGGGGATGCCCAATTCCATGAACTTGGCAGGTGCATCTTTCGGTGTTACCTTTTCGGGGCGCATCTGCGGGAAGAACAATACTTCCTGAATGAAGGCCTTGCCTGTCATCAGCATGGTCAGACGGTCGATGCCGATACCGATACCCGATGTGGGAGGCATACCATATTGCAGAGCTTTCAGGAAGTCCTGGTCGATGAACATGGCTTCGTCATCACCCTTCTCGCTCAGGCGCAACTGCTCCTTGAAGCGTTCTTCCTGGTCGATGGGGTCGTTCAGCTCGCTATAGGCGTTGGCCAGCTCCTTGCCGTTTACCATCAATTCGAAACGTTCGGTAAGGCCCGGTTTGCTACGATGCATTTTGGTGAGCGGACTCATCTCGACAGGATAGTCGGTGATGAAAGTCGGCTGGATGAAGGTACCTTCGCAGAATTCGCCGAAAATTTCGTCAATCAGCTTGCCTTTGCCCATGGTATCGTCAATATCCATCTTCAGTTCTTTGCAGATTTGGCGGATTTCATCTTCGCTCTTGCCGTTGAGGTCATAGCCGGTCTTTTCCTTGATGGCATCGAGGATAGGCAGACGGCGGTAAGGAGCTTTGAAACTGATAGTCTTGCCGTCTATTTCAGTTTCTGTACAACCATTTACGGCAATGCAGATGCGTTCGAGCAGCTTTTCGGTGAAACTCATCATCCAGTTATAGTCTTTGTACTGTACATAGAGTTCCATGCAGGTGAATTCGGGGTTATGGTTCTTGTCCATACCCTCGTTGCGGAAGTTCTTGCCGATTTCGTATACACCTTCAAATCCGCCCACAATGAGTCTTTTCAGGTAAAGCTCTGTAGCGATACGCAGATAGAGGTCGATGTCCAGCGAATTGTGGTGGGTAATGAACGGACGGGCACTTGCACCGCCGGGGATAGACTGGAGGATAGGAGTCTCCACTTCGGTATAGCCGGCTTCGTCCAACACGGCACGCATGGTAGAAATAACTTTGGAGCGCTTCAGGAAAGTCTCTTTTACGCCGTCGTTCACGATGAGGTCAACGTAGCGTTGGCGATAGCGAAGTTCAGGGTCTTCAAAGGAATCGTACGCCACGCCATCCTTGTATTTCACGATAGGCAGGGGCTTGAGGCTCTTGGCGAGTACGGTCAGCTTTTTGGCGTGTACGCTGATTTCGCCCATCTGGGTACGGAAAACAAAACCTTCGATACCGATGAAGTCGCCCAGGTCGAGCAAACGTTTGAACACGGTGTTGTACATGTCCTTGTTCTCATCAGGACAGATGTCATCACGGGTGATGTACACCTGGATACGTCCTTTGGAGTCCTGAAGTTCGATGAAGGAAGCTTTTCCCATGACACGACGGCTCATCATACGTCCGGCGATGGACACCTGGCGAGGCTCGTCTTCGTCTTTGAATTCAGCTTTTATGTCTGTAGAGAAAGCGTTGGTTACATACTCTGCTGCGGGATAGGGTTCGATACCCATCGCGCGAAGTTCATTCATGCTGTTGCGGCGAATGATTTCCTGTTCACTTAGTTCTAAAACGTTCATATCGTTAATTTTCACTCAATTTGGGTACAAAAATACGAAACATTTTTCACATTCGCATGCTTTTTCGCCAAAATGAAGAACGGCGTGAAGCCTGTGCCGGTGAAAAATGGTCAGAAAATGCTGACGGCTGTCTTCGTGGTAAGCAGTTCGAGTGCCTTCAGCCCCATTACCGAATTTCCTTTCTTGTTGAGCCGGGGGCTCCAGACGGCTACGGAGTATTGTCGCGGACAGATGGCGGCTATACCTCCTCCCACGCCACTCTTGCCCGGTAATCCTACCAGGTAGGAAAATTCGCCGGCCTCGTCATAGAAGCCACATGTCTGCATGATGGCATTGATGCGTTTCACTTGCGAGGTGGTGAGTTCGGTTCCGTCGAAGCTGAAGGCGTGCGTGTGGTCGGCAAAGGGTAGGAAGGCGCGCGACAATTCGCGGCAGTTCATCTTGACCGAACACTGGCGAAAATAGAAGCGGAGTACGCGCTCCACGTCGTTTTCGATATTGCCATAATACTTCAGCATGTTCACGATAGCCGCATTCAGATAGCCGTTGTCGCGCTCCGAAGCGGCCATACTCTCGTCGTATTGGATGGAATCGCATCCGCAAAGGCTACGCACAAAGGCCAGATATTCACGTTCGGGGTATTCCAGTACGGAGAGAAGAATGTCGGTCATGACAAGCGCCCCTGCGTTGATGAGTGGATTGCGGGGGATACCATGCTCCAGCTCCAGCTGGAAGATGGAGTTGAAGGCATTGCCCGAAGGCTCCACACCGATACGTTGCCAAAGGCGGTCGTTCAGTCGGGCAAATCCCATGGCCAGCGCAAAGACTTTCGAAATACTCTGGATGGCAAATCGTTCGTCGCAATCGCCCATCGCAAAGTCTTGTCCATCGAGGGTGTGCAGGCAGATACCGTAGCGGTCAGGGTTTACCTTCAACAGGTCGGGGATGTAGGCGGCAGGTTCTCCCTGTCTGGCATAGGGTTGTATCTCCTGATAAATTTCTTGAAGAATCTGGTCGTAGTTCATAGCTGTAAAGTTTGGATGTACAAGGAGTTTAGAAGCGTACTTGTACTTGGGTCTGCAACAGGTTGGAGCTTTCGCCCAGATGGGGATCGCAATAGGTATATTGCAGCTGCAGACGGCATTTGGGGTAAAACCACCATTGCAGGCCGGCTATGTAGTTGGTCTGCTTGTTGTCCGTTGCCTTGTTCTTATTGAAGTAGTCGTAGGAGGCGATGAAGTCCAGCTTGTCACTGATGAGATGCACGTTGGCCGTGGCATAATAACCGTCGCTCTTCACACTGCCGTCTTTTCCTGCCAGGTATTCACTACGCAGGTCTAATTGTTTGAGCTTGATTTTGAGACCTGCCGCCCAGCGGTTACGCGTATAACTGTCGCCTACGTTGATGTCGGGGTTGATGTCGGAAGTCGCTACAGCACATCCTTTTCCCTTGATGAAAGAACCGCCTACGGACAGCCATTTCAACGGGTTGACCATCAGGTTGCCCACGATGTCTTTCTGGTTGTTGCCGTCCTTCAGGTTGATGCCCTGTCCGTTCATGACAGCTATCTTGTAGCTCAGCAGACTTTTGAAGAGGTCGCCATAGATCATCAGCCCCATATCGCGGCCGGTAGTCGAGCCGTAGAGCGGGTCGCTTCCGTTGTATCCGGCCAGGTAGTTGGTAGCCTGTGAGTTGACGTTGATCAGTTCGAGGACGCTGGGCGACATGGGATTTTCAATGGAATACATCGTCTTGAACTGGCCGACGCGTACGCTGATTTCAGGCAGAAAATGATATTCAGTATACATTTCTAGCACCTTGGGCGAGTTGGCCAGGCTGTACATGAAGTAACACGACCAGCGGTCGGTGATACGTCCGCGAGCCATGAGGATGGCACGTTTGATGTCGAATGTGTTGGTTTTGCTTGTGGGCTGGTCGTTGTAGGTATATCCCAGCTGGATGTATCCTTCCAGCGTAATGCGATCTTTCAGCGTGTTTACGACGTTGGTCAGTGTTTTGGCCTGTGGCTTTTTCTCATCCTCCTGTTTGCTTTGTGCGGAGGCCGTGGCTATGAAGGCGCATGCAAGCCATAGTATCAGTAGTTTCTTCATTGGGGTTTTTAAAAAAAGAAAGAGGGCGCATCTCTTTTTTGACACACCCTCTTTCGGTTGGTGATTATGTTTTATTCGTTGATGGCTGCAATACCCGGAAGAACTTTTCCTTCGATAGCTTCGAGCAATGCACCACCACCGGTCGATACGTAAGATACGCCGCTGGCCAGACCGAACTTGTTGACGCAAGCTACAGAGTCACCGCCACCTACCAGTGAGAAAGCACCGTTCTTCGTTGCTTCTACGATAGCTTCGCCTACGGCACGTGAACCGTGTGTGAAGTTGTCGAATTCGAATACACCTGTCGGGCCGTTCCACAGGATAGTCTTGGAGCTCTTGATAACATCGGCGAAGAGTTTCTCACTCTCAGGACCTATGTCAAGGCCTTCCCATCCGTCAGGGATTTCGTTTACCTTGCAGAACTTCGTGTTGGCGTCGTTCGAGAAGGAGTCTGCAATCTTGGCATCGGTAGCCAATACCAGATTCACACCTTTTTCCTTAGCTTCCTTCATCAAGTCGAGAGCCAGGTCGAGCTTGTCGTCCTCGCAAATGGAGATACCGATCTTGCCGCCCATAGCCTTGGTGAATGTATAAGTCATACCGCCGGCGATGATGAGGTTGTCTACCTTGTTCAGCAGGTTTTCGATGATTTCAATCTTGGAAGAAACCTTTGAACCACCCATGATGGCAGTGAACGGACGATGAATGTCGTTCAATACTTTGTCAACAGCCTTCACTTCCTTCTCCATCAGGTAACCGAACATCTTGTGGTCCTTGTCGAAATATTGTGCGATGAGTGCTGTAGAAGCATGTGCGCGGTGAGCGGTACCGAAAGCGTCGTTCACGTAGCAGTCGGCATACGAAGCCAGCTTCTTGGTAAATTCCTTCTGGCTTTCCTTAACCTTGGCTTTGGCTGCTTTCTTCTCTTCGTCGGTAGCATCTTCGGCCAGGCCACGGGGCTTGCCTTCTTCTTCTGCATAGAAGCGCAGGTTTTCCAGCAGGAGGGCTTCACCCGGTTGCAGAGCGGCAGCCTTTACAGCAGCTTCTTCGCCCATACAGTCGTTGGCAAACTGAACTTCAATGCCCAGCAGCTCGTTCAGGTGGTTCAGGATGTGTTTCAGAGAGAATTTTTCGGCTACGCCTTTCGGACGACCCAGGTGGGAACCGATTATCAAACTACCGCCGTCGGCCAGAATCTTCTTCAGTGTAGGAAGAGCGGCACGCATACGGGTGTCATCAGTGATGTTGAAATTCTCGTCCAGGGGCACATTGAAGTCCACGCGGACGAATGCCTTCTTACCGGCAAAGTTGAATTGATCAATTGTCATAATGCTCTATTTTATTTAAAAGTGTTACGAATCTTCTCGCTTTACTTGCCCGCAAAGTTAGCATTATTTTCTGTAATATGTTCGCAACGGGCACTTTTTTAAATCTTGAATGTTAAAAATATGTTGGATATCCCCCTGTAAATTAACTCTTCACCTCTTTGGCTCCCGTTCTTTTTTCGTAATCCTTGCAGAGCATCTTCAGGCCGCAGGCATCGCATTGGGGTGTACGTGCCTGGCACACGTAGCGTCCGTGCAGGATGAGCCAGTGGTGGGCGATGGGGATGTCGGCCTCGGGGATGTGCTTGGTCAGTTCCTTTTCCACGCTTAGCGGGGTGGTGCAGCCTGGCCCTACCAGTCCCAGCCGGTGGCTGACGCGGAAGACATGCGTATCTACCGCCATGGCAGCTTTGTTGAACACGACCGACTGGATGACGTTGGCTGTCTTGCGTCCCACGCCGGGCAGCTTGACGAGTTCCTCCAGCGTGTCGGGCACTTGGCTTCCGAAGTCTTTGACGAGCATCTGTGCCATGCCCACCAGGTGGCGGGCCTTGTTGTTGGGGTAGGACACGCTACGGATGTATTCGAATACCACTTCGGGCGTGGTGGCGGCCAGCGCTTCGGGAGTGGGGAAATCGTGGAAGAGCGGGGGAGTGATCATGTTCACCCGCTTGTCCGTACATTGGGCCGACAGGATGACAGCGATGAGCAGCTCGAAGGGGGTGTTGTAGTGTAGCTCCGTTTCGGCCACAGGGCGGTTTTCCCTGAACCAGGCCAGTATTTTTTCGTATCGTTCTTTCTTTCTCATCTCAGTTTGTTTTGGTGGTAATGGGGCGCCACTTTCAGGTTGAAATACAGCATGGACACCACCGTCAGGCAGGCGCCGAAGAGGTAGGCCTTGTCGAAGGTGCTGATTTCGGCAATGTATCCGCCGGCCAGCATGCCGATGCCGATACCCACGTCCCACGAGGTGAGGTAGGTCGAGGTGGCCGTGCCGCGCTGGCTGTTGGGGGCCAGGTTGACGAACAGGGTATTGTAGGCTGGAAACATGGTGCCGAAGCCGATGCCCAGCAGCAGGGCGATGGTGAAGAACATCACCGTACAAGCCTGGCTGTCCCAGCGGATGATGTATACGCATGCGGCCAGCAGGAAGAAGCTGAACACTACCAGTACCAGCCCTGCGGATATCACTTGCGTAATCTTTCCCTTGTCCACCAGCCGGCCCGAAAAGAGCCGCGACACAGCCATACCCAGCGCCATGAAGGTGAAGAAGAAGCCCGTAGAGGCGTCTATCTCAATCTGGCGAGCATACATGGCTACGTAGTTGGTCGTCATGCCATAGGGAATGGACAGAAGCAGGAGGCTGGCTCCTGCAGGAAGTCCCTTGAGCAGGATGAAGCGGTCGAGCGAGATGGGGTCGCGTTTCACTGGCGGCTTGTAGGGCGTCTTGACCAGCGAAGCACAACAAAAGCCAGCCAGGCACGAGCCCAGCGAGGCGCAGAATATCCACGTGTAGCCGATGCCTGCGTCGTGCAGGAAGAGACCCGTCATGGGGCCGATGGACATGGCAATGTTGTTGGCCAGCCCGTAGTAACCCAGTCCTTCGCCGCGGCGCGATGAGGGCATGATGTCGATGACCACCGTATTGCCACCTACCGTCACCATGCCGAACGACACGCCGTGGACGATGCGCAGGGCGATGAAGAGGGTTAGGGTGCCGGCCAGCAGATAACCACCGAAGATAGACGTGAAGATGAAGTAGGCCAGCAGGTAGAGGGGCTTGCGGGCAAACGTGTCGAGCAGGTAGCCCGAGAAGGGGCGGATGCATAGGGCCGCAATGGTGTAGCACGACAGGACGAGCCCCATGGTGAACTTGTCCGCTCCGAACACTTCCGTCAGGTAGAAGGGGAGTACGGGCATCATCAGCCAGAAGCCGAAGTAGAGCAGAAAGTTGGCTGCCAGGATAAAGCAATAACTCGGAGTGATGAGCCGGTCTTTCATGAACGGTCGGTTTTAGCGGTTAGCAGTGAATGGTTAGTAATGAGTGGTCGGTGTATTTTCGGACGGATGCTCACCGCTCACCGTTAACCACTCACCACTCACCGCTCACCACTCACCGCTGCCCTATGTCTTATCGTGCCGCTTCGAATTCTTTCAGGAAGCGGGTATCGTTTTCAGAGAACATGCGCAGGTCCTTCACCTGATACTTCAGGTTGGTGATGCGCTCGATGCCCATACCCAGGGCGTAGCCGGAATAAACCTTGCTATCTATGCCGCAAGCCTCGAGCACGTTGGGGTCCACCATGCCGCAACCGAGGATTTCTACCCAGCCGGTACCTTTGCAGAAGGGGCATCCCTTGCCGCCGCAGATGTTGCAGCTGATGTCCATTTCGGCACTGGGCTCTGTGAAGGGGAAGTACGACGGACGCAGACGTATCTTCGTCTCGCTGCCGAACATCTCCTGGGCGAAGAGCAGCAATACCTGCTTCAGGTCGGTGAACGACACGTTCTTGTCGATATACAAAGCCTCTACCTGGTGGAAGAAGCAGTGCGCACGGTAGCTGATGGCCTCGTTGCGGTACACGCGTCCCGGGCAAATGATGCGGATGGGCGGTTCGGCATGCTCCATGGTACGTACCTGTACGGAGCTGGTGTGCGAGCGCAGGATGATGTTCTTGGTCACGTCGCCGGGGTTCACATTGACGAAGAAGGTGTCCTGCATGTCGCGTGCCGGATGATCGGCGGCGAAGTTCAGTTTGGTATATACGTGCAGGTCGTCCTCCACTTCGGGTCCGTCGGCGATGCTGAAGCCCATGCGGGCAAAGATGTCGATGATTTCGTTCTTGACGATGGACAGGGGGTGGCGTGTACCCAGCCCGATGGGGTAGGCGGTACGTGTCAGGTCGAGGTCGTCGCAACCCGTGTCCTGGCTTTCAAACTGCTCCTTCAGGGCGTTGATTTTCTCCTGTGCCTTGTTCTTGAGTTCGTTCAGCTTCATGCCCACTTCCTTTTTCTGTTCGGCGGGCACGCTACGGAAGTCGGCCATCAGTTCATTGATGGTACCCTTCTTGCTGAGGTATTTGATGCGGAGCGCCTCCAGTTCTTCGGCGTTGGAGGCCGTCAGTGCTTCCACTTCCTGCAGAAGCTCGTTGATTTTAGCTATCATATCGTTGTTGTCTTTTTGAATTTCGTCTTGGTTTGAAAACGTTGCAAAGATACAACTTTCTTGTCACATCGTTCCGTTATGTGCCGGAAAGATACGAAAAAAGTCCTTGAAACTTCCGTTTTCAAGGACTTTGCGTGGAGCATAGCGGACTCGAACCGCTCACCTCGACACTGCCAGTGTCGCGCTCTAGCCAGATGAGCTAATACCCCAGAATGTAAACGTTTGCACCGTGGCTTTCGTTTTGATGGCGCAAAGATAATGCATATTTCTGAAATAATTGCTATGTTTGCAGAAAAAAATAACGAAATAACGAAAAAAACTATGTTGGTCTACAATACAACCTATCATGTGGAAGACGGACAGGAGAAATATTTCCTCATCTGGATGAAGGAATTCTACCTGCCCGAAGTCGAGAAAGAGGGTACGTTGCACGCTCCGCGCATCTTGCGCATCCTGAGCCATCGCGAGGAGGGCAGTTCCTGCTATTCCGTCCAGTTCGAGGTCGAAAGTTCGGCCCTGCTCCATCGCTGGCACCGCGAACAGGGAGTGAAGCTCAACGAGGAGCTGCTCCGCATCTTCAAGGACAAGGTGGTGGGATTTCCCACGTTGATGGAGGAGGTAGAGTGATAACGCCGGTCAAGGAGAAGATTATCCTGGGCATCGACCCGGGTACCAACCTTATGGGCTACGGTGTGTTGCGCGTCACGGGTACCAAGCCCGAGATGGTGGCCATGGGCGTCATCGACCTGCGCCGCGTGGGCGACACCTACCTCAAGCTGAAGCACATCTACCAACGCGTGCTGGGCATCATCGACAGCTACCTGCCCGACGAGCTGGCCATCGAAGCCCCCTTCTTCGGCAAGAACGTTCAGTCCATGCTCAAGCTGGGGCGGGCGCAGGGAGTGGCCATGGCCGCCGCCCTGAGTCGCGACATCCCCATCACGGAGTATGCGCCGCTCAAGATCAAGATGGCCATTACCGGCAACGGACAGGCCTCGAAGGAGCAGGTGGCCGACATGCTCCAGCGCATGCTCCGTCTGGACAAGACCGACATGCCCACTTTCATGGACGCCACCGACGCGCTGGGGGCTGCCTACTGCCACTACCTGCAGATGGGGCGCCCCGCGGTGGACAAGGCCTACCGCGGATGGAAGGATTTCATCGCCAAAAATCCCGACAAGGTGCGTTGAGAGTGGAGAGTTGAGAGTGGAGAGTTGAGAAGATATATATAATATAAATATAGATATAAGCCATGAAACTGAATGATTTGGTCATTTTGGGTGTGGCGGTGACGACGGCCGCCAGTTGTGCGCCCACCAAGAACGAATATGCTTCCTACGAACTTTATCCAGTGCGTTCGGGCAGCTTGGCCGAGATGGAGTATGCCCCCGACGGTATCCGCTTCTCCCTTTGGGCACCGACGGCCGATGAAGTGCGCCTCATGCTCTACAACGAGGGTGAGGGCGGACATGCCTACCGCACCGTTGCCATGGAGGCGGGTGAGGAAGGCGTGTGGCACACCACTGTCTCCGAGGATCTGCTGGGCAAGTTCTATACCTTCAATGTCAAGATAGACGACCGCTGGCTGGGCGATACGCCCGGCATCTTTGCCAAGGCCGTCGGTGTGAACGGCCAGCGTGCCGCCGTCATCGACCTCCGCACTACCGATCCCGAAGGTTGGGCCGACGACCGCCGTCCGCCTCTCCGTTCGGCCGCCGACGTGGTGATTTACGAGATGCACCACCGCGACTTCTCCGTGTCGCCCGCCTCGGGTATTGAGCACAAGGGCAAGTTCCTGGCCCTGACTGAAGAGGGCACCCGCTCGCCCGAAGGCCTGGCCACGGGCATCGACCACCTGCGTGAGCTGGGCGTGACGCACGTCCACCTGCTGCCCTCGTACGACTATGCTTCGGTCGACGAAACCCGCCTCGACGACAACCAGTACAACTGGGGCTACGACCCGCAGAACTATAACGTGCCCGACGGCTCCTATTCGACCGACCCCTACCGCCCCGACGTGCGCATCCGCGAGTTCAAGCAGATGGTGCAGGCGCTTCACAAGGCCGGCATCCGTGTCATCCTTGATGTGGTCTATAACCATACGTTCAACATCGAGGGCAGCAACTTCGAGCGCACCGCCCCCGGTTACTTCTACCGCCAGCGCCCCGACGGCACCTATGCCGACGCCTCGGCCTGCGGCAACGAGACGGCCAGCGACCGCCCCATGATGCGCAAGTACATCATTGAGTCCGTGCTCCACTGGGCGCGCGAGTACCACATCGACGGCTTCCGCTTCGACCTGATGGGCATCCACGACATCGAGACCATGAACCAGGTGCGTGCCGCCCTGACGGCCGTCGACCCCTCCATCATCGTCTACGGCGAGGGATGGGCCGCCCAGGCACCCCAGCTTCCACAAGACTCGCTGGCCATGAAGGCCAACACCTACCGCATGCCGGGCATTGCCGCCTTCAGCGACGAGATGCGCGACGCCCTCCGCGGCCCCTTCAACGACAACAAGCAGGGAGCCTTCCTGGCAGGCCTGCCGGGCGGTGAGGAGAGCATCAAGTTTGGCATCGTGGGTGCCGTGCAGCATCCGCAGGTGTGCAACGACTCCGTCAACTACAGCCAGGCGCCCTGGGCGGCCGAACCTGTGCAGATGATCAGCTACGTGTCGTGCCACGACGACATGTGCCTCGTCGACCGCCTGCGTGCCAGCATCCCCGGCATCAAGGACGACGAGGTGGCCCGCCTCGACAAGCTGGCCCAGACGGCCGTCTTCACCTCGCAGGGCATCCCCTTTATCTATGCCGGCGAGGAGGTGATGCGCGACAAGAAGGGAGTGCACAACAGCTACCAGAGTCCCGACTCCATCAACGCCATCGACTGGAGCCGCAAGGCCCTGCATGCCGACGTCTTTGCCTACTACAAGGGCCTGATACAGTTGCGCAAGAACCATCCGGCATTCCGTCTGGGTTCGGCCGAGCTGGTGCGCCGCCATCTGGAGTTCCTGCCTGTCGAGGGCAAGAACCTCGTGGCCTGGCGCCTGAAGGAACATGCCGGCGGCGACAAGTGGGAAGACATCGTGGTGGTGCTCAACTCGCGCCGCGAGCCTGCCCGTGTGACTGTGCCTCAGGGCAACTACACCGTGGTGTGCCGTGACGGCTTCATCAACGAAGGCGGCCTGGCCAAGGTGTCGGGTACCGAGCTTGTGGTACCTGCCCAGTCGGCCCTCATCGCCTGGAAATAATTCTCAATTATCCATTCTCACTTTTTCAATTAAAAAAGAAGTGTTCAAGTTCAGCAACAAGAAATTATGGCTGGTAGCCCTGCCCCTGTTTGCGGCGGCAGTGGCTGCCCTGCTCTTCCTGCCCACCTATCGGGCAGGGGAGGGCGACCTCGACGAAGTGGCCGTCACTGATTCGGCCGACGTGCAGGAAATGGTCTACGAATATGGCATTCCCGCCGACCGCTACTGCGTGCAGTACGGCATCGTGCAGCCCAGCCAGAGCCTGGGCTCCATTCTGGGCGAGCACGGCGTGTCTACGGGCACGGTACACCGCTTGGGCGAGAAGGCTCGCGGCGTGTTCGACGTGCGCCGCATCCGTAGCGGGCAGGCCTATGCCCTGTTCTTCAGCAAGCGCGACAGCCTGGCGCCCCCGCGCTTCTTCGTCTACGAGGAAGACCCCAAGTCGTACGTCGTCTTCGACCTGCGCGGCGACCTGGCCGTGAGCCGTGGCGAGAACCCCGCCGAGTGGCGCACGCAGACGGTCTGCGGACGGGTAGAATCGTCGCTCTGGGTGGCTATGCAAGGCTGCAACACGTCGCCCCTGCTGGCCGTCACCCTGTCGCACATCTTCGGGTGGACCATCGACTTCTTCGGCCTGCAGAAGGAAGACGAGTTCCGCGTCATCTACGAGCAGGAGTATGTGGACGGCAAGGCGCTCGACAACTTCCACGTCCTGGCCGCCTCGTTCCGCGCCTCGGACAGCACCTATTATGCCATCCCCTTCGTGCAGGACGGCGAGGAGCTCTACTACAACGAGCGGGGCAACAGCCTCGAGGGCGCTTTCCTGAAGGCGCCGCTCGACTTCTACCGCATCTCCTCGCGCTTCACCGGCAGCCGCTATCACCCCGTGCTGAAGCGCTACCGTGCCCACCACGGTGTGGACTACGCCGCCCCCACAGGCACTCCCGTCTATGCCATCGGAAGCGGCAAGGTCATCGCCAAGGCCTATCAGGCGGGCGGCGGAGGCAACTACGTGAAGATACGCCACAACAGCACCTACACCACCACCTACATGCACCTGTCGCGTTTTGCCAAGGGGCTGAAGGTGGGCGACGCGGTGAAGCAGAAGCAAGTCATCGGCTACGTGGGGTCTACTGGCCTCTCTACGGGACCCCACCTCGACTTCCGCGTCTATGAGAACGGGCGCCCCGTCAACCCGCTCACTATCAAGTCGCAACCCAAGAAACCCATCGCTCCAACCCACCGTGTGGCCTTCGGCCAGCTGTGCGATTCGTTGGTGAAGCGGCTCGCGACCCTCGCTCCCTCCGCTGAACCGGCCGGCACTGACAAAGATACCGTTTCCGTGGTCGGCGGGCAAAAATAGGGTATTGATATTCGGTGAAAATCTGTTAACGGGACGGGAATCTGATGTTAATTAAACTAATGCATTGATTTCCTGATAGGAAAGCACCGCTTTTGCATGTGCAGGGCGGTGCTTTTCTTATTCGTGCGCGGCGCGCGGTTCCCCATGTTTTATTATGCGCTTTGCTGGCGGTCGTTTTTTGAGGATTTTGCAGGATGGATTTTGTGTGCCTACTGAACTTTGGAAAAGACACATGAGGCGTGACGTGTGACAATTGTGACAAATGACAATTAGCAAAACTGTCACGCCAAAATGCGGAAAAGAAAATTAATACTATATATATTATATATAAATATATAATATATATAGTATTAAAATATTTAACACTTTCTTCCGGGTTCAGTCAAAAAGTCGATTTTACTAATTGTCATTTGTCACAATTGTCACACTGTCACATTTTCGAATCCGATTTTTCGGCTCTTCATTCGTCCGCTTGCTGGAAACTATTTGTCGGACAAGGACAACATCGTAAGTGAAAATGTCGTATCTTCGCACCGTGAACGCAACAGAATGATATGGAAACGAACGGACAACAAACAATATGCCTCACCGCCGGCGTAGCCCGCCTGCCGCAGGTGAGGCTGGCCGAAGCGGCTACGGTGACGCTTGGCGCAGACGAACACATCGCCATCATGGGCCCCAACGGCGCGGGCAAAACGCTGCTGGCCGACCTGCTGACGGGCAAATATCCGCTGGGCGAGGGTACGCTGGTGTACGATTTCCATCCTTCGGCTTCGGCCTCGGCCTACGACAACATCCGCACCATCGCCTTCCGCGACACCTACGGGAGCGCCGATGCCAACTACTACTACCAGCAGCGCTGGAACGCCCACGACCAGGACGAGGCGCCCACCGTGCGCCAGCAGCTAGGCCCTGTAAGGGACGAGGAACGGCGCCGGCACCTCTTCGACCTCTTCGGGCTGGAGCCGCTCATGGACAAGAAAATCATCCTGCTGAGCAGCGGCGAGCTGCGCAAGTTCCAGCTGGCCAAGGCCTTGCTCACCCAGCCCCGCGTGCTGGTGATGGACAACCCCTTTATTGGCCTCGACGCCGACACGCGCCGGCTGCTGGCCGACCTGCTGGAGCGTATCGCCCGCACGGGCACTGTACAGCTGGTGCTGGTACTCTCGATGCTCGACGACGTGCCCCCGTTCATCACCCACGTGGTGCCCGTGGAGGGGCGGCGCGTGGGCCGCAAGCAGACGAGGGACGAGTATCTGGCCGCCTTCCGCCGGGCCGACGCGGCACAGGCTGAGAAGTTCCGACCGGCGCTCGACGCCCTGCAACGGCGCGTCCTCGACCTGCCCTACACGCACGCCAACTACGACTCGGCCGAGGTGGTGCGCCTCAACGGCGTGAGCATCCGCTACGGCGACCGTACCATCCTGCGCGACCTCGACTGGACGGTGCGCCGCGGCGAGAAGTGGGCCCTGAGCGGCGAGAACGGGGCGGGCAAGTCCACCCTGCTGAGCCTCGTCTGCGCCGACAATCCCCAGTCGTATGCCTGCGACATCCGCCTCTTCGGACGCAAGCGCGGCTCGGGCGAGAGCATCTGGGAAATCAAGAAGCACATCGGCTACGTCAGCCCCGAGATGCACCGCGCCTACCTGAAGAACCTGCCCGCGGTGGAGATTGTGGCCAGCGGCCTGCACGACAGCATCGGCCTCTACAAGCGTCCGCGCCCCGAGGAGCTGGACGTGTGCGCGGAGTGGATGGACATCTTCGGCGTGGGCAGCCTGCGCGACCGTCCCTTCCTCCAGCTGAGCAGCGGCGAGCAGCGCCTGTGCCTGCTGGCGCGCGCCTTCGTCAAGGACCCCGAACTGCTCATCCTGGACGAACCCCTGCACGGCCTCGACACGTACAACCGCCGCCGCGTGAAGGCTGTCATCGAGGCCTTCTGCCGCCGCCGCGACAAGACGCTCGTCATGGTGACCCACTATGCCGAAGAGCTGCCTGCCACCATCACCCACCGCCTGTTCCTGAAGAAAGTACGTGCGGAAGAGGGGGCAGATGTCTCTGCAATCGGCTGTAACTTAGTGTATTAAGTAATTTTCACAATCGGGCGCGCGTGATTCCATCCCTTGTGGCGTGCCTGCGTTTGGCGGTTTCGGCGGAAACGACTATTTTTGTAGCCGTCACCCCGTAACCCCAAAACGAAGAAAAGCAATGAAGGAACGTCTCATCGGCCTGGTCAGGACCTACGTGTTGTTTGTCGTCCTGTTTGTAGTACAGAAACCGCTGTTCATGGCAGTGTATGCACGGCTCTATGCCGACGTGGCCTGGACCGACTGGTTGCGGGTCATGTGGCACGGCCTGCCGCTCGACCTCTCACTGGCGGGCTACCTCTCGGCTCTGCCCGGCCTGCTTTTCATCGCCTCCGTCTGGACGCTGGGACGGGGACTGCACCGCGTGTGGTGCGGCTACTTCGGCTTCGTGGCGGTGCTGATGTCTGTCATCGCGGTGACCGACGCGGCTCTCTATGCCTACTGGGGCTTCCGGCTGGACGCCACCCCGCTGTTCTACTTCTTCTCTTCGCCACGCGACGCCATGGCCAGCGTCAGTGTGTGGACGGTGGCAGGCGGCGTGCTGGCCATGCTGGCCTATGCGGCGGTGCTCTACGGCATCTTCCATGCCGTGCTTCTGCGGCGACGTTCGCTGCTGGGCATGAAGCTGCCCTACCGGCGGCTCACGGTGTCGGCAGTGTTGCTCGTGGCCACGGGGCTGCTCTTCATCCCCATCCGCGGGGGCTTCACCGTGTCCACCATGAACACGGGCAAGGTCTACTTCAGCAACAACCAGCGGCTCAACCATGCCGCCATCAACCCCGCCTTCAGCCTCATGGAGTCGCTCTCCAAGCAGAAGGATTTCGGCGCCCAGTACCGCTACCTCGAGCCGGCCGAGGCCGACCGCCGCTTCCAGTCGATGCTCGACCCCCAGGTGCTGGCCCTGCGTGCGGGCGTACCTGCCGATTCACTCCCCGCCATGCGCCCCGACTCGGCCGGCGTGCTGCTCCGCACGGAGCGCCCCGACGTGGTGCTGGTCATCCTCGAGAGCTTCTCCTCGCACCTCATGGCTTCGCTGGGCGGACGGGCGGACGTGGCCGTGAACCTCGACTCGCTGGCCGCTACGGGCGTGCTCTTCACCCGCCTGCATGCCAACAGCTTCCGCACCGACCGCGGGCTGGTGTCCATCCTGAGCGGCTATCCCGCCCAGCCCACAACGAGCCTCATGAAATATCCGCGCAAGTCGCAACAGGTGCCTGCGCTGGCCGGTGCCCTGCGGCAGGCGGGCTATGACGCGAAATACTACTACGGCGGCGATGCCGATTTCACCAACATGCGCTCCTACCTGATGTCGTCGGGCTTCAGTTCGATTGTGGCCGACAGGGACTTCCCCCTGACCGACCGCCTGAGCAAGTGGGGCGTGCACGACCACCTCGTGTTCCGCCGCCTGCTGGACGACCTGCAGGCCGACACCACCCGGGCGCCCCTCTTCCGCGTGCTCCAGACGTCGAGCAGCCACGAGCCCTTCGAGGTGCCCTACCGCCGCCTGGCCAATGACCGCCTCAACGCCTTTGCCTATACGGACAGCTGCGTGGGCGACTTCGTGCGCCGCTTCCGTGAGTCGCCCCGCTGGGAGCGCACGCTTCTCGTCTTCGTGCCCGACCATCTGGGCGCCTGGCCCGAGGACGTGGACAACCTCTCGTTCGACCGCTACCGCATCCCCCTGCTGCTGGCCGGAGGTGCCGTGAAGGGGCCGCGACGCATCGATGTCTGCGGTTCGCAACAGGACCTGGCCGCCACCCTGCTGGCCCAGCTGGGCTTGCCCCACGGCCAGTTCACCTTCAGCAAGGACCTGATGAACCCCGCCGCCCCCCACTTTGCCTTCTTCACCTTCCCCGACGCCTTCGGGCTCCAATGGGACGACGGGCAGGTGGTGTTCGACAACCAGGCCGGCCGCCTTGTCTCCAGCCAGGGCACGGAGGCCGACGAGATGCTCCGCTCGGGCAAGGCCTACTTGCAGAAGCTCTACGACGACCTGGCGCGCCTGTGATGGATAAAGTCTCCTGATTTCTTGATACACACTTAAAAAACATACGATTGTGACCGAATTCCTTTCATCCCTCATCGAGGCCGACAATGCCTGCCTCCTGGCCATCAACGGATGGCATGCCCCCTGGGCAGACACGTTCATGTACGCCTTCAGCGGCAAGTGGATATGGATACCCCTGTATGCTTCGCTGCTCTACGTCATCGGGCGCAACCTGCGCTGGCAGGTGGCCGTGGGGTGTGCGGTGGCCATCGCGCTCACCATCGTCTTTGCCGACCAGGTGGGGGCTTCGCTCATCCGCCCCGAAGTGGCCCGCTTGCGCCCGTCCAATCTGGAGAACCCGCTCTCGGCCATGGTTCACATCGTCAACGGCTATCGGGGCGGTAGCTATGGCTTCCCTTCGTGTCATGCGGCCAATACCTTCGGCCTGGCCTTCTTTATCCTTTACCTGTTCCGCAACCGCTTGCTCTCGACCTTCATCCTGGCGTGGGCACTGGTGACGTGCTACTCGCGTGCCTACCTGGGCGTACACTATCCGGGCGACCTGCTGGCGGGTGCCGTGCTGGGCTTCGTGGGGGCAAGTCTCTGCTACGGGCTTTTCCAGAAGATTTGCAGGTACAAGCGTCCTGAGCATCCGCGCCAGTTGTGGGTGCCGGTGGCCGTGGGGGGCGTCACGGTTGTGGGGATGCTGGTATACTCCTTCGTATAGATTTCTTCCTTTCAAAACTGATATCCCACTTTGACGGACAGTTCGCGGGGCCGGATGCGTAGCCAGTCGGTGCGACTCTGTGTGGCCGTGTACGTGGTGTAGGCATAAGTCTTTTTGTTGAACAGGTTGTTGAGGCAGGCCTCCACCCGCCAGCGGTCGTGCTTCCATGTGAGCGAGGCATCGGCCAGGAGGACGTTCAGATGCGTGCCGTCGGCCAAGGCGTTGCGGTAGTGCTCGCCGCCCAGTTGTACGTCTACCTGCCCGATGGTCAGGATGAGGCGCAGGCGTTGCGTCATGTTCAGCAGGGGAGGGAGGTGTGTGTCGCTCCCGATGCGGGTGGCGCTGCATGACAGGGTGGCGTGATAGTCGGCCTCCAGCCACGTCAGGGGCGACCAGTTGAGCTTGGGCTCGGCCGTGAGGAGGTCGTAGCGATAGTCCTGTAGCAGAGCGGGCGACGCGGCGGTGTGTGTCAGCTGGTGGCCGTAGTGGCGCGTCAGTTGCAGGTCGAGCGAGGCCTTGAGCCGCCAGTCGAAGACGCCTTTGGAGAGGGAGGTTCTCAGTGTCCAGGTGTCCGTCCGGTTCTTCAGGGCGCGCCGCGTCAGGGCTAGGGTGTCTTCCGAGAGGTATTGCTCGTCCAGCGTGGCATGCCGTCCATGGCTGTAGGTCAGGGTAAGCGTGGCGAAAAATTCGGTTACCGTATTCTTGTATTCGGCGTAGAGCTGCCCCGTGGCGGTGGTGCTGAGGGGCATCAGGCCGGCGGTAGAGGTCAGCGTGCGGTAGTCGGTGCGGCGCAGGTAGGGGCAGAGGTCGAGTGCCTGCCCCGCCTGCCGGTCGAGTCCGCCATAAAGAGAGAATTTCCAGTGATAGTCGTGCCGGTAGCGCAGGTAGAGGTTGGGGCGGTAGAGCAGGTACGACCGCCGTGCCCCGAGGTAGTGCGTCCATTCGACAGGCACCTCTACCGAGGCGAACAGCCGTCCGCTTTCCCATTGGAGCTGGGGTGTGAGGTCGGCCCCGAGGTGCGAGGCGTCGTAGGTGCGGACAGCAGCGGGCGACTCCAGCCGATAGCGGGCCCACTCGGCCGTGAGGCCTGCCTCCAGGCGGCGGCTGAAGCCGTTGCGCTTGCGCAGGTAGCTGGCCGTGTGGCGGGTGTGGAGGCTCCGCTGGGCGTAGTCGTCGCGCTCCGTGGTCAGGGTCAGGACGGAGGGAAGCAGGGACATCTGTACGTCCGAGGTCAGTTCCCATGTACGCTCGCCTCGATTCTTCAGGTAGTTCAGGTAGTTGCGGGCCTGTAGGGTGGAGGTCTCGATGCCCTGTCCCAACTGGGAGGCGTGGCTGCGGTTGCGGGCGGCGTCCAGCTCCAGGCGTTCGGTCAGGTAGTGCGTCGGGCTGTTATCCTCGTAGGCCAGGGCCGCGTGCAGGGCGTCGGTGCGCAGGCGGTAGTCGGCTTCTTCCGACAGGCTGACGGTATCATTTGCCTGATAGTAAGTCTGCGTGTTACCCCGCTCCTGGTGGACGAAGTCGTGGGTATAGTCGGCCTGTACGCGCAGGGTGCGTTCGTCGTTGCGGCGGTACATGCGGTTGGCGTTGGCCGTCCAGGTTTCGTTGAACAACGTGCGGCGGGTGTCCAGCGGAGCGCTGAAGGCCGGCAGGTCGAGTAGTGAGGGGAGTGTGGCGGCTTCGGGTACATTGGTGGCCAGGAGGGTTTGTTCGTTGCTCAGGTCGCGCCCTGTGTTATTGGTCTTCAGAGCGAAGATGCTCTGTCGTCCGCGTCCCAGTTGCAGGGCGCTCAGGGTGCCTTCCCACAAGGGGGCGAGACGTCCGTCGGCGTCTTCGGTCAGTCCGCCACCTGCTTCGAGGTAGGGAAACCACTGGTCGCGCGCCTTCTCGTCCAGCCGCAGGTTCAGGGCCACCTGTTCGGAGTCAATCTTCCCCTTCAGGGCACGAACGGACTGGTAGTTCTCCATCAGCTCGGCCGACTTCACCGCCCGTGCGTCCAGGTTGTTGTTCACCTGGTTGTAGCGTCCGCCCGTCACGTCCATGCCCTCCACGAGGAAGTGGTCGATGGGCTTGCCTTTGTAGGTCACGGTACCGTTTTCCTCGACGTCGATGCCCGGCAAGCGCTTCAGCACGTCGCGGATGCGGGTGTCCTTCTCCGTGATGAAGTCGGCCAGGTTGTAGCGCACGGTGTCGCGCCGACTGCTGATGCGTCCGGGACGTATCTCTACCTCGCGGAGCACGATGCTCTCGGTGCGCAGGGCGAAGTCCAGCCGGCTGCCTTTGCTGACGTCGCGCGTCTGTCGTCCGTAGCCCAGCATCGAGGCGCTGACTTGCAGGGTACCCTTGTGGCGCCAGGGCAGGGAGTAGCGTCCGTCGGCATCGGTCATGGTATAGTCGATGGTCATACTATCACGCAGCACGCTCACCATCACCGCCTCGAGCGGGCGGGAGGTTTCGGCGTCGGTCACGCGGCCTTGGAGCACGTCTTGTGCCCACAGAGGCCGCGCCAGGCCGAACGCCAGTGTCAGAGTGAGAGAGAATATGAGTATCTTCATCGGTGGCCTCCTTTACCGTTCGATGGGATTGTAGGGCATGTCCTTGGGGTTCTTGGTGTTGTTGCCGTGGTTGTCCCGGACGGTAATCTTCACGTTGGGCATGATGCCGGTGATGAAGCCCACGGGGTCGGCGGCGAAGCGCTTCTGCATCTTGTCGTACTGCTTGCGGTCAACCGGCTGGTAGTCCTTGCCGCCAAAGAGGATGGGCTCCGTGCCGTGGCTCTGCTCCAGGCCGTCGGCCATGAAGCGGTAGTGGCCCTCGTCGTCTTCAGCTTTCAGAATCAGGCCCGGCAGGCCGCAGAGCTTCCACGGACCTTCGCTCACGGGGACGTCCGTCGTGTACCAGGCCGACCATTGCCGACCCTTGAACTGCGTCTTGGCGCGTGTACAACGGTAGCCCAGCAGGGTCAGTGTGTCCTGCGTCAGCGTCCATCGGGGCTTCTCCGCGGGCTCCTCGCAACGCAGGCGGCAGATGTCGCCCGCCAGCTCGTCCAGCGTTGTCACCCGCCCGGCGGGATAGTTCTTGAAAGTCTGTTCGCTCCACTGGCTTTGGTACTGGTTGGCGTGCTGGGCTATCAGCTCGGAGGAAGCACCGTTGGCCATGTCGGCAGCCAGTACGGAGTCGGCCACGAAGGCCGTGTAGCTGTAGAAGCGCGACGCCTGCCGCCCGATGTCCAGCCGCAGGGTTTCCTGCATCCGTGCGTCGGGTTTGCTGAGGTCGGTCAGGGCATCCAGCCCGTATTGCACGGTCAGCACCTTGTGGTCGATGGTGTCCTTGCGGAAGGTTTGTCCCGTGGAAATCTTGATGTTCATCTGTGCTTGGGCAGCCGTGGCGGCGAGGCTCAGGGCGAGGAGAAGAATGTGTCTGGTTTTCATGTCTGTAATGGTTTAGAGGGTGAAACATTCGGTTCGTTTTCCTGCCACGAAGATAGGCGGAAGGGGCGGAAGCGGGCGCAGGAAGTTATTACGGAAATATTACGGCAGCGGAAATATCGGCCTCGCGCGAACCTTGTGTACGGGCGAAAGGCTTATCTTTGCCTGCGGAAAAAACGAGTGAACAATGGAACGACGCATCAAGATTATCTGGCTGCTCTCCCTGACCTCCATGCTCCTCATCGGAGCGGGGCAGGGCTACTGGTTGTGGAGCCACTATCAATATACCAACGAGGCCTACGGACGCGAAGTGCTGCGACAGGTGTCCGAAGCCGTGGTGAGCTACAACACCCTGCGCTGGCAGGAACCCCGCCCCTTGGGCGAACAGAAGACCGTGCAGTGGTACAACACCAACGTCAACTGGGACGACCGTACCGACTCGCTGACGGGGCAGGAGAGCACGCGCATCTACCTGGTGCAGCGCCTGGGAGCGGAGGCGCAGGACACGCTGACGGACTTCACCCCGGCACAGACAGGGGCGGCAGGCGTGAATGTATCCCGCCTGCTGGCCGACAGTACCGTGCTCTGCACCGACTCGGTCGTCCTGATGGGCGACAAGCGGCAGTACGAACGCCTCAATATGATGTATTTGGCCGACCTGATGCGTCTGGAGTTGTCCCATCCGTTCGACCTCCATCCGTTCGACTCCATCGTAGCCGCCACCCTGCCGGACGTCACCTTCAGTACTCGCCTGAGCACTACCGCCGCCGACAGCCTCTATCAGTGGGAAGCCACCCTGCACTCCGGAGGCTCCCTGCTCCGGCCGCTGGCGCAGGTAGTCTATCCCTACAATCCCCTGAAGCGCCAGCTGGTCGAAGTCGATGTCCGCATCCCCTGCCACATGCTGCTGCTCCGCATGGGTGGCCAGCTGGCGGGCAGCCTGCTGATGATAGCCTTGCTGGCCGTGTGCCTGCTCTTCCAGATCAAGACCATCCTGAAGCAACGGCGGGTGGACGAGATGCGCCGTAGCTTCGTGAGTACTATGATACACGAACTGAAGCGTCCCGTACAGACGTTGAAGATGTGCCTGGCCTACCTGTCCGACCCTTCCCTCCGTGCCGACACGAAGGCTACCGATGCGGTGGTGGACGACTCCATCGTCGAGGTGGACAACCTCTCGGCCTACCTCCAGAAGCTGCGCGACATGACGCGGGCCGACGACGAGCGCACGCCGCTCAGCCTCCGCACCTTCGATTTCCGTCCGATGGCCGAGAAGACCCTCCGCCAGCTGCACATCCCCGACCACAAGCTTGTGACGTTCGAGACCCACTTCCCGACCTCGCTCCCCGTGACGGCCGACCCCATGCACCTTTGCAACATCCTGAGCAACCTGCTGGAGAATGCCGTGAAGTATTCGGGCGACTCCGTCCACATCACCGTCACCGGCACGCTGGACGGGCATCGCTTCGCCCTCACGGTGGCCGACAACGGCATCGGCATCCCGCCCGCCGAGCAGGCCCGTGTGTTCGACAAGTTCTACCGCAGCGCCAGCCTGCCCGACCGCTCCGTGCCCGGCATCGGCTTGGGCCTGAGCTACGTGAAGCTGCTCGTGGAAGCGCATGGCGGCACCGTCGGCCTCCGCAGCCAGCCGGGACAGGGGACAACGGTGACCGTCACTATACCTCAATGAATGGATGATTATGAAACCCTTGAAGATTCTTTTTGCCGACGACGACCTGAAATATTCCCTGCTCCTGAAACGTTTCTTGGAGCAGGAAGGTTATGAAGTGACCTACGTAGGAAACGGCCGCATGGCCGTGGAGCAGTTCCCCCTGGTCAGGCCCGACCTGGTGCTGCTCGACATCAACATGCCCGAATTGAACGGCTTCGAAGTGGCGGCCCGCATCCGCGAGGCGGACAAGCACGTCCTCCTCTTCTTCCTCTCCGACCGCAGCGACAAGGCCGACCGCCTGCAGGGCTTCAGCCTCCGCGCCAACGACTACCTGGCCAAGCCTTTCTACCCCGAAGAGCTCATTGCCCGCATCCGCGAGCGCTTTGCCCTCCAGCTGGAGGAGACGGTGGAGGAGGAGACCTACCGCTTCGGCAACACCGTGTTCAGCTACAACACCAACGAGCTCCGCACGGCCAGCAGCAAGGTGCTCATCACTTCGCGCCAGGCGGACATCCTCCGCCTGCTGGCCCTGAATGTCAATCAGGCCGTCTCCCGCGACCGCCTGCTCGAAGCCGTGTGGGGAGCGGCTTCCTATGCCAACTCCCTGGCCCTGAACGTGCAGATCACCTACTTGCGCAAGGCGTTGAAGAACGACCCGTCGGTCAGGATTGAGTCGCTCATGAAGAAGGGGTATGTGCTGCGGGGATAGCTTATTGGATGGGTGTATGGGTTGCCATGGTTGACTCATGGCCTGTGCCGTCGCGGCGTGTTGGACATGGGTTTACGCCCTGGTGTGACTGGCTTATAGCCTCTATTAATAGTTCTTATTTCGTTCGAAATAACTTTCTATTTCGCTCGAAATAATTTTTTATGTCGCTCGAAATAATTTTTAATCTCGTTCGGAATATAAAGAGTTATCCGAGGGGATGGGGAGTGCGTTACGAAGGGATGGGGGAGTGCGTTGCGGTGCGGCAAGCATTCGGCAGGGCGGGGAAGATGTGGTATGGGAAGCTTGCTTGGGCGTCTTTTCCCACCTCGGCAGGGCGGGGTAAAAAAAGAGAGAGGATGCGCCACGTCTTGCGTGACACATCCTCTTTTACAAACCCTTGAATCACTGTCTTTCGAATCAGTACTTGAAGTCCGTGGCCTTGACGTAGGCGGCATAGTCCTTGATGAGGCCCGGCGCACCCTTCTCGGCGCGGGGCAGCATGCGGAAGCCGCTCACGTGGCAGTTCTTGCCCAGGTCGATGACCACCTGATGGGGGAAGGCCGTGTTGTCCACCGTCTGCCAGAAGGTGCTCTCCTGCAGGTCGAATATCTTGTCGGCCGTGCGGTTGCCGCTGCGCGTCTCTTCGCTGTCGGCGTAGACTATCTTCCAGTTCTCGCGCGGCAGGGGCTTGCCGTCGGCATCCAGCACGTCGAACTCGGCGATGGCGGCGATGTTGTTTCCGTCGTGGTTGGACGTGGCGTTCAGGCAGAAGTAGCGTCCCTGCACGGGGGCGGCAAACTTCACTTCCTGCCAGCCGTTGCCCGGCTTGAAGGTGCCCTTGTGGACGGGTGTCTCGGCGTTGAGCTTCAGCGTCTGACCGTCCTTGCGGTGCGTCTCGGGAGCCTGCTTGCGGAGCATGTCGAGGATGGGCTTCTCGAGGCCGGTTACCTTCGTTTCGGCGGGGCCTTTCAGGTCGAGGACGATGATTTCGTTTTCACCCTTCTTGAGCCAGCAGCCGGGCATGTAGAGCGTCTGCTGGGGACCGATTTCCCAGAAGCGGCCCATGGCGTGTCCGTTCACCCAAACCATGCCCTTGCCCCATGTCTGCATGTCGAGGAAGGTGTCGCCCGTCTTGTCCAGGCGGAAGGTGGCGCGGTAGTAGGCGGGGCCGTCCACGGCCTGCCCTTTCTGATAGTTCTTGTCGCTGACGAATTCGTAGAAGGGCGGCAGGTTATAGACCGACCAGTCTTTCAGCTCGGTGGCCTTTCCGTCGGTGATGACTTCCACCTTCTCGGTGATGCCCTTGCGGTCGTGGATGGACTTGTCGAAGTTCACGCGGCCCATGGCTTCCACGAGGATGTCCAGGCGGGTGCCCTTCTTCAGGGGCGACTTCAGCAGGAGGGTGAACTCGCCCTGACGGCGGTCGAGGCGTCCCAGCAGCCGGCCGTCGGCGAAGACCTGTGCCCAGTCGTGCATTTCGTCCAGGTGGAGGGTACCTGCGATGTCTTCCTTCAGCGTCGTGCGGTAGAGGATGCTGCCCCAGCCCTGGTCGAACTGCTCCATGGGCTTCACGCTCTCCGTCTGCTTGGGTTCGGGCAGGTTGTCGAAGAGGGGAGCTACCTCCCATTCGGTGATGGCCGGCACCTGGATGACGGGGAAGGCTTCGGGCGGCTCGGGCAGTGTCTGTCCGGCGGGCAGGTATTGTTGCAGCAGGTCGCGCAGCTGGTAGTATTTCGGCGTGAGCCAGCCGGCTTCGCTGATGGGTGCGTCGTAGTCGTAGGAGCTGCACATGGCCGAGTAGGCGGGGTTGTTGGCGCCTCCCCACCAGCCGAAGGTCGTGCCTCCGTGGGTCATGTAGAGGCTGAAGGAGATGTTGCGGTCGAGCATGTCCTTGATGCCGCTCACCATGGTGGCGGCGTCGCGCGTCTCGTGCTTGCGTCCCCAGTGGTCGAACCATCCGCTCCAGAATTCGCTGCACATGAGCGGCGTGTCGGGGCGTAGCTCCTTCAGTTTCTTGAATTGTTGTTCGATGTTGGCGCCGGTACCGAAGTTCACCGTCCAGAGCAGGTCGTCCAGCGCGTTGTTGGTGAAGTTCGAGCTCCAGTCGCACTGGAAGAGGGGTACGTCCGTAAAGCCCGCCTCGCGCACGATGTCGCGGATGGCCGATACGTAGGGCTTGTCGGTGCCGTAGGCGCCGAACTCATTCTCCACCTGCACCATGATGATGTTTCCGCCGCGGGTAATCTGCAGGTCGGCCAGCTGCTTGCCCACTTCCTTCATGAAGATGCCCACGCGCTCCATGTAGTAGGGGTCGAGCGTGCGGAGCTGTACGTCCTGCTTCTTCAGGAGCCACCAGGGCAGGCCGCCCATTTCCCATTCGGCGCATACGTAGGGGCCGGGACGCACGATGACGTACATGCCGTGCTTCTGCGCCAGACGGCAGAACTTGGCGATGTCCTTGTTGCCCGTGAAGTCGAACTTCCCTTCTTCCTGTTCGTGCAGGTTCCAGAAGACGTAGAGGCAGATGGTGTTCATGCCCAGTGCCTTGCACGACTCGATGCGCTGCTCCCAATAGGGTTCGGGGATGCGCGGATAGTGGATTTCGGCGGCTTTCACCACCATGGAATCTCCGTTCAGGAGAAACGTGCCCTTTCCTGCTCCGAACGTGCCTGTCGTCTTTGGCGAACACGACGCAAGGCCACCTGTCAGGCCTGCGGCCAGCAGAAGGGAGAGGGCGATGTTTGCTACTTTTCTCATGATATTGTTGAATATGATTAATAAATAAATGTAATGACGAATGCTTTATTGTATTACTTTGTTTTAGTTTTTTGTGGGTATGGATTCCGTCTTTTCTCTGTGCAGGCAAAGTTACATATAATACGTGAGATACCGAAAACAATCCGTTTGATAAATGAGTGCGTTTCAATAAATCAGCCTGAACTCGGCCCATACGGGCAGATGGTCGCTCACACCTCCCAGATAGCGCGGGCCGAGATAAGTGCGGAAAGGCTGTTGGCCGCCAAACTTCTTGTCGGGAACTAGCAGGAAGGGCAGGCGGGCTACGTCGGCATGGGCTTCGTCGGTAGAGATCGGGGCGGCGCGGTTCAGCAGGTTGCCCGAAACGATGAGATGGTCGAGCAATCCCCATTCTCCCTGATACTTGTAACTGCCGAAACTCCTCTCCCGGGCTTTGCGGGCCAGCAGGTGATATAGCCGGTCTTTGCGGCAAGGAGGCGCAGGAGGCCCGGCCTTCAGAATCTTTTGGATGGAGCGGTTGGTGGGATAGTCGTTGAAGTCGCCCATGATGAGCAGTTGGGGGTATTGACGGTGGGCGATGAGGCTGTCGGCCGTCTGCTTCAGCCGGCGGGCGGCCTGCAGGCGGTAGGGTTCACTTTCTTTGGCACCGCCCGAACGGGAAGGAAAGTGGGCTACCAATACGTCCAGTGTATCGCCGTTCAGCAGCTGTCCGCAGGCATGCAGGATGTCGCGGGTAGGGCGGTCGGAAGCACGGGGCTTTTCGACCGGAATGCTTTGGGCGGACAGAAGCTTGAAGAGGCCGCGCTGGTAGAGCAGGGCTACGTCGATGCCGCGCTCGTCCTGGGAACGGGTCATGACATACCGGTATCCGGCTTCGCGCAAGACGGAGTAGCGGGTCAGGTCGTGCACAACGCTGTCGTTCTCCACCTCACAAAGGGCTGCCAGGGCGGGTGGAGTCCATCCTCCTACCGCGATGAGCGTACGGCCGATGGCATCCAGTTTCTTCTTGTATTTGGTATAGTTCCAGTGTCGTGCGGCCTCCGGCAGGAATTCGTAGTCGTTTTTCAGCGAGTCGTGGCGGGGGTCAAACAGATTCTCCACATTGTAACTCACGACGCGGAAGGTCAGCGTATCTTTCTTCTGTGCCTGTACCGGGAGGGGGAGGAAAAACAATGCGGAGATACAGAAAACGAGAAAGGTCGCATGGCCTTTGACGTTGTTTCTGTATCTCCGCAAAAGTATGTTCATTGAACTTGCAGGTTGCTGGGGGTTACTTTACCGGTACGTTCTTTAGGATATCCAGCAGGTGATCCCAGAACTTCTGTACGGTAGGAATCAGCATGCGTTCGTCGGGCGAGTGTACACCTTGCAGGGTAGGGCCGAACGAAATCATGTCGAGCGACGGATACTTGTCGAGGAACAGTCCGCATTCCAGGCCGGCATGGATAGCCTTGACTTTGGCCTCTACACCGAACAGGCGCTTGTAGGAGGCGGTAGCCACTTCCAGAATTTCGGAGTGCGGATTGGGTTTCCAGCCCGGATAGCCGTCACCGAAAGTGACGTTGGCACCGGCCATCTCGAACACGGTGCGTACCATGTTGGCAATGTCCTGCTTGGACGAGGCGGTGGAGCTGCGCTGGCTGGTTTCGATGCGGATGATGTGGTTGGGCTTCATCTTGACGGAAGCCAGGTTGGTCGACGTTTCTACCAGCCCGGGAATATCCTGGCTCATGGCGAATACGCCGTGCGGGCAGGCATAGAGCGCTTGCAGGAGTCGGCGGGTTGTATCGCGGTCGATGGCTTTGGCTTGGAAATTCTCCGACTCCATCACCAGTTGCAGGTCGGGGTCGATGACATTGTATTCGGCCTGGACTTCGGAGGCGAAGACATTGAGGTCGGCACGCAGGGCATGCTTGTCGGCTTCGGGGATGGCGATGACGGCATGGGCTTCGCGGGCAATGGCGTTGCGCAGGTTTCCTCCGTCTATCTCGCACAGATACATGTCATATTTGGCTGCTGCCTGGCTCAGGAAGCGGGTCAGTATTTTATTGGCGTTGCCCAGTCCCAGGTGGATGTCTCCGCCCGAGTGGCCGCCCTTCAATCCTTTTACCTGAATCTTGCAACAGAAATAGCCGGCAGGAACGTCCGTTTCCTGATAAGAGAATTCGGCTACCGAGTCTACTCCTCCCGCACAGCCGATGAAGAGTTCGCCTTCGTCTTCCGAGTCGAGGTTCAGCAGGATGTCGCCGTTCATAAATCCTTCTTTCAGGGCAAAGGCACCGGTCAGTCCTGTCTCTTCGTCGATGGTGAACAGACATTCCAGCGGGCCGTGCTCAATGGTATCGTCTGCCAGGATGGCCAGTTCGGTGGCTACACCGATACCGTTGTCGGCTCCCAGCGTCGTTCCCTGAGCTTTCAGCCATTCGCCGTCGATGACGGTCTGGATGGGGTCGGTCATGAAATCGTGTTGTACGTCATTGTTCTTTTCGCAGACCATGTCGACGTGCGATTGCAGCACCACGGTCTTGCGGTTTTCCATGCCGGGGGTGGCAGCTTTTTTTATCAGGACGTTGCCCACTTCATCCGAGAGGGTTTCCAGCTGATGTTTCTTGCCGAACTCCTTCAGATAGGCAACAATCTTTTCCTCGTGTTTGGAGGGACGCGGTACTTGGCAGATTTCCTCAAAATAGTGGAATACGCCGGTAGGTTTCAATTCTTTCTTTTCCATATAATATAACTTTGTATGAAATACAGCTCTACGGCCTTGCGGCACTTTTTTCAATCAAGAGGCTTCTGGCTCGGATATTGTATTGCTAAATATGGTTAAATTGATAACCATTTGCCTACCCCATCTTCTTTTTTTCAGGTAAAAACGGTGGCATAGTCCTTGCAAAGCCCTATATTTGCACCCACAAAATTAATGGAAATGCTCGAGACTATACTGATAACTTTGTTAATAGTTGCTATTTGCATACTCTTATTGGGTGTAAAGGTCTTTTTTGTAAAAGGAGGCAAGTTCCCCAACGGGCATGTCAGCGGCAACAAAGCCCTTCGGAAGAAAGGTATCGGGTGTGTGCAGTCGCAAGACAGGGCTGCGCAGAAGAAGCCTCGTTTCTCCATTGATGAACTGGAAAAAGCCTTAAATGAAAGTGCTAACTAATTAATTCTAAAAATAATATTTTACTCAAGATTATGAAGAGATTGAATTACCTCCTGAAGGGTTTTGCTGCTTTGGCCCTTGTCGTTTTGTTTTCCCAATGCGCCGGCAATACAAACAATCCATCGGTAAGCGCTCCTGCCCAGGCTGGCCTGTCAGGCATGAAGATTGCTTATGTAGAGATAGACACGCTGTTGGCTAAATACTATTTCTGTATCGATCTGAACGAAGCCATGGTAAAGAAGAGCGAGAATGTTCGTCTGACGCTGAACCAGAAGGCTACGGAACTGGAGAAACAGAAACAGGAATTCCAGACTAAAGTTCAGAACAACGCTTATCTTTCACCTGAAAGAACCCAGTCGGAATACAATCGTATTGTCAAACTGGAGCAGGACTTGCAGGCATTGAGCAACAAATTGCAGGCTGAGCTGATGAGCGAGAACGAAAAGAACAGCCTCCAGTTGCGCGACTCCATCAATTCTTTCTTGAAGGAATATAACAAGACGAAAGGCTATAGCTTGATTATCAGCAATACAGGTTTCGACAATCTGCTGTATGCCGACAGTGCTTACAACATTACCAAGGAAATTCTGGATGGCCTGAATGCACGCTATTCTTCACCGGCCAAGAAATAAGACATTTCGATAAAACGAGCATAACGGGAAAGGGGCGGCCCAAGTTTGGAGCCGCCCCTTTTCTGTAGGCAGGTATGACCAGATCAGATGTCTTCCTCCGGTTCTTCGTCTTTGGTGACCAGAAGCTTGTCCACACGCCCGCGGTCCATATCGACAATTTCGAAGTGCAGATTCTTGTAGGTAAAGAGGTCACCGGCCTTTGGTACACGACCCACGAGGAACATGGCCAGTCCGCTCAGAGTGGTGAAGTCTTCTTCTTTCAGGTCATCGTAGTCCAAGATGCCCATAGCGTCCATAAAGTCGTCCAGTGTCATGGAGGCTTCTACCAGTAACGATCCGTCCTGGCGTGTCACGATATCCTGTTCCTCTGTTTCGTTCTCCTCCAGAATGTCTCCGAAGATGCTCTCGGTCAGGTCGTGCAGGGTGATGATACCTTGCATATTGCCATATTCGTCGACGACCACACCAAACTTGTTTTTGTTCTTTTTGAAGATTTCCAGTACCTTTTTGGCATAAAGGCTCTCGGGGATGAACTGTGCGGGGCGGGCGATGCTGCGCAGGTCGAAAGTATGTTCTGTGTTGCCCATCATCAGGATAATGTCTTTTACGGATACGACTCCAATGATGTCTTCCATACCTTTATCAGTCAGCAGATATTTGCTGAAGTGCTGTTCGCGGATGGTTTTCAGTACCTGTTCGGGCGTGTCTGTCGGATGCAGCACGACGATGTCGCGCCGATAAGTCATCAGGTCGTTGGCCCGTTTGTCCGAGAAGCGGAACACGTCTTTCAGCATTTCGGTTTCATCCTTGTCGATGATACCCTGCTCGGAGCTTTGGTGCAAGATCATCTTCAGTTCGTCCTGGGTCATTTGCCGCTCTTCGCTGTTTTCCATGCCGATAAGGCGGTTGGTCAGTCGGGTGGAGGCACTGAGCAGGCAGACGAACGGATAGGAAACCTTACTGAGCACAATCATGAAGGGGCTGAGGCGGGTGGCCCATTTTTCGGGATTGTTCATGGCGATGGTCTTGGGAACCAATTCACCAATGATCAATGACAGATAAGTAATGACAGCTACGGTGGTTATCATCGCCAGGTTTGCGGCGTAGGCTTCCGCGCCGGGTATCATGGCAAACAGCGGAACGAGGTCGTCGGCGATGTTGGCTCCACCGTATGCACCCGATACGATACCGATGAGCGTGATGCCTATCTGAATAGTGGAGAGAAATTTTTCGGGTTCTTCCAGTTGTTTCAGTACCCCTTTGGCCCGTTTGTTGCCTTTGCTTACGAGTGTTTCCAGACGGGCTTTGCTGGAAGAGACAAGTGCGATTTCATACATGGCAAAAATGCCGTTCAATACCAATAAAAGTAGAATAATAAAAAATTCCATATAATAGTTGAAGTGTTTCTGCTACAAACATAGTAAATTTGACGCAAATAATTCATTTTTTATTTTAGAACATTTGATTATGACGGGAAAAAAGAACATTCTGGCTATTCTTCTGTTGCTCTTTGTTGCAATGGGCGTGCAGGCTGCGCGGGTGGATACGGTAATGGTACGCAGCGAGGCTATGAACACGGAAGTGAAAGTGGTTTATGTGGTACCCGACAAGGCGGCGGGCAATTGCGGACAGGCTTGTCCTGTAATTTATCTGCTCCATGGCCATGGAGGAAATGCAAAGTCGTGGATTACGATAAAGCCTGAATTGCCCCGCATTGCCGACGAGAAAGGCATCATCTTTGTTTGCCCCGACGGTAAGAACAGCTGGTATTGGGACAGCCCGCTGAATCCTGCCTACCGCTATGAAACGTTTGTGTCGGATGAGTTGGTGAAGTACACCGATACCCATTATGCTACGGAAGCCGACCGCCAAGGACGTGCCATTGCAGGACTTAGTATGGGCGGGCACGGTGCGCTATGGAACGCTATCCGCCATAAGGATGTTTTTGGTGCGGCCGGAAGTACCAGCGGGGGCGTTGACATCCGTCCTTTCCCACAGAATTGGGATATGAGCAAGCAGTTGGGCGAGTTTGCCGCTAACAGGAAGCGCTGGGACGAACACACCGTCATCACCCAGATAGACAAGATACAGAACGGTGACCTGGCCATCATCGTCGATTGCGGTGAAGGCGACTTCTTTCTGGAAGTAAACAAGGCGCTGCATCAAAAATTGCTGGAGCGGGGCATTGATCATGATTTTATAACCCGCCCGGGATCGCATAACATTGTTTACTGGAATAATTCCATTGACTATCAGATCTTGTTCTTCGAGAAATTCTTTTCAAAACAGAAATAATCGGTTGCAAATCCTTTGAACCGTTTTTAAGATATCCCGAAATTTATTTTGTCGGAGTTTTCTTTTCCTCAGGCCGTCCGGTAGTAGGTACGGCCTTTACTATTTTGTAACCTGTAGCAGCCACCAGAATACTCATCAGCGGGCTGATGTAGTTGAAGAAACAGAACGGCAGATAGGTCAGCGTCGGTACACTCAGGATGGTGGCCTGCGTCAAGCCGCAGGTATTCCAGGGTATCAGGACGGAAGTGACGGTGACCGCATCTTCGGTCGTGCGGCTCAGCAGACGGCTTTCGTACCCCTGCCTCTTGTAGATGTCGCCGAACATGTTGCCCAGCAGGATGATGCTGATGTACTGGTCGGCCGTGGCGATGTTCAGGAAGAGGCCGGAGAACACTGTCGAAGCCACTGTACTGACACGGTTCTTGATGAAACGCACGCATACGGAGGTGATACTGCCCAGCATGCCGCCGGCTGTCATGGCGCCGCCGAAACACATGGCACAGAGAATGAGCCAGACGGTATTCATCATGCCCGACATACCCCGCGTAGCTACCAGCTCGGTCAGCATCGCGTTGTCGGTCTGCAGGCTGGTACTGCCGTAGCAGGTCATCATGGTACCCTTGAACAGGCCGCCACCTTCACCGGCTACTTCACGCAGCAGGTCGGGCTGGAAGATAAGGGCGGCCGCACAGGCCAGCAGAGTTGAGATGGCCAATGTGACGATGGAGAGTACTTTGCGGGCTATCAGGATACCTGTGACGATGGGAACGAGCAACAGCCAGGGGGTGATGTTGAATTTTCCCTCCAGCGTGGTGGCAAAGGATGCCATTTCCTGTATGGTACTTCCGCCTTCGTGTGTCAGTCCCATCACGGTGAACAGAATCAGGGCTATAAGCAGTGAGGGGACGGTGGTGATCATCAGATAACGGATATGGGTGAACAGCGGGGTTTCGGTGACCGAAGAGGCCAGTACGGTGGTGTCGGACAACGGTGAAACCTTGTCGCCGAAATAGGCTCCCGAAATAATGGCACCTGCTATCCAGCCTTCATGAAAACCCTGTGCCTTGCCGATGCCCATCAGAGCAATGCCGATGGTGGCGATGGTGGTCCACGAACTGCCTGTCATCACCGAGACAAGGGCACAGATAAGGCAGGTCGAAGCCAGAAAGAAATCGGGATGGATAATCTGCATGCCATAATATATTAAGGTAGGCACCACTCCGCTGACCATCCAGATGCCGCTCAAGGCGCCGATGATGAGCAGGATGAGCAGGGCGCTGGATACACCTGCAATGTTGTTGGTGATGGCCCGTTCGAAATCTTTCCAGGGAATGCGATAGAACGTCATGCCGATGAAGGCACAGCAGGCTGTAGTTACCAATAGGGAGATTTGGCTGCCTCCGCCCAAGGCATCGCTTCCGAAAGTGTGGATGGTGGCAAACAGCATTCCTGCCAGCAACACGATGGGCAGGAGGGAGACAAGGGGAGACGGGATTTTCTTCGTTGAATCCATTCTTTGAGTTATTCAGTTTCTAAATTCGGCCGCAAAGATACGACATTTTGTGGATATTCTTGCATAAACGCATATTGTATTGCATAAAAATATAAAATTGATTCGGATTATTCGGCTGGCATGGATGCTTTCGTGTATATTTATGCCTTATAATGGGGGCTTACCAGGACTTTTTCTTATGGATTCTGTGTTTTTTTCCATCAAATTAGTACTTTCGCAGCATTAAAATACGACCTGTAAGAGAAAAGGAATATTTATGCTAAGCAAGAATCAGAATATGGAAAAGAAAGTGGTAACTTTTGGTGAAGTGATGCTGCGGCTTACAACGCCCGGTTTCAAGCGTTTTGCGCAGGCAGGCGAATTTGTCGCGACCTACGGTGGCAGTGAGGCGAATGTGGCTCTTTCGTTGGCTCACTTCGGGATACCTACCGAGTTTGTGACGCGTCTGCCCGACAACGCCATTGCCCGTGCCTGCATCGCTTCGTTGCGTGCCGGAGGACTGGGTACGGAAGGCATAGTGTTCGGTGGCAAGCGTATGGGCATTTATTTTCTGGAGCCGGGTGCGGCTTTCCGTAACTCGAACGTGGTGTACGATCGCGAAGATTCGGCTTTTGCCACTCTCCGGCCGGGTATGATCGACTGGGAGCGGGTGTTCGATGGTGCCGGTTGGTTCCACTGGTCGGGCATTGCGGCAGCCCTTTCACAGGAGGGGGCGGATGCCTGCCGGGAGGCATTGGAGGTGGCCGACCGCATGGGGCTCACCATCTCGTGCGACCTGAACTTCCGCAAGAAGTTGTGGAACTACGGGCGGACGGCAGCCGAAGTGATGATGCCGCTGGTACAGTACAGTGACGTGCTTTTTGCGGCCGAACCCGAATATCGCGAAATTATGGGGCTGGAACCTGTCGGCTTCAAGGCAACGACGGCGTCCGACTGTTCGTTTGAAGCTAGCCTGCCGGCTTTCGAAGATTTTATGCGTCAGGTAAGCAAGTGTGTACCCCGCTGCCGGAAGATGTTTCTGGAGTTGCGCAATTCCATTACCTCCAACCACAATCTGCTGGCCGCCGTACTCTTGTCCGACGGGCAGTTCTATCATACCGGTATCTATGACATCGACCACGAAGTAGATCGTGTGGGGGCAGGCGATGCCTTTGTGGGCGGCCTGATTTATGGCCTGCTGGCCTATCCCGACGATGCGCAGAAGGGGCTTGATTTTGCCCTGGCGGCATCGGCTCTAAAGAATACCGTCTATGGCGACTTCAATCTGGTGACCGTCGAAGAGGTGGAAAGCCTCATGCAGGGCAACACCTCGGGGCGTGTTTCTAGATAAAGTCGGGGTGATGAGTCTGAAGCGTGCAGAGGGAAAAGACTCGGTAAATTCAGAATAAATGTAAAGTAAACATTACTTTTTATCAAGGATACTTGTTTTATTGTAATGTTTGCTATATATTTGCATCGTAATCTTTAAAACCATTATGATATGAAAACCGATTATCTTTTGTCGCCCTCCTGCAAGAAAGTAGGATTGTGGTTGGGCATTCCTTTTGTGTTGGGAGGTCTTTATCTCTTGTCTAATGGATCGTGGATGGATGCTTTCTTGTCCCAAATAGGGATGAGGGACTGTTTTGACGAACTTGTTGTGATCGGTCTTGCTGTTAGTTTGTTGCTGGCTTCCTTCTCGCGTGAGAAGGATGAGGACGAATGCATTGCCCATCTGCGCATGCAGGCCTGGACGATGGCCGTTGTGTGCAATTACTTGATTCTGATTGGAGTGACACTTTGCATTTACGGAATGCCATATCTCAACTTTATGGCTGTCAACATGTTTACCGTATTGATTTTATTTCTTGTATTTTTTCATTGGAAACTTTGGCGTTTCAGAAAGGAGAATCATGAATAATACCTTGCGCGTGCAGCGCGCCATCCATCAGATGACGCAGCAACAACTGGCCGAGGCGGTGGGAGTGAGCCGTCAGACCATCAATGCCATCGAGACCAAGAAGTATGTTCCTTCTACGGTATTGGCACTCAAGATAGCGAAAGTCTTCGGTCAGCCGGTCGAAACGGTCTTCCAGCTCGAGGAAGGTGACTGATTGCTTTGCCCGACTTCTATACATTTGTGGGGCTGTATCAAAAAATAAGAGAGAATGCGAACCATTCTGTCATGTTGTTGATGCAGCCCCATTGTTTTTTTACTTTTGCGTCACCACCGTGATGCCCAGTGAAATCAGTGTCAGCAGGGAAGCCACGGCCGATACGCCGCCCCAGCCCCACAACTCCCAGCAGCTGCCGGCCAGGAAGGTACCCAGCGAGCCGCCGATGAAGTAGGTGGTCATGAAGATGGTGTTCAGGCGGTTGGAGGCCGACGGGCAGAGGTGGAAGATGCTCGTCTGGTTGCTGAGCTGGATGCACTGCATGCCGATGTCTATCAGCAGGATGCCTGCCACGATGGCGGCGAAGCTGTTCTGCCCGAAGTAGAAGCAGCACCAGGACAGGAGGATGAGCCCGCACCCGATGTAGTTGAAATTGCGTACGCCCACCTTCTTCACCCAGCTGCCCACGAACGAGGCCGTCAGGGCGCCGGCCACGCCACACAGGCCCAGGAAGCCGATAACGTCGCTGTCGGCATAGAACGGTGCGCCGCCCATCTTGAAGGCCAGGCACGACCACATGCCCAGCATGGAGCCGAAGGCCAGGGCGGAGCGGATGGAATAGATGCGCAGTTCGGGATAGTCTCTCACCAGCCGGAAAAGCGATTTCATCAGGTCGGAATACCGTCCGCTGAAGGTGGGGCGGATGTCGGGCAGTACCTTGAGCACCACCACGGCACACACCACCATCATGCCGGCGGCTATGTAGTACATCTCGCGCCAGCCCAGCAGTTCGCCGACGTAGCCGCTGACCACGCGTGAGGCCAGGATGCCCGTCAGCAGACCCGAGATGACGATACCCACGTTGCGCCCCTTGTTCTCCGGGCGGGAGAAGACGGAGGCGATGGGCACGAAGATTTGGGGAATCATGGAACCTATACCCGTGAGCAGCGACGCGGCCCAGATGACATGGATGTCCTTGCTGACGGCCATCGTCAGCAGGGAGCAGATGAGCAGGGCGAAGTTGGCCAGAATGATTTTCTTGCGCGGATAGAGGTCGCCCAGCGGGATGATGAGTAGCAGTCCCAGCGCATAGCCCACCTGCGTGATCATGGCGATGAGATTGGCGCTGAACTCCGTGATGCCCAGTTCCTGCCGTATCAGGTTGAGCAGGGGCTGGTTGTAGTAGATGTTGGCTACAGACACACCTGCCACGATGGCAAGGGTCCAGAGGATATGGGCGGGGAGGCCGCCGTTTTCTTTCAATTCCTGTTTCATGCGGATGTTGTAACTGCTTATAAAAAGAAAATCCCCATAAGCTTTCGCTTATGAGGATTACCACTAGTGGGTGGCAGATGGGACTCGAACCCACGACATTCAGAACCACAATCTGACGCTCTAACCAACTGAACTACAGCCACCATGTTAGTGCATTTCCTAAATGCGGTGCAAAGATATGGATTATATTTGAACTGGCAAAACTTTCGGGAAATATTTTTTGTTTTTCTGCATCATTTTGTTTGCTCGCCGATTCCCTTGTTGTGCCTGGTAAACAGCTTGCGGGTGTTTTCTGTAAAGATTTTCAGCCGGTTACGGGCTGCCGGGGCCAGACTGTCTGCCGGAGTGGTGACGGGATAGAGAATGAAATTCTTTTTTCCGGTCAGTGCGGGGCGGCCTGTCCATACAAGGTCGTAACTGCAGGAAGCCAGCCGGGTGCGGGGGCCTGAGACAGCCGTCGGAGAAGTTTTCTCCAGGGTCAGGCTGACGACGGCACCGCCGTCGGTGTGGCGGGCGCTCATGTTGGAGAGGTAGTTGCCCAGCGAGTAGACCAGCAGATGACGGTCGCCGCTGAGGCTGTCGGTGCGCACCTCCATGGGCTGCACCACGTGCGGATGGCTGCCGATGATGTGGTCCACGCCCTGGGCAAACAGCCAGTCGGCCCACTCCTGCTGTTCGCGGCTGGGCAGCTGCTGGTATTCGTTGCCCCAGTGCAGGCAGGCGATGAGGACGTCGGGGCGCCAGGCTTGGGCGGTGTGGATGTCTTTCAGCATCTGGCGGCGGTCCAGGTAGTTCACTTGGTTGGGAGCCTTGACGCGCAGTCCGTTGGTGCCGTAGGTGTAGTTCAGCAGGGCGATGCGGAAACCGTTCTTCTGCAGGAGCAGCGGATAGCGGTGGTGGCGGTCGGTGGAGTCGCGATAGGTCCCGGCCGAAGGTATCTGCAGGGAGTCGAGCAGGTGGAGCGTGCGCTCCAGCCCTTTCTGCCCGCGGTCCAGGCAGTGGTTGTTGGCGGTGAGCAGGACATCGAAGCCGGCATCGCGGATGGCATGGAGGTATTCGTCGGGGGCACTGAAGGCGGGATAGCCCGTGTAGGGACGTCCGCCCAGCGTCACTTCCAGATTGCCGACGGCGATGTCGGCCGCCTGTATCTGCGGGCCGACGAGGGAGAAGCAGGGCGTGTAGTCGTAGGTACCCTGCGGTGTGCGTGCGGCATCTATCTGCGCCTGATGCTGCATCAGGTCGCCCACAAACAACAGCGTAATCCGCTCCTGTGCGGAGAGGATTACGCTATAAAGGAATAAGGTAAGGAGCGCCCACGTCTTCATTGCCTTTCAGGGTTTGGAAGGTGGGTCAGTCGTTGTACACGGCTTTCTTGCCGGCCAGCAGGGTGTTCTTCATCAGCGAGACGATGGTCATGGGACCTACGCCGCCCGGTACGGGAGTGATGAACGAGCACTTGGGGGCCACTTCGTCGAACTTCACGTCGCCCGTCAGCTTGAAGCCCGATTTCTTGGTGGCGTCGGGCACGCGGGTGGTGCCTACGTCAATCACGACGGCGCCTTCCTTTACCATTTCGGCCTTCACGAAGTTGGGCTGGCCCATGGCGGCGATGATGATGTCGGCCTCCTGGCATTCCTTCACCAGGTCGCGGCTGCGGCTGTGGCATACGGTGACGGTGGCGTCGCCCGGACAGGCTTTCTGCATCATCAGCATGGCCATCGGCTTGCCCACGATGTTGCTGCGGCCCAGGATGACGCATTTCTTGCCCTTCGTGTCGATGTTGTAGCGCTTCAGCAGTTCGAGGATGCCGTTCGGCGTGGCCGACACGTAGCAGGGCAGGCCGATGGAGAGGCGTCCCACGTTGATGGGGTGGAAGCCGTCCACGTCCTTGCGGTAGTCGATGGTTTCGATAACTTTCTGTTCGGAGATGTGCTTGGGCAGGGGGAGCTGCACGATGAAGCCGTCCACGTCGGGGTCGTTGTTCAGTTCGCGCACCTTGGCCAGCAGTTCTTCTTCGGTCACGTCGGCCTCGTAGCGGATGAGGCTCGACTTGAAGCCGCATACTTCGCAGGCCTTTACCTTGGCGGCCACGTAGGTCTCGCTACCGCCGTCGTGTCCCACCAGGATGGCGGCCAGGTGGGGGCGCTTGCCTCCGCGAGCCACGATTTCCGCCACTTCGGCAGCAATCTCCTGCTTCACTTGTTCTGAAATAGCTTTTCCGTCTATCAGTGTCATAGTTTCTTTTTTTATTGAAGGTTCATAATTTGTTTTTCAGGTTCTTGTTCTTCATGGGGACAATCCCTTGTTTGCTTACAAAGATAGTGAAAGGTGAGCGCAGAAACAAATGAAAAATAAGTTTTTCAATTTGATTATCCCGAACCGCATCCTGTCTAATCCAATAATGGGGTAAACGGAGAGAAGCGTCAGCGAGAACGGAGTTTTTCAGCTGACGGTTCCTGCCCGAAAGGGAAGGGTGGCATTCGCTTTGCTTTGCCCGGAGCGGGGGAGGGAGTAGGGAGAATGTTGCGCCGATACTCCGGTTGCGGGCGGCGTCTGTCGGCAGGCGGGGCTTTTTTACCCCTGTTCCCCCGCTAGGGGAAAGCTTTTCCCTTTAAAGGAGAAAGCCTTTCCCTTTTAAAGGGAAGACCTTTCCCTCAGGGAGAGAAAGTCTTTCCCCGTTTATGAAACAGGGTGAGGAAAACGATGTTGCTGATTATCTTGTATATACGGATATGAAAAGACAAACGCAGGCGATGCGCCTTTCCAGGCTGTCATCGTCTGCGTTCGTCGGATGTTCGGTCGTCCGTCTCCGTACTTTTACGGCGGCGTGACGCTACGAAGCGGTATGTATCATTTCTTCAACTTCGGCATCATCATCTTGCCCATCTTGCTGCCCGTCACCATCTTCATCATCTTGCGGGTCTGGTCGAACTGCTTCAGCAGGCGGTTCACCTCCTGGATGTTCGTACCGCTACCCTTGGCGATGCGCTGGCGGCGCGAGCCGTTCAGTATTTCGGGGTTGGTGCGCTCCTTCGGTGTCATGGAGTTGATGATGGCTTCGATGCTCTTGAAGGCGTTGTCGTCGATGTCGATGTCCTTGATAGCCTTGCCTACACCCGGTATCATGGAGGCCAGCTCCTTCAGGTTACCCATCTTCTTGATTTGCTGGATCTGGCTCATGAAGTCGTTGAAGTCGAACTGGTTCTTCTGAATCTTCTTCTGCAGGCGTTTGGCTTCTTCCTCGTCGTACTGCTCCTGCGCACGCTCTACCAGCGACACGATGTCACCCATACCCAGGATACGGTCGGCCATACGGCTGGGGTGGAACTGGTCGACGGCATCGAGCTTCTCGCCGGTACCCACAAACTTGATGGGCTTGTTCACCACCGAGCGGATGGAGAGGGCCGCACCGCCACGGGTGTCACCGTCGAGCTTGGTCAGTACCACGCCGTTGAAGTCCAGGCGGTCGTTGAATTCCTTGGCCGTGTTCACGGCATCCTGACCGGTCATGGCATCGACCACGAAGAGGATTTCGTTGGGATTGATGGCCTGCTTGATGGCGGCAATCTCGTTCATCATCTCCTCGTCCACGGCCAGACGACCGGCGGTATCGACGATAACGAGGTCGTAACCTTTGGCCTTGGCTTCCTGGATGGCGTTCTGGGCAATCTTCACAGGATCTTTGCTGTCCATCTCGCAGTACATGGGCACGTCAATCTGTTCGGCCAGCACGCGCAGCTGTTCGATGGCGGCGGGGCGGTAGACGTCGCAGGCCACGAGCAGCGGCTTACGGTTCTTCTTCGTCTTGAGCATGCGGGCCAGCTTGCCGGAGAAGGTCGTCTTACCCGAACCTTGCAGACCCGACATCAGGATGACCGACGGCTTGCCGCTCAGGTCGATTTCGGCGGTTTCGCCACCCATCAGCTGGGTCAGCTCGTCGTGGACAATCTTCACCATCAGCTGGCTGGGCTTGACGGCGGTGAGCACGTTCTGTCCTATGGCCTTGGCCTTGACGGTATCGGTAAAGTTTTTGGCCACCTTGTAGTTGACGTCGGCGTCGAGCAGGGCTTTGCGCACGTCTTTCAGGGTTTCGGCCACGTTGATTTCGGTGATTTTGCCTTCACCTTTCAATATCTTGAACGACCGTTCGAGCCGTTCGCTTAAGTTATCGAACATATGGTATTATCAATTATCTATGGTTCATTGTAAAGGGTTCATTATTCTCAGCTGTTCATGCTCATGAGGAACTCGTCGTTGTCTTTGGTCTTTTCCAAACGGTCCTTCACGAAGTCCATGGCCTCGAGGGCGTTCATGTCGGCCAGGTACTTGCGCAGAATCCACATGCGGTCCAACGTCTGCTTGTCTTGCAGCAGGTCGTCGCGGCGTGTGCTCGAAGCGACGATGTTGACGGCGGGGAAGATGCGCTTGTTGGCCAGGTTGCGGTCGAGCTGGAGCTCCATGTTACCCGTACCCTTGAATTCCTCGAAGATCACTTCGTCCATCTTGGAGCCGGTATCAATCAGAGCCGTAGCCAGGATGGTGAGCGAACCGCCGCCTTCGATGTTGCGGGCGGCACCGAAGAAACGTTTGGGCTTGTGCAGTGCGTTGGCATCCACACCACCTGACAATACCTTGCCTGATGCGGGCGAAACGGTGTTGTAGGCGCGGGCCAGACGGGTGATAGAGTCGAGGAAGATGACAACGTCGTGACCACATTCTACCATGCGCTTGGCTTTTTCCAGCACGATGCCGGCAATCTTTACGTGGCGTTCAGCCGGTTCGTCGAAGGTCGAGGCGATAACCTCGGCGTTGACGGTGCGGGCCATGTCGGTCACTTCTTCAGGGCGCTCGTCGATGAGCAGCATAATCATATATACCTCGGGGTGGTTGGCTGCGATGGCGTTGGCAATGTCCTTCATCAGGATGGTCTTACCGGTCTTGGGCTGTGCCACGATGAGGGCGCGCTGGCCTTTGCCGATGGGGGCGAAGAGGTCTACCACACGAGCCGAGAGCGAGTCGCTGTATCCGCCTTTGCAAAGCTTGAACTTTTCGTCGGGGAAGAGCGGTGTGAGGTGTTCGAAGGGAACGCGGTCACGCACGAAAGCCGGGTCACGGCCGTTGATTTTGGATACCTTCACCAGCGGGAAGTATTTTTCTCCTTCCTTGGGCGGGCGGATAACACCGTCGACCACGTCGCCTGTCTTCAGGCCGAAGAGCTTGATTTGCGACTGCGATACATAGATGTCGTCGGGCGAGGAGAGGTAGTTGTAGTCCGACGAGCGGAGGAATCCGTAACCGTCGGGCATGATTTCCAGTACGCCGGTGCCGTTCAGGATGTCGTCGAAGTCGTAAGCCTTTTCGCGTTCGGCCGGTTTGTTCTCGGGTTGCGGCTGGGTTACGGCTGCCTGGTTGTTGGGCTGGGCGGCACGCTGTTGGGCCGCAGGCTGGCGCTGGGGCTGGTTGTTGTTCTGGTTGTTATTCTGGTTGTTATTATTGTTGTTCGGATTGTTGTTGCCGTTTCCGTTGTTTTTGTCGCGGCGGATGCGCTGGCGCTGTTGTTTCTGTTGGGCAGGGGTTGGCATGACAGGTACTTCCACGCGGGTTGCTTCGAATTTTCCAATCAGTTCGGAGGGGAGTTCCACCTTGTCGGTAGGCAGGTCTTCGATGGGAATGAAGTCGTCGTTCGAGGCAGCCAGAATCGGGCTTTCTTCTTTTTCCTCAACGATTTCGGCCGGTGCCTTCTTTTCTTCTTCGGCTTTCGGAGCAGCTTCGGGAGTTTCCTTTACTTCCTCCTGAGCGGCTGTATCAGCCTGTGCCTTGGCCTCTTCCGCCTTATTCTTGCGAGGGCGTCCCGGCTTGCGCTTCGGAGCGGCTTCTGCTTCCTGTGCCTGGGCCGTTTCGGCTGCGCTGTCGGTTGCCGGTTGAGGGGCGGGGATGATGTTCTTTTCTTCTATTTTGGGAGCTTCTTTCGGGTTGGGTTTGGTCAGCTCGCCGTTTTTGTCTGCCGAGAATACTTTGTCTACGTTTTCTTTTTTAATGGTCACGCGCGACCGCTTCTGACGTTCGTTCTTGCGCTCTTCCTTCTGCTTTTCGGCAGCCACTTTCTTGGTGGCTCCTACAATGGCCTGTTCATCGAGAATCTTATAGACCAGTTCTTCTTTCTTCAGCGAATCGGTCTTCTTGATACCTAATTCTTGCGCAATACTTTGGAGTTCCGACAAACTTTTGTCGTTCAGTTGAATAATGTTATACATATATGCGTGTATGATTTATTTTTAAGGAGGTGGTTGATAGCTTAACGCAGCCGTTGCCGACAATTAAGACTGAAACCGCCGTTGTTTTGAAATCTGTAATTATAAATGGGATGTTGTTTTATTGAAGTGTTTCAACGGCGCAAAGGTAATGATTATTTTTCAGCTTTCCTATAAAAAGGTCTGTTTTTTGAGCGGAATCACTTATCTTTGCTTCAGTAAAAGTGAAGTTATGACAGTTAATGCTATTAATCTGATTACTTTTTCGCCGACGCATACTTCCAAACAGATAGGCGAGGCGATTGTTCGCGGCATGGGTATTGCCGATGTTTCTTTTGTAGATATGACCTTGCAGACGCCTGAGCAGAAGGAGTTTGGATCTGATGTGCTGGCGGTGATAACGGTACCTGTATATGGCGGCCATGTGGCTCCCCTGGCTTTGGAGCGGATGAAAGACCTCCGCGCCGACGGTACGCCGGCCGTGATAGTTATGGTTTATGGCAACCGTGCCTACGAGAAGGCTTTGACGGAGTTGGATGCTTTTGTTAGCGGATTGGGTTTCAAGGTGATTGCCGGTGGCACGTTTGTGGGTGAGCATTCGTACAGCAGCGACCGTTACCCCATTGCGGCCGGCCGTCCCGATGACGACGACCTGAAGTTTGCCGAAGAGTTTGGTGCCAAGGTGCGTATTAAGCTGTCGAATGCCGCCGATGCAGAGCATCTGTATGGCGTGGACGTGCAGAAGATTCAGCGGCCGAAGCAGCCCTTCTTACCTTTGTTCCGTTTCCTGCGTCGGGTGATAAAATTGCGCAAGAGCGGTGTGCCCATGCCTCGCACGCCTCAGGTGGACGAGAAACTCTGTACACATTGCGGCTTGTGCGTGAAGCGTTGTCCTGCAGGCGCCATTGTGAAAGGGGAGGAGTGCGTGACGAATGCCGAGAAATGCATCCGTTGTTGTGCCTGCGTGAAGGGGTGCCCCCAGAAGGCACGCACGTTCGATACACCCTTCGCTGCTTTGTTGCACGACTGCTTCCAGCGTCCGAAGGAAAATCGTATCATTCTTTGACCATACGGACGAGCGTCACTTTGCGTGTGTGTTCGTCCACCCGAAAGCGGTTGTCTGTCCGTTCGCCCACCAGCCAGGCGATGTCTTCGCCGCAACACAACACCCATTGGCGTTGTTTTTGCAGGAGGGAGAATTTGCGGTCGGTCAGATAATCGCTTACTTTTTTGCGTCCTTTCATGCCGAAGGGCACGAACGTGTCGCCCGTCTGCCACAGACGCAGGGTCAGTGCGTGGTGCAGCTTGGCGGTGTCGAAACAGGCGGTCAGCCGGTCGCGGGGGATGACGAAGTCAGACGTCAGCTCCACTTCCGTCATTTCCAGTCGGGGCGGGCGGTTCATGGTTTGCTTGTCTTGCATCAGCAGCAGGTCGCGGTCCTTCACCACCAACCAGCCTTCCGATTCGAAGGCTTTGCCTGCCTGCCTTTCGAGCGAGCGGAAGATGTCGTCCGTCTGCGCTTCGTTGAAGCCCAGCGGGTGGAGGATTTCATGGAGCAGCGCCTGTGGCTCTGCTTCTTTCAGCAGGGCGGTTATGCGGATGCCTTCGGGGCAGAGCACCCTTTCCCTGGCTTCGGCTATACTTATATTATATAAGGTGGCGGCTTCGTCCAAGTGGGCGGCCGTACGGAGAATGCTCCGTCGGACGGACGGGTTGATTTCCTGCATCAGGGGCAGGAGGTTCAGGCGTATCTTGTTGCGCGTGTATTCGTCCTGCAGGTTGGTACTGTCGGTGACGTACGACTGGCCTTGGCGGTCGAGGTAGTGCAGGATGTCATCGCGCGTCAGGCAAAGCAGGGGGCGGACGATGCGGCCGTTGCGTGGGCGGATGCCCCGCAAACCGTTGATGCCCGTGCCCCGCATCAGGTTGAGCAGGAAGGTCTCCACGCTGTCGTCGGCATGATGGGCCACGGCTACAGCGTCGGCTCCCAGCTCCTGACGGAGGGTCTCGAACCACTGGTAGCGCAGCTCGCGCGCGGCCATTTCGATGGAGATGTGCCGGTTGGCGGCGTGTTGGGTGGTGTCGAAGTGGACAACGTGCAGGGCGACGTGCCGCTCCTCGCACAGGCGGCGGACGAATTGCTCGTCGCGGTCGGATTCCTCGCCGCGCAGGTGGAAGTTGCAATGCGCCGCCTCGCATGCATAACCCAGCTCCGTCAGCAGGAACAGGAGGGCCACGGAGTCGGCACCGCCGCTCAGGGCCACGATGACTTTGCCGCCTGCTTCCAGCAGACGTTCTTGGGCAATGTATTGGGCAACTTTCTTCTTTTCCATACCTGCAAAGGTAGTATAAACCAAGAGAAATACAAAAGACGAAAACAACGTTTTCGGGCTTTTTTATTTCCGAGGTGCCGTTGTTTTATTAGCAGGTCAGTATTCCTTCGGAAAGCACTGCTTTGCAACCTTTAAAGCATTGCTTTCTCCCTTTGAAAACATTGCTTTCCGAAATGGCACGTAGTGCGATGCGGACGGGGGTTGCTATCAGTTTCTTACGCCTTGTTATTTAAAAACATTCTAAATTGCTTGCGGGTTGTCGGCATATCTCGTATCTTTGCATCCGAAAAATCATAGAGAAAGGCAAATACTATGCGTTTATCCGAATTGAATACCGGCGAGAAAGGCGTGATTGTCAAGGTGATGGGCCACGGAGGTTTCCGCAAGCGCATTGTGGAGATGGGCTTCATCAAGGGCAAGACGGTGGAGGTGCTGCTCAACGCGCCTTTGCGCGACCCTGTGAAATACAAAGTGATGGGTTACGAAATCTCCCTGCGCCGCCAGGAGGCCGACATGATTGAGGTCATCAGCGAACAGGAGGCGAGGGAACACAACGTGCAGCCCGGCTATCACAAAGGACTGGAGGAAGACATCCGCCTGACCGAGGACGAAATGAGAACGCTGGCGCGCGACAAGCGCCGCACCATCAACGTGGCGCTGGTGGGCAATCCGAATTGTGGCAAGACATCGCTCTTCAACATCGCTTCGGGGGCACACGAGCATGTGGGTAACTACAGCGGCGTGACGGTCGATGCCAAGGAAGGCTTCTTCGACTTCCAGGGCTACCGCTTCCGCATTGTCGACCTGCCGGGCACGTATTCGCTTTCGGCCTATTCGCCCGAGGAAATCTACGTCCGCCGCCACATCATCGACCAGACGCCGGACATCATCATCAACGTGGTCGATGCCTCCAACCTGGAGCGCAACCTCTACCTGACCACCCAGCTGATAGACATGAACGTCCGCATGGTGGTGGCTCTGAACATGTACGACGAGCTGGAGGCCAGCGGCAATACGCTGGATTACGTGAAGCTGGGCGAACTCTTCGGCGTGCCGATGCTGCCCACCGTGAGCCGTACGGGCCGCGGCGTGGAAAACCTTTTCCACGTCATCATCACCCTTTACGAGGGAGGCGACTTCCTCGACAAGAAGGGAAAGGTGCGCGCCGAAATCCTCGAAGACTTCCGCCAGTGGCACAAGGAATATGTGCCCGACCACGCTTTCGGCACCCATCAGGAAGAGGAGGAGCATCCGCGCGGCTTCTTCCGCCACATCCACATCAACCACGGCCCCGAACTGGAGCGCAGCATTGATGCGGTGAAGCTGGTCATCAGCGAAAACGAAAACATCCGTCACAAATACTCCACCCGTTTTCTTTCCATCAAGTTGCTGGAGAACGACAAGGACCTGGAGGGCATGGTGAAGACCCTGCCCAACGGCGACAAGATATTGGAGGTGCGCGACCGCGAGAAGCAGCGCATCCGCGAGGTGATGAACGAGGACAGCGAGCAGGCCATCACCGACGCCAAGTATGGCTTCATCTCGGGTGCCCTTCGCGAGACGTTCGTGGACAACCATCAGGACAAGGAGCGCATGACACGCGTGATAGACGCCATCGTGACCCACCGCGTCTGGGGATTTCCCATCTTTTTCCTCTTCATGTTCCTGATGTTCGAAGTGACTTTCGTGCTGGGAGCCTACCCGCAGGACTGGATTGAGAGCCTGGTGAACGTCATCGGAACCTTCATCAGCAACAACATGGCCGAAGGGCCGTTGAAGGATTTGCTCATCGACGGTATCATCGGCGGCGTGGGAGGCGTCATTGTTTTCCTGCCCAACATCCTGATACTCTATCTGTTCATTTCGCTGATGGAGGATTCGGGGTACATGGCCCGTGCAGCCTTCATCATGGACAAAATAATGCACAAGATGGGCTTGCACGGCAAGTCGTTCATTCCCCTGATTATGGGCTTCGGATGCAATGTGCCTGCCGTATTGGCTTCGCGCACCATCGAGAACCGCAAGAGCCGGCTGGTGACCATCCTCATCAATCCCTTGATGTCGTGCAGTGCGCGCCTGCCCATCTATCTGTTGCTGGTAGGCGTCTTCTTCCCCCATCATGCCAGCCTGGTGTTGCTGAGCATTTATAGCTTGGGCATCATCCTGGCCGTGGTCATGGCGCGTCTCTTCAGCCGCTTCCTTGTGAAGGGCGACGACACGCCGTTCGTCATGGAGCTGCCCCCCTACCGCATGCCTACTTCGAAAGCTATCTTCCGCCACACGTGGGAGAAGGGTGCACAATACCTGCGCAAGATGGGTGGTGTCATCATGGTAGCCTCCATCATCATTTGGGTGCTGGGTTATTATCCACGTCCTTCCGAGTCGATGGACCTGGCGCAGCAACAGGAGAATTCCTATATCGGCCGCATTGGCAAGGCCATCGAGCCGGCTATCGAACCATTGGGCTTCGACTGGAAGCTGGGTATCGGCATCCTGTCGGGAGTGGGAGCTAAGGAACTGGTGGTCAGTTCGCTGGGTGTACTCTATGCCGATGATGCCGAAGCCGATGAGACGACCCTGGCCCAACGGTTGCCCATCACGCCGCTGGTAGCTTATGGCTATATGGTTTTCATCCTGCTTTATTTCCCGTGTGTGGCTACGCTGGCCGCCATCAGGCAGGAGGCGGGCGGCTGGAAGTGGGCGGCATTTGCGGCTGCCTATACCACTATATTGGCATGGATCATGTCCTTTGCCGTTTATCAGATAGGAGGATTGTTTGTATGACCGACTGGCAACATTGGGCGGTAGCCCTGATCGTACTGCTGTGCCTGTGGAGCATCGTAAAGAGCATCCGTTCCTTTTTCCGCCGTTCGCGGAAAGGGGAAAATCCTTGTAGCGGATGTTCTTGCGGGTGTTCGGGCGGTTGTCCTTCGGCGGCCGTGAAAAAAGAAATGAAGAAAAAATGCTGCGGATAGTTGGTAATTAGAAAAATTGTACTACCTTTGCATCCGCAATCGGGAAGTAACCCCTTGCAAATCGATCTTGGTACCTTGGATGAGTGGCTTAGTCAGCGGTCTGCAAAACCGTGTACGGCGGTTCGAATCCGCCAGGTACCTCGAAATCCAATAGAAGCCCTGCCTTTAAAAAGGCGGGGCTTTTTTGTTTGTTGACTGTCTGATAGTTAGCCTTCTTACCTTTTCTGATGTTCTTTCGCCTATCTGATGTTTTTGTGTAAATGTAGACCGTTTGTAGATCGGTAACTCATAAATCTCCCAATTGTAGCCCTCCTGATAGAATCTGTTTATCTCGGTAATATTTCATGTAAAATGTAAATTCTTTTGATTTAGGCATGAGGGATACCTCCAATCGTCTGTTTGGTGGTTGTTTTGGGAAGGTTTGAAACATAGAGGCCTTATGTTTGAAACATTCCCCCCTTATGTTTGAAACATAAGGGCCTTGGGGTTCAAACCAGGAATAAGAGACTGTCTGTGTAAATGAAGAAAGTAATGAATGTTTTGTTGAATATTATGACTTTACAGTGGAGCGGACGCCGTGGACAGGGAAGGAGAGAATGCAAAATATTTGGGGTGGGCGGATGATTATTTCTTTTATATCGGAAAATCGTCTTTGTTCTACTCTTTGGAACGCAACGGAGCGACGTTGGAAAAATTGCGCCGGCTGAATAACGCTTCTTCTGCAATGGTGGGCGGGGAACTTTTTGGGTAGAAGCAAGAAACCGAAACAAGAAACCGGGAACGGGATTTGTTTGTTCCTGTTTTATTCCCTATTTTTGTAATTCTCAATGTTATAAACCGAAATGAATATGAATACCCGGCCACACTTGGACCTGAACCCTTTGCATGGGAGGATTCCTCAACTGATTCGTCATGAAAAAGTTTATAGGACCATTCATCGTCAGTTGATGAAGAAATGGTTTCAGTACTTTGTGCTGTTCTTTATTATCGGTTCAATCATTTCCATCGTATATGGTTCGTTTGCAGAGTCGGCGCCCTACCGTAGCTGGCTGTATTCGTTCAATTACCTGGCTTCGTTTGTCTTTACGATCGAATATATCTTGAGGATTATAGCGGCTCCTGTCCAGTATGTCGATTGCAAGCATGCCTGGAAAGCCCGTCTGCGTTATCTGTTCTCCTTCTATGGCATCATCGACTTTGTGGCGGTCTTTCCGTTTGTGGTCATTTATCTCTATCAGGAGAGTCCGCACGTACATCTGGTGGTGCTGGCCTATATCCTGATTATATTCAAACTGATCCGTTATTCACGTTCTTTCCAGTTGATAGGTACGGTGCTCAAGACGGTAAAGGAGGAACTGATCACTGCCTATACGGCCTGCGGCATTATGTTGGGCTTTTCGGGGATATTGATGTATTACATTGAACGGGGAGCACAGCCGGAAGCCTTTGCCAATATAGGTGATGGATTCTGGTGGGCCATCGTGGCTTTTACGACGGTGGGCTATGGAGATATCTATCCCATCACGGCATTGGGCAGGCTTCTGAGCAGCATTATCAGCTTGATAGGCATAGCGATGATTGCCATTCCTACGGGTATTATCAGCTCGGCTTTCATGAGCATGCTTTTGGATAAGAAGAAAAAGGAAGAGAAGAAATCTTCGTCGGAGTCAGAATGACGGTCCTTTTTTGCCCGAATCAGATTAAAGTGTATCTTTGCGAATGTGACAATTTTATAAACTCGAAACAACATGAAACGACTGAATCTATTCTTTTTCTGTCTGCTGGCAATGATTGCTCTGGCAGGCAATGCTCAGGAAAAACAGGCTGACGCCAATGGTTATATTGTCAAGGTGGGTGAACAGGCTCCCGACTTTACAGTAAAGCTCACGGACGGGCAGAGCGTGAAACTGTCCAGCCTGCGTGGCAAGGTGGTGATGCTCCAGTTCACGGCCAGCTGGTGTGGCGTATGCCGCAAGGAGATGCCGTTTATCGAGAAGGATATCTGGCAGAAGCACAAGGACAACAAGTACTTTTATCTGATGGGCATCGACCGCGACGAGCCTTTGGAGAAAGTCATTGCTTTCGGCAAGGCTACCAAAGTGACCTATCCGCTGGCTCTGGATCCGGGGGCCGATGTCTTTGCCCTCTATGCGCAACGACAGGCAGGCATTACCCGCAATGTGCTGATAGACCGCGACGGGAAAATCGTTATGCTGACCCGTCTGTACAATCCGGAAGAATTCCAGCGGCTGGTCGAAAAGATAGACGCGATGCTGGCCGAAGAGTGATTCAAGCTTTCGGGCGAAGCCGGGCCAGGTAGTCGTAATGTTTTCCTTCCTTTACCAGTTCGGCTTCGAAGCCGTTTTGTGCGGCGTAGAGGGAAAGGGTCTGGAAGTCGATGTAGAGCCAGTCGAACGGATTGCCTATGATATCCTTGTACTGCATCCTGAAATCCACTTCGCCGTAGTAGTCGCCTGCAATGTCGATGACGAAACTTCCGTCTTCGTCTTCATACAGGTATCGCAGGTCGCTGGAATCCATCAGGATGCTGCCTCCGGGGCGCAACAGTTGCTTGGCTTTCCGGAAGAAGGCGGGCAGGTTCTCCAGTCGCCCGATGATGCCGGAGCCGTTCATCAGCATAAGGAGGGTGTCGTAGGAACCGCAAAAACTTTCGTTGAAGAGATTGGCCTGTGTGGCTTGCTTTACACCGCGTCTGCGCATGGCTTCTACCGATAGCGGGGAGATGTCGATGGCTTCCACTTCCTTGCCGGCCGCTTGCAGGGCCAGGCTGTGGCAACCGCTTCCGGCACCTACATCGAGGATGTGGCCGGCAGCGAGTTGCAGGGCTGTCCGCTCCAGCGGGGCCATCAGCTTTTCGGTGCGGAACAGGGTGCGGACCGGTATCTCGTCTTCGTCGAACTGGGAAGAGAATACGCGCAGCTTGTCGGCTCGTCCATGTTCCAAGTAGTCAAGGATGGCTGTTCCCATCGGGTCTTTGTCGGTTGTCAGCAGGTCGGTGTATATCATTTCTTATGTCTGTTGGCGCGCTTGCGGCGGATTTCGGCTTTCATTTTGGCGGCTCCCGAATTGTGGAGGCCGGTAATATAGGTTTTCTTTTTGGCTTTGGTTTTCACTTTGGCTTCGCCTTTGGGCTTTTCCTTTTTCCCTTTGAAGACGATGCCGCCCATCATGGCTTCTTCTATACTCATAGGTTTTACAGTTTACAGGTGAGGAATGCGGATTATCGGGCAGGCAGAATTTCAATCCAGTAGTCATCGGGGTCGTTGATGAAGTACAGCCCCATGGCTTCGTTCTCGAAGCATACCCAGCCATTCTCTTTGTGATACTGGCGGACGGCATCGTAGTCACCGCTGATGCGGAAGCACAGGTGGCTTTCGTTTTCACCCAGTTCGTAGGGCTGGGTATGGTCTTTCAGGCAGGTGAGCTCCAGCAGGAAGGGGCTGCATTCGTCAGTCAGATAGACCAGGGTGAACGAGCCGTCGGCTGCTTCCTTGCGATGATCCTCCTTCAGTCCTAAGGCTTTCTCGTAGAACGCGATGCTGCGTTCGAGGTTGGTTACGTTGATATTAAAGTGGTCGAATTTGCTTTTGATTTCCATAATTGGTTTTGAATAATGATTTGTTGGGGTATGGATCACCACAGATTACTCAGATTATCACAGATAATGATTAATGGATGATTGAAACAATCTGTGATAATCTGAGTAATCCGTGGTGCTTTGTAATATACTCTTGATTTTATTTCATCTGTGCCTTCACAATTTCACCGATGTACATGCGCGGCTGGCCTTCGAGAGGTTCCTGCGAGGGCAGCTTCTTGCATTCCAGTACGACGCTGGGTTCCTGCTGGCCGTTGGGGTAGAAACGGACGGTGTAGGTTTCGGCCTTGTCGAGTTGTTCGTGCGGCTGGTCGGGCGAGAGGAAAGTATAGACTACCGGCTTGCCGGACATCTTGCCCAGCGAACCTCCGGCGTTGGCTGTCATCATGGTCATGTTGAAGGCATCGTTGCCGATGACGATAACCAGCTTTCCGGTACCAATCTGGATGGCTTCGGCTGGCAGTTGGTCAGGAGCCACTTCCTTGAGCTGTCCGGATTGTGAAGTTGCTGTTGCACTTTGTTGCGCTTGTGCTGCTTCAGGTACTGTTGCAATCTGTTTCTTGGTAGCGATGACTGTCGTGCCGGAGTTGACGAGGCTTTTCTTTACTCCTTCAGGTTCCTTTTCATCTTTTTTGTTGCGTTTCTTTCCTCCGAACAGAGCGTCAGGTTCTTCTTCTTCACCACCTTGTACAACAATCTGGTCGATGCTTGCAGCACTCAGAGCCTCGGCTACTTCTACACAAAGGTTGTCGGCAAAGTCTACCGTCTTTCTTCGCCATTTGGCAAGGCCCATCACCAGTTTGGTCTTTTTCTTGTTGAGCGCGTATTCGTCGGTAATCCATTCTTCGGCCACATATTTTTCCTGGTCGCGGCCTTCGCGATAGGTGTAGCGTATCTTTTCGATGCGGAATTCGCATTTTTCGGGCTGGCAGAAGGCACTGAGCTGGTAGCTGATACGGGTACGGTCCAGCGACAGGGCGGTGGAAGCAAATACCATCCATTCTTCGCCCATGCCTATCACCTGGCCTTTTTCCTGGTTGGTATAGACCACGCGGCTGTCTTCGTTCTGGTTTTTCTTCAGGCGGAGTTCCATCCACTTCTTCATGCGTGCATAGATTTCGTCCTGCGACATGCCGGGAATGCTGAATTCCTTGCTGAAAACTACTTTGCCGTCTTCTTCGGGAACGGCTCCGGCCAGGTACTTGCTGTCATCACGCTTCTGGGCCTGGAGTACGGTAGGCAGACAGAGGCAGAAGACTACGAATAGGAGTTGAGTCAATTTTTTCATTGCGTTCTATTTTTTTTGTTGTTAGATGTCGAAACTTTCGCCCCGGCGGCCGATGGTAAGGAAACGGCAGCCGTGGGCTTCGGCTTGCGGACGGAAGGCGTTTCCGCCTTCGTAGTCGTCGCCGAAGTGCATGGGTACAAAGATACGGGTTTTTATCCGTTCTACGAACTGGAGGGCGCCGCGCGTGTAGTCACGGCCCATCCGACGGTCAACGGGGAAGAGGGCTACGTCGACGGCAGGCGATTCCTGCTGCAGGTTGCGGATTTCGGCCAGGTAGTCGCCTTCGGCCTTGCGGATTTCCTGCGGAGTGGATTCCTCGCTCCAGTGCCAGTTGTTCAGGTCGCCGGCATGGAAGAGGCGGAGACCTTGGAGGTCGAGGAGGAAGGAAACGCCTACATCGGTTGAACCGAAGGCCTGGATGCGCAGATGGTCGTCCTCGTAGACCCCACCTTTATTTATATAGAGGGCGTCGTCGGCCGAGGCACGCCGGTGTTTCAGAATGTCTTTCGAGAAAATGTAACGGATGTCGGGACGGACTTCACGCCAGCGGAGCACCTCGGGGTTGAAGTGGTCGGGATGGAAATGGGTGGCGAGAACGTAAAAGGCACCCGGCCGCCGTAGCAGGCGGTCGTGTACCAGGTCCCGTCCCGATTCATCGGGTGAATCTTTCCAATAGTCGATAAGAACGGTCACTTCGTCCGCCTCGATGGCAAAACCACTGTGGTATATATAGTCCAGTTTCATGCTTTATTCTTCGTACACCCTGCAATATTACGAAAAAATGGCTGAAACTCCGCTCTGGAGCAACTATTTTATTGATTTTTTTGAAAGCGCAGGAAGCAGCGCACGGATGCCGTGTCCGTGTGCTGCCGTACCTGTCAGAGCTTCACTTCGGTCTCCAATGCCTTGCCCAGCGTGAAGTCCTTGACATTCTGCAGGGTGGTGGTGGCGATGTTGCTCAGGGCCTCCTGTGTGAAGTAAGCCTGGTGGGAAGTGACGATGACGTTGTTGAACGACAGCAGGCGGGCCAGCGTGTCATCGTCGATGATCTTGTCTGAGCGGTCTTCGTAGAAGTACTGGCTCTCCTCCTCGTAGACGTCCAGGCCGGCCGAACCTATCTTCTTGTTCTTCAACCCTTCGATGAGGGCGTTGGTGTGGATGAGCTGTCCGCGGCCGGTGTTGATGATCATCACGCCGTCCTTCATTTTGCTGATGGAGTAGTCGTTGATGAGGTACTTTGTCTGCTCCGTCAGGGGGCAGTGCAGGGAGATGATGTCCGAGCTGTGATAAAGTTCGTCGAGCGTGGTGTAGACCACCTGGTTCTCGCGGGCAAAGTTGTAGTCGGGATAGAGGTCGTAGGCCAGGATGTTCATGCCGAATCCGCGGAGGATGCTGATGAGCTTCTTGGCAATCTTGCCCGTGCCGATGATGCCGGCCGTCTTGCCGTGCATGTCGAAGCCCAGCAGGCCGTGCAGGGAGAAGTTGCCCTCGCGCGTACGCCATGCGGCACGATGTATCTTGCGGTTGAGCGAGAGCATCAGGGCCACGGTATATTCGGCCACGGCATAGGGCGAGTAGGCGGGCACGCGCACCACGGCGATGCCACACTCGGCGGCGGCTTTCAGGTCCACATTGTTGTATCCCGCACAGCGCAGGGCCAGCAGCTTGACGCCGTTCGCGGCCATCAGGCGGATGACTTCGGCGTTGGCCGTATCGTTTACGAAGATGCATACCACGTCCACACCCTGCGTCAGGATGACGTTGTTCTTGTTCAAGTGTCCCTTATAGAAGCGGAGTTCGAAGCCGAAGTCCTTGTTCTTTTCGTTGAACGAAGCCTCGTCATAGGGCTTCGAGCCGAAGAATGCGATTGTTGTTGCCATGATTTACGGATCTTTATTAGAATCGATTTATGTTCGTTTTTTATCTATAACAAACGTTGTGCCGAAAAAGTTTGTTGGTTAGGAAAGTGGGGTTTTGGGCTGACAAAAAGATAGTATTCGGTTCTTTTTGCTGACAACAGCTTTTGTCAGAAACGCGCAAATAGCGCGGAAAATGAGGGAAAAGGTCGCCCAAAAGTCGTCGGAAAGCACCTTTAAGCAGGGAAAACCGTCGCTTTTCCCTCGTCAAATCGTATGTTTTCTGTGGGGAAAAGCATTGTTTTCTCTCGTTAGATTGTATGTTTCGTGTGGGAAGACGGTAGGTTTGGGCTGGGAAAGTTGTATTTGCCGTTCCAAAACGTCGTTTTTCCAGACTTTTTTCTGCTGGTTGAAATGTAAATATTTCGCTATCCGTCTGTCTTATAGCTGGTAAGGTGTTTCTTGCTTCGTCCTTTCCGACCGGCTCGTCCTTCGCTCCGAAAGAAGCGATTCTCAGGCGGTTTAAAAATCAAAGTGTCACTTTCTGACAGAATGTCAACCGATGGGAAATGTGAGGGCCGGCAGGGAAACAGAAGGAATGACTCCGTGGGTCGTTTCATTGGAAACTGTTTTGTTTTTCAATTATCAGTGCCCTTTTGAACCGATTATTTGCACAAAGCTATTGCCGGTGTGCAATTTTGTTGTACCTTTGCGCCCGCAAATCAATAAAAAAAAGAACGAATGAGAAAAAACTTGTTAATCGGCACAGCGCTGCTGATGGTTTCAATTCCAACTTTTGCGGGAGGATTCCTTGCAAACACCAATCAGAATATCTTGTTTTTGCGCATGTTGGCGCGCGACGCTTCGACCCGTATCGATGCCGTCTACTCCAATCCGGCCGGCTTGGCCTTCATCGAGGGTGGCGACGGCCTGCATCTGTCGCTGAACATCCAGAGCGCCTATCAGACGCGTCAGATAACTTCCACCTTCGCTCCCTTTGCCTATGGCGTGCAGAACGGGGGCAATGCCACCAAGCTCTTCAAGGGCGAGGCTTCGGCTCCCGTCATTCCCAGCTTCCAGGCGGCCTATAAGAACGGCGACTGGGTATTTTCGGGCAGTTTTGCCGTGACGGGCGGTGGCGGTAAGGCTACGTTCAACCAGGGCTTGGCCTCGTTCGAGTCCATCATCTCCATGCTGCCCGTCTTCGGACAGAGCATGGGCATCAACCGCTACAACGTGGACAGCTATATGGAGGGCAGCCAGTTCTTCTATGGCGTTCAGCTGGGCGTCACCTATAAGATAAACGAACACTTCTCGGCCTTCGTGGGCGGTCGCATGAACTACGTGAGCAACAACTACTCGGGCTACCTGCGCGACATCCAGATCAATATGCCGGGTACGGAAAATATGGTGCCGGCTTCGGATGCCTTCAAGGGACTGGCTTCGCAAATACCCGACAATGCTCCGGCCGAACTGCTCCAGAAGAAGGCGTTGCTGACCAAGCTGGCCGAAGCAACCACCGACAAGGAGTTGGATTGCGACCAGAAAGGCTGGGGACTGACGCCCATCATCGGCCTCGACTTCAACTGGAAGAAGCTGAACGTCGGCGTGAAGTATGAATTCAATACCAACCTGAATGTGGAGAACGACACGCGTGTCAATACGACCGGCTTCCCTGCCTACGACCACGGCATCAATACACCCAGCGACATCCCCGGCCTGCTCACCGTCGGTGTGTCCTACGACCTGTTGCCTACGCTCCGTGCTTCTGTGGGCTACCACCACTTCTTCGACAAGCAGGCCGATATGGCCAACGACAAGCAGAAGTTGCTTTCGGCCGGTACGAACGAATACCTGGCCGGTATCGAATGGGATGTGCACAAGCGCATACAGATCAGCGGTGGTATGCAGCGCACGAAGTACGGCCTGACGGACGACTACATGGAAGACATCAGTTTTGTTACCAGTTCCTGGTCGTTCGGTTTCGGTGCGGGCATCAAGCTGGCAAAGAATCTCAACCTAAACATTGCCTACTTCTGGACCAACTACGAGGACTATACCCGCGAAAGCAGCGACTACAACAACATGGCGCAGAAGCTTCAGAACATCGGCCTGCCCGAGTCCGTGGCTTCCCAGTTGCCCAAATTGCCGGGTACCGATGTGTTCACCCGCACGAACAAGGTGTTCGGCGTAGGTATCGACTATAAGTTCTGACACTCGTTTTTCCCTTTGAAATATTTACTTGGGAGGTTGTCGGCGGCATTGCCGGCAGCCTCTTTTTATTTTTCCTGTTGGCCGTTTGCGCAGAAAAGCTTATCTTTGCGGCCGATTTTGAAATGAGATGCCGTGAATAGCGGCCGTGTATTCTAGGACAACCACGTAAAAAACAGGAGTATGAAGCAAAAAGTATCTGTATCTTTTATGCTGATGGGCATTGTGTTCAACGTTTGCCTCATCGCAGCCAATCTTCTCGAGACCAAGGTCATCCAGCTGGGCAGCCTCACCGTTACCGCCGGATTGCTGGTTTTCCCCATTTCCTACATCATCAACGACTGTATTGCCGAAGTCTGGGGCTTCCGCAAGGCTCGTCTCATCATCTGGAGCGGCTTTGTGATGAACTTCTTCGTCGTCACGCTGGGGCTGATAGCCGTATCGCTGCCTGCCGCTCCGTTTTGGGAGGGCGAGGAACACTTTAACTTTGTCTTCGGTATGGCGCCACGCATTGTGGCAGCCAGTCTGATGGCCTTTCTGGTAGGCTCTTTTCTCAATGCCTACGTCATGAGCCGCATGAAGATAGCCAGCCGCGGACGCAACTTCTCGGCGCGTGCCATCTGGTCCACCGTGGTGGGCGAGACGGCCGATTCGCTCATCTTCTTCCCTGTAGCCTTCGGCGGGGTCATCGCCTGGCGCGAACTGGCGGTGATGATGGGTTTGCAGATTCTGCTGAAGTCGGCCTATGAGGTCGTTATCCTGCCCGTCACGATCCGCGTGGTGAAGGCCGTGAAGCGCATCGACGGCAGCGATGTCTACGACGAAGGCATCTCCTACAAGGTGTGGAAGGTGAAGGAAATCTGAGCAATGTATAATGAACAATGTACAATGAATAATGAATTGTGTGTATGAATCGTGATACAGCTTTGGTCGTGTTCAGCGGTGGGCAGGACTCGACCACGTGCCTGTTCTGGGCCAAACGTGAATTCAAGAAAGTAGTTGCCCTGAGCTTCCTCTACGGGCAGAAACATCAGAAAGAAGTGGAACTGGCACGGCAGATTGCCGCAAAGGCCGGTGTCGATTTTGATGTTATGGACGTGTCGTTCATTGGTAGGCTGGGCCACAATTCGCTGACCGATACCTCGATGGTGATGGATCAGGAAAAGCCCGAGGACGGTGTACCCAACACCTTTGTGCCGGGCCGTAACCTGTTCTTCCTGAGTATTGCCGCCGTCTATGCACGCGAGCGGGGCATCAACCACCTGGTGACGGGGGTATCGCAGACCGACTTCAGTGGTTATCCCGACTGCCGTGACGCTTTTATCAAGTCGCTCAACGTGACGCTCAATCTGGCTATGGACGAGCAGTTCGTCATCCACACTCCGCTGATGTGGATTGACAAGGCCGAGACTTGGGCGCTGGCCGACGAACTGGGTGTGCTCGACCTGGTGCACCACGACACGCTGACGTGCTACAACGGCATTCCCGGCGACGGATGCGGACATTGTCCTGCCTGCAAGCTCCGCCGTGAAGGGCTGGAGAAATACCTGGCGAACAAAAACATGTACCTCAAAAAGAAACCTCTTTAAATCATCTGAACAATGACAGAACTGAAAGACCAACTGACCCTGTTGGGCCGCAAGACCGAGTATAAGCAGGACTATGCTCCCGAAGTACTTGAAGCTTTCGACAACAAACATCCCGAGGACGATTACTGGGTGCGTTTCAACTGCCCCGAATTCACCAGTCTGTGCCCCATCACCGGGCAGCCCGACTTTGCCGAGATACGTATCTCCTACATCCCTGACGTGAAGATGGTAGAGAGTAAGAGTCTCAAGCTTTATCTCTTCAGCTTCCGTAACCACGGCGCTTTCCACGAAGACTGCGTGAATATCATCATGAAGGATCTCATCCGCCTGATGAATCCCAAGTACATCGAAGTGACAGGCCTGTTCACTCCTCGTGGCGGTATCTCCATTTATCCGTATGCCAATTACGGCCGTCCCGGTACCAAATACGAGCGCATGGCCGAGCAGCGGCTGATGAACCGGGAATAATACGAAAAATGCCCTCCGCCGGCGGAGGGCATTCCCAAGTAAAATCTATGGTCGTTGCAGGTTACCTGATGCGTCGGTAGCCATATACGGCCAGGTCACCGAGCTCCTCCTCGATGCGGAGCAGTTGGTTGTACTTGGCCATGCGGTCCGATCGGCTCAGGGAGCCGGTCTTTATCTGCCCGCTGTTTGTGGCCACGGCAATGTCGGCGATGGTAGCATCCTCCGTCTCGCCCGAGCGGTGGGAGGTGACGGTGGTGTAGCCGTGGCGGTGGGCCATCTCGATGGCATCGAGCGTTTCGCTCAAAGTACCTATCTGGTTCACCTTGATGAGGATGGAGTTGGCACAACCCATTTCAATACCTTTGCGCAAGAATTCCACGTTGGTAACAAAGAGGTCGTCGCCCACCAGTTGGCAGCGGTGTCCGATGCGTTCTGTCAGCTGTTTCCAGCCTTCCCAGTCGTTCTCGCTCATACCGTCCTCAATGGAGTCGATGGGATACTTGTTGATAAGTTCCTCCAGGTAGGCAATCTGTTCGTCGGTGGTGCGCTTCTTGCCTTTCGCGCCTTCGAAGAGGGTGTAGTCGTACACGCCGTCTTTATAGAATTCGCTGGAGGCACAATCCATACCAATCTTTACATCACGTCCCGGTTCGTATCCGGCAGCGCGGATGGCAGACATGATGCTGTCCAGTGCATCTTCCGTTCCATTCAGGGCAGGAGCGAAACCTCCTTCATCGCCCACGGCTGTACTGAGCCCGCGGTCGTGGAGCACCTTCTTCAGGGCGTGGAATACCTCGGCACCCATGCGAAGCCCTTCGCGGAACGACGGAGCCCCGACGGGACGTATCATGAATTCCTGGAAGGCGATGGGGGCATCGCTGTGCGAGCCGCCGTTGATGATGTTCATCATGGGTACGGGCAACACATAGGTATTCACGCCGCCGATATACCGATATAAAGGAATGTCGAGCGCGCAGGCTGCAGCCTTGGCCACGGCGAGCGACACGCCGAGGATGGCATTGGCACCCAGTCTCGACTTGGTGGGTGTTCCGTCCAGTTCCAGCATGCGGTGGTCGATGGCGCGTTGGTTCAGGGCAGACAGGCCGATGAGCGCGGGAGCTATTACCTTATTCACGTTTTCTACAGCCTTTAGCGTGCCCTTGCCGCTGTAGCGTTGCTTGTCGCCGTCGCGCAGTTCCAGGGCCTCATGTTCGCCTGTCGATGCACCCGAGGGTACGGCAGCACGGCCTATGGCGCCGCATTCCAGTGTTACGTCTACTTCTACGGTGGGATTGCCGCGTGAATCGAGTATCTCGCGGGCGATGATTTTTTCTATCTTCATACGTTTCTTGTTTTAAAGGGTTTATAATCGTTGGTATTCATATAACACTTTTCTGTTGTGCAAAGTTCGTGGAAAGCTTTGTTTTATCCAATACCCAGATGTAGGGAAAGGTGGGAGAACAGATACACGGAAGTAGGTATGTGCGAAGTGTTTTACCTAAATATGGCTATTGATAGGGATGTTTCTGGGGGAAGACAGGCTGGAGAGGCAGATGAAATACCGACAACAGGCGATTGTGGGAAAAATGATTTCTGTGGAACTTTGCAGTCGGAAACAAAGAGCAGAAAGAGATTGAAAACAACTACACTTACATTGGGAATAGCAGGCCTGTTGTGCCTGCTGGGAATCATGACGCTCCGTGCACAGGAAGCTCATCGTGAAGGAAAGCATTGTTTTATATCGGGAAAAGTAGTCTCGACCGAGGAAGAAACGGTTGATTTTGCCACTGTTTATCTGAAGGGTACTTCTTACGGAGGTACCACCAACGGTGAAGGGCGTTTCCATATTCAGGCTCCGGCGGGTCGCTATACGTTGGTCGTTTCGGCCGTAGGCTACAAGACGGTAGAACAACCATTTGACTTGCGGCGTGGAGAGAAACGGGAAGTGAACATTACCATCACTCCTGATATACAGATGCTGGACGAGGTAACCATCGTTTCGACCGGAGTGAACCGTGTCAAGCGTTCGGCCTTCAACGCCGTGGCTGTCGATACCAAGGAATTGCAGAACACCACCAAGAACCTGAGTGAAGCGTTGGCTAAGGCGCCGGGCATGAAGTTGCGTGAATCGGGTGGCGTGGGGTCGGACATGCAGGTGATGATGGACGGTTTCAGCGGCAAGCATGTCAAGGTATTCATTGACGGTATACCCCAGGAAGGAACGGGCAGTTCGTTCGGCTTGAATAACATTCCTGTAGGTTTTGCCGAGCGCATAGAAATATATAAAGGTGTGGTGCCCGTAGGCTTCGGTACAGATGCCATTGGTGGTGTCATCAACATCGTGACAGGCAAACAGCGTCGCCGCTGGTTTGTGGATGCGTCTTATTCCTATGGTTCGTTCAATACGCACAAGTCTAATGTTCGCTTTGGACAGACTTTCAAGAACGGCTTTACTTATGAGGTGAATGCCTTCCAGAACTATTCGGACAACAATTATTATGTCGATGCCCCTGTGCTGAACTTCGAGACGGGCAGCTTCAGCGACAAGGAGTTGGTGCGTGTAAAGCGCTTCAATGACACCTATCACAACGAAGCCGTTGTTGCCAAGGCTGGCTTCGTGGACAAGTCGTGGGCCGACCGTCTGATGCTGGGGTTCATTTGGTCGCATATGTATCAAGACATCCAGACGGGTGTCCGCCAGAAGACAGTCTTCGGTGAGAAGCACCGCTTCGGTCACTCGCTCATCCCCTCGGTGGAGTATAGTAAGCGGGACCTTCTGTTGAAGGGACTTGACTTGATGCTCTCTGCCAACTACAACCGTAATGCCACCACCAATGTGGACACTGCACACTACAAATACAACTGGCTGGGCGAACGTTATCCACTGAATACGCCCGGCGAACAGTCGCGCCAGTACAGCCGGGCCGACAACAACAACTGGAATGCTACGGCCACGCTGAACTACCGTCTGAACCGTATCCATCAGTTTACATTGAACCATGTACTCAGCACCTTCAGTCGAGATAACACTTCGCTGCTGGCTGCCGAGGCACAGACCGACCCCATTGCCAAACAGACGCGCAAGAGCATCACAGGCCTTTCTTACCGCCTGATGCCGTCAGAGCGATGGAACCTTTCCGTCTTCGGCAAACACTACCGGCAATATGTGGCAGGACCTATGGCCGAAGATGACACGGGCAGTAACTATGTGCGTACCAGCCGCACAGTCAGTTCCTGGGGATACGGCGCGGCAGGTACTTACTTCTTTGTAGAAGGGATGCAGGCCAAGTTGTCTTATGAGCGTGCCTACCGTCTGCCCACCATCGAAGAAATGTTCGGTGACGAGGATCTGGAGAGCGGGCAAATCAGCCTTCGTCCTGAGAGTAGTCACAACATGAACTTAAGCCTCAGTTACAGCAAGACTTGGGGGCGTCACTCTGTCTACGTGGAGGGCGGGCTGGTCTATCGCGATACGCACGACTACATCCAGCGCAACGTACAGGATTTGAGTGGCGGTAAAGAGAATGCCACTTACATCAACTACGGCAACGTGCTGACCAAGGGGTACAATCTATCTGCCCGCTATAGCCTGGGACGCTGGCTCAGCCTGGGTGGTAACTTCACCCAAATGGACGTACGCGACAATGAACGCTATCAGATAGGCAGTTCGGGTAATGAAGTGGAAAATTTAGGTTACCGCTCACGCATGCCCAATGTGCCCTACCGCTTTGCCGACTTTGACGCTAACCTCTATTGGCACAACTTGGGTGGACAGGGGAATGTGTTGACATTGACCTACGACAACCAGTGGACACATGCGTTTTCCTACTATTCCGAAGTGATCGGCAGCAGCAGCGACTACATTGTGCCCGACCAGTTTGCCCACAATCTTTCGCTGAGCTACAGCCTGAAGAACGGTCGTTACAACTTCTCTGTGGAGTGCCGCAATTTTACGGATGAAGATCTCTACGATAACTTCAGTCTCCAGAAGGCCGGGCGCGCCTTCTACGGTAAGGTGCGCGTCTGCTTCGGCAACTGAGCCTGCCACCCTCAGCACCTCTGCCCGTCTGCTTACAGACATGAGGGTACAATCATCCCGGATGATTCCGGCTATCAATGCGGATGATTCCTATAATCATCCCGGATGATTGTATGCATTCCCCATGCTTCGGCCATGCTGAGGCGTAGGGGAAGTGTGCCGGAAACCTGTCCCACGACTGCCATCGGAACAAACAGAAACAATTACATAAAAAAGAGAAGAACATGAAAACAAATCAATTACTGACAGGCCTCTTTGCCGTCGCACTGGGCGGCATGGCCCTCGCTTCCTGCTCGGAAGACGAACAGAACGGAGGAAACAATGCTAACAATGCCTCCAAAGGAAATTATGTGATAGCTGCCACCGTGACCAGCAGCAGTACCGACACCTATGTGTTGCTGACTGCCCCCTCGCTTGACGAGGGCGAGATTACGACGCAAGGGAACGGTTTGGTAAACGAAGGTGCCACCTACTGGGTGTTCTATGCCAACCGTTACCTTTATGCCTTGAACTATAATCAGGGCGAGGCGGGTACTACACAATCGTTTGTGATGAACACAGAGGGTGCACTGGAGAAACGTTCGCAAGAATACTACGTCAACCGCTTTACTACTTATGGTTTTTATGATAAGTATATCATGACTACCTCTACTGGCGACGGTCCTTCGGAGCTGAAGGATGAAAACGGTTATGTACCACAATCGTTTCTGGCCTCCTATCTTGACGTAGAAAGTCAGACCTATACCAGCAATACGGTGAATGTCTCGACTCCTTTCCTTTCTGAAAACTTTTTGGGTAATGGCGAGTACGTCACTCTGGCCGGACTGACGCAAGTGGGCAGCAAGCTCTATGCCGCTGCCGTGCCTATGGGGCTCAGTCAGTACGGTTGCATGCAGCGGAATGCCGACGGAAGCTATAAATGGGTTCGTCCCGGTTACGAAGACCTTATCAAGACAGAATCCGGCGGAAGCGGTAGCGGTGCTTACGACAAGGACGAATTGCAATGGACCCAATATCCCGACGAATGTTGGATGGCTATCTTCAACGATCAGACCTTGACTGATTACAAACTCATCAAGACCGACAAAATCAGTTATGCCTGTGGGCGCAACCGCTCGCAGTACTACCAGATGAACTGGCTGGCCGACGACGGTTACATGTACGTATTCTCGCCCTCATATGCCAAGACGATGAGTGATGTTCGTCAGCAGACCACTCTGCCCGCCGGCGTGGTGCGCATCAATACAACGACCGAGACTTTCGACGATGCTTACTATTACAACTTGGAGGAGAAAGCCGATGGGGCTTCTTTCTTGCGCAGCTGGTATATAGGAGGCAACTATTTCCTGTTGCTGATGTATGACAAAGAAATCACTGCTTCGGACAAAGTAGCGAACCGTTTGGCCGTGTTCAACGTTACTAATGGCAATCTTTCCTTTGTCAGCGGCTTGCCTTCGGATGTAAGCGGTTTCGGCAATACCCCCTATATGGAAGATGGTGCGGCCTATGTCGCTGTGACTACCGAGTCGGGTTATCCTACGATTTATCGAGTGGAGCCTTCGTCGGCTACAGCTACTGCAGGTCTGGTTGTGAAAGCCACTTCGCTCAATGGTGTGGGACGATTGGAGAGTGAATGATTATTGATAAAGAATGAACGATGAGAAAGTTGTTTCGTAACATCCATTTGTGGTTGTCCGTACCTTTCGGACTGATTATTACGCTTGTCTGTTTCTCGGGCGCTATGTTGGTGTTTGAGCGGGAAGTGACACAATGGGCACATCCCGAAGTGTTTGATGTGGATTCGCAGGGGTGTCAGCCACTGCCAATAGAAGAGGTCGTGCGGCGGGTATCGGCTACTTTGCCCGATGATGTCCGTGTGACGGGGGTTACTGTTTTTTCTGATCCGGAGAAGGCTTGGCAGTTGTCATTGTCCAAACCGTCACGGGCATCGGTTTATGCCAATCCTTTTACCGGTGAAGTGACAGGCCGTTCGGAACGTCTGCCTTTCTTTGCCACAATGTTCCGTCTGCATCGCTGGCTGCTGGACAGCCGACCCTTGGGCGACGGGGTCTTTTGGGGCAAAATGGTGGTGGGCGTCAGTACCCTTCTGTTTGTTTTCGTGCTCGTGTCGGGTGTCGTCATTTGGTGGCCGCGTACACGGAAGGCTTTGCAAAACAGCCTGAAAATACGGGTCCGTAAAGGCTGGCGTAGCTTCTGGTATGGTCTGCATGTGGCTGGTGGCATGTATGCCCTGCTTCTGTTGCTTGTCATGGCACTGACGGGACTTACGTGGTCCTTTGGCTGGTACCGTACTGGTTTTTACTCTCTTTTCGGAGTGGAGGCAAAATCGGGTATGGGCCATGGAAATGCAGCTGCCGGGCAGAAACACTCACGTAATAAAAAAGAAGGTAACCGAACGGCTCATTGGCAAGGTGTGTATGACCGTTTGCGTCAGGAGAACCCCGATGCCTCACAGATTACCATTGCCGACGGTTCGGCCAGCATCCCGGCTTGTTCTTATGGTAATACTCGCGCTACGGACCGTTATACTTTCGATTCCCGTACCGGCGAGTTGACGGGCTGTACGCTTTATTGTAAGCAAGACAACTCAGGTAAGATACGAGGCTGGATTTATGCGGTACATACAGGTAGCTGGGGAGGAGTGACGACACGGATTCTCTGGTTTTTGGCTGCCATGCTGGGTGCCACACTTCCGTTGACAGGTTATTATTTGTGGATTAGGCGTATTTGCCGCAGGAAATAATAGGTGTTGGCATCTCTTACTATAAAAAATGCGGGTAACCGGAGAATATTTTGTTCATGGTTACCCGCATTTCTTTATATCAGTTTTAATATCGAATGCTTGAGATAATTGCATTGACAGACTCTTCTGTTCCGCAGAATGGGCCGTGCGATTGGAGCTTGATGGTACACATGGCTGCTGCGAAGCATCCTGCTTCCTGGTAAGAAGCACCCAGGCTGCGCTTGTACAGATAGCCGGCCATGTAGGTATCTCCACATCCGGTGGCGTCTACAACTTTCAGTGTGGGGTAGGCTGGGATGTCGTAGAACTGGCCTCCACTGTAAATGAGTGAACCTTTGTCGCCCAACGTCAGCAAAACTGTTTTTACACCCCAGTCGGCAATAAGCAGGGCCGCTTCGTGCGGTTCGTTACATCCTGTCAGAACTTCCATTTCGCTTTCGTTGGCTTTCAGCGTGTGTATGTACTTCAAGGCTTCCTTCTTTTCAATCCAATCTACAGGATATACCTTTTCATTTTCTACTTTACGGAGGAATCCTTGCACATCGGCGGCCAGTGTACTTCGACTGGCCAGGTACTTGATGACTTCCAGTGAGAAGTCATCAGCCAGCAGGGTACCCAGGTGAATGATGTTGGCTTCTACGTCCTTGAGGTCAGCTATGCAGAACGGATCGGCCTGTGCAGTGACCCGTTGGCGGCGTTCATTGGGATTGCTACCATAAATGTTTTCAAAACTATGCGAGTGGACGGTGGGTACCAGTTTCACTTCGATGCCTTCGCTGGCTATTTCTTCTGCTGCAGCCTTGTCTTCTTCAGCCAATGCAGTGACCAGCAAAAAGTTCTCGGCTCGCAGGCGGCTGACAGCCTTTGCAAAATAGTAAGCGGTGCCTCCCGGCATGTTGACGGTATTGTCAGGTGTTACAATTTTGTCGCGGGTGATATACCCGATGCAGCATAATTTATGGTTCATTCTCTTCTTTTCTCTTGTATTCGGACTGCAAAGGTACACAATATTTGCTTTTCGTTTTGAAAACTGAAAGACTTTGTTTCAGTTTTCATGAAGAAAAAGGAAAAATTGACCGTTTAAAGGATTCAATTCTGGTCCGATATGCAATAAGGCTGACGGTCGGTACGTGTATTGTGAGGCTTTTCGTCTATAGAACTGCGTACAACTTTCATATCTGTAGCGTGCAGACCTGCTCGTGTGGCGGGTGTTTCCGGGTTGCTGGGGAAAGCTCCTGTAGCCATGTGTATCAATACTGGTTGCATCAGCAGGTCATCTTCCGAACCCAGTTCGCCCAAAGCAGAACCATAGATTTCAGACAGATTGAAGTCGGGTTGAAGTCCTTCTGCATCGTAATCTTTGTAACCGTCGGCATTGCTCAGATAGTAGGTGGTCAGCCATAGCTCGAGCAAAGGTTCCTGTTCGTCCGTATAGAGAGCTTGGGCTACATTCTTTCCGAATGTGGCGCTGCCTACCTGATACAAATTTCCTGTCCGATAGGGGCGCAGACAGTTGATGATGATTTCCGAAGCCGATGCTGTATTGCCCGACGTGAGGATGTACAGGTTCTGATAAGAAAGACTGCTTCCGCCGGGAAGAAGAGTTGCGTCGAAGTTGTAACTTTCTACCGTGCCTATTTTGTCATTGGGGGTCATGTATAGCATGGGTTGTCCCATTGCACTGGAAGGAGCGAGCAGGGTACACAACGTTTGTGCGGTAGATACGTATCCGCCCGGGTTGTAGCGGAGGTCGAGGATGATGTCATCGGGTTGTGTAGAGGCCAGTTGGCTGTAGAGCGATTGCCATTGGGTGATATCATTCTGGCCGAATTCGTTGTAAAGGATGTAGGCTGCCCTGCGGTTACCCGACCGGATGAGGCTTGTCTTCAGCAGGTTCTGTATTTCGATGATACGGGGGGCGGGCATTTGCAGGGTACCGGTCGTATCCATTTTGGCCAGTTCGGCGTTGTAGGTGCCCAGCGTGAAGGTATGGGCGGTTGTGGGATGGCTGACATATTTGCCGTAGTCGCTCGAACCAATCTTTATACTGTCGGCTCCAATGATGATGTCTCCACGTTTCAATCCGGCTTCTTCGGCGGGCGAGTTGGGCTGGGTGTAGAGCACTTGTAAGGCATAGTCGCCATTGGGAGCTTTCAACATGACGGCTTCATAGCCGTAGGTGGGGTTTTCGCTTAGAGAGCGGGTAGAGGCAGTCGTCTTTACCGAGTCGACATGCGAGTAAACAACTCCGTTTTTCTTGTCTTTCTCCGAAGCAGCCGCATTCAGAAATTCCTGGGGTGTCATGAAAAAATCCAGTTCCGATTCGGCGGGCAGGTCTTCATAGAACAGATAGTAGTTCTGCATGGTCTGATACATCCAGGTTTTGGTACGGATGAGGGCATAGTATTCGCCTGTGCGGTCTTCTCCGCACGATGTAAAAGATGCCAGTATGGCGAGGCATGCAACGGTCAGGTGAAAGAGGAGTCGTTTCATAAATGGGAAAAAAACTCCTGCAACCATTCCGATTGCAGGAGTTTGTCTATCATAAAGTAAATAGGATTACTTGTTCAAAGCCTGAGCTACGTCTACGGCGCAAGCTACTGTACAACCTACCATCGGGTTGTTACCGATACCCAGGAATCCCATCATTTCTACGTGAGCAGGAACGGATGAAGAACCGGCAAACTGAGCATCAGAGTGCATACGGCCCATAGTATCGGTCATACCATAAGAAGCAGGACCGGCAGCCATGTTGTCAGGATGCAGGGTACGGCCTGTACCACCACCGCTGGCTACTGAGAAGTAGGGCTTGCCTGCCAGTACGCGTTCTTTCTTGTACGTACCTGCAACGGGGTGCTGGAAGCGGGTCGGGTTGGTAGAGTTACCTGTGATGGATACGTCTACGCCTTCTTTCCACATGATGGCTACACCTTCGCGAACGTCGTCGGCACCGTAGCATTTCACTTTGGCACGAGGACCGTCGCTGTATGCGATTTCCTTCACAACTTTCAGCTCGCCAGTGTAGTAGTCGAACTGAGTCTGAACGTAAGTAAAGCCGTTGATACGGGAGATGATCATGGCAGCGTCTTTACCCAGACCGTTCAGGATGCAGCGCAGAGGCTCTTTACGAACCTTGTCGGCCTTGGCGGCAATCTTGATGGCACCTTCGGCAGCGGCGAATGATTCGTGGCCGGCCAGGAAGGCGAAGCACTTGGTCTCTTCGCTCAGCAGACGGGCTGCCAGGTTACCGTGACCCAGACCTACCTTACGGTCGTCGGCTACAGAACCGGGGATGCAGAATGCCTGCAGACCGATACCGATAGCTTCGGCAGCTTCGGCAGCTGTCTTCACGCCTTTCTTCAGGGCGATGGCGCAACCTACTACGTAAGCCCACTTTGCATTTTCGAAGCAGATGGGCTGAGTTTCTTCGCAAGTCTTGTAAGGATCGAGACCGTATGATTCACAGATTTGGTTAGCTTCTTCGATGTCCTTGATACCGTTTTCGTTCAGAGCAGCAAGAATTTGCTTGATACGACGGTCTTGGCTTTCAAATTTCACTTCTCTAATCATATTTCCTTCCTCCTTATTCTTTACGTGGGTCAATGTATTTAACTGCACCGGCCTCTTTGCTGAAGCGTCCGTAAGTACCGGTTACCTTCTTCAGAGCTTCGTTGGCGTCTGTGCCTTTCTTGATCTCGTCCATGAACTTGCCCAGGTGAACGAATTCATAGCCGCAAACCTGATCGTCCTTGTCCAGAGCGATGGTCTTGATATAGCCTTCAGCCATTTCGAGGTAGCGGGTACCCTTGGCCAAAGTGCCATACAACGTACCTACCTGGCTGCGCAGACCCTTGCCGAGGTCTTCCAAGCCGGCACCGATCATCAGACCGCCTTCTGAGAAAGCTGACTGAGTACGTCCGTAAACGATCTGCAGGAAGAGTTCACGCATGGCCGTATTGATGGCGTCGCAAACGAGGTCCGTGTTCAGGGCTTCGAGGATAGTCTTGCCCGGAAGGATTTCAGAAGCCATGGCGGCGGAGTGAGTCATACCGGAGCAACCGATAGTCTCTACCAGAGCCTCCTGGATAACGCCTTCCTTCACGTTGAGGGTTAATTTACAAGCACCTTGCTGGGGGGCACACCATCCGATACCGTGTGTCAGACCAGAGATGTCAACGATTTCTTTAGCTTTTACCCATTTACCTTCTTCGGGAATAGGAGCCGGTCCGTGGTTGGGACCTTTCTTTACAACACACATGTGTTCCACTTCGTGTGAATAAGTCATAATTAGCTCTTTTTAGTTAGTTATAATTTAAAAAACGCAGTTCCACTTCGTAAAACCGTTTGCAAAGTTAACCGTTTTCTTCCATCCTACCAATGTTTTGATTTGAGTTTTTTGCAAAAAATAAGTAATGAAAAACAAAGGCGGGCAGATTGGCAGGTGGGCTTTGCAATATGGGGGCGTACATGCGTAGCGTCGTTCTTTTGTCTTGCAATCCCGCCTTCGGCAGGCTTGTGGCTTTGCATCGGGGCCTATGTAAGGAGGGTAACAGGTATAAGATGCTATCTTGCGTTGCACAAGATGCCATCTTGTGCAGCATGAGATGCCATCTTGTGCATGCTGTCTTGCAAGGGAAGACGACGTGATATTATAGGTGCGGCGACGTGGGAGGCTTGCCGCCGGCATTTTTGCCCGCAATTGTTTTTTCCTTTCCCTGTTTATTTATAGTTTTGCAACCGATTTCCTATTAAACTTTCTTGTATGGTAGCAATCAGTGACGCCGCCTTGCGTCGGGCGGCAAGCGAAGGAATGGACGCGTTCATCAAAGTTTTTGCCGATGCCTATATGGAGGCGATGGGCGGGCAGTTCACGCCGCAGGGCATGTCGTTGCTCACGGGCGAGCAGCACAGCCTGCTGGCCTATCAGCTGTTTCGCGACGAAGTGATGGAGGGCGGCTTCTGCCAGCTCATCCAGAACGGTTACGGAGGCTACATCTTCGACAATCCCTTTGCCCGTGTGATGCGTCTGTGGGGGCTGTCCGACTTGTCCAAGCTCGTTTATGAAGCCAGGAAAATCTACGATGCCCATCGGGCGGACTTGGAGCGCGAGCGTACGGACGAGGAGTTTATGGCCATGTATGAGCAGTACGAAGCCTTCGACGATCTGGAGGATGAGTTTCTGGAAAAGGAGGAGCAGTTTACGGCGATGGTCGCTTCTTATGTAGATGACCATATGGAACTCTTTGCCGAAGTGGTATAGGTCGGCTTTCAGCGACTTTCGTTTGTGGTGGACAAAACATTGCTTTCTCCTCGGCAAAGCATTGTTTTTCCGTCGGCAAAGCGGTGCTTTTCGCAAGATTGATGTCTCTTGAAAAAAGTTAAGGATGTTGAATTGGGGTGGTTGAAGTTCAAATAAATGCTAATTTGGATTTTTTTGATGCAGTATTTGTGTGTAAAAAGAGTTTTTAAAATAAATGTGGTATATTAATTTGTTTATATTTGCACTAATATAAATCTTGGTAGAAAATATCAATTTTAAAATTAAGTATATGAAAGTTGTAGTAAAAGTTTTTTTTGTTTTTTTTATGTCGTTTATGTATTCTTGTGAACGGCAGGAGGGAGTTATTGATGAATTAGTGGTAAATTCTAATAATCAAGTACTAACAAAAGCAACAAGTTCTATTGCGGATTTTGACCCATTGGAGGAAATAAAAGGCGTTCCTATAAATATAGTTAATGTAGGGAATTCAACTTTGAAATATTTGTCTGCTGAAACAAATGGTGCTACGGTTAAATTAGTCAGTGATGATGATGGATCTGGAAGACAGAGATGGTATTTAAATAGTAATGGGGAAGTTGAATTAAAAAAAGGAAACAATATGTGTGGAAGTTCTTCTTACCCAGTTATATTATCGGGCGATAAAGGCGTTTATGAGTTTGATAATCCCACATTTCCCGTGCTTCAATGTGATAATCGATTTGATTCTTATGGAGTTCGATTTGTTTCTGCTGATGATAATTACCAAATGGACTGGAAGGCTTTGCGTATAGGAGCAGGACGTATTCCTTTGCATTTACAACCATCATCGGAGAATAGTGCTGATTTGACATATAAAGAGAATTTGTTTGGAGATTATTCACAATGGCAGATAATACCTGTGGGCGAATATAGGCTGGTGGGTATACAATACGAAAAGGCTGTTGATTTAGGTGATTATGTGATGGAAATTCCTCGTTATTGTACTAGTGTACTGATTAAAGATGAGAATCATAGTATTGAACATAATTTGGAAGTTTCGCAGTCTTTTTCGATTTCTAGTACCTTTTCTGAAACTGAAGGTCTTACTGTCCAAAATCAGCAAAATTATAAATGGGGATTTGAAGTGCCATTAGCTTACATTTCATTTGGAGGTGATGTAAGTAGTACTGTGACATCTAGTAGTTCTGCTTCTTTTGGGGAAACAATTAATAAGTTGGTTTCAATAAAACATTCATTTAAGGTAACTGTTCCTCCTCATTCTCCATGTCGTATAAGTATATTTGAAATGATGTATAGTGCAAGTTTGACATATGTTTTAACAGTTGAGAAGGTTAGTGGAGAAGAACGTGGCAAACAATTTAGAGTAAAAGGAAAATGGGGGGGGATTGTTTGCTCTGATTTATATTATGAAGTTTATGATATGGATAATGATTCATTATTACATACAAGTGTTATTCCGTCAGATGTTGACCATATTATTATTCCTGAAAACGCATTTGGAAATAGATGATAGTTATTATTGATTTAGTTCATCTATGGAATATAATTTGAGATTGTACATCAATATCAATCATAAAGGAGTTAATATGATTGTGTAAATTTGCTATGAAAATTAATGCAATAGAATTTAGTGCTAATTATAAAATGAAACAATAATGAAAGGATATTTGTTTGCTATGAACATTATTCTGCTTATTTTTGCAGGATTATTTATGACTTCATGTTTGAATTCGGAAAGTGAATCTTTGTATGACGGTGGTTTTTTGGCCAAGGTTGAGTATGCTGGAGGACTGTGGGGAGAAGCTATCTTCAGTGATGCTGCTGGTAATACTTATAATGCAAGTGAGGAATCCGTGCGAAAGATGGAACAGGCAGGTTTTGATTTTGATGGTGTAGAAATGGCATTTATTTATTTCAAATGGAGTATAGATGAAAACGGTAACCCGATAACTCCTCCTGTTGCCAATACGGATACGCCACAAGAATATGAAATAGAGTTAGTAAATATTGCCAAGGCGAATACAGCTGATGTGGAGAACGTGAATACGATGGAAGATTTGGAGAGTTACAAATATGAAACAGCTCCTATTACTTTGATGAATATGACCGGTAACAATGGGAATTCTGTAAAATTTGATTTTTATGGAAATAGTCGTATGTTATATATGTATGCTTGTTGGTTTTTGACTAATGGTCAGGAAGAATTTGAAAAACATAATATTCGTTTGGTATATGTACATGATGAATTGTCAGCTGATGCGACAGATTTGAAACTTTATCTTTGTCATGATGAGGGAGATGATGATGGTGCTAGTGCATTATATCAAAACTGGTATGGTTTCCGTATAGATAATGCATTGTATGATTTTGAACAGACGACGGGACATCTGCCTACAAGCATCACGTTATCTATGTATGAAGATGCCGATTTGACTGGAGGGGCAACGATGCCTACAAAACGTACAGATTATACTAACACTTATGATGATTTGAATTGAATTATAAGGAACTTTTAAATATAACCCTGCGACTGATTTCCTCCCCGGCGCAAGCCTGGGAGGAAATTCGTTTGGAAGAGGATAGGCGGAAAGTCTTTACGGCTTTTGTCTATCCTATGATTGGTTTATGCGGGTTGTCCGTCTTCATCGGTGCGTTGCTCACGATGGGGTGGGGCGGTCCGCAAAGTTTTCAGTACGCCATGACGCGTTGCTGTGCCTGTGCGGTAGCCCTGTTCGGCGGTTATTTTCTGGCCGCTTATCTCATCAACGAAATCAGCATCCGCTGGATGTCGATGCCCGGCCGTCTGCCGCTGGTACAGCAGTTTGCCGGCTATTCGCTGGTGGTAGTCTTCCTGTTGCGGATTATCTTGGGCATTCTGCCCGATTTTCAGGTCATTGCGATGCTTCTGCAATTCTATACCGTCTACATCGTGTGGGAAGGTTGTGCCCGCCTGCTCAGTGTGTCCGACGTCCACCGCCTGCGTTTCACTCTGATGGCTTCCGTGCTGCTCATTGTCTGTCCGTCACTGATTGAGTGGGTATTCAACAAGCTGACGGTTGTGCTGAACTGACGGCAGGCATCCAAACTCAAAAACTTAAAAACTCATCAACTTCAATGAAACAAGCCCCTGTAAACATAAAGAACAAGCGTGCGACGTTCGATTACGAACTGATTGACACCTATACGGCCGGCATCGTACTGACGGGAACGGAAATCAAGTCCATCCGTCAGGGCAAGGCCAGCCTGGTCGATACTTTCTGCTACTTTGCGGGAGGCGAACTTTGGGTGAAGAATATGCACGTGGCCGAGTATTTCTACGGCTCGTACAACAACCACAACGCCCGCCGAGAGCGTAAGCTGCTTCTCACCCGCAAGGAGTTGGAGAAGCTGGAGCGTACGTCCAAGGACCCGGGCTTTACCATTGTGCCCGTCCGTCTCTTCATCAACGAAAAGGGACTGGCCAAACTGGTGGTGGCTCTGGCAAAAGGCAAGAAACAATACGACAAACGCGAAGCGCTGAAGGAAAAGGCCGACAAGCGCGACATGGACCGCATGTTCAAACGATAAAACCGATTTTATGAAACTGGAAGACCTGGTGCGCCGACGCATCCTTATTCTGGATGGTGCGATGGGCACCATGATACAACGATACAACTTGACAGAGGCCGATTTTCGTGGCGAACGTTTCAAAGAAATACCCGGATTGCTGAAGGGCAACAACGACTTGCTCTGCCTTACCCGACCCGACATTGTGTCGGACATCCATCACAAATACCTGGCTGCCGGTGCCGACATCATCGAAACCAATTCGTTCAACGCCACGCGCATCAGCCAGGCCGACTATCATGTGGAGCATTGCGTGCGCGACATCAATCTGGCTGCTGCCCGGCTGGCCCGTCAGGCGGCCGACGCCTGTTCGACGGCAGAGAAGCCGCGCTTCGTGGCCGGTTCCGTAGGTCCTACGAACAAGACCTGCTCCATGAGCCCCGACGTGAACAATCCTGCCCATCGTGCCCTTACCTTCGACGACTTGGCCGATGCCTATCGCGAGCAGATGACTGCCCTGCTGGAGGGCGGAGTCGATGCCTTGCTGATAGAAACCATCTTCGATACCCTCAATGCCAAGGCTGCCCTCTATGCGGCAGAGCAGGCGATGGAGAAGGTAGGCCGACGTGTGCCGCTGATGTTGTCCGTCACCGTGTCCGATACGGGCGGTCGTACCTTGTCGGGCCAGACGCTGGATGCCTTTCTGGCCTCCGTACAACATGCCGATATCTTTTCCGTGGGTCTGAATTGCTCGTTCGGTGCCCGTCAGCTGAAGCCTTTCCTGGAGCTGTTGGCTGCCCGCGCCCCCTATTATATCAGTGCCTATCCCAATGCCGGCCTGCCCAACAGCCTGGGGCAGTACGACCAGACGCCCGACGAGATGGCTCTCGAAGTAGGCGAATACGTACGCGAAGGGTTGGTGAACATCATCGGCGGCTGTTGTGGTACGACCGAAGAATACATTGCCCGCTTTCCTGCTCTGGTGGAAGGTGCGGCTCCTCATACACCTGCCACCCCGTCAGAACACCTGTGGCTTTCCGGCCTTGAACTGCTGGAAGTGAAGCCCGAGAACAATTTCGTCAACGTGGGCGAGCGGTGCAATGTGGCCGGTTCGCGCAAGTTCCTGCGGCTCATCAATGAAAAGAACTACGAGGAAGCCCTCGGCATTGCCCGCCGTCAGGTGGAAGACGGGGCACAGGTCATCGATATCAACATGGACGACGGCCTGCTCGATGCCCGTCAGGAGATGACGACCTTCCTGAACCTGATAGCTTCCGAACCCGATATTGCCCGTGTGCCGGTGATGATCGACTCCTCGAAGTGGGATGTCATCGTGGCCGGATTGAAGTGTGTGCAGGGCAAGGCTATAGTCAACTCCATTTCGTTGAAAGAAGGAGAAACCAAATTCCTGGAGCATGCCCGTCTGATTCGTCGTCTGGGTGCAGCCGTGGTAGTGATGGCTTTCGACGAGCAGGGGCAGGCCGATACCTACGAACGCCGTATCGCCGTCTGTCAGCGTGCCTACCGTCTGCTGGTCGATGAAGTGGGTTTCCGTCCTTCGGACATCATCTTCGACCCCAATGTGTTGGCCGTGGCTACCGGCATGGAGGAGCATGACAACTATGCGGTCGACTTCATCCGTGCTACGGGGTGGATTCGCCGTAACCTGCCCGGCTCTCATGTCAGTGGAGGTGTCAGCAACCTGTCGTTCTCTTTCCGTGGCAACAACTATATCCGCGAGGCCATGCACGCTGTATTCCTTTATCACGCCATCCGCGAGGGTATGGATATGGGCATCGTCAACCCCGCTTCGTCCGTCCTTTATACCGATATTCCTGCCGATGTGTTGGAGCGCATTGAAGACGTGGTGCTGAATCGTCGTCCCGATGCTGCCGAACGGCTCATTGAGACCGCCGAACGTTTGAAAGCCGAAAAGGAGGCGGAGAAGGCCAGCGGCGCTTCTGCTTCCTCTTCCGCCCAGCAGGCATGGCGCAGCGGCACGCTGGAGGAACGTCTGACCTATGCATTGACCAAAGGCATTGCCGACTATCTGGAAGAAGACTTGGCAGAGGCCCTGAATAACTACCCCAAGGCAGTAGACATCATCGAAGGTCCGCTGATGGCAGGCATGAACCATGTGGGCGATCTTTTTGGTGCAGGCAAGATGTTTCTGCCTCAGGTGGTGAAGACGGCCCGCACCATGAAGAAGGCTGTCGCCATCCTGCAACCGGCCATTGAGGCCGAGAAGCCCGAAGGCATGGCTTCGGCCGGCCGCGTGTTGCTGGCCACGGTCAAAGGCGATGTGCACGACATCGGCAAGAATATTGTCAGCGTTGTCATGGCTTGTAACGGTTATGAGGTCATCGATTTGGGCGTGATGGTGCCAGCCGAAGTCATTGTTCAGCGTGCCAAGGCCGAGAAGGTAGACATGATCGGGCTGAGTGGTCTGATTACTCCTTCGTTGGACGAAATGGTGCATGTGGCTTCGGAGCTGGAAAAAGCAGGGTTGGATATTCCCTTGCTGATTGGTGGAGCTACGACTTCGGCTTTGCATACAGCCTTGAAGATTGTTCCTGTTTACCATGCACCGGTCGTTCATCTGAAAGATGCTTCCCAGAATGCCACGGTGGCAGCCCGGCTGATGAATCCCCGTCTGAAGGAAGAATTCGTTCAGGAACTCAACCGTGAACAAGCCTCTTTGTTGGCAGGAAGCGGGGCAAAGCAGGCAGACCCAATATCGATAGAGCAGGCCCGCGAGAATCGTCTCGATTTGTTTGGCGGTAAATAGCGGGGCTTTTTATTGCAGAACATTCTTGTTTGCCGTCCCCAGTATCTTCATTGCGATGTCCATATACCGTGTGATGTCGGTCGTTATCTCGCGGTTGTATACGTCGCAACGCTTGCGGCCCAGACGCACGACAATGGCATCCAGGTCGGGGATGGCGATGATGTATTGTCCCAGCATACCGCGCAGGTAGGGGCAGCGCATGCCGTGATAGTCCATAATCCATGTCTGGAAACCGTAGTAGCTGAGTGTGTCCTTGCCCCATTGGTCTTTCAGGTACGAGGCGGGGCGCATCAGTTCGTCCATGTAGGCTTCGGATACCAGTTGCCGGCCGTGCCAGTTGCCGCGATGCAGCAGCAGGCGGGCAAAACGGGCCACGTCGCGCGCCGTGGTGTGGAAGCAGCAGAAAGCCTTCTCGTCACCGTCTTTCTTGTCCAGCAGCCAGTAGGCATCCCGTTCGGCCTGCATGGGTTTCCATAGTTTCTCTTCGGCATATTCGCTCAGGGTCTGGCCTGTGGCGGCCTCGATGACGAAGGCCAGCAGTTGCGTTTCGCCACTGCGATAGGAATATTGTACTCCGGGCTGGTCAACTACATCCAAGCCGGTTACCAGATCGTAAAGGTCGTTGCCATAATAACCGTGTGTCGTGACGGAGAAGAGCGAAGCATACGCCTCGTCCCACGCCATGCCGCCGCTCATGGTGAGCAGATGGCGCAGGGTGACATCGGCTTGCCTGCCTTTGTTATATATAGGTATATAGCGCGACACAGGGTCGTCCAGGCTGTGTATTTTCCCTTCGTTGAGTGCGATGCCTGCCAGCAGTCCCACGATGGTCTTCGTGGCAGAATAGATGTTCGAGGTCAGCGTGTCATTCCATCCGTCGCGGTAGCTTTCGAAGACGATGCTGTCACGACGGATGACGAGGAACGATACGGTGTGCAGGCTGTCCAGATAATGGGCATCATTCTTCTCTAGTTGGTAACGGTTATAGTTGGCAGAGAGAGGCCAACGCCACACGTCATCAGGGTTGTGGTGTACCGTGTGTCGGTGGAAAGTTTCGAGGTCGTCGATGACAGGCATCCAGTGGATGAGTGCCTGACGGGCGTAGTAGGGAAGGGAGGCAAAGACAATGGCAAGCACTGCTACCAAAGCGATGAGCAGGCGGAGGATGGTTCTCTTCTTTGTTTTCATAAGTTTACTTTTTATTCTGGATACTCAGGCAATATTCCGACGGTGTCATTCCTGTTTGTTTCTTGAACATGCGGCTCAAGTGCTGGGAATATTCAAACCCCAAGCTGTATGCTACTTGGGCAACACCTGTTCCACTGGCGAGTTGGTTCTTGGCTTCTTGAACGATGTATTGGCGGATATAATTGCTTGCTGTGTCTCCGGTTGTCTTTTTTATGAGATCACCGAAATAGTTGGGTGACATACAAAGCTTGTCTGCAAAATACTGGACAGTGGGCAAACCGAGCGATAGCTGTTGGTTATCATCGAAATAATTCCGCAATAAGTTATTAAACTTCATGAGTACATCTGAGTTTTCCGGTTCACGGGTCGTAAATTGTCGGTTATAGAACCTTTGGCAGAAATTCAACATCAGTCCGATGTAGTCTATGATAATCGCATTTTGAACAGCATCATGTTTATGCTCGATTTCCTGACGGGTTTGTCTCATCAGCGAAATGAATAAATCACGTTCCTCGTCGGTCATGTGCAGAGCCTCGTTGACGCGATAGTCGAAAAAAGAATAATCTTTGATTTTCTTTTCCAAGTACGTTCCCTGCAATAGGTCAGGATGAAATAGCAACGCCCATCCTGTCAGATAAACCTCTTCGCCGTTGTCTTCCTTACCTCCTATTTGGCCGGGAGCTACACAAATGAGTGTTCCTTTATGATAATCGTATTTTCCGCGACCGTATGCCAAGTCTATTTCTGATTCGTCGTGTAAGAATATACCATATACTCCATAGTTGTTCAGGCAATGGCGCACAGGCGATACTTCCGCAAAGTCGATGACGTTGACCCATGGATGAAAGTCTGCAGCACCGACATAGTGACTGTAATCACTCACATTTTTTACTTTCAATATCTTGCTCATGAAGCTTATATAAATTGGGTGTCCAACTACAAAGATAAGAATTTCCAGTTAGAAGAGGAGTAAGAACCAGTTTATATCAGTAAAAAGGATACAAACATTCCACTTATTGTCATTTCTGTCTTATAGGAGCTTTCTAATTTTGTATCATCTAAGATAAACTACCAGAGAATATGATAAGATTTATATTATGTACCATGCTTCTTTGTGGGTTGCTGTCATGCAACACGACAGAGAAAAGAGAAACGAATCATTCAAACATTATGGAAACAGAGAAACAGAACATTGGAAACTTGTTGGCACTCTATCCGAAGCCGATGACAGTTGTTGGGGCAGAAGTAGAAGGCAAAGTGAACTGGCTTGTAGTAGGGCATACAGGTATCATCGGTCATGACAGAATCCTATTGAGTATGAGCAAAAGCCATTATACCAATCAGGGAATCAGAAAATCCAAAAAACTCTCCGTCAGTCTCGTAAGCCGCGAAATGCTTCCGAAGGCCGATTATGTGGGGAGTGTAAGTGGAGCATCCGTTGATAAATCAGAGGTCTTCGAATATCATATAGGCGAAAACGGCACACCTGTCATCGATATCTCACCGCTGACAATGGAGTGTAATGTAGTAGACATTTACGAAACAGACGGATTCGACAATTTTATCTGTTCAGTTGTCAATACGTATGTCTCGCCCGATGTCCTTGGTGATAACGGAAAGCCCGACTATACCCGGCTGAAACCCGTATTGTTTGATTTCCCGACCTATTCCTATCTGGCTACCGGAGAAGTGATAGGCAAATGCCTCCAGTTGGACAATGCACCTGCCATGTGTGCTAAAGAACCGATGGCTGCCGACGGTATAGTACGGTTGTCGAAGATTGAAATCTATCCGCAGTATCTCGATGCGTATCTCAGGTATGCGGTGGAAGTCGGCGAAGTCTCTCTGCGTACCGAACCCGGAGTATTGACAATGTATGCGGTCAGCGAGAAGGAGAATCCCTGTAGGGTGACGATTCTCGAAACTTATGCGAGCAGAGAGGCTTATGAAAAGCATATCGCATCCGAGCATTTTCAACGATACAAGCAGGGAACATTGCACATGGTCAAGTCACTGGTTCTGTCTGACCAGACCCCGCTCAATCCGGCTAATCGGATCAACAACTTCATTCAGTAGAAATAACTAATAATTGTACGGAAACAGCAGTGTAAATACACTCCCTTCGCCGGGACAGGAACGCACGTCGATGGTGCCGCCGTGCTGGTGCATAATCTGGCGGGCCAGTGTGAGGCCGATGCCCGAACCGCCGGGTTTGGTGGTGAAGAAGGGGACGAAGATGCGTTCCTGAACCTCGGGCTCGATGCCGGTTCCGTCATCTGTCACGCGCAGGAAGAGGCGGCCCGTGGAGGTGGTGACACCTGCCGAGAGGGTGATACTACGGGCTTCGTTCTCGCGGGCGTTCTTGATCAGGTTGATGAGCACCTGCTCCACCTGCCCTTTGTCGGCCAGGAGGCGGAGCGGGGCGGGGGGCGGTGTGAGATGCAGGTCGTTGTCTTCGGTTTGCATGAAGCGGACGACATCTTCCAGCAGGGCAGTAGTGTCGAGAGGTTGCAGCAGGGGTGGGGGTAGGTGCGATACTTCCCGATAGCTGCCTACGAAGCGGGTCAGTGCGTTTCCCCGTCGGGCAATGGTGGCAAGCATCTGCTGCATGTCTTCCTTTTCTTGTTCATTCCCTTCCAGTCCTTCTACCTGCTTGCCCAGCAGTTCGGCCAGGGAGACGATGGGGGTGACGGAGTTCATGATTTCGTGGGTCAGTACCCGTATCAGTTTCTGCCAGGCCAGTGTCTCCTGGGTGTCGAGTGCCGAATGGATGTTCTTCAGGCTGGCAATGATCAGTTTCCGTCCTTGCAGGATGAATTCCAGGCCCGACAAGGCCAGTTGCGTACCTTCTTCCTGCCTGTGTACCTGAATTACGTGGAGTGAGCCAGGATGCAGATCACGTAGTAGCTGTGGTAGGTCGGGATGGAAGAGGCGGAGGTCTTCTACGGTCTTCGGAGCCTTCAGTACCCAGGTGTCTTTCTGCTGTTCGTCCACGGCGGAAGCCAGCAGGCGGGTAGCGGCCTCGTTTTTCCATTCGATGTTGCCTTGTGGCGTATAGACCAGTACGGCGGTGTCGATGTGGTTGGCCAGGGCCTGGAAGTAGAGCAGGCGGCCTTCCTTGCGTTGCAGGTTGGTGCGGTAGTGTTCCAGCGCCTCCTGCATGCTGTCCAGCAATTCGGGCGGCAGGCCGCGATGGCCACCTGTATGATTGCTGCCGAAGGCTTCGGGAAACTCGGAATAGCGCACCGATTGCACAAACTGCTCCATGAGGCGCGATGTGCGCTTCATATACCGGCAGACGGCCCAGGCAATGCCCAGCGTCAGCAGGGCGGCCAGGCACGTGTTGATATAGAAACCGTGTACTGCCATCCAGGCCGTGAGGAGGCACGAGGCCGGCAGGGCGGCGGTAAGCAGCAGGGGGGTATGGGTCCAGTGGGTAGAGGTCGTTTTCATCTGACAGAAATTTTTTGTTCACCACAGAGGACACAGAGTAGCACAGAGTTTTAAAAGGAATTACCAATAAAGAACTCCGTGTAACTCTGTGTCCTCTGTGGTGACCATTACAATTTATACTTCTCAATTCTTCGGTACAGCGACGTCCGCGTGATGCCCAGCATCTCGGCGGCCAGGGTGATGTTACCGTTACACAGGCGGAGCACTTCGTCGATGCTTTCGCGCTCGATGCGCTCCAGGTTGTAACGTTCCTTCTCGTCCAGCGGTTCGTGCGTCAGGCGGCTTTGCAGGTGGAAGTCGCGGGCGGCAAGCATCGGGCCGGAGGAGAGGATAACTGCCCGCTCCACGGCATGTTCCAGCTCGCGCACATTGCCCGGCCAGCGGTACTGCTGCAGTTGGCGGCGTGCCTCATGACCGATACCTTTTATCTCCTTGTGATATTTGCGGGCATAGCGTTGCACGAAGAAGTCGGCCAGTAGGAAGAGGTCGTCGCCCCGCTCGCGCAGGGGAGGCAGGCGGAGTTCGATGGTGTTGATGCGGTAGAGCAGGTCCTGGCGGAACTCGCGGCGGTCGATGGCGGCATAGAGGTCGGTGTTGGTGGCACAGATCAGCCGCACGTCCACGGGATAGGCGGCAGTGGAGCCCAGGCGCGAGGCACGCCGCTGTTCGATGACGGAGAGCAGCTTGGCCTGCATGGGCAGGCTGAGGTTGCCTATCTCGTTCAGGAAGAGTGTGCCGCCCGCGGCTGCCTCCATGCGTCCCGGTTTGGAGCGGCGGGCATCGGTGAAGGCACCTTTCTCGTAACCGAACAGCTCGCTCTCGAACAGCGGTTCGGGAATGCTGCCCAGGTCGATGGCTACGTAGGGTTTCGTGCGGCGGGGCGACTGCTCATAAATGTAGCGGGCCAGCAGGTCCTTGCCCGTACCGTTCTCGCCCAGCAGCAGGAGGTTGGCATCGGTGTCCGAGCACTTGCGCACGGTTTGTAGCAGGGCCTGCATGGCGGCCGACTCGCCGATGATGTGCGTCGGTTCGGCAGGTGTGGCCAGTGCTTCGGCCTGTTGTTCGAGGGTCTTCTTCTGTTCCTTGAGCACCTTTACCTCGTGCCGGCTGAAGCTGAGTTGCAGGGCGGCGGACACGGTGGCCAGCAGTTTGTCGTTCTGCCAGGGCTTGGGGATGAAGTCCGTGGCTCCCTGCTTGATGGCCTGCACCGCCTTCTCCGTGTCGCTGTAGGCGGTGATGAAGATGACTACCGCCTGCGGGTCGAGTTTCAATATCTCTTCCAGCCAGGCGAAGCCTTCGCGCCCGCTGACGGCGTCACGGCGGAAGTTCATGTCCAGCAGGATGACGTTGTGCCTGACGCGCGATAACAGGGGCAGCATCTCGCGCGGGTCGTCGAGGGTAGTCACCTGTTCGGCCAGCGGGCGCAGCAACATCTTCAGGGTAAAGAGGATGTCTTCGTTGTCGTCTACGATGAGTATCTTTCCTTTTTTCATGGAGGCTTTGTTTTGCACCACAGATTACACGGATTGGCACAGATTATTTTCTCGCGATAATCATAAAATCTGTGTTCATCTGTGTAATCTGTGGTGCCTACAAAGATAGTGATTCTTTTCTGATAATCCCTGTACGAAAACGTGCGATTGGTGTACGGAATCGGACGTTTTTTCTCTTTCCTTCTGATAATAAGCAGTTGATGGATAGCAACTTGATGGTTTGGCACAGATATTGCCCTGTTTTCTTTGTAAATCGAATGTATATCGTGATGAACAGACTTTCTTTACCTTTACTGGTCTTGCTTCTGCTGGCCACAGGAACCTCGTGCAAGCAACGTCGTCCGGGCATGAGTCGGGAAGAAGCGGCGGCCGAACTGGAGATGCAGGCCGCCCGCACTGACTCCCTGAAACGGCAGTTGGCCGGGAAAGACACCTTTGCCGCCGATTATCGACCACCTGCGGGCATCAAGTATACACCGAACATCATCCGCGCCGGGGTGAAGGTCATCGACGTGGTCGCAGCCTTGAAGAACGTGTATCAACCGAAACCCAACGAACTGGGTTATCCGGACTTCCGGCCTACGGGGGTGGAAGATATGTTGTATCCCGCCCCGTTGTTGCAGGTGGAAGGCCGGTGGTTGTTGCAAGGTGTCCAGGGGTTGTACCTGCTTGGGAATGATTTCCGGCTGAAGAAAACGCTTTTCCGCGGCAAGGTGGATGTGAAGCACGAAGGCAGTGTGTCGTTTGCATCCCCGAAACAGGTGTTGGGGGTTATGGATTACGATGCTTCGGCCCGCATGTTGCGTGGCACTTACCGTGACTTCACCGGCGAAAAGCGCGGCACGTATATCGTCAACCTGCCATGGGACGTCTTGTCTGACGTTTCCGAACCCTGGACAGGTGACTGTCTGACTGCCCGCCTTCCTGCCAAGGGACAAGGTTCCAGTCCTTGTGCCATCGAGGGAGGTTACTTCTGCCTGCTTTCCTTCACTTCCACCCTCTACACCTTCGGGCTGAAGGGCGACACGCTGTGCCGTTTCACCGTGAACGACGGCGGCGACTATACGCCTACGTCTACCTATCGGGCGGCAGAGGGAAATCACATCTATCTGTATCAGGGCAAGCCCCGCCTGCGCATGGCTTACGACAACACCGTCTACGAACTGACAGATGTTTCCACGTTGAAAGCTGTCTGGCAGTTGGACTTTGGTCCGCTGAAGCGTCCCACGGGACGGTATGTCACGGAGAAACTCTCCAATCCGCTGGAGGGGTACTGGTTCGTAGACGGGTGGGTGGAGACCAGCCGTTATCTCTTCCTACGCCTGGCCGAGGGACACGATTGCCCCAACTCCCGCAAGGCGGGCACGGTGAAACTCTATACGCTGGTCCATGACAAGCAGACAGGTCATTCTTATTCCCTGCCGCCTGCGCACAACAAGCAGGGACTCGTGGCCTATCCGGAGTTTTCCTTTGCATGCGAAGGCCGCACCTTTTCCGGCTATCCCGCCGGCGAGGCAGACGGGAAGTTGTACCTGGTGGACAACGGGAAGCGCGCCGACGGAGAGCGTGTCGCTCCGAAAGGTGTGACAGAGAAGGAGGTTGTGATTTGCTTCTTGTCCGATACGTCCATATCCCGAAAGACCACAGGTACGCCTCCTCCGCCGCTACCGCCTCCTTCCCGCTGAGGAAGCGGTGCCGGATATAAACGAAGGATAGAATAACGCATGAGGATGTATAAGTTGTAAGAGAATGCAATGAATTATTCTTACAAGAGAAAACATCCTGTACCTCTTGGCTCTATTCTTCCCGAAAGATGGGTTTCAACCCTGGGGGGCTTATGTTTGAAACATTCGGCCCCTATGTTTGAAACATTCCCCCTCTATGTTTCAAACATTCCCTAAGGAACGGTTTGGAGACCTGAAAAGCGGAGTTGGACAAAGAGGGAGGAACGATGGTAATTTAAATTTATACAGGACTGGCATGCCATCCTAATTCACATAACTTATAAACTTAATGAACCTTATGCTAAGACATTACATCAAAGTGGCGCTTCGGCTCATCCGCCGGAGCCTGCTGTTCTCCTCCATCAACCTGATGGGGTTTGTGCTGGGCCTGACGGCGGCCTTCCTCATCTACCTGTGGGTGGTGGACGAACTGACGCACGACGACTGCTTCCGCGACGGCAACCGTATTTTTCGTGTGACGGAGCTTCACCGCGAAGCGGGTGGGGAGATTAAGGAGTCACCCTACCTGCCGCGTGTACTCGCCATGGACTTCCGGCAGAAATTCCCGCAGGTGGAGGACGCCACGTCCATCAAGTACGGCGACCGGCACTCGTATGGGGCGGGGGAAGGAAAAATGATAACGGCGGAAGATGTCTATGTGGACAGTACGTTCTTCCGTTTCTTCTCTTTCCCCGTGGTGGAAGGCGTCCCCCAACGCATCAACGACGATTCGAAGAATGTGGTCCTCTCTGCCGAACTGGCCCGCAAGTTCTTCGGTTCGGCCCCGGCTGTCGGGCAGAAGCTGACCTATTCGTTCGGCGACATCATCAACGATGTCTATACGGTGGTGGCCGTGGTTGACATTCCCCGCAAGAGCCACATCCGCTTCGATTTGGCCAAGTCGATGGATGCGTTCACCTGGGGCAACTGGAATACCTTTACGGAATCTCTGCACGTTTATGTCAAGATGAAGGAAGGCTCTGCCATGTTCCGCAGCGAGGCACAGGCCATGAGCCGTCTGATGGCCGACCGTGGCGAGAAGAATGTGCGCCTCAATTTCCAGCCCCTGCACGACATCTACCTGCATACCCGCTTTGCCGACTCCAATGTGAAGCAGCACGGCAACCTGGCTACCGTCTATCTGTTCATCGCCCTGGCGGTGCTCATCATCTTCATGGGAGCGTTCAACTTCACCACCCTGTCCACCGCCCGTGCCTCGCTGCGCTACAAGGAAGTGGGCGTGCGTAAGGTGACGGGAGCCAAGCGACGGGTGCTCATCGGGCAATTCTTGTCCGAGGGGATGGTACAGGCGTGCATCGCCCTGCTGCTGGCTTTGGCGCTGACGGAGCTGACGCTGCCCCTGTTCAACCGGGTGATGGAGACCGACCTGCGGCTGGAGGCCAGTTGGAGCGTGGTGTTCTACATGCTCTTCGGCATCGTGGGCGTAGGTTGCCTGGCGGGCAGCTATCCGGCCTTCTACCTGTCGTCCGTCAACCCGCTGCTGGCCTTCAAGGGCGGTCGCAAGACGGGGCGCAAAGGCGGGCTGATACGCGGGCTGGTGTGCGTGCAGTTTGTCATCGCCCTGGTGCTGATGCTGCTCACGGGTATCGTCTTCAAGCAGCTGCACTACATGCAGAACAAGGACATGGGGTTGGACAAGGAGAACATTGTGACTATCTACACCAGCCTGTGGTACAACGTGGGCGAGTTCAAGCAGGAGCTGCTGCGCAATCCCGACATCAAAGGTGTCTCCATGACAACCGATCTCGGGAATTTCGGCGAAGGCACCAGTTTCAAGGACGGAAGCAAGGTGGAGTGGACCGATGTGGACGGCCGCACCGACTCCCTGCGCATGGTACAGCTGTGGGCCGACGGCGATTTTGTGAAGACCTTCGGCATGGAGCTGGTGAAGGGCAAGCTGATGGACTCCGACTTCAGCCAATACTGGGACTTCAGCAAAACGAAGACTGTTGTCATCAACGAGACGGCCTGGCGTGCCATGAAGGTGGCCGACCCCATTGGGATGGAAATCCGTCCTGAGGGACGCAGACCATTACGCATCGTGGGGGTGGTGAAGGACTTCAACTTCCAGTCCATGCGCGAGCAGATCAAGCCTGCCTACATCTGGTACAGCCCCGAAGCCGTGCAATACCTCTACATCAAGATAGTTCCCGAACGGCGGCAGCAGACACTGGCCTTTATCAAGGAGAAGTTCGAGGAGTTCGCCAAGCGCGACGATGCCTTCATCAAGGAATTCAGCTACCAGTTCTTCTCCGACAAGCTGAACCAGAACTATGCCCGCGAGCACCAGCAGAGCCGCATGCTGCTGTTCTTCACCGTGCTGGCCATCGTTATTGCCGTGATGGGCGTGTTCGGCCTCGTGGCGCTCTCCACCGAGCAGCGCACCAAGGAGATAGGCATCCGCAAGGTGAACGGCGCACATTCCGACCGCATCGTGCGCATGTTCTGCCGCGAGTACCTCGTCTGGGTGGGTATTGCCTTCGTGGTGGCCTGCCCCGTGGGTTACTGGCTGATGAGCAACTGGCTCAGCGAGTTTGCCTATCAGACGCCCATCAGCTGGTGGCTCTTCCTGCTGGCCGGCCTGCTGACGGCGGCCATTACGCTGCTGACGGTCGTAGGGCAGACGTGGCGCAAGGCGTCGCAGAATCCGGTAGAGTCGTTGAGATACGAGTAATATAACGGTTAGCGGTGAGGGGTGAGCGGTTAGTATGCCATTCGGATGACCGCTAACCACTAACCACTAATCACTAACCACTAAAAAAACTTGGAAATGAATAACGTAATCAAGGCCGTGGGCCTGACCAAAATATTCCGCACCGAAAGCGTGCAGACAACCGCATTGAATGAAGTGAACCTGGAAATCTATCCGGGCGAGTTTGTAGCCATCATGGGCCCGTCGGGCTGTGGCAAGTCCACATTGCTCAACATCATGGGCCTGCTGGACAATCCTACCTCGGGCGAATTGTGGTTCATGGGGCAGGAAGTGTCCAAGTGGAAGGAGAACGACCGCACCGACCTGCGCAACGGCAACCTGGGCTTCGTCTTCCAGAGCTTCAACCTGATAGACGAACTGACGGTGTTCGAGAACGTCGAACTGCCCCTGCTCTATGCCGGCGTACCCGTCCGCGAACGGGTGGAGCGTGTGAACCGTGCCCTCGACCGCATGCAGATTACCCATCGCTCGGAGCACTACCCGCAGCAGCTCAGCGGTGGCCAGCAGCAGCGTGTGGCCATTGCACGTGCCATTGTCACCAATCCCAAAATCATCCTGGCCGACGAACCGACCGGTAACCTTGACTCGGCCAACGGCAACGAAGTGATGTCCTTGCTGAAGGAACTCAATGCCGACGGCGCCACGGTAGTCATGGTGACCCACTCCGAGGAGAACGCCCGCGAGGCACGCCGCATCATCCGCATGATGGACGGCGTCATCCTGACGGAAAGCTCGACGAGGTGACGGGGTGCCACTTCTTGTCTGCAAATATTTGTCTATAAGAGTGTGGTTATGGCAGAATAATGATTATCTTCGTTGTCGTTTAATTCGTAAACCTGTATAAACATGAAAAAACTGACTGTTCTTTTTGTCGTGTCGGCCGGCCTGTGGCTGGCCGCCTGCCGTCCTGCCGCACAGAAGCAGGAGGGTAGTGTGCAACAGGAAACATCTGCCGTTTCCGATTCTGTAGTTACATGTAGCGGGCGCCTGGTGATGGGGCACGAAGCCTATTCGTTCACTCCCGACGGCGATACCCTGTCCTATTGGGTGGTGGACCGTTCGGGCGAGCTGAAGAAACGTTACGAGGAGGCTCTTCCGGCTGATGCCAAACCCTACACCCCTGTTTCCGCCGAATTGAAGGTGAAGATGATGGGGCCTTCGTCCGAAGGCTTTGCCGCCGACTATGATGGCGTGGTAGAGGTGCAGGCGATTATTCGCGTGGGCGAGTAGGTTCACCGCCTGCCTTTCGGGCCAGTTCGGCACGGATGCGGCTCAGCGACTGGGGGGTGATGTAGAGATAGGAGGCGATGTGCTTCAGCGGTACATGTTGCAGCAGCTCGGGCATGCGTTCGAGCAGTGACAGATAGCGCTCCTTGGCCTGTGTGGCCCCTTCGTTGATGAGCCGCTCCTCGAATACCAGAAATTCCCGTTCGAACATCCGCCGTCCCAGGTTGGCAGCTGCTGCCGACGAGTGGAAGAAGGCTTCCAGCTCCTGCCTGCCGATGCGGTAGAGCAGGCTGTCGCTCATGGCCTCGATGGACGTACCCGACGGCCGTCCGCCCATATAGCCGCGGGTGGAGAAGAGCGATTCGCCCGTGGTGGCAAACCAGATGCTCACGTCCACCCCATTGCGCAAGTAATAACCGCGCCAGATACCCTGGCCTATCAGATGGAACGAGGTGTTGAGTTCGCCTTCGCGCACCAGCATCTCGCCGCGGCGGTAGGTCACGGGTTCCATCAGCGCCAGCAGGGAAGCGGCGTCCTTGCTGTTCAGGTTGTATTTCTTGCTGAATATATCGACGAATTTTTCCATATCTCTTTATTTTCATTCTCCGAGTTTCTCTTTCCTCTTTCTGCCCCGGCAATAGATGGTCAGCACGAAGAGCAGCGTCAGCGTCTCGGCGGCAGGTACGGCCAGCCAGATGCCGGGTACACCCATCACGGCGGGCATCAGCCAGAAGCACAGCAGCACCAGGATGAAGCCGCGCAGCAGGGTGACGGCCATGGCGGGGCGGTCGCGCTCCACACTCTGAAAGTAGCCGATGGACACAATGTTCACGCCGAAGCACACGAAGCCGGCGGCAAAGAGCGGAAGTCCCTCCACGGCGATGCGGTAGGCCGGATAATGGGTATCGACAAACATGCCTACAATCTGCTCGGTGAAGAACTCCGTGACGAGGAACACCACCACGCCGCACACCACCGCCGTCCACAGGGCCAGGCGGAAGGCCGACCGTACCCGCTCGGGTTGCGAGGCTCCGTAGTTGTAGCTCAGGATGGGCTGTGCCGACTGGGCGATGGCATTATATACCATAAAGATGATGGGGAAGAAGTAGCAGGCGATGCTGAAGGCCGCCACGCCGTCCTCGCCCAGGTAGCGGATGAAGACGTAATTGCCCACGAACATCATGGTAGCGATGGCCGCTTCGCACAGGAAGGTGGAGAGGCCCAGGCGCATCATGTAGCCCACGTTGCGCACCGTCAGCCGCAGGCTCTTCAGGCTCAGCTTGATGCGCTCCAGGCGGATGACGTGCCGGCGTTGCAGGAGGTAGAAGAGAATCATCAGTGCCCCGAAGATGTAGCCCAGGCTGGTGGCCAGTGCGGCACCGAACATGCCCCACCGGAGGACGTAGATGAACAGCCAGTCGAGGAAGATGTTGATGAGCGCGGCCACGATGTTGCACGTCATGGCATAGTTGGGCGAGCCGTCGAGCCGCACGAAGAACATGCCCGAGCTGAGCAGCGCGCTGAACACCAGGAAGGGCACGAACCAGTACATATACTCCACGGCCAGCGGGAGCAGCCGATCGCTGCTGCCCAGCAGGCGGGCCACCTGCTCCACGTTGCCCAGGATGGCCGCGGCATAGGCAATGAGCAGCAGGGACGAGACGATGACGGCCTGCGTCACGTTGATGCGAGCCACCTTCGGCTTGCCGTGCGACAGGTGGATGGACGCCACGACCGACGCCCCAATGCCGAACATCAGCGCCACGCCCGTATTGATGAGGAACAGCGGAGCGGTGATGTTGACCGCCGCCAGCGCGTCGCTGCCGATGCCCTTGCCCACAAAGATGCCGTCCGTAATGATGAAGATGGCCGAAAACACCATGCCCAGCACGGTGGGTATCAGCAGCTTCCTGAACAGGGTGGGGATGTGCATGCTGCCGAAGTCGATGCTGTCTTTCAGCGGAGTGTGATTGTCGTTTTTCGTTGTCATAGCTCTTTTCGTTTTTGCGGGTGCAAAGGTAAGCCAAAGTTTGGCGCGGAAGATTAACAAATGATAATTAATTCCTCCCCGCTGCCCCATTTCCTTCCGGATAGCGGCTTGTTTGTAAACAAAAGTGAGCCTCCTTGCTATGCTCCCCTTTTTCAGGTGCAACCTGAATACTTTTCAGGTCCTACCTGAAAGCCTTTCAGGTTAAACCTGAAGACCCTTCAGTCCCTACCTGAAAGGTATTCAGGTCGTGCCTGAACAAAACCTGAAAACCTTTCAGGTAAAATCAAGGGTGCACCTGAAAAAATCGATACTGATTATCAGTGAAATACGGATTCGTTGGCATGGGGAAGCCCTTCTGCCGGCCGATGAGGGAAGCAGGGATGGGGAGAAATCTGAAAACAGGCAAAAAGAGATTTTATTCGTAAATAATTTTCAGGACTACGGCCGGGGCGTGTCTTCTGTCGCTTCCTCTTCCAGCCGTCGCAGGGGGCGGCAGGGATTGCCCACGGCCAGCGTATGGGCGGGGATGTCGCGCGTCACCACGCTGCCTGCGCCGATGACGGCTCCGTCGCCGATGGTTACACCCGGCAGGATGACCACGTTGCCGCCTATCCACACGTTGTTGCCGATGCGGACGGGGTAGGCATACTCCAGGCCTGCGTTGCGGCGGCCGGTGTCGAGCGGATGGCCGGCAGTATAGATGCCCACGTGGGGGGCGATGAAGACGTTGTCGCCGATGGTGACGTCGGCTCCGTCGAGGATGACGAGGTTGGTGTTGGCAAAGAAGTTGCGGCCGATGCGGATGTGGTAGCCGTAGTCGCAATAGAAGGGCGAGATGATGCATCCGCCTTCGCCCATGTGCACGATGCGGCGTATCAGGCGGTCGCGCTCGTCCGTGCGGTCGGGCGGCAGGAGGTTGTACTCATGAAGCAGGCAGCGCGTCTGCAGCATTTCCCGTTGCAGTTCGGGGTCGTTGTTGGCATCGTAGAGCAGGCCTTCGGCCGCTTTCTGTTTCTCTGTTTTCATCGGCAGGAATATTTTTGGGGTAAAGTTAGCGCATATATGCGGAAAAACGATAATTTTGCCCGCGATAAATCTTTCAGTCACCCGTATGGAAAGGGTCTTGGTAGTATCGAACTCGAACGAGCTGGTCAGGATGAAGCCGGAGCGGATAGCCTATATCTCCTCGGACGGCAACTATGTGACGGTGGTGCTTCACGACCGCACGGAGCACGTCTTTGCCTTCAACCTCCTGCGCATGCAGAAGCTGGTCGAGACCCAGCTGGCCGAAGAGGCGGCCTGCTTCATCCGCATCGGGAAGAGCCTGATCATCAATCGCAACTACATCTATAAAATCAATCTGGCGAAGCAGGAACTGGTTTTGTCGGACAGCAGGCTGGACGGGGCTTTCAGGCTCTCGGCTTCGCGCGAGGCCCTGCGGCAGCTGAAGGAATTGTTGGAAAAGGAGGCAGGATTATGAAGAGACACGAAGAAGACGAAATACAGGTATTGGGTCAGGCTGGCGGCGGACGAAGGCGGGGAGGCGGCAAGCGCTTCCTTGGGTATCTGTTGCCCGTGTTGGCTGTAGCCCTTCTGATAACAGGCTGGTTTCTCCTCAGGAAAACGGCCGTTTCTCCACAGGAAAACGATGCTTTCCCCCTGGAAAGCGACCTGGCCCTTCTGGAAGACGGGCAGCAACCCGCGGCGGGCGTGGCGAAGGAGGTGCGCATCAGTGTCGTGGACGATACGGTGAACGACGTCCCGATGCAGGTGTTTGTCATCGAGGGAGCCGAAGCGCGCCTGTGCATCGGGCGCCCTGCCGTGCAGGACACGACGGTGCTCATGGCCCTGCCTGCCGCCGATGTGCGCAAGGACAACCTGGGCATTGTGGGCGACTTCGTCTTGGACGGCCGCCGCTATGGCAACGGCAAGCGGAAGGAGGGCTATGGTGCCCTGCTCGAAGGGAAGCTCTTTCTGGGTGTTTCGGCTTCGGACACGGTGATGAACTATTGTGCCTCGCGGCAAGGTTCCTTCTTCAGGCAATATGCGCTGGTGGCCGACGGGAAGATATGGCCCAACCGCCTGAAGGGCAAGTCGTTGCGGCGGGCGGTGGCGCGGAAGGCCGACGATGCCCGCGTCTACGTGGTGGTGAGCCGCCAGCGCGAGTCGCTCTACGACTTCTCGGAAGCCCTGGCCGACTATGGCATGCGCGACGCCCTCTACCTGCCCGGCGGCGATGCCTATGCCTTCTGCAAGGTGGGCGGCGACACTCTTTTCCTGGGGCTGTCGGAAGAGCATGTCTACCCCAACACGAACTATCTGGTCTTCGGCCGGTGACATTTCGTGTGTCCAACACGCCATTTCATACATTATAAAGTATACTTCATAACAGGCGGCATCCCTCGGCTTGCAGGCATGGTGATTTTTACCTACTTTTGTCGTGCAGGCCGATGGCAAGCGTCCGACGCCTGTTGCGTAAGGGAGAAACTGGACCGAATGTTATAAACTATTTAAACTATACTGGAATGAAAAGAAACTTTATCTGTCTGGCCGCTCTGTTGTTGCTGATGTCGTGCGGCAGCAAGCAGGCCAAGAGCCCCGACAAGGCCGAAACCCCTATTGGAGCGAGCGATGCCGCCCAGGGCTACACCTACTCCAAAGTACTCGACAAGAAAATCCGCATCTTCGAGGAAGGCGCACGCATCCTGTCGGCCACCGATCCGCAAGCCACGACGGCAGGCTATGTTGTGTTTCCGTCCGACTCGTCCAAGGCAGAAGTGTTTCTGCCGCAGGAAACCGTTGTATTGGACAAGCGCGTCCGTCCCGACGGCACGGCCGTATGGAATGTGGAGGACGACGATACCTACATGCTGGAAAAGTGTTTCGACGAGTGGCTGGTGAGCCGGGGTGGAAAGGTGCTCTATGCTTCGACCGGCTGTGAGAACCAGCTCAAGGCCGAATTCGTGGGAACGAAAGGGGAAAAACTTTCCGCCATCTTCTTCACGCGGGCAGGAATGGCGCAAATCCGCTACAACGGCATCGACTATCTGCTCCGCCAGTATGTCACCGCATCGGGCTACGGCTATCGGAATCCGCTGGCCGACATCAGGGGAAAAGGAAAGCAGGTAACCCTCACGCTCACGGGGGACGGTACATCCATCAACTTCGTGGAGCAGGAAAAATAACTCGAAACAATCAATCTATATAAGAAGATATAAATCATGAAAAAGACGATGATGCTGGCCGTGGCTGCCGGCTTGTTGGCCTCGTGCCACACGGCCACACAAAAAGAAGAGAGAGAGTTCGTTGGTAACTGGTTGGAGGTGATGCCCGTCAACTCCCAATTCACGCAGGGAGTGACGCTGAACGCCGACGGCACCGCTGCTTCCATCGGCATGGCTACACTGAAGTATGAATCGTGGAGTCTGGCCGATGGCAAGCTGGTGCTCAACGGCAAGAGCATCGGCAACGGGCAGACGCTGGACTTCTCGGACACGCTGGACGTGGTTTCCGTCACGGCAGACTCCCTGAAGCTGGGCAAGAACGGTACCTACCGCATCGACTACTATCGGGTGGAGGAAGTACCCGACTTGAGTAAGAACTGACCATGCCCGGCCGCGACTTGCGGCCGAGCATGACTCGAATTTGAACTACACTCTGCAATTGCAATAGACTTTCGTTGGCAGGCTGCGGGCTTTTTCGTACTTTTGTGCTTTCATTTTTTAAATCAATTGTATACCTCTATGAAGTCGGATATCGAAATAGCTCGCAGCATCGAGCTCAAGAAAATCAAGCAGGTGGCTGAGAGCGTCGGCATACCTCGCGAAGAAGTGGAAAACTACGGCCGCTACATCGCCAAAATCCCCATTCATCTCATTGATGAAGAGAAAGTAAAGCAAAGCAACCTGATCCTGGTGACGGCCATCACGGCCACCAAGGCCGGTATCGGCAAGACCACCGTCTCCATCGGCCTGGCACTGGGACTGAACAAGATAGGCAAGAAGGCCATCGTGGCCTTGCGCGAACCATCCTTAGGCCCCTGCTTCGGCATGAAGGGCGGAGCGGCCGGCGGCGGCTATGCGCAGGTGCTTCCCATGGAGAAAATCAACCTGCACTTTACGGGCGACTTCCATGCCATCACCTCGGCCCACAACATGATTTCGGCTCTGCTCGACAACTACCTATACCAGCATCAGGCCGACGGCTTCGGGCTGAAGGAAATCCTTTGGCGCCGTGTGCTCGACGTGAACGACCGCTCCCTGCGCAGCATCGTCACCGGCCTGGGGCCGAGTACCAACGGTGTGACGCAGGAGTCGGGCTTCGACATCACGCCCGCTTCGGAAATCATGGCCATCCTCTGCCTGGCCAAGGACCAGGATGACCTGCGCCGCCGCATCGAGAACATCATCCTCGGTTTCCGTTTCGACGGTACACCCTTCACGGTGAAGGATCTGGGTGTGGCCGGTGCCATCACGGTCCTGCTGAAGGATGCCATCAACCCCAACCTGGTGCAGACCACGGAGGGCACGGCGGCCTTCGTGCACGGCGGTCCTTTCGCCAACATCGCCCACGGATGCAACTCCATCCTGGCTACGAAGATGGCCATGACCTTCGGCGACTATGTGGTGACGGAAGCCGGCTTCGGCGCCGACCTGGGTGCGGAGAAATTCTATAACATCAAGTGCCGCAAGAGCGGCCTGCAGCCCAAGCTGACCATCATCGTGGCTACGGCCCAGGGACTGAAGATGCACGGCGGTGTGAGCCTCGACCGCATCAAGGAACCGAGCCTGGAAGGCCTGAAGCAAGGGTTCGGCAATCTGGACAAGCACGTGCGCAACCTGCGTTCTTTCGGCCAGACTGTCGTGGTGGCCTTCAACCGCTTTGCCAGCGATACGGACGAGGAGGTGGAAGCCATCCGCCGTCATTGCGAGGAAGAGCTGGGCGTGGGCTTTGCCATCAACAACGCATTTGCGGAAGGAGGCGAAGGAGCAGTCGACCTGGCCCGCCTGGTGGTAGACACCATCGAGCAGCGTCCTTCACAGCCGTTGAAGTATACGTATGACGAGACGGACAGCGTGGAGCGCAAGATCGAGAAAGTGGCCTGCAACCTCTATGGAGCCAGTGAGGTGACCTATAGCATGCACTCGCGCAAGATGCTGAAGCTCATCGAACAGATGGGCATCACTCACTATCCTGTCTGCATAGCCAAGACACAATACTCCTTCTCGGCCGACCCGAAAGCTTATGGAGTGGCCGACCACTTCGAATTCCATATCAAGGATATCGTCATCAATCACGGAGCCGAGATGATTGTAGCCATCGCCGGCGATATTCTTCGTATGCCGGGCTTGCCCAAGGTTCCGCAGGCTGAGCACATCGATATTGTAGACGGGCTGATAGAAGGGTTGAGTTGATAGATATAAAATATTAAATATAAAAAGAGGGCGTGTCAAAATGAAGTGAGGCAATTTTAACTCCCCTCCTTCTGGAAGGAGGGGTGCCCAAAGGGCGGGGTGGTAGGTTTTCGCTAAGGGTTATCAATCAACGCGTTATGTATTCACCTACCACCTCCCCCTATCGGGTACTCCTCCTTCCAGAAGGAGGAGAGTCTCAGATACCTCTATTTTGACACACCCTCTTTGTTTTTATCGGATCAAGTCCGATGACGGTGTATGGCCTGAGCGGGCAGCTGTATTTCCTTCCGCTTTGTCCTCGAACTTTATCTGGTAGAACTTCTCGCCTTCGTAGACGGTCTTGACACGGATGTTCAGTCCTTCTTTGCCTTCAAGCAGGGGAAGGATGTTCTTCAGCTTATAGGATACGATGGCCGATTTGGGCACCAGCGGTGTGTCGCCGTTGGCATTGTGGCGGAATTCCAGGGTCAGATAGCCGGGCTCGTCTCCCTCGCCTGTCGAAGCCTCGTTCACTACCAGGCTGAGCATGTGCTTCCTGTTGGGGTTCTCGCTGCTCATGAACTGGCATTCGATGTTCAGGTAGTCTTTCCGCGTGAGCCACATCTGCGTGATGTTGATGTTGTTGTCGCCGATGCTGTCTTCTTTCTCGGCAGGCATGGAGTAGATGTCTTTGGTCAGGATGTCCTGAATCCAGCGTATTTTGGCATTGTATTCGTATCCCGGCATTTCTTCCGGCAGTTCGTCGAAGAAGACGAAGGCCCGTTGCCCATCCGTCACTTCATAATTGGTCAGGCTGCTCATGTCGCCGGGGAACAGTTTGCTGTCATCGTCCAGCAGCACGTAAAAGTCGCCTTCACCCTCGCTCAAGGTCTGGATGGTACCTACCGTGAAGAGCGGCGTATTTTCGTCATCGTCCAGGCAAGACTGGAATGCCGGTACAAGCGTCAAAAGAAAGAACCACATCCATAGTGTGGTTGCATTGAATTTTTTCATAAGCAAAGTCTTTAAATGTTTATTTGTTACGCCTATAATAACGTATGGGTGGTAAAAATACTGCATCCTTTTTTGTTAAAAAGACAAAAGCGGGTTTTTCTTCCTGTGTGATGCAGTATTTTTGCATCCGTCGCATTTATAGAGACAAACACGTGTTGGAAAGAATGGAAGAACAGCAATTGGCCGAACAATGCAGGCTGGGCGACAACCGCGCCCGGCAGGAATTGTATGAGCGTTATGCAGGGCGCCTGCTTGCCTTGTGCCTGCGCTATACGGGCAATCGTGAACAGGCGGAAGACCTGCTTCACGACGGCTTCCTGAAGCTGTTCTCTTCGTTCGACAAGTTTACATGGAGGGGAGAGGGCTCCCTGCGAGCGTGGATGGAGAGAGTGATGGTGAACACGGTGCTGGAGTATCTGCGGCGCAACGATGTGTTGAACAACTCCGTCGACCTGGACACTTCTGCCCCGGGAGCCTATGACGAACCTGCGGCCGAAGACTGTGAAACCATTCCTGCACAGGTGTTGATGCGGTTTGTCAGCGAACTGCCTGCCGGTTACCGCACGGTGTTCAACCTGTATGTGATGGAAGGAAAATCGCATAAGGAAATAGCGGCGGCACTGGGCATTAACGAAAAGTCGTCCGCTTCGCAGCTGGCAAGAGCCAAGGCCGCTCTGGCCGACAAGGTGAAGAAGTGGATGAGTTCAAATGGATAATTCTATTAATAGGAAGATATGAACGACGATTTGTGGTTGAAGAAGATAAAGGAGCAGCTGGATGATTACCAGGAACCGCTTCCCCAGGGAGGGTGGGAACGGCTGCAGCGTGAGTTGGAACAGCCCGGGCAGGCAGTTCCCGCACCGCGCAGACGTCTGGTAGCCTTCCGCCGATGGTCGGTGGCCGCTGCGGCGGCAATGCTGGTTGCTGTGGCCGGCGTGAGCTTCTGGTTGCTCAACAGTCCTACGGGCGAAGTGATGCGCCAGGCAGAAGTGCCTGTAGTCCACCGGCCCGATGTGGAGCCGCGTCCTGCGGCCGAAAGCGATGTGCTGGCCCGGGCCGAAGAAGCGCGTCCGCAGAGCGGTGCCCGCACCCCTCGTGCGGTGACCGTCCGTGAAGCGTCGGCCGGCATCCCCGCCGTGGAGCAGGAAGCTCCGGCAGCCGAGCCTCGCGAAGAGGCCGGACAGAAAGAAACACCGGAGACGGCAGCTGTCCGCGAAGCCGAAGCCCGCGAAGAGGCCGAACCCCGCACAACCGTGCCTGCCCGCCGGAAGAAGACGAGCCTCGACGAACCCGCTGTGGTGACAGCCGGGAAGAAAAAGTCGGCCGGAGGCTGGGCTTTCGGCCTGTCTGTCGGAAACAGAGGGACGTCAGCCGGAAACGGAACCGCCGCTACGCCCTCGATGGATGCGTCGGGAAACATGGTGCAGGGCAGCAACATCAACCTCAGCGCGACGGCCAATGGCGTGATAACGATTCCCAGCGAACAGGAACTGATGTTCAAGGACGGAATGCCCTACGTACAGCACCGCAAGGAGGCGGCTGTCTCGGCCGACCATCGCCAGCCTGTCAGTGTGGGCTTTTCGGTGCGGAAAGACTTGGGCAAGGGCTTTTCGGTGGAAACGGGATTGATGTATACCTATCTCCACTCGGACATTTATCAGAGTGGCGGCGGCAGCAAGACGGCACAGAAGCTGCACTACCTGGGCATCCCGCTGCGGGCCAACTGGAACTTTGTGGACACACGCCATTTCACCTTCTATGTATCGGCCGGAGGGGCGGCAGAGAAGTGTGTGTACGGCAAGCTGGGCAGCGAGAAGCAGACAGTGAAGCCGGTGCAGTGGTCGGTGCTGGGCAATGTAGGCGCCCAGTACAACCTGTCCAGCCGCTGGGGACTGTACGTCGAACCGGGAGTCTCCTACTACTTTGACGACGGTTCGCCCGTACAGACCATCCGCAAGGAGCGTCCTTGCAGCTTTACGCTCCAGGCCGGATTGAGAATCTGTTATTGACGCGAGATAACGGCAGCGTAGTGCTCAGTTCACTACCACCGTCTGGAAATACTCCTTGAACAGCGCTTCGGCCCGTGCCAGCTGTTCGGGAGTATTTTCTTTTACCTCCTTCAGCCGGTAGTCCAGCCCCATGGCTTCGTACTTGTGCACGCCCAGCCGGTGGTAGGGCAGTATCTCCACGCGTTGTATGCTTCCGTAGCCTCCGAGCGCCTCGCCCAGGTGCCGGATGTCTTCTTCAGAGTCGCTGTAGCCGGGCACCAGCACGTAGCGCAGCCAGAAGGGCCGTCCGTGTTCCTCCAGCCAGGCGGCGGTGCGGAGGGTCTGTTCGTTGCTCCGTCCGGTGAGCAGGCGGTGGCGTTCGGGGTTGAACTGCTTGACGTCGAGCAGCACGAGGTCCGTCAGTCCCAGCAGTTCCTCCACATGGCGGTTCCAGATGCCGCCGTTGCTGTCCAGGCAGATGTGGATGCCCTGCGCCTTGAGTGCGCCGAACAGGGGTACCAGGGCTTCGGCCTGCACGGTGGGTTCTCCGCCGCTGAAGGTGATTCCTCCCCGTTTTCCGTAGAAGGGTTTCTGGCTGACGGCCATTTCCAATATTTCTTCCGGCCGCGTCTCCTTGCTTTCGCCTTTCAGGTCGATGGTGTCGGGGTTGGCGCAATAGAGGCAGCGGAAGGGGCAACCTTGCAGAAAAACGACGAGCCGGAGTCCCGGCCCGTCGAAGGTTCCCATACTTTCGTAGGAATGAACTTTAATCATATGCTATCACATTCTTTCGTGGAACGAGCGGCTGATAACCTCCAGCTGGTGTTCGCGGCTCAGCTTGATGAAGTTCACCGCATAGCCCGACACGCGGATGGTGAGCTGCGGATACTTCTCGGGATGCTCCATGGCATCTTCCAGCATCTCGCGGTTCAGCACGTTCACGTTCAGGTGGTGGGCACCCTTGGTGAAGTAGCCGTCCATCATCGTCACCAGATTCTCCACGCGCTCTTCGGGTGTGGGGCCCAGCGACTTGGGCACGATGGAGAACGTGTTGCTGATGCCGTCCTGCGAGTCGCGGTAACGCAGCTTGGCTACCGAACTGAGCGAGGCGATGGCGCCGTTCTTGTCGCGTCCGTGCATGGGGTTGGCACCCGGAGCGAAGGCTACGCCCTTGGCGCGTCCGTCGGGGGTGGCACCCGTCTTCTTGCCGTACATCACGTTCGAGGTGATGGTGAGCAGCGACAGCGTGGGGCGGGCGTTCTTGTAGACGGGCAGCTTCTTCAGCTCCTCGCTGAAGTAGTAGACGAGGTCCACGCCGAGGTGGTCCACACGGTCGTCGTTGTTGCCGAAGCAGGGGAATTCGCCTTCGATGTCGAAGCCCTCGGTCAGCCCGATTTCGTTGCGGCGGGCCGTCACCTTGGCATACTTGATGGCCGACAGCGAGTCGAGCGCGATGGACAGGCCGGCCACGCCGTAGGCCAGGTTGATGCGCGGGTCGGTATCCACGAAGGCCATCTGGGCCTTTTCGTAGTAATACTTGTCGTGCATGTAGTGGATGATGTTCATCGCTTCGTTGTAGACGCGGGCTATCTCGGTGAGCACCTTCTTGTAGTTGGTCATCACCTCCTCGAAGTTCAGCGTGTCACTGGTCAGCACGGGGATGTCCTTCACCATCACCGTACCCGTGTTCTCGCAGCGTCCGCCGTTGATGGCCAGCAGCAGGGCCTTGGCCAGGTTGGCGCGTGCGCCGAAGAACTGTATCTGCTTGCCGATGGCCTGGTAGGACACGCAGCAGGCGATGCCGTAGTCGTCGCAGCCGCGCACTTCGCGCATCAGGTCGTCGTTCTCGTACTGGATGGAGCTGGTGTCCACCGACACGCGTGCGCAGAAGTCCTTGAAGCCTTCGGGCAGGTCGGGACTCCAGAGCACCGTCAGGTTGGGTTCGGGCGAGGGGCCCAGGTTGTAGAGTGTCTGCAGGAAGCGGAACGAGGTCTTCGTCACCTTCGTGCGTCCGTCGTTGAAGCGGCCGCCCAGGGCCTCGGTCACCCACGTGGGGTCGCCGGCGAAGATGTCGTTGTACGACTGCATGCGCAGGTGGCGCACCATGCGCAGCTTGATGACAAACTGGTCGATGAGTTCCTGGGCGAAGGTCTCGTCGATGAGGCCGTGGGCCAGGTCGTATTCAATGTAGATGTCGAGGAACGACGACACGTTGCCCAGCGACATGGCCGCGCCGTCCTGTTCCTTCACGGCGGCCAGGTAGGCCATGTAGACCCACTGCACGGCTTCGTGGGCCGAGGTGGCGGGGCGGCTCAGGTCCAGTCCGTAGTACTGGCCCATCACCTTGATTTCCTTCAGGGCCTTGATCTGCTCGGACACTTCTTCGCGCAGGCGGATGCGGGCGTCGGTCATGGGGCCCGTCAGGTTGCGCTTGTCCTGTTCCTTGGCCTCGATGATGCGGTCGATGCCGTAGAGGGCCAGGCGGCGGTAGTCGCCGATGATGCGGCCGCGGGCGTAGTTGTCCGGCAGGCCGGTGAGGAAGCCCAGCGAGCGGAACGAGCGGATTTCCTCGGTATAGGCGTCGAACACGCCGTCGTTGTGCGTCTTGCGGTAGTGGGTGAAGATGTCCTTCACGCGGTCGTCCACCTCGATGCCGTTTTCGCGGCAGGCCTTGGCCACGACGTTGATGCCGCCGAAGGGCTTGATGGCGCGCCGCAGCAGTTCGTCGGTCTGCAGGCCCACGATGAGTTCGTTCTCGCGGTCGATGTATCCGGCCTTGTGCGAGGTGATGGTCGATACGGTGGTGTGGTCCAGCGAGCGGACGCCGTTGTTCTTACGTTCTTCTTCGAGCGCCTTGAGGCAGACGTCCCACACGCGCCGCGTGCGCTCCGTGGGTCCCTGCAGGAAGGAGGCGTCTCCGGTGTAGGGGGTGATGTTCTTGCTTACAAAGTCGCTGACGTTGATTTCTTTGCTCCAAAGCCCGTCAATAAAGGTTTTGTTCAATTCCATATGCTTCTATTTGTTAGTATATGATGGGGTTAAGAAATGATTTCTTTCAGAGCGCGCAAATTTACGGCTTTTTCTCCATATATATGCAATGTCCGTCCGGTTTTTTGTCGTTGCGGGCTGGAAAAGGGGGTATTGAGTTGAGAGTTGAGAGTTTTATTGAGTTGAGAGTTGAGAGTTGAGAGTGGAGAGTTTTATTGAGTGGAGAGTGGAGGGTGGAGGGTGGGGAGGCTGCCTCAACATAGAAAAGTATAATCAAAACGCAATGTCATCCTGAACAAAGTGAAGGATCTCCTCACACAAGCAATGGCTTTCGAGATCCTTCACTGCGTTCAGGATGACAGAATGGCGGACTACAGCGGGCTCTCGTCCTGTCCGCCGCCGTCGCCGCCGGGTTCCGTGGTGCCGCCGCCGGTCGAGGAGCCGTCGTCGTAGCCGCGCAGCTCGGTGAACTCGATGCCCTGCAGGGCGGCGGCCGAGCGGGTGCGCTTGCCGCCCGAGTAGGTGTCTATCGTTTCAGGTTGGAAGTTGATGCGGGTGGCGGTGATGTGCGTCGTGGGCACCCACTCGGCCCGCGTGGCGGCCGGCTTCGAGCTGAAGCCCACCTTGAACGAGCCCAGGCCGTCGATTTTCACGCGGTTGCCCGCCAGCAGCTGGTCGCGCGTCACTTCGGACAGCTCGGTCAGCACGGCCAGCACATCCGAGCGCTTCATCGAGCTGTTGCGCTGGATGATTTCGGCCAGTATCTCCGTGTCCACCACTTCGTTCACCACGGACATTGCATACCACTTGCCCTTCTGGGGCGATTTCTCCCGATTGTCTTGATAAAGTCTGTACTTGACTGCCATAACATTTGTTTTTTTTAAAGGGTTAATATTCGTTTTTCGTTTCACGGTTTTCTGTTCTTGTTTTCAAAAGGCGGCCTTTTGCGTCTCGAAAGGTGGCCTTTTGCGTTTCAAAAGGTGACCTTTTGCATCTCAAAAGGTGGCCTTTTGCATGGCCGGAGGTGGTCTCCCGTTACGGGCGGAATTTTTCCCGCCCGACGGTTTACTGTTCCTTCTTCAAGGCGGGCAGGCTGTTGCCGTCTTTGAGTTCGTACTGCCAGCCTTTACCGCTCAGGGCGGCGTTCATGGCGGCGACGGCCGTCTGCCAGGTGACGTTCGTGCCGTCTACCTTCGTGGCTCCGCCGTTGTCATTGTCGGGGAGGCCGCTCCAATAGCAGGCAGTCACGGTGGCATAGTTTTCTCTCACCACGCCGCCTACATAGATGGTGCCGCTACCTTTACCGCTGACGTTGCCCGCGGCATAACAGGCAAGGATGCTGTTTCCTCCGTTTGTTCCTACTATACCGCCGGCCCAGGCGTAGCTTGTACCGTCATTTTCAACGGTCACGTCGCCCGTGGCATAGCAGGCGGTCAGGGTGGCACCGGAATTCGTTGTACCTGCCACGCCGCCTGCCCGCTGCGTTCCCTTCACTGAGGCCGAGGAACTGCATCCGGTGATGGAACCGCCAAATTGATAGCCCACCACGCCACCTACGCTGAAGCTACCGCTGACGCTGCCCGACACCGAGCAGTTTTCAATGGTGCCTCCAAAGCTATTTCCTGCCACGCCGCCGGCATAGCCCGAACTGTTGTCGCTTGTTATCTGTACGCCCTCCAGCACCACGTTCTTCACCGTACCTCCGGAGCCGATACGTCCGAACAGGCCCGCATATTTGTTACTTCCCGTAACGGTCAGCCCCGTGATGGTCTTGCCGCCGCCGTCGAAGGTGCCGGTGTATGCTTTGTTATTGTCTTTGCCTATCGGTGTCCAGTCGATGCCCTTCAGGTCGATATCGGCCGTCAGGGTGATATTGATGCCTAACTTCCATTCTTCGTTCACCAGTTCGGCGATGTTCTTCAGGCCCTCGGCGGAGGTGACGTTGTAGGTCTTGCCGTCCTCTGATACGGTATATCCCGGGCCTGCTTCGGCGAGGGAGACGGTGTAGGTATATTCCTTGCCCGCTTTCCATTCGGTATCGTTCTTCATCTTATAGACGAAGACCTTGCCGTTGGTGAATTTGCAGGCGATGAAGGCCGTGCCCTTCGCTACCGTCTGTGGGGCGACGAGGGCGGTGTAGGTGTCGCCACCCTTGTCATGCGAGGTGATTTGGGTGGGGTTGCCGTTCTCGGTGGAGAGGCCGGTCAGTTTGACGGATTCCAGCCCCTCGGTGTAGTCCGTCAGTTTGATGGTTATCTGCGCCGTGCGGTGGGTGAAGCGGAGTGTGGGGTTGCCGTAGCTCACCGTCTGTTCCTCGGCTACGATGAAGTCGCTGCCCTCGAAGTCTTTCTGGGCACTTTGGTCGGCTTTTACCACCACGGCGGGCGGGGTTGTTTCATCCTCGGTGTAGGGCCACCAGGCGGTGACGAGGCGGTCGGTGTGGTTGGTCCAGTAGTGCGGGTCGGTGGAGGTCAGCGTGGCGCTCTTTTGGTCGGCAGAGGGCTTCACGTCGTATGCTTTCACCGTGCCGTCAATCATAACTGCCACGGAGGTGACGCCCTGCCAGTTGCCGTCCACGGGGGCACGGGTGCCGGCGGTGACTGTCGCGTCGGGGTTCAGCCCCGTGGCGGTGAAGACGATGGGTGTGCCTTCCGCCCCTTCCGGCAGGAAGCCCGCTTCGTCCTGCGTGCAGGCGGCAAAGCCGAGCAGCAGGGCGAGGGCTGCGGATATATGGATGGTTGTTCGTCTCATGATGCGTGTTGTTTAGGGGTTATTCTTCTTTCTTTAGTGTGGGCAGTTCTCCGGTGAGTTCGTAACGCCTGTCGCACGGTTCGTCGGGATTCGCGGTGTTCCACGTTTCGATGGCGGTGTTCATGGCATTAACGGCTTGCTGCCAGGTAACGGTCGTGCCGTCCACCTTCGTGGCCATGTCGCCATCATTATCTGGACTGTCACTCCAGTAGCAGGTGGTCACGATACCGGAGTCGTTTCCCACTACGCCGCCGACATATTTCTCTCCGGAAACGCTTCCCAAAGCATGGTATGAGGCGGTCACGGTGCCGGAGGTTCTGTTGTATCCCACCACGCCGCCGACCCAATCTTTTTCCCCCTTGACATTTCCAGTGGCGATGCAGGCAGTTACGGTGCCGGAGTTTTCTCCCACCGCACCTCCAACATAGTTCTTGCCATAAATGCTATTATAGGCGGTACAGGCAGTCACGGTGCCGAAGTTTTGTCCCACCACACCGCCGACAGAGAAGCTTTCTCCTGTAACATCTCCCGAAGCTGTACAAGAGGTAACGGTGCCGGAGTTGTTTCCCACCACACCGCCGGTATAGTTACCGGAAACGCTACATGAGACGGTGCAGGAGGTAACAATGCTGTAGTTTTGTCCCACCACACCGCCGACCTTAGAGCTGCCGGAGACGTTGCCAGAGATTTTGCAGACAGTCACGGTACCAGAGTTGTTGAATCCCACCACACCGCCTACATAATAGTCGCCAGTTATATTAACATTTTCCAGCGTCAGGTTCTGCACCTTCCCGTTGGAGTCAAGATAACCAATCAGCCCCACGTATCTCATACTCGACTGGTTGATGGTTAGTCCCGTAATGGTATGTCCGTCTCCATCTAAGATACCGGTGTATGCCTTACTACTTTTTGTGCATATTGGCGTCCATTCCTTTCCCGTGAGGTCAATGTCAGCGGCAAGGGTACAGTTTGTTGACTTGTCTTTCTGCACAGCCTCTGCCCATAATAATAGTCCGTCAGCGCTGTAAACTATGTAGGTGTTCGTTGATTCGTCATAGATATAGTCCAACTCCTCGGCATCGCCGCTTTCGCTGCCGCCGTCAGCCCAGCCGCCGATGGTGCAGCCCTCCAACGTCAGGCCAGTGGCGTTCACCTTGACGGTGTAGGTATAGCGGTTACCCGCCTCCAATACGACGTCGTTCTGCGGGCGGAAGTAGAAGTTGCCGCCGCCGAGTTCCACGCGGATGAACGGCTTGCCTGCCGTAACGGTCTGCGGGGCGGTCAGTGCCTCGTAACTGTTGCCGTTTGCGTTGCAGGTCTTGATGTCGGTCGGGTTGCCGTTATCGGCGGACAGGCTCATGAGGCTCACCGTGGCATCGTCCACATTCGTGAATCCTGTGCCGGGCTTCAGTTCGATGGCCACTCGTGCCGTGCGGTGAGTAAAGGTGAGTTTCGGGTCGTCAAATTCCACCGTCCGGTCGATGGCGGAGATGAAGTCGCTGCTCTGGAAATCAGCCAACTTGCTCTGGTCTTCGGCCACCTTCACGGCAGGCATCCGTGTGATGTCTGTATTGTCGAGGGGCCACCATGCCGATACGGTAATCGGGTCGCGACTGGTCCAGTAGTGCGGGTCGTTCTCGCATGAGAGCGTGGCTTTCGTATTGTCAGCGGAGTTAGGCGTTACGGTGTATTCCTTTACCGCGTCGCCCATCTTGAGTGCCACGGTCTGTACGCCCTGCCAGTCACCGTCCACGGTGGCGCGGGTGGATGGGGCTGCCTGCGGAGTTGCCTCTACGGACAGTCCGGTGGCACGGATGACTACGGGATATTCACCTTCGGGCAGACGGTTGTCGTCAGCCAGTTCGTCCTGGGTACAGGCGGCGAGGGCGAACAGCAGCGCGGTGGCTGCGGGGATAAATAATCTATGTCTCATAATTCTTCATTCTTAATTCTTCATTCTCTTACAGGTCAGCACCCACTTCTCCGCCGTCTATGTCGTTCCACTTTGCAATGGTGGCTTCGCTGACTTCAATGCCTTTGTTGCGTACCTTGACGGTATAGGTATAGTTGTTGCCCGCCTGCAGTGCGCCTTCGGGCACGGTGAGCGTGGCACGATAATTCTGACTTCTGTAATTCACAGTCAACGGCAGGGATGCAGCTGTCTGCGGGAAGAGGATGACCGATGACGTGAGGTTGCCGTCGGCCAGCTCCATGGTCAGTTCTCCGGTCTGTGCCCCGTCGTCTGCGGTGGCAATACCGTCGGCCGTGTTGAACGTACCGGTGAGTTTCAATCCGTCCAGCGTGTAACGTTCAGGCTTGATCACACTGAAATCCACGCCGGCGCCCGCCTCGAAGGTAAGGGTTATCCGGCTCATGCGGTGGTGGAAGGAGTTGTCTGCACCGCCTTTGTCGGTTTTGTCGGTGAAGCTCACTACCGGGCTGTCTTTGTCCCCCGTAGCTCCTGAAGTAAAGAGGAAGTCGATGGCAGGCTGGTTCTGCTGCGCCGTGGCATCGGTCGTGGCTGCGAGGGTGCCTCCCGCTGAGTTGTACGGATAGTAGGCGCGGAAAGTATGGGTCTCTGCATCTTCGATATAGATGACCTTTTCTTCTGCCTCAAATTTCCCGTTCTTCAGGATGAAAGGCACGTTGCCGTACTGGGTATCGTTACCGATGTCGGTGACGCCGATGCGGTCTCCGCCAGTCCAGGTGGTTCCGCTGGCGCGGGTGGCGGGGGCGATGTCGGCGATAAACCGGGCGGCCACGGGACCGTCATTGTTCAGAATCTCGTTGTCGTTGTTGCAGGCTGCCAGTGCGAGGGCGAGCGCTGCGAGTGCAAAATGTCTTGTTTTCATATCGCTTATAAGTCATTTAGTTGTTAACAATCTGTTCCTATAAGCGTTCTTCGGTAGAGAGGGGAAACAAAAACGTCCCGCCTTCCCCTTTTGTCGGGAGAAGCGGGACGGGAAACTTTCAGTGTACCGTGAGCTACAGCATGGCGGCATACTTGCGCACCTGCTTCAGACGCTCCATGAAAGAGGGGTCTGCAGCTGCCTGCTGCATATTGCAATCAAGTTGCATCCGCATCAGTAGCGAAGCACTGATACCCAAAGCCGCCTCGAAGAGCATTGCTGTCTGCGTAGTAATCGGCCTGCGGCAGTTGAGAATGTCATTCAATACCTTGTAGGAGATGCCCATCTGCTCGGCCAACCTGCGCTGCGAGAGCTTGCGTTCTTCGGTTTCTTCTTTCAACAGTTCGCCCGGATGTATGGGGCGTTGACAGATGTATTTTCCCATAATTATTCTATTTATAATGGTTTGATAATTCAAGTATATTGCAGATGGTCACCACCGTTTCCGATGAGACCTGTTCTACCGTGAACTCAATGCGGTACTGGTCGTTCACCCGGATGGAGGAAATGCCAGCCTTGTCACCTTTCAACACTTCATAATGAAGCGAGTGGATGGCGTAAAGCTCTTCCACGCTTCTTGCTTGTTCCAGCACTTTGATGCGCAACTGGTAGCGTGCCACAATTTGCGGCTGGAAACGATGTTTCTTGTCCGTCGTTTTCCCTTCCTCGTACAGCTGGCGCAAATAGTCCTTGTCAAAGTTTATCTCCATTGCTTTCCGTATGGTTGTTCACGTAGCAAAGATAAGAGAACTCTCCCATATATCCACCAAAAAAGTGGAAGTATTTTATATAACTGCCATAAGTTTCCCGTTTCCCACTCTGTCAAAGAACACTTTCCATACGTTCATGCCCTTGCCGGGCATGATATGTCTGTCATTGAGGATGTTGCCGCACGATTACAAATCGGCGTTTACATCATCACCTTTCACTGGTTTCCAGCCGGTAATTCCGGCTCCGTCCACTTCCATGCCTTCGGGAGTCTCGACCAGCGTTCCGCCGAGGGTCAGCGATTCGCCCTTTCCGGTGTTGAAGGCCGCGAGGGCTTCCGTAAGGTCGCTTTTCAGCGTGGTGGGGGTCGGGTTGCCGTCAGCATAGCGGATTTCACCCCTCAGCAGTTGTTCCGTTCCGGTCACACCCAGCAGCCGCACCGTGGCTTTCCACTTGCCGGCATCGTCACCTTCGGTAATCTTGGTGAAGGGCAGCACGACGTTCGAAGCGGCTCCGTAGGTATCGGTTGCGAAGTCGAGTGTTCCGGCTGCACCCGTCAGATGGCCCACAATCTCCGTGATGCGTCCGGCGGCATCACCCGTCGGTTCGACGACAAGCGTCAGCTCGCGCACCTGCTGCTTCATCGCGGCGGTCAGCGGATAGTCCTTGTCTTTCTCGATGCTCACCTGTTCCGTATAGGTGAAGAACCACCCCGGAGCATTGTCCACAAAGGCATCCGTGCCTGCCCGGTTTCCCGTGGCTGCGGCAATGGTGGCGGTGGTACCGCTTACCGTGATTCCTTCAGCCGGGTTCCACACCGCAAGGGTGTAGCTGCCCGGAGCAAACAGATGGTCGGGGGCATGGGTGGCGGAAGTCTCCGTACCCGTATAGTCACCCATGGTGACCGTCCATGTGGCAGGTATGTCGATACCCTCACCGCGGGCCGACCAGTCGGCTGTCACCGCAATCTTCCCGTAGTCGGGATGCGGCGTGTCATAAAGCGTGTCCTTCACGCAGGAAGAGAGCAGCACGGCGGCTGCCATTCCCATCATATTTATATATTGTCTTGCTTTCATATTATTCTGTTTTTAGACATAAGAACAAAAGAACAAATAGTATAGGGTTAACCCCGTTGACCGTCGGTTCAGTCTTTCATTCTTCATTCTTAATTCTTCATTTAAGTTTCCATACCAATGTCACACCGGCATTGACGGGGCCCCACCAGTCCTTTGTCTCGTTGCCGCGGCGTACGCGCACACCGTCGATGACCTCATATTTCTCATAGTCGGCATTCAGGTAGCCCAAGCCGAGGTTGAAATCAAGAGCCAGTGCCTTGCTCAGCCGCAGCTGGTAGCCGGCGGTGATGCCGCCACCCGTCAGGTCGCCCTGCTTGCCCGTACTGGAGAGCTTGTAGTTGAACTCGCCGGTCTTGAACATCGCGCCGAGGTAGCCGCGCTTCTCCTTACCTATATAATAGCGCACCTCGGGCATCACCTCCCAGAGGGCGTAGCGGCGGTCCTTGTCGTTCCAGCTCCATGAAGTCCACGAGCCGCTGACGGCAATGCCCCACGACGGGCAGATGCGCCATTCAAGCCCCAGGTCGGGTGTCAGGGTAGCCCAGCGCAGCAGGTTGGCACGCAGGGAGAGATGAGAATCTGCCAATGCTTTGGTTTCCGACGGCGTGTCGGTCGGTGTATTTGGCTGGGCGGCTTTCTCTGCCTCTGCCTTTTCAGCGGCCAGTCGGGCTTCTTCCGCTTTGCGCTGCTCTTCGGCCAGGCGTTCCTGTTCGGCACGCTTCTCGGCTGCCAGTTGTTCGGCTTCTGCCTTGCGTCGTGCTTCCGTATCCGCATCCGTCGCGGCTGTTTCCTTGGCTGGTACCGTCAGGCGTACGGTGACGAAATCACCCTCAGTCGCATGGTTGCGGGTGATGAAACATGCCTCTTTCAGCCCGCCGCGCACGATGAGTTCGGTCTTCACACGGTTGGAGCGGATCTTCGCCGTGGCAAGGTTCTCGGTTTCACTGCCCAGCGTGTTGCAGTAGCCGTCCACGTAGAGCGGCATCCGCCCGTCCAGGATGTCGGACTTGTGGCTTGCCACGCATTCCAGCAGGCGGGCCAGCTCCGGCCCGTTGTCTTGCCAGGGCACGTAGAACATATCCTTCTGCGGTACGAAGCGGAAGGTGTAGACGGTGTCTGCCAGCTGCTGAGCCACGGCCGGTAGCGTCAGCAGGACCATCAGGGTGGTCGTAATCCATTTTCTAAAGTCTGTCATAGGGTTATCAGTTAGGTTGTTGTTTTAGGTGCGGTCGGGAGTTTGGTCTCCTGCCACGGATATCGGGTTAACAATATAATGTTATCGTTGCAAAAATAGCATAATTTCCTTAGTTTCAAAACAGATTGCCAAAAACTTTGTAAAATTGTTGAAGATAGCTGTTGCAGGATGGGGGAGGGGGAATGGAGGGTGGTAAGATAAAAAAAGCCCCCAAACCTTTTGGCTTGAGGGCTTTGACGCTTTCGATGTTTTAGCTTTCAGCGGTGCGGACGGGACTCGAACCCGCGACCCCATGCGTGACAGGCATGTATTCTAACCAGCTGAACTACCGCACCATTCTGTTGTTTCGTTGCTATCTCTCTCGATTGCGGTTGCAAAGGTAGACCTTTTTTTGGAAATGGCAATAGCTTCGGAGAATTTTTTTTAGAGCCTTTTCGGGATACCGAATATTATTCTCTCATATTGAGTGGATTGCGTGAGTGTATATCCGGTGGGTTTAACCTTCGTTAGCATTTGGACTGACGTGTGCGGATTTCGTTTTGCAGGCAGGAGGACGCTGTGGAAAACGAAACGAAGGAAGCGCTGCACGAAACTTTGTGCTCGAATAATTCGTTTTTCTGTAATAAATGGTTATTTTTGCGCAGTGAATGAGAGAATATTGTAAACTAACAGACGAAATGGACGAATGAAAGTAGCAATCGTGAAATATAATGCAGGCAATGTGCGCTCGGTGCAGTGCGCGTTGGGACGTCTCGGGGTGGAGGCCGAGGTGACGGCCGACGTGGAGCGGCTGTGCGCGGCCGACAAGGTCATCTTTCCCGGCGTGGGAGAGGCGGCCACAACAATGGACTTCCTGCACACATCGGGACTGGACGGGGTGATCAGAAATCTTCGGCAGCCGGTTTTGGGCATTTGCCTGGGCATGCAGCTGATGTGCAGCCATTCGGAAGAGGGGGACGTGGACTGCCTGGGTATCTTCGATGTGGATGTGAAGCGCTTCCACTCGGAGAGGCATGCCGACAAAGTGCCCCACATGGGGTGGAATACGATTGGCCGCGTGTGCAGTCCGCTGTTCCGCGGCTTTACACGCGAGGAGTTCGTTTACTTTGTCCACAGTTACTATGTCCCGTTGAACGAGTCGACGGCCGCTGTGACCGACTATATTTTGCCTTTCAGTGCCGCGCTGCATAAGGACAACTTCTTTGCGACCCAGTTCCATCCCGAAAAAAGCGGTGGAGTGGGCGAACGTATACTGAAAAACTTTCTGGAGCTATGATAGAATTGATACCGGCTATAGATATTATTGGAGGCAAGTGCGTGCGCCTGTCTCAGGGAGACTACGGAAGCAAGAAGGTGTACAACGAAAACCCGCTCGAGGTGGCCCGTATGCTGGAGGCGGGAGGTATCAGGCGTCTGCATCTGGTGGACCTGGACGGAGCGGCTTCCCATCACATCGTGAACTACCGCATTCTGGAGCAGATTGCTTCGGGCACGTCGCTGGTCATTGACTTCGGCGGAGGGGTGAAGACGGATGAAGACCTCCGCATCGCCTTCGAGAGTGGGGCGCAGATGGTGACGGGAGGCAGTATCGCCGTGAAGAATCCCGAACTCTTCGGCAGGTGGATAGAGACTTACGGCCCCGAGCGCATCATCCTGGGCGCCGACGTCAAGGAGCGGCGTGTATCGGTGGGCGGATGGAAGGAAGACAGTCCGCTCGAGTTGTTCCCTTTCCTCGACGGGTACCGCAAGAAGGGAATTACCAAGGTTATCTGTACGGACATCAGTTGCGACGGGATGTTGCAGGGACCTTCGCTGGACTTGTACAAGGAGATTTTGGCCTTTGCTCCGGACCTGTATCTGACGGCCAGCGGCGGTGTGGGCAGTATGGACGATATCTACCGCTTGCAGGAGGCAGGTGTGCCGGCTGTTATTTTCGGCAAGGCGTTGTACGAGGGGCGTGTGACCCTTCACGACCTGCGCCCCCTGCTCGATTGAGAGAACAAACGGATATGTTGAACGGATATAAATAAGATAATTTGTGTTAGCCAAAAGAATAATACCCTGCCTGGACATCAAGGACGGGCAGACGGTGAAAGGTACCAATTTTGTGAATCTGCGTCATGCGGGCGATCCGGTCGAACTGGCGCGCGCCTACAGCGAACAGGGGGCGGACGAACTGGTGTTTCTTGACATCACGGCTAGTTTTGAGGGACGGAAGACGTTTGTCGAGCTGGTGGGGCGCATTGCCGAGAACATCAGCATTCCTTTTACGGTAGGCGGAGGCATTCATGAACTGGGCGATGTGGCCCGTCTGCTCGAGGCGGGGGCCGACAAGGTTTCTGTCAATTCGGCTGCCATACGCCGCCCGGAGCTGATTGACGAGATAGCCGGGCACTTCGGTTCCCAGGTATGTGTGCTGGCCGTCGATGCCTGCCAGACACCTGCCGGCTGGCGATGCTACCTGAATGGAGGCCGGGTGGAGACCGACAGGGAACTCTTCTCCTGGGCCAGAGAAGCACAGGAGAGGGGAGCGGGCGAGGTGCTGTTTACCAGTATGGACCACGATGGCGTGAAGACGGGTTATGCCAACGAGGCATTGGCAGCCCTGTCCGACGGACTGTCCATCCCGGTCATCGCTTCGGGCGGTGCGGGGCAGATGGAGCATTTTCGGGATGCCTTTGTCCTTGGAAAAGCGGATGCGGCACTGGCTGCCAGTGTTTTTCATTTCGGAGAAATCAAAATTCCCGATTTAAAATCGTATCTTTGCGCCCAAGGTGTACCGATGAGAATTTAAAGAGTATTTGAACCTTGTTTAAAGAACGTTTGAAAACGATAGATAGTTGTTGCATTTCATGGACAATATGGAAGTAAATATAGATTTCGAGAAGATGGGCGGGCTGGTGCCGGCCATCATACAGGATGCCGATACGGCCAAAGTGCTGATGCTGGGTTTCATGAACCGTGAAGCCTATGACAAGACGATGGAAACCGGCAAGGTGACTTTCTTCAGCCGCACCCGTAACCGCTTGTGGACCAAAGGGGAGGAGAGCGGAAATTTCCTGAACGTGGTATCTGTCAAGGCGGATTGCGACCACGATACGCTGCTCATTCAGGTACATCCGGCAGGCCCTGTGTGCCACACGGGTACGGATACCTGTTGGGGCGAGAAGAACGAACAGCCTGTGATGTTCCTGAAGGAATTGCAGGATTTTATCAATGTGCGTCACCGCGAGATGCCCGAGGGTTCTTATACGACCAGCCTTTTCCGCTCGGGAGTCAACAAGATGGCTCAGAAGGTGGGCGAGGAAGCTGTAGAGACCGTAATAGAAGCCTGCAACGGAACGGATGACCGGCTGATTTACGAAAGTGCCGATTTGTTGTATCATCTGATAGTTTTGCTGACTTCAAAAGGCTATAGTATCGAAGACATTGCCAGGGAATTGAAAGAAAGGCACGGGGCCGGTTGGAAAAAGCATTGATGGTATGGATGGTCCGTTGATCAGATATAAGGATGTGGAGATCCGCCAGCAGGAACTGGGAGTGCTGGAGAATGTCAACCTGGAACTTTCTTCGGGGGAATTTGTTTTCCTGGTAGGAAAGGTGGGTTCGGGCAAAACAAGCCTGTTAAAGACATTCTATGGCGAACTGGAGATTGCTTCGGGCAGCGCGGAGGTGTTGGGGTACAATATGAACCGCATCAAGCGCAAACATATTCCCCAGTTGCGCCGCAAGTTGGGAATTATCTTTCAGGATTTCCAGCTGTTGACCGACCGTCCTGTTTACGACAACCTGGATTTTGTACTTCAGGCTACCGGCTGGAAACATCGGGGCGAGCGGAAAGACCGTATCGAAGAAGTCCTGCAGCTGGTCGGTATGAGTAATAAGGGATACAAGCTGCCCAATGAATTGTCGGGAGGCGAGCAGCAGCGTATTGTGATAGCGCGGGCCGTATTGAACTCGCCGCAAATCATTCTGGCCGATGAACCGACCGGCAATCTGGATGTGGAGACTGGACGGGCCATCACAACGCTGTTGCATCAGATCAGCGAGCAGGGATCGCTGGTCGTGATGACGACCCATAACCTCCAGCTGCTCCGTGAGTTTCCGGGCAAGGTCTATCGGTGTGAAGCGCATCGGCTCTGTCAGCAGGTAGCAGAATGAAAATAATATAATAGTATAATCATTAAATAAGTAAAGAAAAAGATGAAAGTATTAAAGTTTGGAGGAACTTCGGTAGGTTCGGCTCAGCGGATGAAGGAAGTGGCCAAATTGATTACCGATGGTGAACGCAAGATTGTAGTGCTGTCTGCCATGTCGGGTACTACGAACACACTGGTTGAAATTTCGGACTATCTGTACAAGAAGAATCCGGAAGGAGCAAATGAGATCATCAACCAGCTGGAAAGCAAGTATCGTCGTCATATTGACGAACTTTATTCTACCGACGAATACAAACAGAAATGTCTGGAACTGGTGAAGTCGCATTTCGACTACATCCGTTCGTATACCAAAGATCTTTTTACCTTGTTCGAAGAGAAAGTGGTGTTGGCCCAGGGTGAGCTGATTTCGACGGGCATGATGAACTACTATCTTCAGGAATGTGGCGTGAAGTCGGTACTGCTTCCGGCTTTGGAATATATGCGTACGGACAAGAATGCCGAACCCGATCCTGTCTACATCCGTGAAAAGTTGCAGGCACAGCTGGAACTTTATCCCGAAGCCGATATCTATATTACACAGGGATTTATCTGCCGCAATGCTTATGGTGAGATTGACAACCTCCAGCGCGGTGGCAGTGACTATACGGCTTCTCTGGTAGGAGCTGCCATCAATGCTGACGAAATCCAGATCTGGACCGATATCGACGGTATGCACAACAACGATCCCCGTATCGTGGACAAGACTTCCCCCGTTCGTCAGTTGCAGTTTGAAGAGGCTGCCGAGTTGGCTTACTTCGGTGCGAAAATCTTGCATCCTACCTGCATCCAACCGGCCAAATATGCCAACATTCCCGTCCGCTTGCTGAATACGATGGATCCTTCGGCTCCCGGCACGTTGATTTCCAATGACACGGAGAAGGGTAAAATCAAAGCTGTGGCTGCCAAGGACAATATCACGGCCATCAAAATCAAGTCGAGCCGCATGTTGCTGGCGTATGGCTTCTTGCGCAAAGTGTTCGAGATCTTCGAAAGCTATCAGACCTCCATCGACATGATTTGTACGTCAGAGGTAGGTGTGTCGGTTTCTATCGACAATGTGAAGCATCTGAACGAGATACTCGACGACCTGAAAAAGTATGGTACGGTTACCGTAGACCGCAACATGTGTATTATCTGTGTGGTAGGCGACCTGGAGTGGGAGAATGTGGGCTTCGAAGCCAAGGCTCTCGACGCTATGCGTGATATTCCTGTACGTATGATTTCGTTTGGTGGAAGTAACTACAACATCTCTTTCCTGATTCGTGAAGAGGATAAGAAACGTGCATTACAGTCACTGAGTGCCGCTTTGTTTGGTGAAAACTAAAAGAGGATTGTAGTACTGTATGAAAGGACATTTTCCTCTGGATAAATTCAGCGCAGTGCGCACCCCTTTCTATTATTATGATACGGAGGTGTTGCGCAATACGCTGAATTGCATTCGTGCCGAGGTGGCACGGTATGAGAATTTTGTGGTCCACTATGCTGTGAAAGCCAATGCCAATCCCAAGGTGCTGACCATTGTCCGTGAGAGCGGATTGGGAGCCGATTGTGTGAGTGGCGGCGAAATACAGGCGGCTGTCAAGGCCGGTTTCCCTGCCGGTAAGATTGTGTATGCCGGTGTAGGTAAGGCCGATTGGGAAATCGAATTGGGACTGGACTATAATATTTTCTGTTTCAATGTTGAATCCGTACCCGAATTGGAGGTTATCAATGCGCTGGCTGCCGCCAAGGGCAAGGTGGCCCGTGTGGCTTTCCGTATCAATCCGAATGTAGGCGCGCATACACATGCCAATATTACAACGGGATTGGCGGAGAACAAGTTCGGTATCAGTATGGAAGATATGGAAAACGTGATTGAGGCTGCCTCTGCAATGAAAAATGTGGAGTTTGTCGGCCTGCATTTCCATATCGGGTCCCAAATATTGGATATGGGAGACTTTGTTGCCTTGTGCAACCGGGTTAATGAACTTCTTGACAAGCTGGAGGCTCATCGTATCCAGGTTTTCCATATCAATGTGGGAGGAGGATTGGGTATTGATTATCAGCATCCCAACCGGCAGTCTGTTCCCGATTTTGCTGCTTATTTCAAGACATACGCCGATCACCTGAAGTTGCGTTCCTATCAGACGTTGCATTTCGAACTGGGGCGTTCGGTCGTGGGGCAGTGTGGCTCACTCATTTCACGGGTGCTTTATGTCAAGCAGGGTACCAACAAGCAGTTTGCCATTCTTGACGCGGGTATGACCGATCTGATTCGTCCGGCCCTGTATCAGGCTTACCATAAAATTGAAAACATCTCATCGGAAGCTCCTCTGCAGACTTATGACGTGGTAGGTCCCATCTGCGAGTCGTCGGATGTCTTTGGGAAGGCCGTCGATCTGAATGAAGTGAAGCGGGGTGATTTCCTGGCTATCCGCTCTGCCGGTGCTTATGGTGAAATTATGGCATCTCATTATAATTGTCGCGAGTTACCCAAGGGCTATCTCTCGGATGAGTTCGTTTGATGCGGTCTCTTCCTCCAAGTGAGAATTAAAATATGTTATATTTGAACAATGCCCGATGTAAGTTGTTATATTTGTAATGATTTCAATTTTAAAGACAGACGAATATGATTTCTGAAAGATTACAAAATGCTATTAATGACCAGATCACTGCTGAGATGTGGTCTGCTAATCTTTATTTGGCAATGTCTTTCTTTATGGAGAAAGAAGGATATAACGGTATGGCCAATTGGTTGAAGAAACAGTCTTTTGAAGAGCATGAGCATGCTTTTGAAATGGCTTCTTATGTCATCAAGCGTGGTGGAACAGCCAAAGTGGACAAGATAGACGTCGTTCCCAATGATTTTGGTACTCCTCTTGAGGTATTTGAGCAGGTGTACAACCATGAATGTCGTGTATCAAAGATGATTGATGAACTGGTGGATGTCGCTTCTGCAGAAAAGGATAAGGCAACTCAAGACTTCTTGTGGGGCTTTGTACGTGAGCAGGTGGAAGAGGAAGCCACTGCATCGAGCATTGTTGAGATGATAAAAAGAGCCGGAAACTCCAATTTGTATTTTGTAGATTCCAAGCTGGGTGAACGCCAGTGAAAAACGGACTATTTTCTTAGTCTGTAGAATAAATGAAATCAGCCCGAAGGTGACGAGTGACAGTCATGCTTCGGGCTGATTTTTTAGGGACAAAAGGAATTTATTTCAAAACTCCCAGTTCTTTGCCTACTTTGATGAAGGCAGCGATACACTTGTCCAGATGGGCCTTCTCATGACCGGCCGAAATCTGAACGCGGATACGTGCCTGGCCTTTCGGTACAACCGGATAATAGAATCCGGTGACATAGATACCTTCTTCCTGCATGCGTGCTGCATAGACCTGGGACAACTTGGCATCATAGAGCATAACTGCGCAGATGGCACTTTGTGTCGGTTTGATGTCGAAACCGGCAGCTGTCATTTGGTCGCGGAAATAGTTTACATTCTCTACCAGCTTGTCGTGCAGTGCATTGCTTTCCTTCAGCATCTTGAAAACTTCGATGCTGGCACCGACTACAGCCGGAGCTACAGAATTGGAGAAGAGGTAAGGACGGCTGCGCTGGCGGAGCAGGTCGATGATTTCCTTACGTCCTGTCGTAAATCCACCCATGGCACCACCAAAAGCTTTACCCAATGTTCCGGTATAGATGTCTACACGTCCGTAGGTGTTGTACAGTTCGCTGACACCATGTCCGGTGGCACCTACAACTCCGGCAGAGTGCGATTCGTCTACCATGACCAGCGCATCGTATTTTTCGGCCAGGTCACAGATCTTGTCCATCGGGGCCACATTGCCGTCCATCGAGAATACACCGTCTGTTACGATGATACGGAAACGCTGTGCCTGAGCCTCTTGCAGACATTTTTCCAGGTCGGCCATGTCGGCGTTGGCGTAACGGTAACGTTTGGCCTTGCACAGACGTACACCATCGATGATGGAGGCGTGGTTCAGTGAATCGGAGATAATGGCATCTTCTTCGGTGAACAGAGGTTCAAACACACCGCCGTTTGCATCGAAACAGGCTGCGTAAAGAATCGTGTCCTCCGTGTGGAAGTAGTCTGAAATGGCGGCTTCCAGTTCTTTATGGATGTCTTGCGTACCACAGATAAAGCGGACGGACGACATACCGTAACCACGGCGGTCCATCATCTTTTGTGCGGCTTCGATGAGTCGGGGATGGTTGGACAGGCCCAGATAATTGTTGGCGCAGAAGTTCAGCACTTCTTTGCCTTTTACACTGATGGAGGCTTGTTGCGCGCTTTCAATCAGGCGCTCTTCTTTGTAAAGTCCGGCATCTTTAATCTCAGCAAGTGTCTGGCTGAGATGCTCTTTCATTTTACCATACATAGCATTTTTTTTTAGAGATTTCTACAAATAGTTACACGGTCTGCAAAGAACATCATTTTTATTGAAATAAACAATATCAGAATGATAGATTTTAGAAAAAAAAGTGCGTATATTTGCATGCTTTTAAAAAAGTCACATTCTAACTTTATATTTTGTTCGAAATGAAAAATATCTTGGTAATTGGAGCTACCGGACAGATTGGTTCGGAGCTTACGATGGAGTTGCGCAAGCGTTATGGCAACGAACATGTAGTGGCAGGTTATATCACAGGTGCCGAACCGAAAGGTGAATTGAAGGAAAGCGGTCCCAGTGCGGTAGTCGATGTTACGGACTATAATGCCATTGAGGCAGCTGTGAAGGCATACAACATTGATACCATCTACAATTTGGCTGCATTGCTTTCTGTAGTGGCCGAAAGCAAACCACGGTTGGCCTGGAAGATTGGTATTGACGGTTTGTGGAATGTTCTGGAAGTGGCACGCGAACATCATTGTGCTGTGTTTACACCGAGCTCTATCGGTTCGTTTGGTCTGGAGACGCCCCATGTGATGACTCCTCAGGATACCATTCAACGTCCTCGTACCATGTATGGTGTCAGCAAGGTGACTACCGAACTTCTGAGTGACTATTATCATACGAAGTATGGAGTGGATACCCGCGCAGTCCGTTTCCCCGGTATCATTTCGAATGTAACCCCTCCGGGAGGTGGAACGACAGACTATGCGGTAGATATCTATTATTCAGCTGTTAAGGGTGAAAAGTTTGTATGCCCCATCAAGGAAGGCACATTGATGGACATGATGTATATGCCCGACGCGCTGAATGCAGCCATTTCACTGATGGAGGCCGATCCGTCCCGTCTGAAACACCGCAATGCTTTCAATATCGCTTCCATGAGTTTTGCACCCGAAACCATTTATGCGGCTATCAAGATGCATGTTCCCGATTTTGAAATGGAATACAACGTCGATCCGCTGAAGCAGAGTATTGCCGACAGCTGGCCCGACTGTATGGACGACAGCTGTGCCCGTGCAGAATGGGATTGGAAGCCCCAGTATGATTTGGAGGCTATGACTGTGGACATGCTCGAAAAACTGCGTGTCAAGTTTAACAAGTGATCGTGAACGGTCTGTCAGAATATGAGAAAAATAATATTGGGACTGTCGATGTTCGTCTGCCTGTTCTCTTGTAAGAACCCGAAGTCGAACATCGACTCTTTCAGTTCAATAACCGCGATGGTCGATTCGGTTAAGGCCGGTCAGACTGATACGTTGGCTGTGGAGCCGGTAGAAGAAGTTCCCAAGCCGATGGAAGCGGACGAGCTATTCGATGATTTTATTTTTTATTTTGCTACCGATACGTTGTTCCAGAGGCAGCGTACAGTTTTCCCTTTGCCCTATTACAAGGCTGATACACCTCTGAAAATAGAAAAGAAGTATTGGAAGCATGATCCTCTTTTTGCTGATCAGACCTGTTATACCGTGCTCTTCGATAAGGAGGACGATATGGAGCTGGTGGGGGATACGGCTCTGAATTCAGTTCGTGTGGAGTGGATCTATCTGAAGACGAGAACCCTGAAGCGGTATTATTTTGAGCGTACCAAAGGCGTGTGGATGCTCGAAGCTGTCAATCTGCGTAAGCTTGAAGATGAGGAAGAAGATGCGCAGGATTTTGCATCTTTCTATGCCCGTTTTGCCGTCGACAGTGTATACCAGCGCGAGCATATCCATCATCCCTTGAAGTTTGTTACGGTAGATCCCGATGATGAGTTTGCTATCTGGGAGACAACGCTGGACATTGACCAGTGGTTTGCCTTCCGTCCCACTTTGCCTTCCGACCGGCTTTCCAACATAGATTATGGACAGAAGAATGATGCGCATTCTTCAACCAAAATTCTGAAGGTAAACGGCATGAGCAACGGCTATTCTACTGTCTTCTATTTCCGTAAAAAAGGCGGTGAATGGGAACTTTACAAATACGAAGATACAGGCATTTAGTAGGTTATGAAGAATTATTCATTGTTGTCGCACAACACGTTCGGGATAGAGGCCGAGGCTGCGGAATTCCTGGAGTATCGTTCGGAAAACGACCTCAGGCAATGGATTGATGAGGGCGTGTTTGCCTTGCGTCCCTATTTCTGTATAGGAGGTGGAAGCAACCTTCTTTTTACTCAAAAACGTTACGACCGTACTTTTCTGCATTCTGCCATTCGCGGTATGGAAGTGACTTATGAAAACCGGAATTGGGTGGAAGTGCGTGTCGGCAGCGGTGTGTTGTGGGATGACTTTGTGCAGCATTGTGTGGACCAGGGCTGGTATGGAGCCGAAAACCTGTCGCTCATACCGGGTGAGGTAGGGGCTGCTGCAGTACAGAACATCGGTGCATACGGTGCCGAGGTATGCGATTTGATAGATTCGGTTGAGACGATGGATGTATCTGGAGTCAGGCGGACGTACCATGCATCCGAGTGCAGCTATGCTTATCGGAACAGCATCTTCAAGTCTCCGTCCATGAAGTCTGTCTTTATCCTGTATGTCAATTTCCGTTTGAGCAAACATCCCTTTTTCAGACTCGATTACGGTAATCTCCGTCAGGAAGTGGAGCGTGGCGGTGAGGTTACTTTGGCGGCTGTACGCCGTGCCGTCATGGATATCCGTCGCAGCAAACTTCCCGATCCGGCAATATTGGGCAATGCCGGAAGTTTCTTCATGAATCCTATCATTCCGCGGAAGCAATACGAAGACCTGTGTACGCAGTTTGCCGATATGCCTTGTTATCCGGTTGATGCCGACCATGTCAAGGTGCCTGCCGGATGGCTCATTGAGCGGGCCGGATGGAAAGGCCGTTCGTTGGGACGGGCAGGTGTACATGACAAGCAGGCCCTGGTACTGGTCAATCTGGGCGGGGCCGACGGTTCGGATATTCTGGCTTTGTCCGACGCCGTGCAGAAATCAGTGTCCGACAAGTTTGGTATCACCATCCGTCCGGAAGTGAATTTTATTTGATTACAGACAACCTATAAAGATACATGCAATTGTGAAACTGAGGATTTTGGGAAGTGGAACATCTACCGGAGTGCCCGAAGTGGGATGTACCTGTCCGGTATGTACATCAAATGATCCGCGCGACAACAGACTTCGTGCTTCGGCCTTGCTGCATACGGATGACGGAACGACAGTCCTGATCGATTGCGGTCCCGACTTCAGGGAACAGATGATACGTTCTTCCTGGTTTGGCGCCATCGATGGTGTACTGGTTACCCATGAACATTATGACCATGTGGGAGGTTTGGACGATTTGCGTCCGTTTTGCCGTTTTGGCGAGGTTCCTGTTTTCTCAGACAGGTATACGGCCGAACATTTGTGTACGCGTATGCCCTATTGTTTTGTGGAGAACAAATATCCCGGCGTTCCCCGCATTTTTCTGAACGAGGTGAAGGCCGGTGAACCTTTTTTCATCAGACAGACCGAAATATGGCCATTTCAGGTGATGCATGGACGTCTGCCCATTTTGGGGTATCGCATTGGCCGCCGTTTGGGGTATGTCACCGATATGTTGACGATGCCCGATGCCTCTTATGAACTGTTGAAGGGGATTGATGTCCTGGTCATGAATGCACTGCGTGTAGAGCCGCATGGCACACACCAATCTATATCGCAGGCTATCGAAGCCGCCACCCGCATTGGTGCCCGTGAAACCTACTTTATACACATGAGCCATCATGCCGGTTTGCATGCCGGGCTTTGTAGCCAGTTGCCTCCCCGCATGCATCTCGCTTACGACGGTCTTGAAATATTTTTTTAAACTTTTTGGCTCAGGTTTTGTTTTGTTAGCAAAAATGTTTATTTTTGCAAAACCTAACAAGCCGGTGAGCCATGAAACCAAAACATTCGATACGAATCAGTGTAACCGTGTGCATCATTTTGCTGTGCATGGGTTTTGGTGTATATTCTTTCGTCCGGCTCAACATGGTGGACGAGCGGCGCGATTTTGACCTTTACTCCCTGGTTCCACAAGAAGTGGAAGCCGTTTTTGCAACGGATAAACTGACTGGTTTGCTGGAAAACATCAGCCAGATGGAGTGTAGCCGCGACAATCATTATCTTTATGCTTCCGAACTTTTCTCTTGTGTGAAGCGTTATCTGCAACTGCTGATGGAGAAGGAACCTCATGGCTTGAGTGCCAAGATGAACGAAATGCTCATCAGCTTCCATCCTTCTGACCTCAAGAACGACCAGGTCCTCTATTGCAAATTGGGGCTTGATGATTGCAAGATGCTGGAAGATTACATAAAGCGTTATGGTGCCTCCGGTTTTCCCTCGAAGACATTCACTTATCGCGGGCAGGATATCGTTATCTATCCTTTGTCCGACGGGCGTTTCCTTTCGTTGTGGATGAAGCGCGATTTTCTGGTGATAAGTTTCCAGAAACGGTTGGTGGAGCAGGTTATCGATGCGTGGAAAGACAAGAAGTCATTGGCCCGTCTCGCAACCTTCCGGCCGGCACTTCAGGACAAGCGGGAAGCCCGTAAGGCCGTCTTGTTCATGCGTTGGCAGGATGCCCGGCAGGACGTTCGGCCGGATTCTTCGGTGTGGCTGGAGTTCGATCTGAAGCTGGCCGAGGAAGGAATCTATTGTGCCGGCACTGCCTACGGCATCTCGCCGGCCGATACCTGCCGATATGCTTTTGCCGGATGCTCTCCTCAGGAAGGTTTTCCGTTGGCAGAGCTGCCCCGTACGACTTTGCTGTACCGGTGCAGTTCGCTTCCGGCCTCTGGCGGGGACTGGCCGTGTTTCCTGCAATCCATGTCGACCGATTCGCTGTTGTCGGCCGACGGACCGTCTTTCGACCGTTCGCTGGCAGCCTATCTGTCCGAACATGCCTGTGGAAAAGCCCTTTCGTGTCTGTTTCTGTCGGGCGATTCGTTGGAGCGGAAAGGGCTGGAAGTGCTGAGCGTTTCGTTGAAGGAACCTTCCACAGCCCAGCGGGACTTGCACCGACTTCTGTATGACATTTCGCAGGGGCAGTATCCTTTCTATAAGAGTTTTTCCGCCGGGACGGGTGTGAGGGGGATGCGTCTGTACCGTTTGCCCTCAGGTACGTTGGCTTCTGTTCTGGCAGTCAGCGGGGAGGTTCGGCCATATACGTACGCTACCTTCTACGCCGGTCGTCTTTTGCTGTCGTCCGAGGAGCCGGCTTTGGTTGCCTACGTCAAAGCGTTGGAGCAGGGCGACACGCTGGAAACCTCTCCCCTGTACGAGACGATGGTGGAACAATTGGCACCTCTCTATGATTACGTCCTGATGGCCGATTTGGAGACCATGGCTCTTTGTCCCTCTTTGCCGTCCGGATTGCTTCCGTCTTTCTTTGAAGAACATGCCGGCTTCTTCAGCCGTTTCCAGCTGGCCGTTCAGCTTTGCAGGGTCGATGGAGCGGTGGCTCCCAACGTAGTGCTTCTTTATCGTCTGAAAGACGCGGTATCCCAACTGTAGGAAATGAACAGGCTTGGTGCGTCGGATTGTCAGATACAGTCCGGCTATTGCATTGCTTTACTCCGCCTGAATTCTTCATCTTGCGTGCTCAGATATACATCTGACGGGCTAAGATGTGTATCTGACGTGCCAAGATATACATCTGAGCACGCAAGATGAAGAATACGTATGGGGTAAGGGGATTCAATGCTATACTTTAGGCTATCTGTTCCCTGTGTTGTGCATGTTATATTATATAGGAGATAAATTCCCATTGTGATGATGGGATTTAATAAAATACTCAGATAGCAGATAAAAAATAGTGAAATTGTGATGTCTTTTCATTTATTTACTTTATTTTTGCCTGCGATATCGTGATAAATTTAATACCAGTATATTAATTCAAGGACTTTTTCCGTTCAGTATTATAATCTAATCGCTATTAATAATGGAAAAGCAATCGAGTACTGAAACACGCACGTTCACCTCCGTCTATATGACCTACTTCCCGAAGTTGGTTCGTTTTGCGCGTGAATATGTCATGTCTTCCGAAGATGCTGAAAACATCATTCAGGATGTCTTTCTGCATTTGTGGGAGCAGCGGGAAGTGCTCGATGAACTGACCAATCTCAATGCCTGGCTCTTCACGATGACCAAGAACAAGTGTATTGATTACTATCGGCATAAAACGATGGTCGACAGCCGTATGGAGTCATTGGACCGCGTTGAGAATCTGGAGCTGAAGATAAAGATGGAGGCTTTGATGCAGTTTGACGAGGCGGTTTTCGATCATGAAATAGAACACTTGCTGCGTGAAGCAATCAGTCATTTGCCCGAAAAGTGTCGTCAGGTCTTTATTCTCAGCCGGATGAACGGTTTGCGGCATGACGAAATAGCCGAACGGTTGAATATATCCGTGCGTACCGTCCAGAACCATATCGTTTCCGCCTTGTCAAAGTTGAGGGTGGAACTGAAGGAATATCTTCCTCTTCTTCTTTTTCTCACATTTTTTTGATTTTTTTTTCGGGTAGACTAGTAGTTGGCAGTTGTTCGTCCGTCATATTATCGTAAATGACTTGAAATCGTATGGACGAACAATTGAAGAAATATTTTTCTGGGGAACTGTCTGCCGAAGAGAAACGGGTTCTTTTCAACCGTATCCAGTCTGATCCGGATTTGAAAAGAGACTTTGTCCGTTTGCAGAACGCCGAAGCCCTTTCCCGCCTGGTTGAACAGGAGGGCGACAGAGAATGGGCTTCCGCAAAGCTGGACGAATGGCAGGAAAGGCTTCGGAAGAAGAATGCCAGACGCAGGAACTTCCGTATCAGGCTGTATGGTTCGGTGGCGGCTGTCCTGCTGTTGCTGATTCTCCCGCTTTCCTGGTATTATGGGTTTGGACAGAAGGGCGAACTGGAAAAAAACAGTCTGGCTCTTTATGCCCAACAGTTTGTTCCTCAGGATGCTCAGCAGATTAAGGTATTCCTGTCGCCGACGGAAGAGGTGTCGGTCGATGGAGGAAAAGCTTCCGTATCTTATTCATCCCATGGCAGTGTGTCCATCAATGACAAGAATTACGGTAATGTAGTTTCCGACACGGCTGAACAATACATGCCCCAGGCGGTAGCGAAAAAAGAAGAACCGGCATACAATCAGATTGTTGTGCCAAAAGGTAAATTCACGAACCTTCGTCTTTCCGACGGAACTCTTATCTATATAAATTCCGCCTCCCGTGTCGTTTATCCGAAAGTGTTTCAGGGAGACCGTCGCCGGATATATATAGAAGGAGAGGCCTATCTGGAAGTGGCGAAAGACAAGCATAGACCTTTTATTGTCCAAACCTCTACTTTTGAGGTCGAAGTGTTGGGAACCTCTTTCAACGTCAATGCCTATAAGGAAGATGCGCACTCCGAGGTTGTCCTGCTGGAAGGTTCTGTGCGATTGTCCGACGGTGTCCATCCGGCCACCCTGCTGAAGCCCGACCAGATGGCTGTAGTCAATGCACAGGGAGTGGAGGGCGTACGTCAGGTCAATGCGGCCGACTATGTTTCCTGGAAAGACGGCTTGTTGCTGCTGCACTCGGAGGAACTTTCTTCTGTATGCAGACGTTTGGAGCGTTTCTACGGATGTCGGATTTCCATTTCTCCCCGCGCCGGCAGTTATAGGATGAAGGGAAAAATAGATTTGTATCAGCCGCTCGACGAATTGCTCCGGCTGATTTCGCTCACGGCCCCTGTCCAGTGGCGGAAGAACGATGCCGGGATTTATTTGATAGAAAACAAGTGATTCAATTAATATAAATGTGGAACCTTTAAAATGTAATGCCTATGGGGAAGGAAATACCTGAAAAACAATAAATCAACAAAAAAAGCAGGATAGTATTGGCGTACTATCCCGCAGAGAAAGAAAACCACTTATATGGTTCATAAATAAATCAACGTTACAAAATTATGAAATTTAATACCAAAATGAATGCATGTCAAGATAAAAGGGGAAAAACATTTTTCTTTATTTGCATCTTTTTATCTTTCTTGTTAAAAGTAGGTGCTGTTCAGGCATCAGCGGCTTACAGCCAGACAAAGAGCTTCACTTTCAAGATGGAGCAGAAAACCGTACAGGAAGTGATCGATTATCTCGAGAGTAAGAGCGAGTTTGTGTTCTTCTTCTATGAAGGCATCATGGACACGCAGAAGAAAGTATCCCTGTCGGTAAAAGATGGAAACATATACGAAGTGCTGGACAAACTACTGGAAAATACTTCCATCGGTTATGAAATTAAGGACAGGCAGATTGTGTTGAAGCCGAAAGAAAAATCGATGAATGTCGTCGCCAGTGTGCAGCAACAGGGCAAGACGGTATCCGGCCTTTTGACCGATGCCGACGGTAATCCCGTTATTGGTGCTACGGTTGTGATTAAAGGAACGACAAACGGTGTGACCACCGATATCGACGGTCGTTATACGTTGAAAAATGTGAAGAAGGGTGACATCATCCAGTACAGCTTCATCGGTTTCAATACCGAAGAACGTGAATATAAAGGAGAGGTGAGTATAAATATTCGTATGATGGAAGCTTCGGTAGGTCTGGAAGACGTGGTGATTATCGGTTATGGCCAGCAGAAGAAGGAAAGTGTCGTTTCCTCTATTAATTCTGTAAAGCCTGCCGAGATAGCACTTCCTACAAGTAGCCTTTCAAATATGTTGGCTGGGCAAGTTGCAGGTGTGATTGCTATTCAACGTTCTGGAGAACCGGGTAATGATGCGGCTTCATTTTGGATTCGTGGGCAAAGTTCGTATATGGGAGGTACAAGTCCACTTGTTTTGGTGGATGGTGTACCGCGAGATATGAATGATATTGATGTGGATGAAATTGAGACTTTTACAGTGCTGAAAGATGCTGCTGCTACAGCGGTGTATGGTGCGGAAGGTGCCAATGGTGTCGTGTTGATAACGTCTAAACGTGGTTTGGCTCAAAAGACACGGGTGGATGTTAATGCACAATATTCGATTGTTACTCCTACTCGTTTACCGGAATTGATGGATTCGTATAATTATCTGAATATGTACACCGAAGCCGAATGGAATGAGGCTGGTAATCCGGGTGATTTTATGGATTTTACAGGTTCATATAGCCGTGAAATTTTGGAAAAATATCGTACTGGCGCAGATCTGGATTTGTATCCTAATGCAAATTGGATGGAACTGCTGGCGCCGCGTACCATGAACCAACGTTATACGATTAATTTCAGAGGAGGTTCGGACAGAACTAAATTCTTTGCATCAGGTGCCTATTATAAAGAAGATGGTATTTTTGATTCCAATACATCTGAAGGATATAATGCCAATACAGGATTACAACGTTTTAATTTGCGTTCCAATGTTGATATGGATATAACCTCTACTACTAAACTCTCGATTGATCTTAGCGGGCAGTATAAAATGAAAAATCAGGCGGCACAAAGTTCAAGTTCTATATTTGGAGCTATAGTGACTTGTCCTACTTTTGTGATTCCATTTTATTATTCAGACGGTTCTCTTTCTCAATTGACAAGAGCTGCTGATCAAAGAACGAATCCATATAATTTGTTAAATCAAAGTGGTTACACGAAAACTTGGAATGCATCGCTACAGTCTAAAGTGCAACTTGAACAAAACTTGGACTTCATTACTAAAGGACTATCGGTAAAAGGTGCAGTAAGTTTTGATGCTGATTTTACTTCTGGTATGCAACGTACAAAAACACCAAGAACGGTTTTCGCTTCGGAACGCGATGAATTAGGTAATCTCATTCTTCAAACTGTTTCTGAAGAACAAGCTTTATCTGATCCTAAAAAAACAAGTACATCAGGAACGAAAAAGATATACATTGAAACGTCGCTGAATTACAAGCGGTTATTTGGTGAAAAACATGATGTTAATGGTATATTGGTTTATAGTCAGAAAGAGACTCAATATCAAAATACAGACGGACTTCAATTATTACCTTACCGGAAGCAGAATGTAGTAGGACGCTTGTCTTATGGATATGACGGCCGTTATATGGTTGAAGGTAGTTTCGGTATGACAGGTAGTGAGAATTTCGCTGCAGGTAATCGTTGGGGAATTTTCCCAGCAGTAGGTGCTGCCTGGTATGTAAGTAATGAAAAGTTTATTCAGAATACTCAAATAGTAAAATGGCTTTCTAAGTTGAAGCTAAGAGTTTCTTATGGTATTACTGGTAATGATAATATAGGTTCAAGTAATCGTTTCCCTTATCGAGAACAGTTGAAGACAAACGATGCTGGTTATGCTTTCAATATACCGGTGGGTAGCTCTGGCGGTAATCCAAGTGGAGATAGTGGTATTGTAGAAAGTACTTTCGCTGCTCCAGCATTGACATGGGAGAAAGAAAAAAAGTTGAATGGGGGTATTGATTTGGGGCTTTTTGACAATCGAATAGATATCACAGCTGATTATTTCTTTAATCGTCGTGAGGATATTTTGATACAGCGTAAAATTGTACCAGGAACATTGGGCTTTCGGGTGAATCCGTGGCAAAATTACGGTATAGTAGAAAACAAAGGTTTTGATGGTAGTATCATTTTAAACCACTCAATTGGCGATTGGAAAATTTCTGCTCGTGGAAATGTAACTTATGCACGTAATGAAATCGTAGAATACGATGAAGTACCCTCCAAATATGATTATCAGAACTATACCGGGCAATCTATTGGGCAGCCTTACTGTTACATTGCAGAAGGTCTTTATACACCTGATGATTTTGATGTGACACCCAATGATAGAGGTGGTTACAATTATACACTGAAAGAAGGCCTTCCTAAACCAGCTACTTCTGTCGCTCCTGGTGATATAAAATACAAAGATTTGAATGGTGACAATAGAATTGATGAATATGATATGACCTATGATAATGGTTTAAATTCTTCAAATCCGGAACTTGTTTACGGTTTTGGCCTGAATTTGGAATATAAAGGTTTCTTTGCGGGAATCTTTTTTCAAGGTACAGGGAAAACGACTGTTAATCTGATGAATAATTCCAATTATTTTATGCCGTTTACGAGAGGAGTTGAGGGAGGGTCGGCACGAATGGAAGCATTGAGCCATTGGTCTGCAGAAGATCCTTACAATCAGAATGTCCTTTTTCCACGTATGCACTCGACAAAGTTCGATCATAATATGGAAAAAAGTACATGGTGGTATCGTGATGGTAGTTTCTTGCGCTTAAAGAATGTTGAATTTGGGTATGAATTCAATAAGAGCCTTGTTAAGAAACTGCGCATGAACAATTTGCGTTTATATGTACAAGGTACTAATTTGGCGGTATGGGATGACGTTAAAATGTGGGATCCTGAGTTAGGAAATAGCAGTTCAGGAGCGACGTATCCAATTGGCTCGACTTGGACTATCGGACTAGAAGTTTCATTTTAAAATAAAGGTTTATGAATAAGATAATTAAAACGTTATATACTGTATTTTGTGGAGTCGGTCTTTTGGGGCTTGCTTCTTGTAGTGATTATTTGGATGTTTCTGATGAAATTGCGGACAATCTTACAATAGAAGATGTTTTTAATAATAAAGAATATGTACAAAGGTGGCATTCAAATATTTTTAATTGTATTTCCCATTATGAAACAATGGGAGGTAGCTATGAAGGTCCACTAACCGGTGTATGGAATGTGATAGCTGGAGAAGTCAGTCCCAATGGAGGTACTTCCTATACAGTTATGAGAAATGGGTTTACAGCAGATACGGCTCCTTTTCAACGTTGGGGGACTTTGTATAAGTATATTCGTCAGGCTTTAATATTATTAGAAAGGATTAAACCTGTTGGAGATCCTAATGCGTTAAATGACAGTTATCTTAGTCCGGAACAGGTTGAGCGTATGAAGGCAGAAGCCCAATTTTTTATAGCTTATTCTTATTTTTCGCTTTTTGAATTATATGGCCCTGTACCCATTGTTACTGAAATTGCTGATCCTGACAATCCAAATTTTGCAGATTATCCGCGTGCTTCAGTAGATGATATGGTGCAATATATTGATGGCTTGTTGGCTGAAGTTATAGAGTCTGGGGCGTTACCGGAAACGACTTTTGCTTCAGGAGGTGTTTCTGGTAATAGAGATCACTCCAATCATGATAATTCAAAATATGCTTTGAACGAGGCGGTCCGTCCTACCAAAGCGGCGGCTTTGGCTTTACGTGCCAAGTTATGGGTATATGCTGCATCTCCGTTGTTTAATGGTGGATATGATGAAGCTGTGCAGTTGTTAAATTATGATGGTAGTACCATCTTCCCTGCCTACAGTGTAGAAAAGTGGAAAACAGCCAAACAGCATTTGGAAACATTCTTGAGGTTTGCAGATGAAATGGGGTATGCTCTGTTTGAAATAAAGGATGAAAATGGGAATGTAGATGCGGATAATTCAGTTTATGAACTCTTTCAATACTATAATGATGAAATAATATGGGCCACAAATAAAAATAATTATTATAGTTATAATACAGAAATGGAGTGTCGAAGTAATCCACGTGGCGTGTACAACGGCTGGTCTAATTTAGGGGTTTTTCAGGAAACGGTTGATGCTTTTTTTATGGCTAATGGCTTGGCAATAGACGATTCTGGTAGTGGATATTCGGAAGAAGGTTTTGCCGATTTGCCCAATCGAATTAATGAAGATTTTCGTGTGGATAAAGACGTATATATGATGTATCATAATCGTGAACCTCGTTTTTATGCGGCCATAACTTATGAAGGACGGAGTTGGCATGTACAACCTCCTGGAAACACCAATTATGTGACTAGTTTTGCCAAAGGAGGAGATTCCGATTTGAGTAGGCAGGAAAATCCAAAAACGGGTTATATGCTCTATAAGTTTAAGAATCGTCAGGTGTATGGTACGACACGTCCGGCTTCAGGCAATAAAAAGGAATTGTTCAAGCAATGGGCCCGTCCCAATATCTTGCTTCGCTTGGCTGATTTTTATCTTTATTATGCGGAGGTATGTAATGAGTTGGACCCGTCAGATCCCAATATTATCGAGTATATAGATAGAGTACGTTATCGGGCTGGTATTCCAGGTTATAAAGAACTTAAGGCGCAAGGTAAAAAGGATATTATTGGAGACCAGGCTTTACAGCGTTGGGCTATTCAACGCGAACGTCAGGTAGAACTTCTTTGTGAGGGGCAACGATATTTTGATATCCGTCGTTGGATGACAGCCGATGATGCCAATAATCGTTTTGACCAGCAATTGATACGTACGGGAATGGACATGACACAAGAACATAAATTGGAAACAGGTGTGGGTTCATTCTTTAACAGGGTGGAAATAGAAAAAAGGGCGTGGACACGTGCGATGCTTTTGTATCCAATTCCTTATACTGAAATACAGCGTTCACCAGGGAAGAAGTTGATACAGAATCCCTCATGGTAAATGTCTTTTTGTTTTGGGGAGATTTAGTTCTCCCTAAAACAAAATGTATGTGATTGTATTAATCTTTAGAATATAAAACTGAGTATTATGATGTATAAGAAGAAATGGATGTTCTTTTATCTTTTATTGCTCTGTTGTTTATTCGGGTGTAGTAATGATTCGGGCAGTCGGTTGGGGGAATCTTGGATTGAAGGTCTGGAAACAGATTTGGAGTTCCCTATGGAAGGCGGTATAAAGGAATTTCGCTTTTCGTTAGCTGCCGGAATGGATGCAACTAAAGTCACTTGCTCAATACCGGCAAAAGATCATACTTGGTGTGAGGCTGTTATTGAAAATGACCGATTGGTTGTATCTGTCTATCGGTCATATGTTGAAGGGGAACGTTATACTGATTTGACAATAGAATACGGGAAAGATTGTACTTATCCTATTCGAATCAAACAAAAAGCAGGTATTAGTGATCTTGATATTAGAATTCCCGTTAAAGCCGGCACTGCCGATACAGAAAATGAGAACAATGAGATGAACAAGAGCTTTGATGGGGATTATAAAACTTACTTTAATTCCAAGGGGGGGATTGATGTTACTTCAACTTTCCGTATGACATATACGTTAGAAAGTGGACATACACTCTATCGCATTGTGTATACGCCACGTACAGACGGTGGGAACAAATGGGGCTCTTTCAACAAGTTTGAGGTGGAAGTCGCGACAGAGGATAATCCGACTCAATTTGTCAAAGTTGCTTCGTTTGAACGTGGCGATGGCGTACACACTCCTTTTGATTTTGAGTTGTCCCAGCCTGTCCCCAATGCCAAATATGTACGTTTCCTGGTTCATTCCGCTTATGAGAAAAGAGTCAGTTGTGCCGAAATGGAATTTTATGAGCCTAGTGAGAACGGTTTTGACTATCGTTCCATTTTCGCCAATTCACTTTATACGGAACTGAAACCGGATGTCACCGAATGGTCCATCAAGAACATGCCGAATAATGCAATGCGAAGTTTGGCGTTGTCCTTGTATGAAGGTACGTATGATACCCGATATAGGGTAGAAACTTATCGTCCCTATCAACATCCGTCCATTATGGCCTCATCCAACCGTACAGCCCGATATAGTTTAAGTGACAATCCGACCGGAATTTTTGTCGAAGCCGGTGAAAAGATGTTTGTAGCCTTGGGCGAAACTTACGAGGGGGCGGATATTTCTCTGATGATAAGAGACTTGAATGGGGGGTATGGCAATTCCAGGACATATAAACTGAAAACAGGATTGAATGAATTGCAACCGGAAATTGGAGGACTGGTGTATGTTCTGAATCTTGTAGAGGAAGACATTCCTTTGTTACTTGAGTCCGAAGAGGATTTAAAGAAAGCCGATGCTCAAAGTGTGAAAGTACACGTTATTTCCGGAAAAGTAAACGGTTATTATGATTGCCAAAAGAACCAACCCGAAGAATGGCCTGAAATTTTGAGTAAAGCCCAATACCAAGATTTGGATATATTGGGAAAATACGCGCATATCACGTGGCGGACCTCTGATTTCCTGAAATATAATACAGACATTGAAACCGTGTTGGACAACTACGACCGGCTGGTTTGGCTCCAGCAGGAGTTTCTTGGATTGGTGAAATACAATCGGATGTTCCGCAATCGTATGCACTTTTCTATCGATTATACAGCCAAGAGTCCGAATGCTTCCGATTACCGAACCGTGTATACATCGAGTTATGCCGAAGTGCTATGTGACCAAAACCGTTTTGAAGCACGTTTATGGGGACCTGCTCATGAGGTCGGACATGTTAATCAGACCCGTCCGGGGTTGAAATGGGCTGGGACGACTGAGGTAACCAATAATATTATGTCGTTGTATGTACAGACTTCTTTTGGGCAGCCTTGCAAATTGTTGGTGGATCAAGCAGGCGGAATGCCAATTTATGCTTATGCCCAGCAGGAAATTGTAGAGAAAGGGAAAACTCATGCGGTGGCTTCAGGTTTGGAAGCTCGTTTGGTTCCTTTTTGGCAATTGAAACTCTACATGATTGATGTGTTGGGAAAGAAAGATTTTTATCATGACCTTTATGAGTATTATAGAAATTATGATTATAAGAATTTGAAGGCTTCCCAATACACTGATGGTGTATATCAGTTGGATTTTGTCCGGCAGGTATGCAGAATATCGAATCTTAATATGTTGGATTTCTTTCAAAAATGGGGATTCCTGACCCCGGTTGATGAAAAATTGAATGATTATGGAACCAAGCGTTTTACGGTAACTGAAAGTCAAATAGATGCTTTGAAAAAAGAAATCAACCAGCAAGGTTATCTGATGCCGCATAAAGACGTACATCTCATTCAAGAAGACAATTTATACAATTATCAATAAGAACTATGCATTATGAAAACATTTGAATATTTATCATTTTTGTTTTTGTCATTATTCATTTTGAGCAGTTGCGAAGATGAATATGTTTATAACACACGTGTCGTGAACAGTATCGAATTGGTCGGTATTAATGAAGATGGAGGTTTATTGTTTTCTAAGGGGGAAAACGGAGAAGTACAGATTAAGATGTTACCCGTAGATGCTACAGACAAGGCTCAGTATATCTTTGCCTTTGAAAGTGGCGATGAAAACATCTTTACGGTGGACTCTGTAGGAACCATACAGACCATTACGCCAGGAAAAGCCCAGTTGACAGTTCGTGCTGTCAACAATCCCGCCATAACGCAGACTTGCCAAGTTACTGTACAACCCAACTGGGTACGTACCATCGAACTGCCTCAAGAATACCGGGATTGCAATTTGTTGATAGGGAATACATTGGACTTGGGCAGCGCAGTGACCATCAAACCGGAAAACGTGGATAATCCCCAAATGAATTATACCTCGTCAAATACGGATATCGCAAGTGTGGATGCAAATGGTGTCGTGACGGCTATAGCGAAGGGCGATGTGGAAATCATCATTCAGGCTGCTGACGGTGGCGGTGCAATGACATCCGCTTTTATTCATGTGACAGATGAATTGATGGGCGATTTCCCGCGTGAAGCTTGGGAAATAACGACATCGCATCCATATGTACCCGACAAAGGTATTACTGGTGCACCCGAGGATATGTTGGACGGAAGCTTTAACACCTTCCTTTCTATCCGTAAACCGGGTAAGGGTAGTGAAACTCCTGCTGGAGCTACCATCTTCTTTACAGTAGATATGAAACAAGCCTATCCTTTCAATTATTTCAGGTGGCATCATAGAGGAGATAATACGACCGCAGGACTTCGTGTTTCCGAAGTGGAAGTATATGGAAGTAACGACGGAGATACTTTTGAAGAAATTCAAAAAGCAATACCTTTGGATGTAACAGCCAATGCTTCGACTGGAGAAAAAATCGTGTTGGACAAGAAAACGTCTTATCGTTATGTACGTTTTGTCATGACGGGGTATGATCCTACCGACAGCTCTGCTGTTCAGATTTCTGAAATCTATATAGGAAATGAATGAGCCTTTATATATAGTAGTCAATTTTTTAAAATAGAATTGTTATGGCAACAACCGACATCAAATACACACTGAACGCCCAGCTGGCGGACAACACCGTGACCGCAGACAACAAGGACGACAAGATACTGACCCTCGTCAGCGCCGGTACGGCGGACAAGCAGCGCCTCATCAGCGAAATCATGGAAATCAATCCCGGACTGGAACGCGAGACCGTCGAGGCCGTCATCAACCTGGAACAGCGCGTCCTGAAGAAGCTGCTCCTGACGGGCTATCGCGTGAACACCGGACTCTTCAGCGCCGTGGCCCAGTTCACCGGAACGGTGGAGAACAACGTCTTCGACCCCGAACGGAACTCGGTCTACATCTCGCTGACGCAGGGCAAGGAGCTGCGCGAGGCCATACAGGCCACCACGGTGAACATCGTGGGCGAAAAGGGCAGCACCATGTACGTGGCCGGAGGCACCGATACCGCCACCCGCGCGCCGGGCTTCACCGCCACGGCCGGACGCAACTACACCCTGACGGGACAGCGCATCAAGATTGCCGGAACAGACCCCGCCGTAGGCATCACGCTGACCGACGCCGAGGGAAAAGTGACCCGCATCACCGACGACATGATAGCCCTGAACGAACCTTCGCGCCTCATCTTCCTCATCCCTGCCGGACTGGCCGACGGTGCCTATACGCTGACCGTCACCACACAGTTCGTAAACTCCAAACAGCTCTTGAAAACTCCGCGCAGCATCACCAAGACTCTTTATGTCGGTGAAGCTCCGGCTGGAGGAGAAGAACCGGGCGGAGACGGAGGAGACGACGGTCAGGACGAAAGTCCGCTGTAGCAGCTGATATGCCAGTCATATCATCTCTGATACGCCGGACGTAGCAGAGGTGATACGGATGGCATCGCAGTGGTAATACGTCCGGCGTATCAGCAGTAATACGTCCGACGTATCAGAAATAAAGGTATAAGAGGTTTTCAGGATAACACGATTACACAATTCAAATAACAGGTTTAGAAATTTATGAAATTTAAAACGTTACAAAAAAGAATTCTTTCAGGATTGTTTGCGGGACAACTGGCCGGTTTCGGTCTGTTTGGACTGCCGCAAACCGCTGTTGCCCAACAGATTGATACCCCGCGCTATGCGGAAGACTATCAGGTGATTACCCGTGACGGTGCTTGGTGCTGGTTTTCCGACCCGCGTGCCATCTATGTAGACGGCAGGATGTTCGGCGGTTTCGTGGACAAGCAGGGCAGTATCTGGGCCTTCAGTTACGGCCCCTCCACGCAGGAGAGCCGGCAATGCAAGTTGTACGAGAAGCTGGACTATGACGACCACGCCAATCCTTCCATCATGGCTTTGCCGGACAAGCGGCTGATAATCTTTTTCTCCGCGCATGGCGGTACGAAGAACTCGCCGATGTACTATCGGATTAGCAAGCGTCCGGCCGACATTTCGGAGTGGGAGGAAGTGCAGAACATCAATCCGAAGATGGAAGGGAATTTGGGAATCTGCTACAGCAATCCCTGCCAGCTTTCGGCCGAGGGCAATCGCATTTACCTCTTCTTCCGCGGCCGCGACTTCAAGCCGACCTGCGTCTATACGGACGACCTGAAGACGTGGAGCGCTCCCATCAATATGGTGCGCAACGATGCCGGATTCGGGTCATACGGCCGTCCTTATACTAAAATCACGACTAATCACAAGGACAAGATATTCTTCGCCTTTACCGACGCGCATCCGCGCGACCGTGCCACCAATTCCATCTACTTCATGATGTATAAGGGCGGCAAGCTCTGCAAGGCAGACGGTACGGTGGTGTCGGACACACTCGGTTCGGTCATGCCTTCGCAGGTGGACAAGGTGTATGACGCGACCAAGACCTTCGACAAGGCCTGGATTTGGGACATCGCTTACGACAAGGATGAAAATCCGGTACTGGTGTATGCCCGGTTCAGCGACCGTGACAACAGCCACTCCTATTGGTATGCCTGCTGGAATGGTGAGAAATGGGAGAACCATAAAATAACCAATGCTGGACAGTGGTTCCAACGGGCTGATTATGTGAAGGAAAAGCCTGAATATGAATGCAATTATTCCGGTGGTGTCTATTTGGATCATGAGAACCCGTCCGTCGTTTATACGTCCCGCCCCATTAATAATGTGTTCGAGATAGAGAAGTGGACTTTTGTGGGTGGAAAAGAGAAATGGCATACCGAAGCAGTAACCTCCCAGTCCGAACGCGACAATGTGCGTCCCTTTGTCGTGCGTAATCATACAGAGGGCCAGCCATCCGTTTTATGGATGTACAATTATAAGTATCCCGGTTTCAAAGCTTATGACTGTGCTATCCGTGTTGACCAGAAATCCAGTGGTTTCTGTGCGAATTGGGCGAAAAAAGACGTAGCGATGGTTGCCGATACCGTATTCTGTTGGGCTATGAAAGCTTATCAGAAAAACAGGAGTTACTGTGACCAAGGTTGGGTGAGCGGTGTGCTTTACAACGGTCTGTTCGATTGGGCAGAAGCCAGCGGTAACAAAAAATACTTCGATTTCATGAACCGCATCTTCTCCCGCTATTATTGGCAGTTGGGCAACCGCATGTATCACGGCGACGATTTGTGTGTAGGGCAGGCCTATCTGGACATGTATGCCAAATACCGGAAGGAGAGCATGATGATTCCCACCAAGGCCCGTCTGGATTGGATTCTGGACAATCCCCCTGCAGAGAATATTGATATCACCAAGGGGCGCAGTGACCGCTGGTGGTGGTGCGATGCCCTCTATATGGCCCCGGCCGTCTTTACCCGCCTGTACGTGTTGACCGGTGAGAAGAAATACCTCAAGTTTGCCCACAAGGAATACCTGGCTTGTTACGAGCATCTGTATGACAAGGAAGAACATCTGTTTTTCCGTGACGGAAAGTATCTGGACCAGAAGAATGCGGAAGGCAAGAAAGTATTCTGGAGCCGTGGCAACGGTTGGGTATTGGCCGGCCTGGCAGAAATACTGAAGACCTTGCCGGAAAACGACAGAAAATATCGTCCTTTCTATGAACAGCTTTTCCGCGAGATGAGTGCCAAAATCGCTTCCTTGCAGGGTGAGGATGGTTATTGGCGTTCCGATTTGTTGAGTCCGTCCATCTATCCGATGCCTGAAACCAGTGGAACGGGTTTGTTTACCTATGCGATGCTTTATGGTATCAACGCAGGAATTTTGGACACAGACACCTATCTTCCTGTAGTAAAGAAAGGTTGGGAGGCAATGGTGAAGGCTGTCGATACAGAAGGTAAGGTAGGCTGGACGCAGATGGTCGCACAAAAACCCGGGACAGTTGAAAAGAAAGATACAAGGGGATATTCTACAGGAAGTTTATTGATGATTGCTGCAGAAATTTGTAAGTATTTAGATGATTAAGTAGCAATGTATTCGATATATTTTAAGTCTTGCATTGTATGAAAATGAATCATGTTTCAATACAATATTTGCTGTCATAATAGATGTGGTTAATATCCCAGTATCTATTTATGGGCAGGATTATTGTCCCTTAACACCGTAGTCAAGGTCATCATCGTAGCCGATGACCTTGGTTACGGTGGCTTGAGTTGCTATGGTGTTACGGTTATTTTTTCATCCAACGTGAAATATAATCAGAAAATAGCAAGTTGTCCGTTATTGACAATATTCGCGTCAATGGCGGACTTTTTTTAAAAAAAGTAGTATGCTACAATAGTCGAAAAAATGGCTATAAAGTTATTGTATGAACGTGTACAATGTTCTTTAGCTTGTCAATGACCGTTTCAATTAAAGCTCTTTTTCTGAGCTAAATTTTATCAGTAATACTCATCAGTGGTTCTTCATTTAGTAACAAGTCACATTTTTCTTTACGAAAATTATTTGTTATGCAATAATTCTCTGTAACTTTAGCCTCTGAGAACATAACGAAGGAAATTTAAGTGCGTATGTACTTATCCTGCTTTATGCTTTTATGGATAGAATGTTTATTAAAAAAGAAGATATATAATAGTAGTATCATGATAAACCGTCGAGTAAAATTCTTGTGTTATGGCTTGCTCTACTCCATGGCATTTTATGCACAGTCGGCAGGAGAACAAGTTATCTGGTTTGACCGTCCCAATCAATCGGTCGCCACTCCTGTATGGGGAGAGGGAAAAGTGTCACCTTCTGAAGGAAATACCCACAGTAACAAAGACCGGGAATGGGAACGTTTTTCGTTACCTGTCGGCAATGGAAGCATCGGTGCCAATGTGTTCGGATCTGTTGCGACCGAACGGTTGACTTTCAATGAAAAGACTTTGTGGCGTGGAGGACCCAATACCGAAAAGGGGGCAGATTATTATTGGAATGTCAATAAGAATTCTGCTCCGTTGCTGAAGGAAATCAGACAGGCGTTTTTGGACAATGATCTGGAAAAGGCTTCGCGGCTGACCATAGACAATTTCAACAGTACGGTCTCGTATGAAGCGAATGACGAGACTCCCTATCGGTTCGGCAGTTTTACGACAGGGGGTGAGTTCAGAATCGAGACGGGGTTGGAAGAATCGGGTGTGACGAACTATCGGCGTGCTCTGTCGTTGGATTCCGCATTGGTGCGTGTCACTTTCTCAATGGGGGAAACTGATTTCCGGCGTGAGTGTTTTGTATCTTATCCCGATAAAGTAATGGTAATCCGTTTTTCGGCCAACCAGAAGGGCCGGCAGAATCTGGTATTCAGTTATGCACCCAATCCGCTTGCTACCGGGCGTATCAAGGCAGAAAAGCAGGCTTCATTCTGCTATGACGGTCGTCTGGACAATAACGGGATGCGTTATGTAGTCCGTGCAAAGGCTCTGCCTGTAGGTGGCAAGGTATGGACGGACAGGGAAGGACGCATCCATGTGGAAGGGGCGGATGAGGTGACTTTTATTGTCACAGCCGATACGGATTACCGTATCAACTTCAATCCTGATTTCTCCGACCCCAAGACATACGTGGGTGAGAAACCGCAAACAACGACCCGGCAATGGATGGACGCTGCTGCCGTTCGTTCTTACAATGAACTGCTTGAAAGGCATTATGCCGATTATTCGGCACTTTTCGGTCGGACGCGTTTTGTGCTGAATCCTCAATGGAGAAATTCGGCTGATTCGCTGCCTATGCCCAAACGGTTGGAAAGGTATCGTACCGGTGCACCTGATTATGGTCTGGAAACACTTTATTACCAGTTCGGCCGCTATTTGTTGATTGCTTCTTCCCGCCCCGGTACGTTGCCGGCCAACTTGCAGGGCATGTGGCAGAACAATGTGGACGCTCCATGGCATGCCGATTACCACAACAACATAAACGTGCAAATGAATTACTGGCCGGCCTGTCCCACTAATCTGGCAGAATGTTCTCTTCCTCTGTTAGACTATATCCGGATGTTGAAGAAGCCTGGTGAGCGTACGGCGCAGGCTTATTTTGGTGCACGTGGCTGGACGGCTTCCATTTCGGGAAACATTTTCGGCTTTACTTCTCCTTTGCGCGACAAGGACATGTCGTGGAACTTCATTCCTGTGGCGGGGCCTTGGCTGGCTACGCATGTGTGGGATTATTATGACTATACCCGTGATGAAGAATTCCTGCGGTCTGTGGGGTACGATTTGATAAAAAGCAGTGCACAGTTTGCTGTGGATTATCTGTGGCAGAAGCCGGATGGTACTTATACGGCGGCTCCGTCCGCTTCGCCGGAGCATGGACCGATTGATGAAGGTACTACCTTTGCGCATGCCGTAATTCGGGAAATTTTGCTTGATGCCATTGCGGCAAGTCGTGTACTGAAGACGGACAGTGTGGAGCGCAAGCAATGGGAAACTGTTTTGGAGAAGATGGTCCCTTATCGTGTTGGACGTTACGGCCAGCTGATGGAGTGGTCGAGGGATATTGACAATCCGCAGGACGAACACCGTCACATCAATCATCTGTTTGCCCTGCATCCGGGGCGTACCATTTCTCCCATTACCACGCCGGCTTTGGCAAAGGCTTCCCGCGTAGTCTTGGAACATAGGGGAGATGGCGCAACTGGGTGGAGCATGGGATGGAAATTGAACCAATGGGCCCGGCTTCATGACGGTAACCGTTCTTACAAATTGTATGGCAATCTGTTGAAAAACGGAACGAATGAGAATTTGTGGGACAGTCATCCGCCTTTTCAGATTGACGGAAACTTCGGTGGAACAGCTGGTGTGACTGAGATGCTCTTGCAGAGTCATGCCGGGTTTATTCACTTGCTGCCGGCTTTGCCCGACGTGTGGCACGAAGGTGAGTTGACGGGTGTCTGTGCCCGTGGCAATTTTGTGCTGGATCTGTACTGGAAAGACAACAATCTGAAACGGGCTGTTGTGCATTCCGGTTCGGGAGTCCCTTGCCGGTTGTTCTATCGTGGCAAGGAGCTGAAGTTTGATACGGAAAAGGGAAAAAGCTATGTGATTGAAGTCAAGGATGGCACACTGAAGATGGTTGACGAATAAGCTTGCTGTTATGAGAAGAGAGACTCTGATATTTATGTTATTGTCAATACCTCTGTTGGCGTTGACTGCCCAAAATCAGTATTTTGTTTCCTTAAAGGGAAATGACAGACAATGTGGAAGTGCGGAAAAGCCTTTTGGAACGATTGAGCGGGCATTGGCGGAAGCCAGGAGATCTCAGGGAGAAACGACTGTTTTCTTGAGAGAAGGAACCTATCGGTTGACCCGTCCGATTGTTTTTACCCATCTTGACGGTGGAGAAAACAAACCGTTGACTCTGAGGGCATATCCGGGCGAACAGGTTGTCATTACAAGCGGACAAGTGCTGGAAACGGACTGGCAGGCTTATGAACATCAGATTATGAAGACAAAAATTGATAAGTCTGTTTCTTCGATGGACATGTTGTTGAAGAACGGGGAAATATGCCACATGGCCCGTTACCCGAATTATGATTCAGCAGCTGTCCGTTTTAACGGAACTTCGGCAGACGCAACTTCCCCTCAAAGGGTTAAACGTTGGAAACATCCGGAGGGAGGATATCTGCACGCCATGCATGTCAGCGATTGGGGGGATTTTCATTATCGTATTTTGGGGAAGGAAAAGGATGGAAAGCTTATGCTGGAAGGCGGTTGGCAGAACAACCGGCAATCTGGATTGCATCCTCAAAACAGGATGGTGGAAAATATATTCGAGGAACTGGATGCGCCAAACGAGTGGTTCTACAAAAAAGATGAGTCTGCGTTGTATTATTTCCCTGTACAGGGGGAGAATGTAAATGAGTGTACCTTTGAAGTACCTGTTCTGAAACATTTGGTGGAATTTAACGGAACGGAAGACTTGCCTGTTACTCACATTACTCTGAAAGATATAACGTTTACGCAGACTGTGCGTACCTTTATGGAGAAATATGAGCCTTTGCTTCGTTCGGATTGGACGATTTATCGTGGTGGTGCCATTTGTTTCAAGGGAGCAGAAGACTGTTCGCTGACTAATTGTTCATTGTTTAATTTAGGAGGGAATGCAGTATTTGTTTCAGGGTATAATCGTCGAATAACTATTTCGGGTTCGCATTTTACCCGTATTGGAGCAAGTGCCATTTGTTTGGTTGGAGAGGCGGATGCGGTCCGTTCACCCAGTTTTGAATACAGCCAGTTTGTCCCTGCCGCTCAGTTGGACCGTACAGTGGGACCGAAAAGTAATAATTATCCGGCGGACTGCGTGGTAACAGATAATCTGATTCATTCCATTGGTTTGTTTGAAAAACAAATAACGGGTGTGGAGTTGTCCATGTGCAGGCATATCATTGTCAGCCATAATAGTATTTATGACACTCCACGTGCTGGAATCAATGTGAGTGAAGGAACGTGGGGAGGGCATATCATTGAATACAACGATGTCTTTGATACAGTAAAGGAAACAGGTGACCATGGCTCCTTCAATTCGTGGGGACGGGATCGTTTTTGGCATCCTAACAGAGCAGTGATGGACTCGTTGGCTGCTGCTGAGCCTTCCCTCATCCAATTGGATGCCAGTTCGACGGTTGTACTTAGACATAACCGTTTTCGTTGTGACAGGGGGTGGGATATTGATTTGGATGATGGCTCCGGCAATTATCATATTTACAATAATCTTTGTTTAAATGGTGGTATCAAGCTTCGTGAGGGCTTTGGCCGGGTGGTTGAGAACAATATATTGATCAACAATACGTTTCATCCTCATGTCTGGTTCAAGAATAGTGGAGATGTGTTTGTGCGGAATGTCGTTATGTCTCCTTATCAACCCATTCAGGTGAACTATTGGGGAAAAGAAGTCGACTACAATATTTTTGTCGACAGTGTTTCTTACCGGCAGGCCCGTAAGTTGGGAGTGGACGAGCATTCTATTGTTTATACTCCTGTATTTCGCAATCCCGGTAAAGGAGACTATTGGATTGAAAATAGTTCCGATCCAATTTTCCTTTCCGGATTCCAGAATTTTGATATGAATTGTTTTGGAGTGGTGTCCAAGCATCTGAAAGTTATTGCACGTACTCCTCAATTACCTGAACCGATAATAGCCGGAAGTGAGCAACAGGGGACAATCATCAGTTGGAAAGGACTACGTATCAAGAATTTGGAAACTTTGGGAGAACGTTCAGCGACAGGTATGGATTCGGAACGGGGTGTATATGTTGTTTCTGTAGATGCTTTGTCGGGTTCTTTGCGGGATTATATCCGTCCGAATGATGTTATTTTGGGGCTGGCTGGAAAAGTTGTGGAAAATTTGAGCGATTTGAAACAAATCGTTAAGGATACGGACTGGAAGATAGCACAAAGTATTGTTCTTTTTCGTAATCAGAATGAACTGACAATCAATCTGCCTGCAAAGCTTTTAGGGGATGGCGATTTCTGAATGGAATGAAAATGGAGTAGCTTACCCTTATCTATAATCTCCAGTCAATGCTTGTTTTTAATACAGGCATTGACTGGAGTAATATAAATATCCCTTCAATTATTTTTTGGAAGTTTCTTTTCGTTCACTCATCTTTTTCTGGACGAATTGTATCTTCAGATGTGCTTCTTCCAGGTTCTTTTTGATAGCGGTTATGGATGACAACACTTTGGACAATTCATAGACGCTGGCGGCAGCTTGGCGGTCGGCTGGCATCATCTGAGTGGTGTAGGGGCGTTCGCCCCGATAGTCTACCCGTAGATTTTTGTCTTTGTTGGTAGCAATAAATCCGATGATACCTCCGTCTTCTCCCAGTTTGTAGTCGGCTTTTTCGATGTGTTCACCCAAGTCGGTTGTTTCATAACTGTCGCGTGAAGTGGGAGTTTCTGCAAAGCTTCCATCAGGGGCGGTCACTTTGATGGAGGTGTGGTGGATGTTATGGGCACCACAGTAGATGGAAGTGAGGCTCATGATACCAGTCTCATCTGTCTGGAAGCGGAGGAAAGAACGGTGCAGATTTCGTTCGATAACCTGCGAAGGAGCCAGGTAATTGCCTATACGCTGGTAGGCAGTATCTTTTTCGAGAACGAATTTACTTTTCATCGTTTCGAACTCCTGCTGCTTTATGGCCAGCATGCTGTCCAGATAGGCTACGGTTTTGTTTTGCTCGGCCAGTTCTACTTCCTGCATCAGATAGATGCCCTGACGACGGGTGTCGAAGGCTTTGGGATACAGCAGCTTGATGCTGTCTATCTGTATCTTGGCTTCGTTGTAATTGCCGGCTTCGAAGGCGGCACGCGCTTCGGCCAGTTTCAGTGTTGCTTTCTTTTCTACATTCTCGCAGGCAGCCAGTGCGCCGCAAAGGCATGCCAGAAGGATTGCTTTTTTCATATATCCAGTCCGATAAGTTGATGTTCAATAAATATAGTAAGTGGCTTCTATGCTGCCATTGTGGGGACAAAATTAGAAATAATATTCGTATCTTTGTCGTCTCGAAACCCTTAAAATGCAAACAGATTGTATGGTACTTGAATTGACAGCTGACGAACTGAAGCATCGCTTCGACGACAAGATATTCAAACAAATTTCAGAAACGGCCGATGAATTGGGGCTGGAGTGTTATGTCGTTGGAGGATATGTACGCGACATTTTCTTGCAACGCCCTTCGAAAGATATCGATGTGGTGGTGGTAGGCAGTGGCATTGCTATGGCCGAAGCCCTGGGACGTCGGTTGGGAAAGGGTGCGCATGTATCGGTGTTCAGAAATTTTGGAACGGCCCAGTTGAAATACCGTGGTACGGAAGTGGAGTTTGTGGGGGCGCGGAAAGAATCGTATACACATGATTCGCGCAAGCCTATTGTGGAAGATGGTACGTTGGAGGACGATCAGAATCGTCGTGACTTTACCATCAATGCGTTGGCCGTCTGTCTGAACAGTGCCCGCTATGGTGAATTGGTCGATCCTTTCGACGGAATGGATGACTTGAAGGAACGCACTATCCGTACGCCTCTTGATCCGGACATTACATTCAGTGACGACCCGTTGCGTATGATGCGCTGTATCCGTTTTGCCACACAACTCAATTTCTATATTGATGACGAGACTTTTGAATCGCTTTGCCGCAACCGGGAACGTATCGGCATTATCTCAAAAGAACGTATCGCTGATGAATTGAATAAAATTATGTTATCGCCCATTCCTTCGAAGGGGTTCATAGACTTGGACCGTAGCGGCTTGCTCGAGCTGATATTTCCGGAACTGGCAGCTCTTCAAGGCGTGGAAACACGAAACGGACGGGCACATAAGGATAACTTTTACCATACGTTGGAAGTACTCGACAATATCAGTCGTCAGACCGATAATCTGTGGTTGCGTTGGGCGGCCTTGTTGCATGACATTGCCAAACCGGTGACGAAACGATGGGATCCGCGGGCTGGTTGGACTTTTCACAACCATAACTTCATCGGTGAGAAAATGATTCCAGCCATCTTCCGCAAGATGAAGTTACCGATGAACGAGAAGATGAAATATGTGCAGAAACTCGTTGGGCTGCATATGCGTCCTATTGTGATAGCTGATGAGGAGGTGACCGATTCGGCTGTGCGTCGGTTGCTTTTTGAAGCTGGCGATGATATCGATGATCTGATGACTTTGTGCGAGGCGGATATTACGTCGAAGAATTCCGAACGGAAAAGGCGTTTTCTGGAAAACTTCCAGTTGGTACGTCAGAAACTGAAGGATCTGGAGGAACGTGACCGTATCCGTAACTTCCAGCCTCCTGTCAGTGGGGAAGAGATTATGCGAACTTTCGGTCTTTCACCTTGCCAGCAGGTGGGGGCACTGAAAAGTGCCATTAAGGATGCCATTCTCGACGGCATCATTCCCAATGAATACGAAGCTGCCCGTCGGTTCATGCTCGAACGGGCAGAGAAGATGGGATTGAAAGAAGTGTCGTCAGCGGACTGATTGTCCGCTTTCGGACAGTGAGGGTGTCCGAAAACGAACACATCCCCCAGCGTAGGTATATTCTGGTATAATGGCACGGTCTTTGTCTGTATTTGGTGTAACCAAGAACATGTAAAGGATGAAAAAGAATATCTTGCTTGCTGTTTGTTGTGCCCTGTCTTTGACAGGTTTTGCACAGAACGATACAGTGACCCGTAACCGTGACATTACATTGGCCGAGGCCATCGCTCTGGCACGTGTCCAGTCAGTAGATGCTGCGGTGGCGTTGAATGAACTGAAGACGGCTTATTGGGAATATCGGACTTTCAGGGCTAACCTGCTTCCCGAGGTCAATCTGACGGGTACCCTGCCCAGTTACAACAAGTCTTATAGTACTTATCAGAATTCCGACGGTTCGTACACGTTTGTACGTAACAATACGCTCAACCTATCGGGTGAACTTTCCATTGACCAGAATATTTGGTTGACGGGCGGTAAACTGTCGTTGACTTCCTCGCTGAACTATGTGAAGCAATTGGGCTCAGGAGGTTATCATCAGTTTATGTCCGTACCTGTAGGCTTGGAGCTGACGCAACCTATATTTGGGGTGAATACCCTAAAATGGGACCGCCGTATAGAACCGGTACGCTATGCCGAGGCTAAAGCTTCTTTCATTTCGGCTACAGAAAACGTAACTATCACAGCTATTACCTATTTCTTCAATCTGTTGTTGTCCAAAGAAACGCTGGCTACGGCACGACAGAACAAAGAAAACGCCGACCGTCTTTATGAGGTTGCAAAAGCCAAGCGGAAAATGGGACAGATTTCTGAAAATGATCTGCTCCAGCTGAAGCTCAATGCCCTGCAAGGAAAGGCTGATGTAACAGCTGCCGAAAGCGATTTGAATGCCAAGATGTTCCAGCTTCGATCTTTTTTGGGCGTATCCGAACAGGATATACTTAATCCTGTTTTACCCGAATCGGTACCTGATTTGCGTATGGATTATCGTCAGGTGTTGGACAAGGCACTGGAGCGGAATTCGTTTGCGCAAAACATCAGGCGCCGGCAGTTGGAGGCCGATTATCAAGTTGCTACGGCCAAAGGCAACTTGCGGAGCATTGATCTGTTTGCCAGTGTAGGATATACGGGACAGAATCGTGAATTTAAGGCTGCTTATGAGGATCTGCTCGACAATCAGATTGTACAGGTAGGGGTAAAGATACCGATTCTGGACTGGGGCAAGCGGCGTGGTCAAGTGAAGGTGGCCAAGAGTAACCGCGAGGTGGTACTTTCCAAAATCCGTCAGGAACAGATGGATTTCAATCAGGATATATTTCTTTTGGTGGAGAACTTTAATAATCAGGCCCAGCAGTTAGGGATTGCCGAAGAAGCTGACCGTATTGCAGAAAAGAGGTATCGGACCAGTGTAGAGACTTTTATGATAGGCAAAATCAGTACGCTGGACTTGAATGATGCACAGAACTCCAAGGATGAGGCACGTCAGAAACACATTTCGGAACTCTATTATTACTGGTATTATTTTTACCAGTTGCGTAGCCTGACTTTGTGGGATTTTGAGCAGGATGAAGCGCTTGAAGTCGATTTTGAAGCGGTAGTCAAGAGCTGAAAAACAGTACTGGGATTTTGTACTTCATTTGGCTTGTACTATCTTTGCAAGTGGCAAGATTCATATAATTAAACGAAACAATGATACTGATAGTAGATGATGACAGTGCCGTCCGCTCGTCGCTCAGTTTTATGCTGAAGCGTGCCAAGTATGAAGTGAAGACGGCTGCCGGCCCCAAAGAAGCCATTGAAGTGGTACGGGCCGAAGAACCTTCGCTGATATTGATGGACATGAATTTCACACTGTCCACTACCGGTGAGGAAGGATTGACCTTGCTGAAGCAGGTGAAAATCTTCCGTCCGCATGTACCGGTGATATTGATGACGGCATGGGGGAGTATCCAGCTGGCCGTACAGGGTATGCAGGCCGGAGCATTCGATTTTATCACCAAGCCTTGGAACAATGCAGCCTTGTTACAACGGATAGAAACAGCCTTGCAACTTTCGCGGCCGGAAAATGTACACGAAAGCAATGCAGAGAGCGAACTGAAACGTAGTCATATTATAGGCAAGTCCAAGGGATTGATGGAAGTGCTGGATACCGTCGGACGGATAGCCAAGACCAATGCTTCTGTGCTGATTACAGGAGAAAGCGGTACAGGCAAGGAGCTGATAGCCGAAGCTGTGCATATCAATAGCCGTCGGGAACAACAGCCTTTTGTCAAAGTCAATCTGGGTGGAATCTCCCAAAGTTTGTTTGAAAGTGAAATGTTTGGCCATAAGAAAGGAGCCTTTACGGATGCCACGTCCGACAGGGTAGGACGGTTTGAACTGGCCAACAACGGAACAATCTTTTTGGATGAGATAGGTGATTTGGACTTATCTTGCCAGGTGAAGCTGTTGCGCGTATTGCAGGACCAGACTTTTGAAGTGCTGGGCGACAGTCGTCCGCGCAAGGTGGATGTACGTGTAGTGTCGGCCACGAATGCCGATTTGCGTAAGATGGTAGCCGAACATACTTTCCGTGAAGACTTGTTCTATCGAATAAACCTGATAACAGTGAAATTGCCGCCTTTGCGTGAACGTCGCGAAGACATACCTTTGCTGGTGCGTTACTTTGCCGACCGTCAGGCTGAAGTAAACCGACTGGCGAGAGTGGATTTCTCGGCTGATGCTTTGGGCTTCTTGTCGCGTCTGCCTTATCCGGGTAATATTCGGGAATTGAAGAATCTTGTGGAACGTACCATTCTGGTCAGTGGCAAACAGATACTCGACGCATCCGATTTTGAAACTCAGTATCAACATACTGGTGAAACATCGCAACTTGCTTCTGGTGTGGCCTCGCTGGCCGGTATGACATTGGATGAGATTGAGCGCCGTACCATTCTCCAGACATTGGAACAGTGCAAGGGTAACCTTAGTCAGGTAGCATCCATGTTGGGCATCAGCCGGGCTGCTTTATACCGACGTCTGGAGAAATATAACATTACGGTAAACGATTGATTGAATGATAAAATAAATATAAGTAGAAGAAAAGCGTGCGCATACAGAGTTATTTCTTCATATTGGTAGCGTTGTTGCTGGCCCTTGGAACTGCCATTCCTTTGCTGGCGGGAGAAATGCGGGGAGTATATTTGTATGTACTCGAGGGAGCGATTGTACTGATACTGATATATTTGTCTGTATTCTATAGTAAATTGGTGAAGCCCATGAATACCATTGGTAATGGTATGGAATTGCTTCGCGAGCAGGACTTCAGCAGCCGTCTCAGCCCTGTAGGACAATATGACTCCGACCGTATTGTCAAGATATTCAACCGTATGATGGATCAGCTGAAGAGTGAACGTCTGCGTCTTCGGGAACAGAATCACTTTCTGGATTTGCTTATTCAGGCTTCTCCGATGGGGGTGGTTATTACCGGCTTTGATGAAAAGGTGACCCAATTGAATCCGATGGCCATGAGGATGCTGGGGATTGACGTGTCTGAGATTGAAGGCAAGAAACTGGAACAGGTCGATTGCCCGCTGGCTCAGGAGTTGGCCGGCATTGCGCTGGAGCAGACGGCCGTGGTGAGACTCAACGATGCCAATGTTTATAAATGTACCCATTCTTACTTTATTGATTGCGGTTTTCCCCATCCGTTTTTTTTGATAGAACGCATGACAGACGAAGTGATGCGTGCCGAAAAGAAAGCCTATGAAAAGGTAATCCGCATGATAGCCCATGAGGTGAATAATACTACGGCCGGCATTACCTCGACGCTTGATACGGTAGAACAGGCGCTTGCCGAGGAACAGGGAATGGAAGATTTCTGTGAAGTGATGCGGGTATGTATTGAACGTTGTTATTCCATGAGCAATTTTATTACCCGGTTCGCCGATGTCGTAAAAATCCCGGAACCTACGCTGGTTCCTGTCTGTTTGAATGAAGTGGCCGAGAGCTGTGCACGCTTTATGGAAGGTATGTGTAGCGACCATCAGGTGAAACTGAGATTGGATTGTAATCCGGAAGTTGGAACAGTGAGTCTGGATCCTGCACTTTTTGAACAGGTCGTTGTAAATATTATCAAGAATGCGGTCGAAAGTATCGCTTCTTCTGAGATTCCGTCTGCTACGCCCGGAGTGGTCGTGGTCCGTACGTTGCTGCCCGCTACATTGGAAGTGGAGGACAATGGTCCGGGTATCAGTAAAGAGGCGGAGTCCAAATTGTTCAGTCCCTTCTTTTCTACCAAACCCAATGGGCAGGGCATTGGCCTTATCTTTATCCGTGAGGTTTTGAGTCGGCATAAGTGTACCTTTTCGTTGCGTACTTATGCCGATGGTTTGACCCGTTTTCGCATCAGTTTTGCTTGAAAAAGGGACGTTTGGAACATTTATTGGGTAAAACTGGACTTTCTCTACAAGTTTTCTTCCGTACCTTTGCAGCCCGATAGAACATTAGTTTTTAGCAAGAGGTATTAGTTGAATGAAACTTTTAAAGTTTGTTTCTATAATAATTGGATTGTGCTGGACCATGTCGTTGCGGGCACAGTATGTGGTATCTGGAATCGTTACGGATTCTTTGACCAGGGAACCATTACCTTATACCTCTGTTTACTTGAAAGGAACCACGGAAGGAGGAATGACAGATGATGACGGCCATTTTTCTTTTAAGACTTATCGCAAACAGGCTACACTGGTCGTTTCTGCTATCGGATATAATGAATACGAACGTCAGATATACCCTTCTGGCAACAATCGGATACAAATAGTGCTTTCGCCTGCCACTTATGCTTTACAGGAGGTAGTAGTGAAGCCCCATCGTGAACGTTACAGCAAGAAGAACAACCCGGCTGTGGAATTTGTGAAGCGGATGATTGAACATCGCGATGATCATTCGCCTTCGGAATGTGACTTCTGGCAACGCGACCGATATGAGAAAATGACTTTTTCCATCAACGATTTCGACAGCTTGAAGCAACAGAAATGGCTTTATCGGAAGTTCGATTTTCTGTCAGAGTATGTCGATACATCGGCTGTAACAGGCAAGCCTGTGTTGGCGGTTTCCAATCGTGAACTGTTGGCAACTGATTATTACCGTAAGTCGCCTCATAGTGAAAAACAGGTGGTCAAAGCTCGTCGTCAGGCCGGTGTGGACGAAATGTTGTCACAGCAAGGGATGGAGCAGGCTATCAGTGTTACGATGACCGATGTGGATATTTATCAGAATAATATAACACTTTTTACGAACAAGTTTGTCAGTCCGTTGTCGCGTATTGGTCCTTCTTTTTATAAATACTATCTGATGGATACTTTGGTCGTAGCAGGCAAACCCTGTGTCGATCTGACATTCGTTCCGTTCAATTCAGAATCATTTGGCTTTACTGGACATTTGTATGTGTCGCTCGACAGTACTTATTTCGTACATCGGGTACAGATGAATTTCCCACAAAAAATCAACTTGAATTTTGTGGATAATATGACATTGGAACAATTCTTCGAACAGGCATCTGACGGGACGCGCCAAATGACTCATGAAACTATCGTAACAGAATTTAAACTGACTGAAGGAAGTGATGGTATTTATGCCAAGCGTGATGTTTATTACAGTAATTATCGTTACGAGCCGACGGATGAAGCTGTGGCTGTGTTCGATAAACCCGAGAAAGTGATAGAACCGCGGAACTCTACGGCTTATACGGACCAGTATTGGCAACAGAACCGTCCTGTACTTGTGAGTGGGAAAGAAACTTCTGTCGACAAAATGATGGCACGGCTACGTACTTATCCAGCTTATTATTGGACCGAGAAAATTTTGAAAATACTTTTCACCGGCTATGTACCTATTCCACGCGATAAGTCCCCGTTGTTCTATTACGGACCTGTCAATACGTCTATCAATGGCAATGCATTGGAGGGAGTCCGAATTCGTACCGGTGGTATGACTACAGCCTGGTTAAATCCTCATCTTTTCGGTCGGGGATATGTAGCCTATGGCTTCGATGATCATCGTGTCAAGGGGCTGGCCGAGTTGGAATATTCGTTCAACGAAAAGAAGGAATATGCCAATGAATTTCCCATTCATTCATTGAAACTCAGCTATTATTCAGATGTAAACCAATATGGCCAGAACTATCTTTATACCAGTAAAGATAATGTTTTTTTGGCCTTAAAAAGGAAAAAGGACGACCGTATCGGTTATCAGAAAAAGGCTGAGTTGACTTATAAACAAGAATTTCATTCAGGCTTTTCTTATGAGTTGACCGCACGTTTGCGCGAAGATGAGTCTTCTTATCTTATACCCTTTGTTCGTCAGGACGAAAATCAGACCTATGTAAAGAGTATATCAAACAGTGAGTTGTCCTTGAAATTGCGTTATGCCCCTGGCGAGAAGTTTTTCCAGACACAGTGGAATCGTTATCCAGTATCTCTGGATGCTCCAATTTTTACCTTGACACATACCATGTCGGGTAAGGGTGTTTTGGGTAGTGACTATACTTATCATTATACGGAAGCCGGCTTCCAGAAACGCTTTTGGTTTTCGGCTTTTGGCTATACCGATGTCATATTGAAAGCGGGGAAAGTGTGGAATAAGGTACCTTTCCCTTTACTTATCATACCCAATGCCAATCTTTCCTATACCATTCAGCCTGAGTCGTATAGCTTGATGAATGCGATGGAGTTTTTGAATGATGAGTACGCCTCTTGGGATGTGACCTATTATTTGAACGGTTTTGTTTTCAATAGGGTTCCGTTATTGAAAAAGTTGAAATGGAGGGAAGTACTTTCTTGTCGTGGATTGTTCGGTAATTTGGACGACCGTAACAATCCTGCTCTCAGTGATGGCCTTTTCCAGTTTCCGGCTGGCAGTACGGTTATGGGAAGCAAGCCTTATGTAGAGGTCGGTGTTGGAATTGAGAATATTTTAAAAGTGTTGCGTGTAGATTATGTCTGGCGGTTGACTTATAGGGATTTGCCCAATATAGATAAAAGTGGGCTCCGGATTAGCCTGCACATGACCTTTTAACTTAAATCTTACTAACAGGACAATAAAAGCGATAAAAATAATAGTGATAAATCAATTAAATGCCCTAATTTTGAGCAATTTTTTTAATTAAAAAGAGAATAGAGATGAAAGAAAACATGAATCCTGCCACTGGACGTTTAGGAGTTCTGGTTGTAGGAGTAGGTGGTGCGGTGGCTACTACGATGATAACCGGAGTATTGGCTGCCCGCAAAGGATTGGCTAAACCTATCGGTTCGATAACGCAAATGGCTACCATGAAGACGCAGGATGGCAAGGAACATTTGATTAAAGACATTGTTCCTATTGCCAATTTGAGTGATATCGTGTTTGGCGGTTGGGATATTTTCCCTGACAATGCTTATGAGGCAGCTTTGTATGCAGAAGTATTGAAGGAAAAAGATCTGAACCTGGTTAAGGACGAACTGCAGGCCATCCAGCCGATGACTGCTGCGTTCGATCATAACTTTGCCAAACGTCTGAATGGAACTCATATCAAAAATGCTGCTACCCGTTGGGATATGGTAGAGCAGTTGCGTGAGGACATCCGCCGTTTCAAGGCGGCCAATCAGTGTGACCGTATAGTTGTCCTTTGGGCAGCCAGTACGGAGATTTTTGTTCCATTGTCTGACGAACACCGTTCGTTGGAGGCGTTGGAGAAGGCCATGAAGGAAAACAAGACAGAAGTCGTTTCTCCAAGTATGTGCTATGCTTACGCAGCCATTGCTGAAGGTGCTCCTTTCGTGATGGGTGCCCCCAATCTGTGTGTAGACACGCCGGCTATGTGGGAGTTCTCCAAGAAAATGAATGTACCTATTGCCGGTAAGGACTTCAAGAGCGGACAGACGTTGATGAAGACTGTTCTTGCTCCGATGTTCAAGACACGTATGCTGGGTGTAAGCGGTTGGTTCTCGACCAATATCCTTGGCAATCGTGACGGTGAAGTTCTCGACCAGCCTGAAAACTTCAAGACTAAGGAAGTCAGCAAGCTGTCGGTAATAGACAACATCTTTGAGCCGGAGAAGTTCCCCGATCTGTATGGGAATGTTTATCACAAAGTGCGTATCAATTACTATCCTCCCCGCAAGGATGATAAGGAGGCATGGGACAACATTGACATATTCGGGTGGATGAACTATCCGATGCAGATTAAGGTCAACTTCTTGTGCAAGGACTCAATTCTGGCAGCACCTATTGCACTCGATTTGGTATTGTTCAGCGATTTGGCTTTGCGTGCAGGTATGTGTGGTATTCAGACATGGTTGTCTTTCTTCTGCAAGAGCCCGATGCACGACTTCGAGCATGAGCCGGTTCACGACCTGTTCCAGCAATGGCGCATGGTGAAGCAGACCATCCGTGAGATGATAGGCGAGAAGGAGCCGAGTTATCTCGATTGAGAAATGAGAAAGTAAATGAAAAAGAGGATGTACACTGGAGAATAACGATAAATCAAAGGTGTACACCCTCTTTTGTGTGACATAAAAAATGTGCAGATGAACAGACCGCCTTTTTTACCTATGTTGATTGGTACGGGTTTTGGATCGGGATTTTCGCCTGTGGCTCCCGGTACGGCAGGTGCTTTGCTGGCTGCCTTGATTTGGTTTTTCCTGTCGTTCTTTCTGACAGGACTCATGCTGTTGTGGGTTACAGTCATCCTGATTTTGGTATTTACGATAGCAGGTGTGTGGGCGGCCGATCGGTTGGAACCGGTATGGGGTGAAGACCCGTCGCGTGTGGTAGTCGATGAGATGGTAGGCGTCTGGATTGCTCTGCTGGCTGCTCCTGCCGGTCATGTGTGGTACGGATTGGGAGCTTTTGTCCTGTTCCGCCTGTTTGATATCTTCAAGCCTTTGGGCATTCGTCGGATGGAGAGCCTTCCGGGAGGTATTGGGGTGATGATGGACGATATTCTGTCAGGAATTTATGGTTTTATTTTGTTGATTGCAGTGAGATGGTTGGCGGGTTGAGAGAGAAGGCCTGGTTTGTCAGTTGGCGGCGGACGGTATGGGTGTTTTTCAAGGCTCAGCTTTCTGCACAGTTTGCCAGTTTTGTAGACTTTCTGGTGACCATTCTTTTGTTCAAGCTGTTCGATATCTTTTATCTTTATGCAACGTTTTTGGGATCTGTCGTTGGCGGTATTGTAAACTGTGCCATCAATTACCGGTGGGTGTTTCATTCGGAAGACTGCAAGAAAATACATGTCGCGCTGAAGTATATTGTAGTGTGGGGAGGAAGTATATTGCTGAATACGTGGGGCACGTTTGCCCTGACCGAATGGTTGACAGGTATGACTTGGGTGAACAGCCTTTTGGGTTATTATGTAGACAATGTCTTTATTTTGGCTAAAATAATTGTGGCTGTATTGGTTGCCTTGTTCTGGAATTACCATTTGCAGCGCGTATTCGTTTATCGGAATCATAATATCAGGAAAATCTGGAAATATGTGTTGAAAAATAAAAAAGAAGAATAGATATGACTTACAGAGACTACTTACAACAACTGATTTACAAGATTATCAATCCCGTTGTGCAAGGCATGATCCGGGTGGGGATTACTCCCAATTTTATTACGACTACCGGCCTGGTATTGAATATTGCAGCAGCCGTCGTTTTTGTATATGCTGGACTGGCCGGTGAAGCTCAGGCTTTGACATGGGCCGGTTGGGCAGGCGGCATCGTTCTGTTTGCCGGCTTGTTCGACATGATGGACGGCCGTGTGGCCCGCGTGGGAAATATGTCATCCACATTCGGTGCTCTTTATGATTCTGTACTCGACCGTTACAGCGAGCTTTTCACGCTTTTCGGCATCCTCTATTTCCTGCTTTTCCAAGGTTACTTCTGGGGAAGTATCATTACGGCTGTGGCATTGGTCGGTTCCCTTATGGTAAGCTATGTACGTGCGCGTGCCGAGGGTCTGGATCTGGAATGCAAAGTGGGGCTGATGCAACGTCCCGAACGTGTGGTCCTGACGGCTTTGGGAGCCATCTTCTGCGGTGTCTTTCAGGATTGTACAGCTTTCGACAGCATGTATATTCTGATTGCTCCTTTGGCTGTGATAGCTGTATTGGCCAACTGGACTGCGTTTGTCCGTATCCAACATTGTCGTAAACTGTTGAACAAGCAAAATTGATGAAACTGAGTTTTTTACCCCCGGTAAGGGAAGCCTTGTCGGTTCTTGTTGTGTCGGCCTTGTTTCTGTTGCTGACAGGTGTGTTTGTGGGCATCCGTCCTGAACATTTTCTGATGGTAGGGCTTTTTCTGCTCCTGTTTTTTGCCGGAAAGACTACGCGTAAGCTGGCCGTGGCTTTGCTGCCCTTTATTATTTTCGGTGTGTCCTATGACTGGATGCGCGTCTGGCCCAATTATGAAGTCAATCCTATTGATGTCCGTGGCTTGTATGAAGCCGAAAAATCATTGTTTGGTATCCACATCGACGGGCAGACACTGATTCCCTGTGAATATTTTGCCCTCCATCATTGCAGTGTGGCCGACTTTATGGCCGGTATCTTTTACCTCTGTTGGGTCCCTGTGCCCATTGCTTTCGGCCTGTGGCTCTATTTTAAAGGGAAGCGCAATCTGTACCTTCGCTTCTCGATGGTATTTCTGCTGGTCAACCTGATAGGTTTTGCCGGATATTATATCCATCCGGCTGCGCCGCCCTGGTATGCCATGAACTATGGTTTCGAACCGGTACTCTCTACTCCGGGCAATGTGGCCGGACTGGGACGTTTCGACGAACTGCTGGGAATTACCGTTTTCGAGGGAATCTATGGACGCAATGCCAATGTTTTTGCCGCTGTACCTTCACTCCATGCCGCCTATATGGTTGTGGCTTTGGCCTATGCCATCATGGGGCGTTGTCGCCGTTGGCTTATTGCCGTCTTTGCCTTTATTATGGTCGGCATCTGGTGGACAGCCGTCTATTCGGGCCATCATTATCTGATTGATGTCTCGTTGGGCATCGGCTGTGCCTTGTTGGGTATTCTGGTCTTCGAACAGGGACTGATGCGCTGGGGGGCCTTCCGCCGTTTCTTCGGGAAGTATACCGGCTACATCGGTTGATGTCGGTTTTCATTCCTCTGCGCTCTGCCCGCTGTATTTCGAAGGAGACACTCCAAATTGTGCCATGAAATGTTTTCGCAGGGTACGCGTGTCATTGTATCCTACCATCTCGGCTATTTCCTGCATGCTGTATCGGTTCTCCAGGATGAGTGACGCCGCCTTGCTCATGCGTACGCTGCGAATCATGTCGATGGCAGCCAGTTCGCTCCGCTGCTTGATTTTGCGGTAGAGGGTGGGTTGGCTCATGTGGAGCTGGTCGGCCAGCATCTTGACGTTGAAGTTTTCGTCTGCCAGATTGGCTTCTATCACCTGGATTACTTGTTGGATGAAGTAATCTTCCGTTCCGTTCGATGTCTGCTGGTTTTCATCAGCTTTCAGTTGCAAGGTACCGGTATACAGCCGTTGCAGTCTTTCGCGCTGGCGTATCAGATTGCGTACTCTTGATTTCAGCATTTCCGGGTTGAACGGTTTCATCATGTAGTCGTCTGCTCCCAGGCCCAATGCCTGTATCACATCCGAATCTTCGGACTTTGCGGTAAGCATCAGAATGGGGATAGAAGCCGTTTGCGGCGATTCTTTCAGCTCGCGGCAGCATTCCAGCCCGTCTTTAACAGGCATCATGATGTCACAAATGATGAGATTGGGAGTCGTTTCATGTGCCATTCTGACGCCTTCTTCACCGTTGGCAGCTTCCTCTACGATGAATTCTCCCTCAAAAAGGTTACTGATATATTGGCGGATATCAGCATTGTCTTCGATGATGAGTAGATGCTTGAGGGTTACGTCGAGTTGGTCAGTCGTTTCAGCTGATATATTTGTCGGTTGTGGCTGTTTTTCGGGTGTGATGAGGCTCACTTTCTCATTGTTCGTGTCGAAATGGCTGTTCCCTTCAGGTATGTAGAGGCTGATGGCGGTGCCATGGTCAGGGCAGTCGGCCGTCATTATGCGTCCGTGATGCAGGTCTGTGATGGTTTTTATGATACGCATGCCGATGCCCGTCTGCGTGGAGTGTGCGGGCGTATTGGCTCCTGTCGTGAAAGGTTCGAACAAGTGCTCCTTCACTTCTTGAGGGATGCCTGCTCCGTTGTCGCTGACAGTGATGCTGCAGAAAGGATGACCGTCGATGACCGTGCGTCCCAGGCTCAGTTCTACTTTTCCTTGTGGCAGGGTATATTTGAATGCGTTGGACAGCAGATTACGCAGGGCAGAAGCTATCTTTTCGGCGTCAATCCAAAGCATGAGCGGTTCGGGCAGGAGATGGACGTGGAACTGATAATGTCCTTTTTCGGCCATAGACTTGAAGGATTCGCATACGTCACTTGCCAGCCGGTTTATATCAGTTTCTGCCACTTTCAGTTTCACCATGTCGGCTTCCGCTTTTTGTACGAACAGCAGCTGGTCCATCAGGGCATGCAGTGACTTGCTGTTGTCAAAAGCAGTCTGTAGCTGACGCTGGATGTGTGGACTCAGGTCTTTGGTCTGTTGCAGTTCTTGTAGAGGTGCCAGAATCAGGGTCAGCGGCGTACGCAGCTCGTGGGCTATTTCTGTGAAGAAACGCTCACGCTCCATGCGGAGCTGTTTTTCCTTGTCGCGTTCCACATTGGCTGTGAATACCTCGTGCTCCAGCTGCATTTCGTGCGCCAGACGCTTGTTCCTCAACTGGATACGTCTGAATATAAAGACGGCGCATAAAGCTATGGCTATCAGAATGCAGAGGCGGAACCAGGCGCTACTGCTCCAATGGGGTTCAATGGTGATGTGCAAAACTGTAGTTTCGTTGGTTGCACTGTTGGGGTGTATGTTTTTGATTTCGAAGGTATAATTGCCATGCTTCAGATTGGTATAGGCTACTTTTTCCTCCCCTTGCGTATAGATCCATTCCTGTTGGTAGGGATACAGGCGGTAGGCATATCTCTGTTGCCCGTCAGAATAAGACATGTCGCTGAAGGTAAGCGAGAAATCCCGGTTCTGATAGTTGAGGCGGATGGCCGACTGGTAGGAAATGCCATTGGGCAGAATCGTCTGCCCGTTGACCGACTGGTTGATGCCTACCGGCCGGTTGTTTACTTCCAGTCCCGTTATCAACACTTTCTTGGACTTCTCAAAACGGTCTGTCTTTTTGGGGCTAAAGTAAGTCAAGTTCTTGTTGTTACCCCAAAACAGCGTGTGTTTCCAATATAAGGCCGAACGGTTGCTGCCCGACACATAGTAGTTGTAAAACAAATGTTGCTGGCTGTCATACCGTGAAATGCCTGAATTGGAGCCTATCCAGATGTTTCCCTTGTCGTCTTCTGTGATACATCCCACAAAGTCGTTGCACAAGCCGTCCTGTGTGGTAAAGGTCTGCACGATGCGGTTTTCTTTGGGTGAAACGACGGCCAGTTTGTTGGTATATCCTACATACAGCATGCCGTCTTTGGCGGCAAAGACTGACCGTATCGAACGATAGTTCATGCTGGCCTGTACTTCATAATCGTTGTCAAGACGGTCTCCATTACCGCTGTAACGGTAGAGCCCGTTGACAGTTCCCAGCCACAGATGGTGGTCAGGCGTCTCGGCCAGTGCACGGATGTAGAGTGGGGGAATTGTGTCCCCGTTTTTGTCTTTGAAGTCAATGCGTTGGAATGAATGGGAGCCGGGCTTTAATACAAACAGTCCGCTTTGTGTACCGGCCCAAACTCTTCCCTGGCTGTCAGCCAGCAGGCTCCATACGGAACCATTGTTGGCATGGCCTGCCGAATCTGTCAGTTTCACAATCTGGAAACGTTTCGTCTTAGCTTCATAATGGGTCAGTGTTCCGTCGGCATTGCCAAACCAGAGGTCGCTTTCAGCGTCTTTGCAGCTGCTCAATACCGTATGGCGCTTTTGGCTTTCCGAGTTTCCGGCTGGTGTGAAATCCAGCTCTTCATCCGTATGGTAAGGAGTACGGCTGCGCAGGATGCTCCGGTGGAAGGTGGTGAGCCACACGTAACCTTCGTCGTCGGCTACGATGGAACAGATTTCGTTGTGACGGTCCTGATAGTAGCGTTTGTAAAACTGTTCCCGCAGGTCCGACCAGATGGCGCCCCCACCATCCGTTCCAATCCAGAGGATGCCTTGCGGGTCGTAAAACGCGGTAATCATACGCGTTTCGATGTCGCGGAATATATAGGAGGTGGTATTGTTGAAGACCTGGCCTGTCATTTCGTCCGGGTTGTTCTTGTTCAGGCTGATGAGCGTATATCCGTTCCAGGTGGCAGCCAGATAGCGGTTCTTCTCCAGCCGTATTACTCCGAAGACATCGGTGTGCGACAATTGGTTCGAAATCGTTTTGTTGTGGTAAGTCATGCGACTGGTTTTCCCGGTCTTTACATTATGGCGTGCCAGTCCGTATGTAAGGGCCGAGAGCCAGATGTTTCCGTCCTCGTCGTATAAAATATGGTTGATAGGTATGGGCTGGTTGAATCCAAAGTCGATGATGCTGTATTTGTCCATCTGGCTTACGTCGGCTATCATGGCTTTTCCATAGACGTCTGCTACACAGATGTGACGTTTGTCAGGCGTCAATGACATTTTGGCCAGTATATGTTTTTCTGTGTTCCACTGCGAGTAGCGTTTCAGGATTTTGAAGGTAACGGCATCGTGCTGTGACGAACCGGCTATTCGGGCAAGCATCAGCTCCTGATTGTTCAACACCCATAAGGTAGAGTCGTTTACCGATTCAGTTGCAATGGCCTTGAAAGGCTTGCCGTCTTCCGTCTGTACGGGGATGAACGTTTCGCTGCGCAAGTCAAATCCGTAAAGCAAGCCGCCGCTTTCGAAACACAGCAGGCCGTCTGATATTTCTTTCAGTACCGAGATGTTGGTACTTGTGTTGTCAAAAGGAAAGGTTTTCACCTGCTTTCCGTCATAGCGGTTCAGGGCATCACGTGTACTCAGCCAGATGAAACCGTTCCGGTCTTTGCAGATGGAGTGGATGGTATTGTCTGACAGGCCGTTTTTCATGGTCAGCACATGGAGGTCCTTTTCAAAAAAAGCATGGCAGGCCATCTGGGCGTACAGACATAAAAGGAAGCTGAATAGTATACGTAAGGTATTGGTGCGCATATTCTGTATTATGATTAAGTTACACAAAGAAATGAAAAATCTATTATTTCTCGAAATGAAATACAAAAAAAATAGCAGAAGTCTCGGAAGCTTGTTTTATATATCGGCATGGATACTTATGTGTTATTTGGTTATAATTACTTACAATTTGAGATATCTGGGCAACTTGTCTGACAGCCATCGGAATTATGGGTTTGAACCCAGAGGGGGGTATGTTTGAAACATTCGGGCCTTATGTTTGAAACATACCCCCTCTATGTTTGAAACATAAGAATGCCGTGACATAAGCCGGTTGGAGATACATTTTCTTGCGGATCTTGAAAAATGTTTATATTTTCCAATGGCGCGGCTTGGGTGGACACGAATCTGAAAGGCTTGCCATTTCGTGCATCACATCTTTGCGTTCAGACGAAGTGCTTCGTTACCATCTCATGCAGTGCTTCATCATCACCTCATGCAGTGCTTCGTTGCACCTTCACAAAGCACTTCGTTGCAGGTTCATGAAGCACTGTGTCACGTTATCATGGAATATTGTGTTGTTTTTCATTCAGTGACCTGCTTGCAGACGGGGTTTCATAGGCATAAACCTTTCAAAATGCTGCAAAAAAGCAAAGAAAGTTAAGATTGCATTAAACGTGCATGCTGAATGAAATGAATGTGCAGGGCCTTTCAGATGCGAATCTCCTACATTTGCAGCAAACAGAGAACTCAATCCATTGTTTAACTTTAAAATTAAGGAAAACATGAAAAAAAGCCTTATTTTATTTTTGATGCTTTGGAGCAGTATATTTATGTATGCCCAGCATCTCAGCATTACAGGTAAAGTCACAGACAAGCAGGACGAGCCCATCATCGGTGCCAGTGTCCTTGTCAAAGGCACTTCCAATGGTGTGATTACCGACCTGAACGGTGTGTTCAACATGAAAAACGTGCCCTCCGACGGAGTCCTGACCGTATCTTACATCGGTTATAAAGATGTAGAAGTCAAAATCAATCCTTCACAGACGTCTTATTCCATTACATTGGAAGAAGACAACCAGATGCTCGACGAAGTGGTGGTAGTAGGTTTCGGTACGCAGCGTAGAGCTAACCTGACTGAGGCTGTTGCTACGGTGGATACCAAATCGTTGAAATCGCGTCCGGTAACCAATCTTGGACAGTCTTTGCAGGGTACAGTTCCCGGCCTCAATCTTTCGGTTGGTTCTTACGGTGGTCAGTTAGGCCAGGCGATGGACGTCAACATTCGTGGTACAGGTACCATTTCAACAGGTTCCACAGCTTCTACCTTGGTCTTGATCGACGGAATAGAAGGTAATATGAACAACCTCAATCCGGACGACATTGAATCTATCTCTGTATTGAAAGACGCAGCTGCCAGTTCTATCTATGGTTCGCGTGCAGCCTTTGGTGTCATCTTGATTACGACGAAGAAAGGAAAAGCAGGAAAAGCCAGTGTCAGTTATTCGGGTAATGCCCGTTACTATGGTCCCTTCAACTTGCCCAACCTGATGAATTCTTGGGATTTTGCGAACTATTTTAATGAAGCGAGTGTGAACGGTGGTGGTAATGCAATCTTTGATGAGGATACCATGAATCGTATCCAGCAGTATATGCGGGGTGAGATTACAACCACTACTATTGCCAATTCGAACGGAAACTGGCAATTCCATGAAAAAGCCAATGATAATGTAGATTGGTATGACAAGCATTACAAATGGTCATGGGCACACGAGCACAATCTGAACATCAACGGCGGATCCGAGAAAATGCAATATTATGTATCTGCAAATTATTTGGGACAGGACGGTAACTTGCGTTTTGGTGAAGATTCATACGAACGTATCAATACCAACGCCAAAATCAATGCACAACCCTTTAAATGGTTGGATGTTGAAGTCAATGTGAAATATGTTCATACCGACCTGGATAATCCTTTGTATACAGATATGGGTGGTTTGCTTTATCACGACATTGTCCGTATGTGGCCGATGATGCCTTTCCAGGATCCCAATGGTCATTATATGCGCAACGGTAAGTTGGCCCAGCTGACAAGTGGCAGCCGTTCTGTTACTTCCAATGACAACGTATATCTGCAGGGACAGCTGGTGTTCCATCCGTTGAAAGGTTGGAATATATATGCCAATGCAGGTTTGCGTACCATCAACGAATTCCGTAAGCAGAACCTGAACAAGGTATATGAATATAATGTCAATGATGAACCACTGCTGTTGGGCTATAATGATAGTTACGCCGCTGGTCAGACGGGCGCGATGCAGCGTTGGACGCGTGCCAATCACTTGACTACCAGTTTGTACAGTGATTACGAGTTTACTTTGAATGAAAATCATAAGTTCAAGGTGATGGCTGGTATGAACACTGAGAAATACAATAATCGTGTAATCGGCGTTGAACGTATGGATTTGATTACTGAGAATGTTCCTGAAATTGGCGCAGCTACAGGTGATGATGTTATCAATGACGCATCTGCTTATTCGTGGGCTACCGTCGGTTTCTTCGGCCGTTTTAACTATGATTATGCAGACAAATACTTCGTTGCAGCCAATGTGCGTTATGACGGTTCTTCTCGTTTCTTGAGAAAAGACCGTTGGGGAACGTTCGGTTCATTCTCATTGGGTTGGAATGTGGCCCGCGAAGAATTCTTCCCCTTGGACGAGGACTTGATGAGCCAGTTCAAGCCGCGTCTTTCATGGGGTACATTGGGTAACCAGAATACCAATTCGTACTATCCTATGTATTTGACCCAATCAGTTTCCGTTAATGGAGGAAATTGGTTGATGGACGGTGCTTATCCTACAATAGCAGGAGTTCCGGGTACCATCAGTTCTACGCTGACTTGGGAAACCGTGCAGTCGTTGAATGTCGGTTTCGATATGTCTATGTTCCGCAGCCGTTTGAGTTTGAACTTCGACTACTTTATCCGTAAAACGCTTGATATGGTAGGACCTGCTTCTGAGGTGGCACATATTTATGGTACAGGTATGCCTTCTACCAATAATACAGACTTGAAGACGAAAGGTTGGGAACTGGCAGTGAATTGGCGCGACCGTGTAGGAGAAGTGAATTATAACGTTGGCTTCAACATCGCAGATTCCCGTTCGTTTGTCATGACTTATCCAAATGAATCAAAGTCCTTGGGTACAAGATATGAGGGTGAAGAACTGAACGACATCTGGGGTTACGTAACTCACGGTATAGCCAAGAGTCAGGCAGAAATGGATGAATGGTTGAAAGATAACCGTCCGTCTTGGGGCTCTGGTTGGACAGAAGGTGATATCATGTATACTGACTTGAACGGTGATGGTATTATCAATACAGGAGCCAATACTTTAAGTGATCCGGGCGACCGTGTAAAATTGGGTAATAGTACACCACGTTTCCGTTTCGGTCTGAATATGGGCTTGGATTGGAAAGGCATTGATTTTAGTATGTTCTGGCAAGGTGTGGCCAAACGTGATCTTTGGTTGGATGGTCCTTTGTTCTGGGGTGTAGGCAGTGGCGAATGGCAGTCTACAGGTTTGGAACCGCATTTGGATTATTATCGTCCGGAAAATACTACATCTGTATTTGGACCTAATACAGACGCTTATTTCCCTCGTATTTATTTGGGCAACACAAAAAATCAATATACACAAAGCCGTTATATGCAGAACGGAGCCTATATGCGTCTGAAGAATATACAGGTGGGATATACATTGCCGAAACAAGTTCTTGACAAAATAGGAATGGAATATCTTCGTTTCTATGTAAGTGCCGAGAATGTATTGACTATTTCAAGCTTGCCAAATGGCTTTGATCCTGAAACAGCTTATTCAGCCTATACAGGTAGTAACTCTGGTAAGACTTATCCGTTGCAGGCTACTGTTTCGTTCGGTGTTAATGTAACTTTCTAAAAAATTACTAGTAGGAAATTAGATATGAAAAAGACCTTATTATATTCATTGATAGTGGCAGCTGGATTGACCACTACCTCATGCAACGATTATTTGGATTTGTCACCTATAACAAGTGTGTCAACTACCGATTATCTTTATGCAGAAAACGACCTGGGGGCTTATGCCGCCAATCTTTACGGCAATCTGCCTTCTCATGGAACGGGCTATAGCGGTTTGGGATTGTTCGATGATGACAATGGTACGGACAATCAGACAGCTGCCTCTCCAAGCACTTTGTTTGTAACGGGACAGACTTATGTAGGCAATTATGCCCTTTGGAATTCCTATATGTCTGTCATTCGAACAGTCAACTATTTCCTTGAGACTGTTCCCCAACGTTATGAGAATGGTGAGATTAGTGGAAATGATGCTAACATCAAGCATTATATTGGAGAAATGTATTTCTTCCGTGCACTCTTCTATTATTTTGCTTTACAGAATTTGGGCGATTTCCCGATTCTGACCAACACGCTGACTGATGACTATAATGTATTGAGAGAAGCCTCCAAGCGTCGTCCTCGTAATGAAGTTGCCCGTTTCATCATTTCGGATTTGAATACTGCTTATGACTATATGCTGGCGACGCCTCCTATGACAAATCGTTTGACACGTGACTGCGCTGCCTTGTTGAAGAGTCGTGTGGCATTGTTTGAAGGTACGTGGGAGAAATATCATGCAGGAACTGCTTTCGTTCCGAAAGGTGAAGGCTGGCCGGGTGCATCAATGGATTACCTGAAAGATTATAGTTATGATGCTCAAAGCGAAATTCGTTATTTCTTGGAGCAGGCAATTGAGGCGGCCGATCTGGTAGCACAAAATCACACATTGAACAGTGACTATGCAGGTTTGTTCAATTCTGTAGATTTGAATCCTTATATGGATGAAGTTTTGTTGTGGCGCCAGTATAGCATCAGTTCTGAAAACTCTGTCTCCCATCATGTTGTAGACTATCTACAGAGAAATGGTAGTGGTGGTAGCGGATTTACCCGTTCTATGGTAGATTCTTATCTGATGGCCAACGGTTTGCCTATCTATGCAGCAGGTTCCGGTTATGAAGGTGACGATACGTATGAACACTTGTTCGATGGACGCGATCCGCGTATGGATATGACTATTTTGAAGACGGGCGATCTGCTTTCTGATGGTCCTAATCTCGTTGAATATATCAAGGCTTCTGATGGTTATGGCTACTTCTATCGTTCTCCGATTTTCGAAGGTCAACTTGAAAATGCCTGCCCCACAGGATACAGTTTGCGCAAGGGATTGAATACTTCGGGAACCATGCAGACTACCAAACAGTCTTATACAGGATGCCCCAGTTACCGTGCTGCAGAAGCTTATTTGAATTATTTGGAGGCCTATTATGAATTGAATGGCAATTTAGGCGGTAATTGCGACGAGTATTGGCAGGCACTTCGTAGACGTGCCGGTGTGTCCACCAACTATCAGCTGACTATTGACAATACGCAGATGGACAAGGAAAAGGCTGACTGGGGAAGTTACTCTGCTGGCCGGCAGGTGGATGCAACGTTGTACAACATTCGTCGTGAACGTCGTGTGGAATTGGCTGCCGAAGGATTCAGATTTGCTGACTTGAAGCGTTGGCGCGCTCTTGACCAGGTTAAGAATGTTCATCTGCAAGGTGTCAACATTTGGGATGATATGTACAAACTGTATACAACCCCTACTCCAGAGGATGCTGCTTCTGCGTTGAAGACTGTCAATCTGATTCCTTATGGTAGTACTGAAGGTGATCCGAATGTTTCTGCACAGACTGATGAATATGCTGAAGGTAAATATCTCTTGCCTTATCGTAAAAGCAAAAGTAATATTGGTTTTAACGGTTTGAACTGGAATCCGGCCAAGTATTTGTATCCTATCAGCAACTATGAGTTCCGTTTGACAACTGAGGTTGCAGGATCCAACGAATATGACACTTCGACAATTTATCAGAATCCGGGGTGGAGCAAAGAAGATGGTACCCTGCCTGAAGGAGATTGATCTGGATTGTGAATTTATTTGATGAATGGCCGTCATTACCTTGTTTTCGAGTGGGGATGGCGGCCTTCTTCATTTTTTATCTTATCTTTGGGCAGAAATTATGTCTATTATATTTTTGAAAGAATGATTGTTATGAAAAATGTCTTACTGTCTTTTTTCGTGATGATAGCTACAGTGGCTTTTGCGCAATCTCCTTCCATGCCTGTGCCTGCCCCCCATCAGCTGAAGTGGCACGAGGCAGAGATGGGTGTTGTGTTCCATTACGACCTGCATGTGTTCGACGGGCTGGTGTACGGCCAGGGAAACAACCGTATCAATCCGGTGGAGGATTACAATATCTTCAATCCCACGCAGCTCGACACGGACCAGTGGATACAGGCGGCCAAGGCTGCCGGAGCGAAGTTTGCCGTGCTTACTGCCACGCATGAAACGGGCTTCGGCTTGTGGCAGAGCGACGTGAATCCCTACTGCCTGAAGGCGGTGAAATGGCGTGACGGCAAGGGCGACGTGGTGCGAGACTTTGTAAATTCCTGCCGCAAGTATGGCATCCAGCCGGGTATCTATATCGGCATCCGCTGGAACTCTCTGTTGGGCATTCACAACTTCAAGGCCGAGGGCGACGGTGAGTTTGCACGCAACCGCCAGGCCTGGTACAAACGTCTGTGCGAGAAGATGGTGACGGAACTTTGTACCCGCTACGGCGACCTGTTCATGATCTGGTTTGACGGCGGTGCCGACGATCCGAAGGGATTGGGACCCGATGTGGAACCCATCGTGACCAAATATCAGCCGGAATGCCTGTTCTATCACAACGTGAACCGCGCGGACTTCCGCTGGGGAGGGTCGGAGAGCGGTACGGTAGGCTATCCCTGCTGGTCGAGCTTCCCTTATCCCTATAGCCACAGTAATGCGAACGAGGGGGTGAGGAACCACAACGAACTGCTGGCCCACGGCGATGCCGACGGCCGCTATTGGGTGCCCGCTATGGCCGACACGCCTCTGCGCGGATACAACGGCCGCCACGAATGGTTCTGGGAACCGGGCGACGACGACAAGGCCGTCTATCCACTGGAGAACCTGATGGATATGTACGAGAAGTCGGTGGGACGCAATGCTACGCTGATTGTAGGCCTGACGCCTAACCCGGACGGCGTGATACCCGAGGGTGACGTGAAACGTCTGAAGGAATGGGGCGAAGAGATAGCCCGCCGTTTCGGTACACCGCTGGCACAGACTTCCGGAAAAGCGAAGAAACTGTCGCTGGACCTGAAGGGCAAACAGAAGGCCAACTATTACATCCTGCAGGAAGACATCACGCTGGGCGAACGCATCCGTGCCTATCGGGTGGAAGCCCGCACAGGCGGGAAGTGGGTCACTGTGGCCAAGGGAACTTCGGTGGGACACAAGCGCATCGAACGCTTCGATCCTGTAGAGGCAACGGCTTTCCGTGTAGTTGTGGAGCAATGCACAGACACTCCGCAGATACGAAACTTCAGTGTTTGTTATGCGGAATAGTTGTTTCCTATTTTACTAACCCCCTTTATCTAAACACTCAGATTTATGAATAAATATTTGTTTACCGCATTGTCTCTGACGCCATTGGTACCCATGACCGACGGGTGGGGAGCGACGAAGAAGCAACCCTCTGCCGAGGAGCAGAAACGCCCGAACATCATCCTGTTCATGGTGGACGACATGGGATGGCAGGATACCTCGCTGCCTTTCTGGACACAGAAGACTCCTTATAATGAGGCCTACGAGACACCCAATATGGAGCGGCTGGCCAAGCAGGGCATGATGTTCACCCAGGCGTATGCCTGTAACATCAGTTCGGCCACCCGGTGCAGCCTTATTACGGGAGCCAACAACGCCCGCCATCGGGTGACCAACTGGACGCTGGAGCGCGACAAGCAGACCGACCGCCAGAGCGCGACGGTAGAGCTCCCCGACTGGAACTATAACGGTGTGAGCCAGGTGGCAGGAACACCGAACACGTATGTGGGCACTTCGTTCGTCGAACTGCTCCGCCAGAGCGGGTATCACACCATCCATTGCGGCAAGGCTCATTGGGGCTCCATCGATACGCCGGGCGAGAATCCTACCCACTGGGGATTTGAGGTGAATATCGCCGGCCATGCGGCCGGAGGACTGGCCACTTACCTGAGCGAACAGAACTACGGCCACACGCGCGACGGCAAGGCTTACTCGCTGATGTCCATTCCCGGACTGGAGAATTACTGGGGGACGGGTATCTTTGCTACCGAAGCCCTGACGCGCGAGGCTATCAAGGCGCTGGACAAGGCCAAGAAGTACAACCAGCCTTTCTACCTGTATATGGCTCATTATGCCATCCATGTGCCTATCGACAAGGACATGCGCTTTTTCCCCAAGTACGTGCGCAAGGGGCTGAGCGACAAGGAGGCTGCCTATGCCTCGCTCATCGAGGGTATGGACAAGAGTCTGGGCGACTTGATGGACTGGCTGGAGAAGAACGGTGAGGCCGACAACACCATTGTCATCTTCATGAGCGACAACGGCGGACTGGCTGCCGAGCCCGAGTGGCGCGACGGCGAAGTACATACGCAGAATGCGCCTCTGCGCAGCGGCAAGGGTTCGCTCTACGAGGGCGGCATCCGCGAGCCGATGATTGTGAGCTGGCCGGGCGTAGTGAAACCCGATACGCGTTGCGACAAGTATCTGATGATTGAGGACTTCTATCCGACACTGCTCGAGATGGCCGGTGTGAAAGATTACAGGACGGTGGCTCCGCTGGACGGTGTCAGCTTCGTGCCGTTGCTGAAAGGTACGGGCGACCCCTCGAAGGGTCGTGCGCTGGTGTGGAACTTCCCCAACATCTGGGGCAATGACGGACCGGGCATCAATCTGGACTGTGCCATCCGCAAGGACGAGTGGAAGCTGGTATATTACTACGAGACCGGCAAGAAGGAATTGTTCAACATCCCCGAAGACATCGGCGAGAAGCACGACGTGGCGGCCGAACATCCCGACATCGTGCGCCGCCTGTCCAAGGAACTGGGGCAGTATCTGCGCAAGGTCGATGCCCAGCGTCCCACGTTCAAGAGTACGGGCAAGCCTTGTCCCTGGCCGGACGAGGTGTGACGGGATACCGATTGCTTCGTTTTCTCTGCCCGGGCAGTGTTTGTAGGCTGCCTGGATAACAAAAACCGCCTGCCCGGAGAGCAAATGCTGCTCGGGCAGGCGGTTTTTCTTCTCCGGGCGGAGCGTGTTTGCTCCCTGCCCGGAGAGTTTTTTATGTATGGGCGGACCGGTTTCCCGGCATCAGCGGGCCGTGCAGGCTATGCGCTTGCCGTCGGCCTGTACGGCATAGACGGCTGCACCGTCCAGCGGGATGGTGGAAGGAACGGTGAACTGGAAGAAGTTGGAGAAGTAGAGCAATTTGCCGTCTTTCCTTACCTCGAAAGCCACGGCTTCGTCGCCGTCGGTGATGCTCACCTGCTGGCCGGAGAGGCTGCAGCCTACTTCCTTGGTTATCTTCACGTTGTCCTGGAACTGCGTGTAGTAGCCCACGTCGCCCACCTTGTAATCATCGATGCCTACGTCGCCGTTCTTGCGGTCTTCCAGATAGTAGAAGGCATGTTTCGGGGCAGGGAATTGAGACATGAAGTCCTTGGCTTCCTTTATCATGGCCTCCGTCACGCGGTAGTTCCACGTGCCGTATTGCTCGATGGTAGCGTCCACCGGCTCAAAGAAGCCCCACATTTCGAAGAAGTCCGTCAGATTTTCGTTGGCAGCCTGGCTGGCCTTCATGGCAAACTTCAGTTGGGCAGCTCCGGGGTCAGATTCGACGATGCGGTCTTCGCGCAGGAGCTTGAAGAGTGTCTGCCAGAAGTCTTTCTTGTAGCCGCAACGGTGGTAGTAGTTCCACAATTGCCAGTTCATGCGCATGTGTACTTCTGTGTCCTCGTTCTGATGAGTAGCGCTTCCCATGTTCCACCATCCTTGGTGCTTCTCACAACGGGCGGTAGCGAGGGCACTCAGTTCGCTGCCGCGCGAACAATACTTGCCCAGCTTGTAGAGGATATAGTTCGAGAAAAGGTTGTTGGACGACTCGGTGGAGCCCGGCCAGTTGATGGCACGCTGGTGGATGTGGCCAATCTCATGTGCGGGTCCCCAGGCATTGTCCTTGGCGGCCATGACGTTGTCTTTCAGCAGGATGTTGTCCAGGTAGGTGTAAACGAAGGCGATGCGGTAGTCAGACGCCCACATGTAGCTGCCTTCGGGAGAGATGGCGAACAGGTGGTTGTTGACCTGCGAGGGGCGTACGTCTTCGACGCCCATCAGTTCCTGTTCCCAGCCGATGATGTCGTCCCACAGGTTGATGGCCGAAAGGATGTCGGTGGGAACGGCCTGCTTCATCTGTTCGCGGTGGAAGTAGAACATGATGCGTTCGCCGCGCACGCAGAAGTACTTGTAGGTGGCCTTGCCGATGAGTTCCTGATACTTTTCATTGGTCTGATGCTTCTTCAGGTCGAAGAAACCGCTCACTTTTCCGCTGCCGGGAGCGATGTGGACAGTGATGGGGAGGGAGTTCTCGTCCGTCAGGTCGGCGGTGTACATCAGGAAGAGCATGCCTTTGCGGCTGAAGCCCACCTTGTTGACTCCTTCCTGCAGGAAGCGCGTCTCGCCGCTGGCGGCTGTCTGTACGTAGTTCTTGCTGCCGTCGCTGGTTTCTTCTTCACCGATGCACTGGACGGAGAGGGAATTGCCGTGCGTGTCGCCCACGAGAATCACTACCGAGTCGCCGGCTTCCACGTAGATGCCGGTAGGGTTGTCCAGGTTGCTGTAACGTTTGGTCATCAGCTTTTCGGCCCATTCTTCCACGTTGCTGTAGGGCTGGTAGGACTGGATGCGGAATTCCTTTTCCCACGGGTCGTAGGTGTCGTTGCGCAGCATGGTGGCCAGCGAGGCGAAGTAGGTGGGCAGGGCATTGATCTGCTCGTTGGTGGCGTCTTCCTTCACCTGGGTACAGGTGAGGTCGGTGAAGACGGTGAGCAGCTGCTTGTCCAGTACCTTTTCGTTGTTTTTCCGGTAGAATTCTATTTCGTCGCAGCTGACGAAGCCTCCCAGACCCGACTTGACACTGAACTTCACTTTGGTTACCTTGGAGAGTGTGTTCTTGAAGTCTATCCGGCTGGCCGCATTCTGCATCTTGAAGTCGTAGCTGCCTTGCAACTGGTATTCGGGTTCGCTTTCTGTGGCCGTATAGATATCCACCTCGCCGAAGTTGCCGTTTCCGCTACGGGTGTAGTAGATGAGATAGTCGAGGTCGGGCTTCTGGTCGAAGAAGTATTCCAGCGTGACGGGGAAAGCTGCCTGCTGGTTCCAGATGGAGTGGTAGGGCTGCCCGTCGGCCCCGAACTTCCCGTCGAAACTGTTCTCGATGTCTTGGCCCGGCTGGTGTTCGCTGGCCTTTCCACCGGTGGGCGTCACCTTGATATCATTTTCTACAGTTACATCACTGACGTTGGCACTTTTGGCTTCCTGAATTACTGTGCACGTAGTTACTACATCCGTATATTCCGTTCCAGTATAGGTGAAAGTGGCGCTTCGTTCTTCGAATAGAGAGTTAGGGTCTACTGTATAAATATAACTTTTGTCTGTTAATGCACGGGTCGCCGGGGCGTCATGTATCCAGTCGCAATTTACAGATAGGGTTGTTGTATATTCAATGTTGGAGGTGACGGTTATTGTTAATGGACCTCCGGTTGCAGGTATGGTTGGGACATCTTGTTTTATTAAGATAGCCGGACCATACCCCAACTGTCGTACTTGAATGCTATAATTTTCAACACTTGAGTTTACTGTTATGGTTGCTGTTCGGATATCAGGTTCTTCACTGGCTTGTATGCTGACCAGGATTCCTGATACTTTTGAAGAAGAACAATCTTGATCAACCAGACACCATGTCTGGTCTGACTTTACACTCCATTCGGATGCTTTTAAATTTGTTGTAACAGGAATGACTACAGATGTTCCTTCTTGTTCAAAGTCTTGATGTAGATATTGTTCTTCAATTGAAAAAAGCGGGGTACCTATGGAGGGGTCTTTTTCATTGTTGCATGAAATAAACCATAACATTGTACATAGGCATACTGTCAGGAAGAATGGAACTCTCATAGTTTTTTAGTGGGGTTTAAGGGTTGATAATAAAAAATACAGCTGCACAGGGCAAAGATATGAAAAAATGGATACTTTGTTCATTTAATGTGGAAAAAGGAGAGGAAATTGATTATATATTTCCTCTCCTTCGCTCATTTTTAGTAAATCTGTTTATTTTATTATGATAAAAGGCTATTCTGCCTTTCAAAGGTTAGAAGAATTGTTATTTACCAAAAATTTGCATTTCACCACAGTTCCAGAATTGTCCTGTGCATACATTTCCTGCATTACTTTCAGTTACAGAAAAACGTATATAAGTAAAAGATTCACTTGAAGAGAACACATTTGAATCATATTCCTCATCACCGGTTGTAAATGAGTTTGCAACCTCTCCTATTTCTTTCCAAGTATTACCATCATTTCCTGCATAGATTATTGTTTTGGTGGGTGCACCATTCGCATTCTCAAATCGTGTCCAGAAATTATATGCAAAATGATTGATTGGGTTGGACAATTTGAAATCAATGTAATGTCCATAAATTGCATCAATTACAGAGCTGGTATAGTTAGAATGCCAATGGAGACCGCTTCCTCTACCATCGAACAATCCAGCTAACCCGGTTCCATCTCCGTTTACTGTAGCATTCGAAGATAGCATATCGAGGGAAAGTGGTATTTGGGTCAATTCACTTCTTGGAATTGTATAGTTAATACCTACGATGCAACTCGATTTGGCCTCGTCGACTGCAAAATTGGGATTAGATGTTCCAGAAATCTTCAATGGTATGGCTTGTTGTCCCCATATTAATTTGGACTTATCTAAAGTTATCGTTACAGTTGCATGGTTAGAACCATTTTGGAAGGGCGTTATTTCTATTGTATATGAATCTTCTGCAGCCATTTTTAAGTTTTTCTTGTTTGCAGTGTTATATTCGTCCAGAATTCCTTCATCTACTGTAACCTGACAATCCAAATCCCATTGACTTACAATGGGCATTAGGATGGATTGTGTGATCGTTGTTGTCCCTTCACTGTCTGTAATGTCGTCTGTGGAGATGAAGCCACTGTTCTCGAAACCTACAGTGAGGGTTTGAACGCTGGGTATAATAAATGCATAACGTTTTTCTGCATTAATGGAGTCAGAGCCATTATACAGTTCAAATGGAATGACGTAGGTTGCATCTGTTCCACTATTTTGTTCAATTTGTTCGGCTATCAATGAAACATTTACTGTTTTATATAAATCTGCTGCTCCAAATTCTATAGTTTCATTGCTGAAAGTGTAACATGTTCCTGGTAATGCTTTATAGTTTACGCCTTCTGCTGCGTTATATGCAGCAAGGCTGGCATCACTCATTATTCCAATATCGGTGGATGCTGTAGCTCCTAAAGCTGATCCGGATTTGTTTACAGTAAGTTGGTAGTCTGTCACTTCACCGGTTTTATAAACAGTTAACGGTAATTCTCCACTATTTCTGAAATAGAGGATGGTACTGAAATCCGACAAGTATTCGTCCTTGCCGTCTTCACATGCAGTATGTGTCAGCAGACAGCCTGTGGCAAGAATCGCAAATAATATGTTTTTTTTCATATGAATTCGTTGTTTGATTATTAGTATTCTATATTACCAACCATAGTTTTGTGTCAGCATTTTATTACGATCCAATTCGCGTTGAGAGAACGGATACAGATAATGGTTGTCCTTAAATACGCGTGTTTCAAATACGGTACGCTTCCAGAAATCTACAGGAGTTACGTTTGTTGCATCATCTTTCCCAAGCGGGCATTCTGCATTCATGCCATACATGGGACCGCCATCTGTTTCTTTGGCAATCATCCAAGTACGCGTATCGTAGTAGCGATGACGTTCAAAAGCAAGTTCGACACGACGTTCCTTGCGGCAAAGTTCTATTAATTCTTCAGTGGTAGCATTGGGATAGACTTCCGTGATGGGAACTAAGCCGGCACGATCACGCAGGTCTGCCCATTTGTCCATTGCTAATTGTTCATATCCTCCAGGAAGAGTAATTCCCCGTTTTTTGCATTCCAAAACGGATTCGATGAAGTTCAAATACATTTCGCCAAGGCGGAATACGGGGAAAGTAATGTTACCCCAGTTTCCGGATGCTGAGTTTAAACGATGGTCATAGAAACGATTGACCAGATAACCCGATTTCGGATAGTCGTGACTCTTGTTTCCATTGCCTCCTTTGGCAAAAGAAATCATGGTAGATTGTTGGTCATGCAGCCAGTAGTTTCCACTAAAGAATACAGTCACATAAAAGCGTGGCTCACGATTTTTATACATGTTGGGTGCTTCTACATCGTAGTTGGTAAACTTGCTCCAGCCGGTTGCCGGATATTCCCATACGCTTAATTGCATTTCTGTGGCTACGTCATATCCTGATTGGCTATCCGCAATAGGATTTCCATCAGCATCGTATCCTGTAATGGGATATCGGCCGTTGTTCATTGCATAAGCATCTACTTGTTGTTGTGTTGGGCCTACTGCACCATAAGCAGTACCTGCCACACCTGTTGGCACAGTGCCTACTCCCCAGCTGAAGCGGTTATTGTAGCGGTCTGTCCAAATGAGTTCGCTGTTCCAATTCACATTGGTGATACCTACATAATCTTCATAGGGATTGCCATTGCCCGCACGATATAGTTCATATTGAGGATTGTCCAATAGCACCTTAGCGGCTTCTGCGGCTTTCAACCATTTGTTTGCATCATATTGCTGGGGAAATAACTCAGCGCCCGACAAGTCTGGAAATTCACTGGTCGTCGGATTTTTTACATTCCGATAAAGTGTGTTCCCATTGAACAAATCACGTGCAGAGTAGAGTAATAGTCTTGAGATGACTGCTTGACAGGTACCCTTGGTTGCCAGTCCGTATTCCAATTCTTCATAAGAAGATTGGATCGCATCGCTATTGGCACATTCTGTCATTTCGCTGACTACGTAGTCTACGCATTGTTCCCATGTGTTACGTGGACGGTAAAGCGATTCTGTTGAGGCTGAAAAATCTAGTAGTTCATCTCCTAACAAGAATATAGGACCGTAATCGCACATCATTAAAAAATAATAGTAGGCGCGAGCAAAACGGGCTTGCCAATAGTATAGATCGAGATCTTTTTGCGTAGCTAAGGGGTCACTGCATTTATGAACGTTCTGCATTAAAATGTTGCATTCACGGATTCCTTTATAATATTTATCCATACTGTAATAGGGTACCGTTGATGCATTCCAAGAGCCAAAATTGATGTTACGGTATTGACGGTCGTAAGCGATGGTACATTCATCTGATGCGCCTAGGTAAGGTTCATTGTCCCCGATGTATCCCCCATTAAAGTTGGGTAAAAATGACATGGCATTTAACCAATATTGTTTGGTCGTATTCCGATTTTCCCAAATTTTCTCGAAAGTGAGCATCTCATCTTCTTGTCTGTCTAGGAAGTCTTCGCATGAAGTTAAAGTCAGAGTACTTGCAGCGAAGCATAGCATATAGAATGATTTAAAATTAATCTTCATAAGTGTTTATATTATCTATGTTTAGAAATTTGCGTTAAATCCGATAGAGAACATTCGATTAAGCGGATATCCTGAACCGTCTGATGAACCTTTTTCTGGATCCCATAATTTGAATGGACTGAATTGTAAAAGGTTATTTCCTGCGGCATAGAATCTTAGGCTTTTAATGAAACTCTTTTGTAATAGAGACTTAGGCAGAGAGTATCCAATCTCAATGCTTTTTAAACGAAGGAATGAACCATCCCGTAACCACCAAGTAGAAGATTGGCTGTTGTTGGAAGCGCCGGCTCCACCGCTACCCATGCTGAGGCGTGGATAGGTGACATTTGCGTTCTGTTCGGGAGTATTGGTCGACATCCATACGTTGCCATATATATCTTCATTAATGGCTGCACGTTCCATATTTCCTGATGAGAAGGGGGTGCGAATAGAAGAACCGTTCAGGAAGAAGCTGGTACGTGCAACTCCTTGGAAGAAGATATTGAAATCCCAGTTCTTGTATTGTGCTGTGCCACCAAAACCATAGGTGATTTCCGGTAGATTGGTATAACCGATTGCTATCTGGTCTTGTGGGTCAATCTGACCATCACCATTGATATCCTGATATTTGATGTCACCTACACGATATTCACCAAAATTCTGTACAGGACTGTTGTCTATTTCTTCTTGGCTTTCAAATAAGCCGATTGCAACTAATCCAAATGGTTGCAGTGAACTTCCGCTTCCGAAAGGTTTGCCAGTCCTATTTTGATACTTATATTCCCAGTCGGGCTCGTCATTATTCAGTAATTCATTTCTGTTGAATGTGAAATTTCCTCGTGCTGTCAACATTAAATCCTTGTTTACCTGGTGAGTATATTCTACCGTAGCATCAAAACCTTGGTTCAAGGTCTCTCCGATGTTTACATAAGGAATAGTGGAGACACCAACTATGGCAGGTAGTCCTGCACGTTGCAGGAAGATACCACTACGCTCTTCGCGGAAATAATCTGCCTGTACACGTACCTTGTTGAATAATGAGAATTCAATACCGGCATTTATTTTCAATGCTTCTTCCCATGATACATTAAGATTTTCAACTTCACCGATACGGATACCAGTTCCGCCTTGACTACCGGTGCTACCGTAATACCAGCTGCCGCTGTTTACAATGGTTGATTCATATACCCATCTTCTTTGTCCACCGATATCGTCGTTACCGACTTTACCGTAGGATGCTTTTAATTTCAACATGTCTATAACTTTGGTTGCTGGTTGGAACCATTTTTCATTGGACATCATCCAGCCGATAGCTACAGCAGGGAAGAAACCAAAACGGTGTCCACGTGCAAAGTTCTCAGAACCATTGTATCCCAAGTTCACTTCTGCAAAATAAGTGTCTTTGAAGGCATAAGTTGCACGTCCTGCTAAACCTTGGTTTTTGTAGGGTAAGGCATCATCTCCACTGCCAGCTTGGGTATTGGTGTGGATCTTTTGGTTGTACAACAATAAGGCTCCTACGCGATGGATATCATTGAAAACTCGGTTGTAGGTCAATGAGCCTTCCAGATAGCGGGTCATGGTGCCACTACGTCCGATTAGGAATGACAATGTTTCGTCTCCGGTGTGTACAGGATCCCAAATGCCGTCGCCATTATTGTCATCATAGATTAAACTGCCGTCTTCGGCACGACCGCGTGCATGGTAGAAACTTTCAACTTTGTTACGGCGTTGCAATGTCGTGTTCCATGCGTCCCAAGAGAATTTAATGTTTGCGCTTAAACCTTTTAATGGTTCCCAAAGTGCCCCGATATCTTGGGTTACGCCAATTAATGATTGGGCCGAGTTCCAGAATTGTTCACGATACCCTGAATGTGCCAGCATGTTCCATGGATTATAACCGGAGTCTGTGGAAGGACCGGACAATGTTCCATCGGAATATTGTACAGGGAAAGCGTTCGGAGAAGTCATGAATGTATAGGACCAGATGTCGGCGTCTGTATCACCAAATCCAGGGCCAAATGATTTTTCATAAATGTTGGCCAAATTGAAGTTTACGACCGTACTTTTGGTAAGGTTCAAATCGACATTGGCTCTAAAATTGAATTTGTTGTAGCGGATGGACGGATTGTAGCCATAAATGTTGCCTGCATTCTTATAAATGGAGCTTTCATTATAAAAAGCACCGGATACGTAATACTTGACAATGTCACTACCACCTGTGATATTCAGATTAACACGTTGGTTGCTTGCCATATCATCGAACAGAGCATCGAACCAATCCACGTTAGGATAGAGGTCGGGATCTGCGTTCGTCCGGTATTTTTCGATTTCTTCAGGTGAATAGTATTGGCTGCCGTATGCCTCATTGTACAATTCGGCCCATTCTGCCGAACCTAACATTTGAGGTCGTTTTGTTGGTTGGGTAAAGCCAAATTCTGTACGTACATTGACTTGTGGCTTTCCGACGGCACCTTTTTTGGTTGTGATAAGGATTACACCGTTGGCTCCTCGTACACCATATACGGCAGATGCAGATGCGTCTTTTAGGATGGAGAAGGATGCAATATCATCTGTATCTACTAAATCCAAGTCACGTTCGATGCCATCGACCAGTACTAGAGGGGTAGATGTGCCTTTAAAAGAGGATACGCCTCGGATATAGAAATCTGCTGCGCTGTTTTTGCCGGGTTCACCGGAACGGCTCATAGCAACGATACCTGATAACTGACCGGCTAATGCGTTTGATATGGATGAACCGGGAACAGTCAGTTTGGTAACGTCCAATGTGGAGATTGCGCCGACTACACTTTCTTTTTTTTGGCTTCCGTAGCCGACTACTACTACTTCATCAAGGACTTCCGTATCAGGCTGCAATACAATATTAATCGTTTTTTGTCCCGTAATGGCTACTTCTTGTTTTTTATAGCCGATATAAGAGAATTCCAATACCCCACCTATACCTTCTACGGTAATGGAGTATTTACCATTGACATCGGTTACAGCTCCTGTTGTACTGTTCCTTAAATAGACTGTAGCACCAATGGCCGGTTCATTGGTATCACCGGTAAGAATGGTACCTGTAATGGTCTGTTTTTGCTGTTGTAAAATAGTTGTAACTGTTTCGCTTGCGCCTGTCCTATTTTCAGGAAGTGCGAAAAGTGTACTCGGAGATAATAGCAATGACAAGACCATGCATTTTACGCATTGTTCTTTTTTACAAATAAATAGATTCATTTGCACATTGTTGATTTTAGGGTTGAATTTAATGAGTGAATTTTTTATAAATGATAGTTCCTTTTTTTATAAAAGGAATTTTTCCTAAGTGAAAATAGCTGTTTTCTTTCATAGATGTATGATTTAATTAGATGCTGCAAATATAGATAATATTTTTAAAAAATATCGATTTTTGGGGTTAAAAAATGAAAATTGCAGTATTTTCTTTAATGTATGTGTATAATGAATAATGTATTATCGTGATAATAACGTTGGTTGAGATGGTTGGTTGAAGAGCCGATTCTTCTTGTTGCAATACATAAATTGATGGCTACGTTGTTGGGGCTTGGATTAGAGACTGAGGGATGGATGTGTAGATTGTGCGTGATATATGAAAGGTTGGAAGCTGGTTATTCAAAGTTTATCAATTGGACTGATAATTACGTGTGTTATTAGTTTATAGGGGGGCTTTTAATTTGTAATATTTATTATGTGTTTTATCGTATTGTTTGCCATTGGTATCTGGACTGGATTACGAAAAAAGGTGTTTTATGAGGATTTGTATATATTGGGTGATAAAGAGATTGGAAAACACAAATAGATAATAAGCTACTTCATTTATTTCATGAAATTTGCTATAAAGGAAAGGGTAACCCTTTTAATTATATATGGGTTACCCTTTTCCCTTTATTGTTTGATTTCAACTTCTTCCTTCATGTCTATCTCTTCGCCGTGAGGGTCGTAGAAGACATATTGCAGAAACGCGAGTTTCTGGTCGGGAATCACTTTGATACCAAGTCCGTACTTCATCTGCCACTTCCGTTTCATGGACACGAGGCCCTGGTTGACGTAGGCGGCTACGTACGGGTGGATGTGTAACGAGAATTTCTTTATCTTCAGTTTGTTGGCCAGATAGTCAATCTTGCTCTCCAGAGTGTCGGTAAAGAGGATGGACGACTTGATTCTGCCTTTGCCGAAGCAGGTGGGGCAGGTTTCTGTCGTATCGACGTCCATGGCGGGACGCACGCGCTGGCGGGTAATCTGCATCAGTCCGAATTTGCTGAGCGGAAGGATGTTGTGGCGTGCGCGGTCCTTCTGCATGTTCTGGCACATGCGTTCGTAAAGCTTCTGCCGGTTCTCGGCTTCGTTCATGTCGATGAAATCTACGACGATGATGCCTCCCATATCGCGCAGGCGGAGCTGGCGGGCCAGTTCGTCGGCCGCGCCGAGGTTCACTTCGAGGGCGTTGGCTTCCTGCCCGTTGGCGTTCTTGGTGCGGTTGCCGCTGTTCACGTCCACCACGTGGAGGGCTTCGGTGTGCTCGATGATGAGGTAGGCACCGCTCTTATAGGAAACGGTCTTGCCGAACGAAGCCTTGATCTGCTTGGTGATGGCAAAGTTGTCGTAGATGGGGAGCTGGCCTTTGTACAGTTTCACGATTCCTGCCCGTTCAGGGGCTATGAGTGTCACGTAATCCTTGATTTCGTGGTAGACAGCCTCGTTGTTCACGTGGATGCTTTCGAAGGAAGGATTGAACAAGTCGCGCAACAAGCCTACGGCGCGGCTGGTTTCTTCGTAAATCAGTGTCGGAAATTTGGTGGCTTTCTGTACTTTGACGATGGCCTCTTCCCAATGTTTCAGTAATACTTTAAGCTCTCCGTCCAGTTCGGCTACGCGTTTGCCTTCGGCCACGGTACGCACGATGACACCGAAGTTCTTGGGCTTGATGCTCATCAGCAGCTGCTTGAGGCGTGCGCGTTCTTCGCTCGACTTTATCTTTTGCGATACGGAAACCTTGTCGTTGAAGGGTATCAGCACGAGGTAGCGTCCGGCAAACGAGAGTTCGGACGTCAGGCGCGGACCTTTCGTTGAGATAGGTTCCTTGACAATCTGCACCACGACTTCTTGTCCTACCTTGAGTGTGTTGGCCACGGTGCCTTCCTTTTCAAGGTCGGGAAGCAGGGTTGCTTTGGTAATGGGGTTGAGTTTCTTGCGGTCGCTTAAAGTTTGCTTTACGTATTTCTCTAAAGATTTGAATTGAGGACCCAGGTCCTGATAATGAAGAAAAGCGTCTTTCTCGTAACCCACGTCCACGAAGCAGGCATTCAGGCCGGGCATCAATTTTTTGACGCGTCCCAAATACATGTTGCCCACCGAGAAGGAGATGTTTCTTCCTTCGCTCTGGAGTTCCACCAGCTGCTTGTCTTCAAGCAGTGCAATGGATACCTCTTTGGGCTGTACGTCTACAACGAGTTCGCTTGTCACAATAATTGGCTTTTAAATGATTCAATTTACTACTTAAACAAAGAACAAACCCGCGAGACATTTTGCTTCACAAGTTTGTTCTTTATTTTGTCCTTCAGACTAAAAATTACTTTTTGCTTTTATGTCTGTTCTTTCTTAGTCTTTTTTTACGCTTGTGCGTCGACATTTTATGTCTTTTTTTCTTCTTTCCGCTTGGCATAGCTTTTAATTTTTATGGGTTAATACTATTGTTTATTATTTCTTCACTGCCAGGGTAAATGTCTTGGCAGGCTTGAATGCTGGGATATTGTGCTCGGGTATGATGATCGTAGTGTTCTTGGAGATGTTACGAGCGGTTTTTTGAGCTCTCTTCTTCACGATGAAACTTCCGAATCCGCGAAGATAAACGTTCTCATCCTCAGCCAAAGACGCTTTTACGGCGTCCATGAATGCCTCAACGGTGGTAAGCACGGTTGTCTTATCAATCCCGGTGTTCTTTGTAATTTCGTTTACAATGTCAGCTTTAGTCATTTTTCCTTAAAAAAAATATTATTACTAATGTTTCCTTAATTTTTTTGGACTGCAAATATATAGCTTTTCCGCGTCTCTGAAAAATATATTTCGGACATTTTTCTAAAAAAGTCGGCTGATTAAGGTTTGTTAGGCGGAAAAGCGTTACATTTGTCGTCCGCAGGCGGGAGTGTTTCGTCCTGCAGGCCGGAAATTGCAAATAGATAGGCAGTTGCGGAATCGTTTAGTAATGTTGACAACGTAAAGAATGAGTGATTTTTCCAGTATATTGTTGGATTGGTATGCCGCTCACAAGCGTGAGTTGCCCTGGCGCGAAACGACGGATCCGTATCGCATATGGATTTCTGAAATCATCCTCCAGCAGACGCGTGTAGCCCAAGGCTATGAGTATTATCGGCGCTTCGTAGAGCGTTTCCCTGATGTGGCTTCGCTGGCGGAGGCCGACGAGGACGAGGTGATGAAGTATTGGCAGGGACTGGGCTATTATTCGCGGGCTCGCAACCTGCATGCGGCGGCCCGGAGCATGAACGGTGTCTTTCCTGTTACGTATGAAGGCGTGCGTGCGTTGAAGGGGGTAGGCGACTATACGGCAGCAGCTATCTGCTCCATTGCCTATGGCATGCCCTACGCCGTGGTCGACGGTAACGTTTATCGGGTGCTTGCCCGCTACTTGGGCGTGGATGTGCCCATCGATTCGACGCAGGGCAAGAAGATGTTTGCAGCCTTGGCACAGGAAATGCTCGACAAGCGCCGTCCGGCTCTCTACAATCAGGCGATAATGGATTTTGGTGCTATCCAGTGTACGCCCCAGTCGCCGTCCTGCCTTTTCTGTCCTTTGGCCGACAGCTGTTCGGCTTTGGCGCGAGGTGAGGTGGGAAGTCTTCCTGTAAAGCAGCATAAGACCAAGACAACAGACCGCTTTTTTACCTATTTATATATACGGATGGGCGACAGGATGCTGATGCGGAAGCGGACGGCGGACGACATCTGGCGCAATCTGTATGAGTTGCCCTTGATTGAAACGGATTGCCGGTTGTCGCAGGATGAGCTTCTTCGGCATCCCGCCTTGAAAAAGGAATTGGGAGAGGAGAGCCCTGCCTGTGAAGTACGTCCGTTGCACTTGGGGGTGAAGCACGTATTGTCCCATCAGGTGATTCATGCAGATTTCTATGAAATGCTGTTACCCGAATCTTCTGAGGCTTTTGCCGGCTGCCTGCGTGTGGGCATACAGGAATGGGACCGCTATGCGGTTCCCCGCCTGATACATCTCTTCTTGGAGAAATATGTGTAAAAGTTGGGCGGATATTTGCAAGGTTGCATTATTCTGCTTATTTTTGGCCGCTGAATAAAAAATATGGAAAGTTATGTCTGTCAATAAAGTAATCCTGTTGGGAAATGTGGGAAAAGACCCCGAAGTGAGATATCTGGATAGTGGCGTGGCTGTGGCTACGTTTCCATTGGCAACGTCCGACCGTGCATATACCTTGCCCAACGGAACGCAGGTACCCGAACGCACAGAGTGGCACAATGTCGTTCTGTGGCGAGGATTGGCTGAGACGGCAGAAAAATATGTACACAAGGGAGACAAGCTCTATCTGGAAGGAAAAATCCGTACCCGTTCGTATGATGACCAGTCCGGTATCAAACGTTATGTGACGGAAATCTTTGTTGACAATATGGAAATGCTTACTCCCAAAACGGCTGCACCTGCTTCCCAGCCTTTGCAGGGAGCTGCGCAGCCTGCACCCCAACAACCTGCCCAGACACAGGCCATGCCGGCGCAAGACAATGCGGCAGACGATTTGCCTTTCTGAATGTTTAACTAAAAACTACCTCTTTGGACCCAGACGCTTATTTATGCCAGTTGGCAGATGTATTTAGTGGAATTTCTGTACAGACTCCTACCGTTTCGGCTATCGTAGCCATTGTGTTGGCGGGGCTTCTTCTGATTGTGTCGGGCTTTGCTTCGGCTTCCGAGATTGCTTTCTTCTCGCTTTCTCCGGCTGATTTGAGCACCATTGCCGAACGCAAGCATCCTGCCGACTCCAAAATTAGCGATTTGCTTGCCGACAGCGAGCGCTTGCTGGCCACTATCCTGATTACCAATAATTTTGTGAACGTGACCATCATCATGCTCTGCAACTTCTTTTTCATGAATGTCTTTGAGTTTCATTCGCCTGTTGCCGAGTTTCTGGTGTTGACGGTCATCCTGACTTTTCTTTTGCTGCTTTTCGGCGAAATCATGCCTAAGATCTATTCGGCACAAAAGACATTGGGCTTTTGTCGTTTTGCCGCTTCGGGCATTTCCATGTGCCGTTCCATTTTCTATCCGCTGGAATCGCTCCTGATACGTTCCACTTCATTCCTGAACAAGCACATTTCCCGCAAGGGGCACAACATTTCTGTCGATGAACTGTCGCATGCGCTGGAACTGACGGACAAGACGGAAATTTCGGAAGAAAGCAATATCCTGGAAGGAATCATCCGTTTTGGCGGCGAGACGGCCAAGGAGGTGATGACTTCACGTCTGGATGTGGTCGATCTGGATATCCGGACGCCTTTCAAGGATGTGCTGAAGTGTATTGTCGACAACGCCTATTCGCGAATTCCCGTCTATGCCGGTACGCGCGACAACATCAAGGGTATTCTCTATATCAAGGATTTGTTGCCCCATTTGGGTAAAGGAGACAATTTCCGTTGGCAGTCCCTCATCCGTCCGGCTTATTTTGTTCCCGAAACCAAGATGATAGACGACTTGCTTCGCGACTTTCAGGCCAATAAAATCCACATAGCCATTGTGGTCGATGAATTTGGCGGTACGTCGGGCATTGTAACAATGGAAGACATCATTGAGGAGATTGTGGGAGAAATACACGATGAATACGACGACGAGGAACGTACCTATGTGGTGCTCGATGATCATACTTGGATTTTCGAGGCCAAGACGCTGCTGACGGATTTCTATAAAATCACGAAGATAGACGAGCAGGAGTTTGAAGAAGTGGCTGGGGATGCCGATACGTTGGCTGGCCTGCTGCTCGAACTGAAGGGAGAGTTTCCTGTTTTGCATGAACGCCTTTCCTACAAGAATTATGAATTCGAGGTGCTCGAAATGGACAGCCGCCGCATTCTGAAAGTGAAATTTGCCATTTCGGAGAAGGTTGTGGAGAATGATGAAAGTGAGTCGGACTGATGCCCTTGTATCTGCAACATAAGGAAGAGACCTGTTCGTGGGGAATATGGCGGATAGACGAGACAGAAGAAGCCTTGCTTTCGTTGCTCCCTCACGCGGAAGACTATGCCCGTGTAATGGCTGGGAAATATACTTCCCCCCACCGCCGCCTGGAGTGGCTGGCGGTACGTGTCCTGTTGTTTACCTTGTTGGGCGAAGAGAAGGAGATAGCCTATCTGCCCAGTGGGAAACCTTATTTGACAGACGGTTCGTATGCGCTTGGTATCACTCATACCAAAGGTTATGCGGCTGTCATCTGGGGGCGGGCGGACTCGGAGGTAGGGATTGATATCGAACAAGCGGGCGAGAGAGTGCGCAAGGTGGCCCGTCGCTTTATGCGTCCCGATGAGGCGGCTGCCCTTTTTGAAGGCGATGATGTCTGGTCGATGTTGCTTCATTGGTCGGCCAAAGAAACTCTGTTCAAATGTCTGAATGAATCAGAAGTCGATTTTAAGGAACATCTCCGTATTTTTCCTTTCAGTCCACAACGGCAAGGTTGTTTTGAGGCTTGTGAATACAAGACCGGCCGTCGGCAGCTGTTTCGGGTCGCCTATCGGATTACTCCGGATTTTGTACTGACCTGGACTTGTTTTCCGAAAAACGGAAACTTGACCGGAGAACACTGATGGGGCAATTCTGTTTCCATATACAATATTCATTATAGAGTTACAAGCGTCATATCAGTGGTGCTTTCCAAGTGATATGTACTCTTTTATATGACTGGTATATGGCTATTATACAACTCTGCTGTCAGTAAATCATTCAGTCGGAAAACACATTTGATAGCTTTCATTTCTTTTATACATTATGAAGTTAAGAACGAAATATCGTTTATGGAATGGAGGAGGCGATTCGTCGATTTTATTTGTAGGGAAATTGCACGATACCTAATTTTGAAATATTGAAAATAAATTCTAACCATGAAACGGATATTTGATTTGACGCATAAAGTATTAAAAAACATCTTCCTATTATGGATCGGGTTGTTGTCGGCTAATTATTGCCATGCACAATGGACAAAACAAGACTCTCTCAAGTTGGCGGAACTGTTGAAAAAGGAGGGAGAAATAGAGTTGAACCCTGAAGCGCTGCAATCCATTGATTTTTTGAAAGGTAGTATAGGTGTGGAAACAAGCGGTACAGCTACAAATGGGAATTCAGGTTTTGCTTCGCCATATAGTGATCCGCAACACTATCGTCGGCATTTCGATTTCGATGAAACATTGCCATCTTCGCCTTTCCCTCGAGTGGCAACAGACACGTTGGCGAAAGGCATGCACATGAGTCTGTTACCTTATCATGGCATTTACCTTTACAATCTAAATCCTGTGTCAGGAAAGCGGGTTCCTATGGGTGGAATGATGGACAGAAAGACATACGAAATTTCACGTGGACAGATAGTGCCAGGACAGGGAGGGCCGATGAATGACATGCGACTTATGATGATGGGCGGTAGTATGGGCGGTAGTTTCAAAACGGACTTCGATCAAATGTTCAGTCTCCAGTATTGGAACTTCCGCCAGCGTAGAGCTGCCAATAAGACATTGGTTGCCCTCGCAGCTTACAATAATTCGGAACAGCAGTGCGGACGTTATGAATACTTTCATGTGGACAATGAGGAATATAGCCTGAATTTTGTGGGCAGTGACTCCATTCGTACGTGTGTGGAAACCCACTTGCAAGATAGTTGTCCGGTCACAAAGGGGTTATTGTATTTCCGCTATACCGAGATGTGTCGTGGAACATTTGCTTACTTCTTTCCTGATGGACACGATGTACGAGGTACATTTACGACCAACGGTACACGTTACATGCTCTGCTATGGTAACGGGCAGGAAGTACTCATTACCATTACTCGAATGGGAGGCCGGCTGTTTACAGTAAAGCGTGATTTAACCAAGCGGTATCGGCATGCATATACACTGCAAGAACTGAAAAAAGTACAGATTGAAACAGTGGTGACACAGATAGCGAAGGGAAAAGACTGAAATCTGATTGACGGTTATTTTCGGTTTCTGTTCATGACAAAAAATGAAAATGTCCGGTCGAAATCCCTTCGCCCGGACATCATTTCATAAACTTTGGCAGAAGTTTACTCGTTTACTTTCTCTGAATCAGTTTAGATGAATGAAATGAAGGACGGAACGGTCCGATTCATTAGACTCACCGCTTTTTCCTCGAAAGCAATGATAAAGAATGTGCATGGCAGGTCTTCTGACTTGTTTCTGTTGCCGGCGGCCTTCCCGGAAACGGGTTCCAGTGGCAGATGGAGTAATGCCGGCAACGGGATAGATGAAACTCACAGCAGCGGGACTGTTCGGGACTTGCACCCGATTCCCTTTTAATCGCCGCTTCCGCCAATGTGGGAAGCGGGCGAACCAATGCAGAGCAAAGATAGAAGTTTTTTTTGAATCGGAAAGACTGTTGGAGGAAATAAATTACAGGCGATGCAAAAGTTAACAGTTACCTTTCTTTCGCCAGTGTAAATACAAATTCCAATCCGCCTCCCTGACTGTTCTTGGCAGAGATTGTTCCGCCATGAATCAGTACGGCATTTTTGACGATGGCAAGTCCCAGGCCTGTACCCCCCAGTTTGCGCGAACGTCCTTTGTCTACACGGTAGAACCGTTCGAAAAGTCGGTTCAGATGTTCGGGTGACACTCCGACGCCTGTATCGGCAAAACTGAAATAATAGAAGTTTTCATCTTCACGGAAACAGCTGATGTGTATGTGGATATGCGAACCGGCGTATGCGATGGCATTGTCCATCAGGTTGCGGAAGATGGAGTAGAGCAGCGAGTAGTTACCGCGGAGCAGGATGTGGGGTTTCAGGGAGTTGACGACGGTGATGTCTTTTTCTTCCAGTTCGAGCGCCACTTCGTTGACAATGTTTCCCACCAGCAGGCTGACGTCCACTTTCTCCATGTCGATGAGGTTGGCTGCCTCGTCCATGCGGGTCAGTACGGAGATGTCTCGCAGGAGGCGCGTCAGCCGGTTACTTTGGGCGTAACACCGTTCCAGGAAAATCTGCATTTTGTCCTGAGGCAGATCCTGCGTGCTGAGGATGGTTTCCAGATAACCTTGTATGCTGCTGACGGGTGTCTTCAGTTCGTGGGCTATGTTTTGGGTGAGCTGACGCTTCAGGCGTATCTGCTCTTCTTCCTGCGTGATGTCGTTGATGGAAATTTCAAAACTCAGGTCCTGGAAGATGATACATTCCACAATGAAGATGCGTCCGTTCTTATTGATGGTCAGCGACATTCTTTTCTCTTCCTTTCCCAGCGGGCTGCGTTGGGCTTTGCCGATGAAGTCGGTGATTTTCTGGAATTCGCAGACAGCGAAAATCTCTTCGGTCGTTTCCAGGTTGGAGTCTGAAATCAGGTTGCTGTATTGGATAAACAGGTTGTTGACCAGTATCTCTTTTTTGTCTTTGGTAAATACGCCCAGACCCTCGCGCGACGTCTGGAGGTGTGTGATGAGTTTCTCGCGTTCGATGTAGAGCGCTTCCTTCGTTTCACGCAGGCGGCGGTAAATCTGGATGATGTGCTGCGATATTTCGCCCAACTCGTTATGCGGGAAGGCCGATTGCAAGTCTGTCTCAATGGGCTCGTTCTTGTCGGCACGTTTGGCAAACTGGCGCAGTTTGGTGATGGCTGTTCCCAGGCGTGAGGTAAAGTGATAGTAGATGAATATCAGTACCAGTGTGACGGCCAGTGTGAACCACAGGTAATGGCGGTCGGCGGCCAGGTGGTTGACGAGGTCGATGTCGTAAGGCAGTGCCGAGCGGATGATATAGGAACCGAAGTCGGTGGCCGAATAGAAGTAGGGTACTCCCGTAGTTTCCGACGTGCGGCGCACGTCATGCCCTTTTCGCTGCTTCAGGGCCTGCTGTACTTCCGGCCTGTTCTGATGGTTGCCGGGTTTGAAGTTCTGTTCGTAGCTGTCATACAAGACGGTGCCTTGCGGGCTGATGATGGTGACACGCAGGTCTTTGGCCCGACTTTGGCGGATATGGGTGTTGAGTACAGTATCCCAGAGGCTGTCGGGTGTTTCCACCAGCCGGTAATACAGGTCTTCGTTGAAATCCTGCAGTTGCAGGTCGAGCAGTTCTATCTTGTACTCTTTTTCCCGCTGGTACTGGTAGAGGGTAACACTTCCGGAGAAAAGCAGGAACAGCAGGAAAACGGAGAGAAACAGTTTCCGGCTGAATGAAAGGAAATGCCGGTTTTCACTCGGCTTCGAAGCAGTATCCATATCCCAGACGTGTTACAATGCATTTACCATAATCACCTATTTTCTTGCGCAGGCGTGTGATGTTCACGTCGATGGTACGGTCCAGTACGTATACTTCGTCGCTCCACACTTTGTTCAGGATGTCTTCGCGCGAAAATACACGTCCTTTGTTCTGGAGCAGCAGGAGCAATATCTCGAATTCCTTCTTGGTCAGCGGGGCTTCTTCGCCGTCGATGCATACTTTCTTTTTGACTATGTCCAGCACCAGCGATTTATAGACCAGCTGTTCGGGCATGCGTCCGCTTTCTGCTGAAGTGGTCCGGCGGAGCACTGCTTTTACGCGGGCGGTCACTTCGCGCAGGGAGAAGGGTTTCGATATATAGTCGTCGGCTCCCAGGTTGAAGCCTGTAACGGTATCGTTTTCCGTGTCTTTGGCAGTGATGAAGATGATGGGGATTTGGGCCGTCTTCTTGTCCTGTTTCAGCATGCGGGCCATCTTGAAGCCGGAGATTTCGCCCATCATCACATCCAGCAGCAACAGGTTGTAACGGCTGATGTCCATTTGCAGGGCTTCTTCGGCTGAGTTTGCCGTATCCACTTCATAACCTTCGTTCTCGAGGTTGAACTTCAAGATCTCGCACAAGTCTTCTTCGTCGTCGACGACCAATATCCGGTAGTTGTTCATCTCTTCTTCAGTTTAAGTAAGGTAATGGTTTTACAAAAATATGTTTTTATTCTTTTGTTGCGGCAAAGTTGAGGCATTTTTATTACGGAAACATGAAACAGATGTTACATTCCTGTTACAGGGATTTCGGAATGCCGGATAATTGAATATGTATCATGCCCGGTCAGAAGTCGTAAGTACCGCCTTGGCTTATGCAGGTTTCAATCATCCTTTGCACAAGATGCCATCTTGTGTTGCGTAAGATGGCATCTTGTGTTGCATGAGATGGCATCTTGTGCAGTATGAGATGGCATCTTGTGCATCGCAAGATTTCATCTTATGTATTTGATGGTAGGGCCTTTCAGGTTTCGTCTTGCTGTCTTTGTCTGATGAGGACAGGTCTCAGCAAAATAATCAAGCTAGCTCGTTTTATTTCTCCTCTCGCCTTTCACTATCTTTTCATAAAATAAGAGTCGTCTCGTGATAAAAAATATCTGAAACAAGTTTCAATATTTTGTTCTCCTCTCACCTTTCACTATCTTTGTTTGGAATAAAGCAGAGATTGTTGTTATGAAAAAAAATATTCGCATCAATTGGCGCCGGTTGGCTTCGGGCCGGTGGCGTCTGGCATTGCCGCTTGGGGTGGTGATTGTAGTGGCGGTGGTCGCGTTTTGGCTGAACGGCATTCCCTTCCGTTCGGGATTCGAGATAGCCGACGATTTGGGAGGAAACATCTTTCCGTCGAGCATCCTCTCCGTGGCTACTACCGATGCGCAGGTCATTGTGCCTTCCGACTCCGTGTATGTGGGTAACCCGAAGTCGTGCATTGCGGTCCGCCTGCGTTCGGGGCGCAGTTACACGCGTGTCCGTATCGAGGTGGCCGAGACACCGTTCTTCTCCCGTTCGGTGTCCGAGTTTGTGTTGCCCCGTCCGCGTACCGAGTACATTATCTATCCTGATATCATCTGGAACTACGAGGCCTTAAAGGCCAACGAGCAGGCCGAGCCAATCAGTGTGGCCGTCACGGTGGAGGTGAACGGCAAGGCGTTGGGGCAGAAGGTACGTACCTTCTCCGTGCGAAGCATCAACGAGTGTTTGTTGGGTTACGTCACCAACGGTACCAAGTTTCATGATACGGGCATTTTCTTTGCCGCCTACGTCAACGAGGAAAATCCGATGATAGACCGTCTGCTCCGCGAGGCGCTCAACACGCGCATCGTCAACCGCTTTCTGGGCTATCAGGGCGGGAAGGCGGAGGCGGTGGACAAGCAGGTGTATGCCTTGTGGAACGTATTGCAGAAGCGAAACTTCCGCTACAGCTCGGTGTCGAATACCAGTCTTTCGAGCAACATTGTCTTTTCCCAGCGGGTACGTACGTTCGACGATGCGCTGGAGTCGTCGCAGATCAATTGCGTGGACGGCAGCGTCTTGTTCGCTTCCCTGTTGCGTGCCATCAACATCGAGCCTATACTGGTGCGCATACCCGGCCACATGTTTGTAGGCTACTACACCGACAGCCAGCACAAGGACATGAACTTTCTCGAGACGACGATGATAGGCGATGTCGACCTGGACGATTTCTTCCCCGACGAGCAGCTGGACTCCACGATGGTGGGCAAGTCGCAGAACCAGATGTCGCGCATCACGTTCGACAAGTCGAAGGAGTATGCCAACAAGAAGTACCGCCAGCACGAGGAGGGCATCCACTCGGGCAAGCTGAACTACATGTTCCTGGAAATATCGAAGGAAGTGCGCAGGAAGATACAGCCCATCGGCAAATAAGGCTTGTTTTTGTACCTGCCGCTTGCAAATCATCGCTGGGAGTGTTACCTTTGCGAAGTTAAGTCAGAGTCAACGATATGGAATCATTCAAGAAGTATATTTCTCCGGGTGCGTGGTTTTCCATGGAATACCCGGCCGTGTGGAGCGAATTCGAAGACAGCGAAGGCTCGTTCCTGTTCTACAATCCCGACGAGTGGACGGGTAATTTCCGCATTTCGGCCTATCGGGGCAATACGGCTGATTACGGGCGCGAGTCCGTACGGCAGGAGCTGAAGGAGAACGCTTCGGCTGTACGGGTACGTGTGGGTGCACTGGATTGTGCCTATAGCAAGGAGATGTTCGAGGAAGGCGGCGAATACTATACGTCGCACATCTGGATTGCGGGTGTGGACGATGTGGCCTTTGAGTGCTCGTTCACCGTGCGCAAGGGTGAATCCGTGGCCGAGGCCGAGCGGGTGATTGCTTCCCTGCAGGTGCGCAAGCCGGGTGTGAAATATCCTGCCGAGCTCATCCCCGTCCGTCTTTCCGAAATCTATCAGATAGACGAAGCCTACGAATGGGTGGAGAAGACGGTGAAAGACCTGCTGAAGAAGGACTTCCAGGGTGTGGAAGAAGACGTGGAAAGCATGCAGCAGGTGGTGGACCGTGGCGTGATAGGACCCAAGAAGAAAGACCAGTGGCTGGCACTGGGCATCACCCTCTGCGTCATCATGGCCAACGAAGTGGACGGGATGGAGTGGCGTACGCTGATAGACGGCAACCGCGAGGCCCCCGTATTGCTCAACACTGCTACCGGCCAGTGGACAGACCCCATGAAGCTGGTGTGGAGCAAGGTGAAGGCCGGCGAGAAGGTCAACCTGGCGGAAGCCTATTGCAATGCTTGATTAATTCTTCATTATTAATTCTTCATTCTTCATTTAAATTAATGTCTCCCATACTGCAAGTAGAAAACCTCACCAAGTCGTTCGGCGACCTGGTCTTGTTTGAAAATATATCCTTCGGCCTGGCCGAAGGCCAACGTGTCGGACTGATTGCCAAGAACGGAAGCGGCAAGTCCACCCTGCTCAATATTCTTTCGGGAAAGGAAGGTTACGACGAGGGAAAGATATCCTTTCGCCGAGACCTTCGTGTGGGCTATCTGGAACAGAGCCCCTCGTATCCCGAAGAACTGACCGTGCTCGAGGCCTGTTTTCATCATGGCAACACGACCGTGGACCTCATCAAGGACTACGAGCGCTGCATGGAGACCGAGGGCCATCCTGGCCTGGACGAGCTGCTCGTGCGCATGGACCACGAAAAGGCGTGGGACTACGAGCAGAAAGCCAAGCAGATACTTTCCCAACTGAAGATACGCGACTTCAACCAACAGGTGAAGCACCTCTCCGGCGGGCAGCTGAGGCGTGTGGCGCTGGCCAACACCCTCATCACCGAGCCCGACCTCCTCATCCTCGACGAGCCCACCAACCACCTCGACCTCGACATGACCGAGTGGCTGGAAGAATACCTGCGACGTACCAATCTGACACTGCTCATGGTGACGCACGACCGTTACTTCCTCGACCGTGTCTGCTCCGAAATCATCGAGATAGACAACCGCACGATTTATTCCTACAAGGGAAACTACAGCTACTATCTGGAGAAGCGTCAGGAGCGTATCGACGCCAAGACGGTGGAGGTGGAGCGTGCCAACAACCTGTACCGCACCGAGCTGGAGTGGATGCGCCGCATGCCCCAGGCCCGCGGCCACAAGGCCCGCTACCGCGAGGAGGCCTTCTACGAACTGGAGAAGGTGGCCAAGCAGCGCTTCCACGACGCCAACGTGAAGCTCGATGTCAAGGCTTCCTACATCGGCAACAAGATATTCGAGGCCGACCACCTGTGCAAGGCTTTCGGCGACCTGAAGATACTGGACGACTTCTCCTACATCTTCGCCCGCTACGAGAAGATGGGTATCGTGGGCAACAACGGGACGGGAAAATCAACTTTCATCAAGATACTGATGGGGCTGGTGAAGCCCGACAGCGGCACGCTGGACATCGGCGAGACCGTCCGTTTCGGCTACTACTCGCAGGACGGGCTTCAGTTCAACGAGCAGATGAAGGTCATCGACGTGGTGCAGGACATCGCTGAAGTTATCGAGCTGGGTAACGGCAAGAGGCTCACCGCCTCGCAATTCCTCCAGCACTTCCTCTTCACGCCCGAGACGCAGCACAGCTACGTCTACAAGCTGAGCGGAGGAGAACGCCGCCGCCTCTACCTCTGTACGGTGCTGATGCGCAACCCCAACTTCCTCGTGCTGGACGAGCCCACCAACGACCTCGACATCGTCACCCTGCAGGTGCTCGAAGAATATCTGCAAAGCTTCAAGGGATGTGTCATCGTCGTGAGCCACGACCGCTACTTCATGGACAAGGTGGTGGACCACCTGCTGGTGTTCAACGGCGGGGGCGACATCCGCGACTTCCCCGGCAACTACACGCAGTACCGCGAATGGAAGGAGGCCAAGGCACGCCACGACAAGGAACAGCAGGCGGCCGCCAAACCGCAAGCCGCCGCCAAGCCCGCCCGCATCCGTCAGGACGAGAAGCGCCGCATGAGTTTCAAGGAACGCCGCGAGTTCGAGCAGCTCGAGAAGGAGATTGCCGAGCTTGAAGCCGAGAAGAAGGCCATCGAGGAAGCCTTGTGCAGCGGCACGCTTTCGGTGGACGAGCTGACGGAGAAGTCGAAACGCCTGCCGCAGCTGACGGACCTGATTGACGAGAAGACGATGCGCTGGCTCGAGTTGAGTGAGATAGAAGGATAAATAAGAACACCTACTGAAATGAACACGCCTATGACACCGATAAACGATCTTTGCGAGGCTGCCACCTCGAACTACCACAGCCATTCCCTCTATTGCGACGGCCGTGCCGGCATGGAGGACTTCGTTCGCTTTGCCCTGAGCAGCGGATTCACGTCCTATGGCTTTTCCTCGCACGCCCCGCTGCCATTCCCCACGGCTTGGACCATGGAGTGGGACCGCATGGACGACTACGTGGCCGAGTTCCGCCGCCTCAAGGAGAAGTATGCCGGGCGCATCGAGCTGTACCTCGGGCTGGAGATTGATTACCTGAACGAGGAGAGCCATCCCGCCATCGAACGTTTCCGCCGCCTGCCACTGGACTATCGCATTGGTTCTGTCCACCTGCTCTACGACGACGAAGGCCGCGTGGTAGACGCCGACCTCTCCGCCGAGAAGTTCCGACAGATGGTCGAGAAGCATTTTCAGGGCGATGTGGAGCGGGTGGTGCGCCTCTACTACGAGCGTTCGCGACGCATGGTGGAGCTGGGCGGCTTCGACATTGTGGGCCATGCAGACAAGATTCATTACAACGCCGCCTATTGCCGTCCCGGCATTCTGGAAGAGCCGTGGTACGACCGCCTGGTGCGCGACTATTTCGCCGAGATTGCCCGCCGTGGCTATCAGGTGGAAATCAATACGAAGGCCTGGTCCGAGCTGGGCACCTTCTATCCCGACGAACGCTACTTCCCGTTGCTCCGTGAGCTGGGCATCCGTGTACAGGTGAACAGCGACGCCCACTATCCCGAGCGCATCGCCAGCGGTATGGCTGAGGCTTACCGGGCCCTGCGCCGCGCAGGCTTCACGTCCGTCATGCGGCTTCGGGGCGGACAGTGGACTGAGATTCCCTTTTAGACAGGCAGTGCCGTTTGTTTCTCCGCGCAGTAACTGGAGTTCCCCTGCGCGGAAACACCAGTTCCCCTACTAGGAAACTGGAGTTCCCATAGGCGGAAACGCTCGTTCCCATAGGCAGGAAACAACCGTTCCCCTGCAAGGAAACGGATGCTTCCTTGGCAGGGGAACGGATGGATGATTGCAGCTTGTCGGCCCGATGCTGCTATGTTGTGGCATTTTCAGTGCCGGTTGCCGGTCATTTCTTCAGCAGAAACTCGTCGATAGCCTTCTTGTACGTGGCCTTGTCGGCTGCTCCGGTCATCAGTTGCGGCTGCTCCTTCATGGGAATAAGCACGAACAGTGGGATGCTGGTGGCATTGAACAGGGCGGCAAGCTCCTTTTCCTTGTCCACGTTTACCTTATAGATAGTAATCTTTCCGGCATATTCCTTGGCCAGTTCCTTCATGATGGGAGCCACCCTGCGGCAGGGCCCGCACCAGTCGGCATAGAGGTCGATGATGGCGGGTTTGTCTCCCTTGTATTTCCACTCCTTGCTGTTCTCGTAATCGAACACCTTGTCGATGAACATTGCCTTGTCCATCACAATCACCTCCTGGGCATGCCCGAGGAGGGCGGCGGCCACGAGGGCCAGGGTAAGCAATAACTTCTTCATAATAATGGAGAATTGAAAATTGATAATGGATAATTAATACCTCATGCCTGGCTCTCGATGAGTTCTACCAGCTCGTTGCTCTGCACCACGCCCGACTGCCGCCACACCTGCTTTCCGCCCTTGAAGAGCATCAGCGTGGGGACGGCCTGAATCTGGTATTTCATGGCCAGCGCCTGCTGTTCGTCCACGTCTATCTTGACGATGCGTGCCTTGTTGCCCACGCGTGCCTTGACGTTTTCCAGTATGGGGTGCATCATCTTGCAGGGGCCGCACCACGTGGCATAGAAGTCCACCAGTACGGGCTCTGCGGTGTTGTTGATCAGTTCTTCAAATTTTTCCATAATGATAATCCTGTTAGTTGTTGATGATGTATCTACTAACAAACGTTGCGTCGTTTTGGTTCACTCCACGATGCTCAGCTCGTCGATGAGGTGCTTGGCACCGGCATACTTCTCGATGATGAAGAGCGTGTAGCGGATGTCCACGCAGGCGGCGCGCTGCGACGAGGGGCGGAAGGCGATGTCGCCCGTCAGGCCTTCGTAGTTGCGGTCGAAGCCGGTGCCGATGAGTTCTCCCTTGGCGTTGAACACGGGGCTGCCCGAGTTTCCGCCGGTGTTATCCGTGTCCACGATGAAGCACACGGGCATCCGTCCGTCCTCGAGGGCATAGCGGCCGAAGTCCTTCGCCTGCCAGAGCTGCTTCAGCTTGTCGGGCACTACGAACTCCCAGTTCGTCGGGTCTTCCTTCTGCATCACGCCGTCCAGTGTCGTCTGGTAGTCGTACACCATTCCGTCGGCGGGTTCGTAGGAGGCCACCTTGCCGTAGGTGAGGCGCAGGGTGGAGTTGGCATCGGGATAGATGGGCTGGCCGTTGGCCTGGCGCAGGTCCATCATGCCCTTGACCCACGTCTTGTGGGCGGCGTTGTAGTCGCGGTTGGCGTCCATCATGGCGATGGCTGTCTGCAACAGGCCGTCGGTGATGGAGTACTTGAAGAGCACCATCCAGTCGCTGGTCAGCCGGTAGAGCTTGGGCTTGCTGATGAACTTGTCGAAGTTCTCGCGGCTGCCGAAGATGGAGTATTCGAAGCAGGCGTCGATGAAGGCGTCCGTATCGCCCTTGAAGCGCTTGTCGATGACCTTGAAGATACCGATGCGCTGGTCGGCGGGGATGTACTTGGCATACGTGCGTAGCATCTCCTTGCCCACGAGCTTCTCCACCTCGGGATAGGGGACGGAGGCGAAGTAGCGGTCGGCCGCCTGGCGCAGGGTGTCTGTGGCAGCCTGGATGGCTGCCTTGTCCTTGCTCTTGAGGGCGGTGGCGAGGGCGGCGGTATTGGGGATGCGCATGAAGTCGAGTGCCGTGACCAGTGCCTCCTGGATGGCCTGCTGGTGGTAGAGGGCAGGGCGGCGCTTCTGCACGATGGCGCGGATACGGTCGAAGGCAGCCTGATAGGTCGTGTCGCCCAGCTCGCGTCCGCGTTGCAGCAGGGCTTCCTGCTGGGCACGCTTGGTGTCGAGCACGTGGAGGCGCACGAGGCCTTCGTTCATGCCGATGGCGTTCTTCCAGTAGTTGGCGCTGGAGGCGTACTTGCTGGCGTAGTGGATGCGCACGGCGTCATCCTTGAGCATCTGCTCCATGAGGACACGCTGGCGGGCGTCGCGCACGTGGTGGCGCATGAAGTTGGTAGTCTGCATCCGCTCCTCCACCTCGTCGGCTATCATGTAGCGCCAGTTGCGGCCGGGGAAGCCCATGACGAAGGCAAAGTCGCCCTCCTTGTAGCCGCGGAGGCTGATGTTGAGGTGCTTTTTCACGCGCAGGGGCACGTTGTCCGCGCTGTAGGCGGCTGGGCGTCCGTCGCGGTCGGCGTAGATGCGGAAGATGGAGAAGTCGCCCGTGTGGCGGGGCCACATCCAGTTGTCTGTGTCGGCGCCGAACTTGCCGATGCTCGACGGCGGCGCACCCACCATGCGGATGTCACTGTATTCGGTCTTCACGAAGAGGTAGTAGCGGTTGCCGCCGTAGAAGGTCTTCAGCTCGGCCTTTTCGCCGATGCCCAGGGTGATGTTCTGCTCCTGGAGGAAGCGGGCGCACACCTGAGTCAGGTACTTGGGCGAGAGGTAGTTGGTGCCCTGCGGGTCGGGATCCTTGGCCAGCTGCTGCTGTACGTAGTCCGTCACGTCGAGGATGCGGTCGATGAAGGTCACGGTAAGCCCCTTGCACGGCAGCTCCTCCTGCCGGCTCATGGCCCAGAAGCCGTCCGTCAGGTAGTCGTGCTCCACGCTCGAGTGCTGCTGGATGGCACCGTAGCCGCAGTGGTGGTTGGTGAGCACCAGGCCTTCGGCCGAGATGACCTCGCCCGTGCAGCCTCCGCCGAAGTGTACGACGGCGTCCTTCAGGGCGATGCCTTCGGGGTTGTAGATGGAGTCGGCCGGCAGCAGCAGCCCCAGTTCCTGCATGGCGGCCTCGTTCTGCCGCTTCAGGTCGGTCAGCATCCACATGCCTTCGTCGGCCAGCGCGGGGAGTGTCAGGGCAGACAGGGCTGCCGCAAATAGAAGTTTGTTCATCATAATGTAGAATCAGGGATATATAAGTGAATTGGTATAAATGAGGCACGGATTTCGCGGAGGGTTCACGGTCGTTTTTCTCCGTGATAGTCCGTGTAATCCGTGCCTGTTTATTTGATTACTCCACGATGGTCATCTCGTCGATGAGGTGCCCGCAGCCGCCCAGCTTTTCGAGGATGAAGAGCACGTAGCGGATGTCGAGTGCGATGCAGCGCTGCAGGTTGTTGTCGAAGTTGATGTCGCCGCTCAGTGATTCCCAGTTACCGTCGAAGGCGCAGCCGATGAGGCGTCCTTCGCCGTCGATGACGGGCGAGCCGGAGTTGCCGCCGGTGATGTCGTTCGTCGTCAGGAAGCAGACGGGCATGGTGCCGTCGGCCATGGCATAGCGTCCGAAGTCCTTCTTCTGGATGAGTTCCTTCAGCTTGGCCGGAACCACGAACTCAGGGTTTTCAGGGTCTTCCTTCTCGAGGATACCGTCGGTGGTGGTGAAGTACTTGTAGTGTACGCCGTCCTTCGGGTTGTAGGACTTCACGTTGCCGTAGGTCAGGCGGATGGTGAAGTTGGCGTCGGGGTAGGCGGGCACGGGCTGCTTCATCTCGCCCAGTCCGCGGATGTAGGCCTTGTGCAGCAGGCCCAGCTCCTGTGACGTCTGGCTGTACTCGGTTGCGGCAGCTTTGATGGCTTCGAGCTTCGTGCGGCTGTATTCGGTGGCCAGGTCACGCTCGATGGCCTTCACGCTGGGCTTCTTCAGGAACTTGTCGAAGTTGGCCCGGCTGCCCATGATGGAGGTGTCGAAGAGGTCGTCCACGTAGGCGTCATAGTCGCCCTTGTACTCCTTCTCGATGGTCTGGTAGAAGGCGGGCAGTTCTTCGGGTGTCAGGGCCTTGGCCAGGGCGGGCAGGATGGCTTTGGCCACGGCGCGGTCCACCTGCTGGTCGTAGTCCTTGTTGTAGATGCCTTCGTATACCGATTCCAGCTGCTTCTTGGCAGACTGGAGCAGGGAGTCGTTCTTCGATTCGATGGCTTCCTTCATCTTGTCCATCAGCGCAGGCGGGCAGCCGAACTCGATGGCTCCGTTCAGGGCCTCGTACAGATATTCGGCACGGCGCAGGGCGGGAGTCATTTTCTCCACAATGGCGTCTATCTTCTCCACCACACCTTCATATTCGGGCTTGCCCTGGGCGAAGGCGGCGAAGCGCTTCTCCTGCTCGGCCTTGGTCTCGAGCACGTTGTTGTCCACGATGGCCTTGTTCATGCCGATGGAGTTCTTCCAGTAGTTGCTGCTGCCGGCAAACTTGTTGGCATACTGGATGCGGGTCTTGTCGCTCTGGCGCATGTACTTCTTCAGCACGTCGAGGTAGACGGTACGCATGTCTATCATGGCCTGGTTGATGGCGGTCATGCGCTGGCGCACTTCGCTCTGCGTGAGGTAGCGCTCGGTAGAGCCGGGGAAGCCCATAATCATGGCATAGTCGCCTTCGTCCAGTCTCTTCAGCGAGATGGAAAGGTATTTCGGGGTCTTCAGAGGCACGTTGTCGGCGCTGTATTCGGCAGGTTCTCCGTTCTTGTCGGCATAGATGCGGAACATGGAGAAGTCGCCCGTGTGGCGGGGCCACATCCAGTTGTCTGTCTCGCCGCCGAACTTGCCTACGCTCGAGGGCGGGGCAGCCACCATGCGCACGTCGCTGTACACCTTATAATAGAAGAGGTAATACTTGTTTCCGGCGTAGAAGGGTAAGGCGCGGGTTTCGATGCCGGGTTTGCCTTTGAGGTCGCTCTTCTCGTATTCTTCCTTGGCCACCTTGCTGAGGAAGGAACCGGTCATCGCTTCGTATTCGTTCACTTCACCGGCCTTTATCTTGGCGTTCACCAGGTCGGTGATATCCACGATGCGGTGCACGAAACGGAACTTCAGTCCCGGTGTAGGCAGTTCCTCGGCGCGGCTCTTGGCCCAGAAACCGTCGGTCAGGTAGTCGTGCTCCACGCTGGAGTGCTGCTGGATGGAGGCATATCCGCAGTGGTGGTTGGTCAGGATGAGGCCTTCGGGCGAGATGATTTCGCCGGTACATCCTCCGCCGAAGATGCCGACGGCATCCTTCAGCGACACGCCATTGGGGTTATAGAGGTCATCGGCTTCCAGCTTCAGGCCCTGTTTCTTCATCATGTCGATGGAATTCTGCTGCTTCATCAGCTGGAGCAGCCACATACCTTCGTCGGCCTGCGCCGAGAAGGTGAATGCTGCGGCGAGGGCCGCAACGAGATACTTCTTGATTTTCATGTATGTCACTTAAATTAGTAATGATTTATATGTTGTTGTTCCTTTGTAAAGTCTTTACTGGGGCATTGGCAGCTTGCCTTCGCGGATGGCGTCCATCACGTTGGCAGGTGCACGTTGTGCCAGGTATTCCTTCTTCATGAAGTCCATGTAGGGGGCCACGTGACTGAAGAACTGCCGGTAGCCGGCGCAGAGGTAGTTGAGTCCCGGCTCTCCGTCGGCCGTGCGGGCGAAGCGGTTCTTGGGACAGTCGCCGTTGCAGGCAAAGAGCCATTCACACTCCTTGCACTGGCGGGGCAGGGAGTCGTATTTGGCCTGGCCGAAACGCTGCTGGCGTTCGCTGTACATCATCTCCACCAGTGTCTGCTGGTAGATGTTGCCCAGCTTGTATTCGGGGAAGACAAAGTGGTCGCACGCATAGACGTCGCCGTTGAACTCCATCACACCGGCATGGCCGCACGTACGCGCCATGGAGCAGACGCCGGGTTGTTCGCCCACCCAGTTGGCCAGCGTGGAGTCGAAGATCTGGATGTAGTACGTGCCCACATCTTCCTTGACCCACAGGTCGAACAGGCGGCAGAGGAAGTTGCCCCATTGCTCGGGGCTGACGGAGAAGTCGGCCAATGGTACGTCACCCGTATCGGCCAGCGAGGCCAGATGGCGTCCGTCGCCGTGGGGCAGGATGCGCTCCACGATGGGGGCAAACTGGATGTAGTGGCAGCCCAGGTCCTTGAAGAAGCGGTAGAATTCTTCGGGATAGTCGGCGTTGTAGTCGTTCACTACTGCCATACCGTTCCACTCCACGCCGTGTTTCTTCAGCAGGTTGATGCCCTGCATCACCTTGTGGAAGGAGGGGCGTCCCTGCTTGTTCTTGCGGTACTCGTCGTGGAACTCCTGCGGGCCGTCGATGGAGACCCCCACCAGCCAGTTGTTCTCCTTGAAGAACTGGCACCACTCGTCGGTGAGCAGTGTGCCGTTGGTCTGTATGCAGTTGTCGATGGTACGTCCGTGGGCATATTTTTTCTGCAGCTCCATGGCCCGTTTGTAGAACGACAGGGGGCGCATCAGCGTCTCTCCGCCGTGCCAGGTGAAGAGCACCTGCGGCATGGTCTGCGAGTTGATGTATTCTTCGATGAACTTCTCCAGCAGTTCCTCGCTCATTACGTGCTTGGGGTTCTCCCTGTACAGCTTGGCCTTCTCCAGGTAGTAGCAGTAGTCGCATGCCAGGTTGCATACGGCTCCTACAGGCTTCAGCATCACGTAGAGCGGTTTGGCAAAGGGTGCGTAGGTAGACATGTCTGTATCTTGTAGCTTTTGATTAATTTATGTGCAAAAATACGTAAAGCAAATGAAAATACGTTTTTTGCCTCTTCCTTTATAAGGAATATTAATACCTTTGCGGCGTGTAAAATTCAAAAAACATTCATACATGAACAAGATGCATGTCAATTACGCGTTTCCTTTGTTGCTGGTACTTACGGTTTTGTTTGCTTCCTGCAGCAAGCGTTATAAGATAGATGGCAAGTCGTCCGTGACCGGTCTCGACGGGAAAATGCTTTACCTGAAGACGCTGCAGGACGGCGATTGGGTGGCCATCGATTCGGCGGAAGTGGTTCATGGATTGTTCCAGATGAAGGGCTCGGCCGACAGCGTACGGGTGGTGACCCTCTACATGGGCGATGAAGGCCTGATGCCGCTGGTGCTCGAGGACGGGAAAATCCTGGTGAACATTACGAATGTCGAGATGAAAGCCGAGGGTACACCGTTGAACGATATGCTTTATGAATTCATTGCCAAACGTAATTCCATGGAGCTGGCTGTCGAGGAGGTGGACCGCAAGGAGGCCCGCATGGTGCTCGACGGTGTGGCGCTGGACGACATACACGACCAGCTGCGTCATGAAGCCGATTCGCTGGTATCTGCGCTCGACAATTATGTGCAGCAATTCATCAAGGACAATTACGAGAATGAGCTGGGCCCCAGTGTCTTCATGATGATGTGCAGTACGTTGCCCTATCCGGTCATGACTCCTCACATCGAAGCCATTCTGAAGGAGGCTCCCCTTTCTTTCAAGAACCATGTGCTGGTAAAGGATTACATCTCCAAGGCCAAAGAGAACATGAAGCTCATCGAGGAGCATAAGCGTCTGCAGCAGAACATGGCTTCCACAACACAGCAGCCTTGATTCGGCTCGTTCATTTGATTTGACAGAATACAGGAAGAGGCTGCCCCTGCCGGGACAGCCTCTTCCTGTATCTGTACCTTTCGTGTTCTGTTCGTCGAGTGGACTACCGGTCCTGGTCGTCGTTCCTTACCATGCCTTTGTATTTCTCGGGCAGGGCGCTTTCTACGGCGGCATAGGCTTCGGTCATGGTGGCCTTCACGTTTTCCGGTCCCTTGCACTTGGGCGGGATGGGTTCGTGGATGGTCAGCGTGAGGCGGTGGCGGTGTACCCACTTGCCTGTGCGGGGCAGAATCTCGAACGAACCGTCGATGGTAACGGGTACCACGGCCAGCTGCAGGTCGTCGGCCAGCTGGAAGGCTCCGCGCTTGAAGTAGCCCATGTGGCCCGTGAACGTACGTGCACCTTCGGGGAAGACAACGAGCGACACACCATCGGTGAGCGATGCCTCGGCCTTGCGCATCATGGCTACCATCTTCTTCGGGTTGCCGCGCTCCACGAAGATGTGTCCTGCGCTTTCGCAGGCTTTGCCCACGAAGGGAATCTTACGCAGGCTCTTCTTCATCATCCACTTGAAGTTGCGGCCCAGGAAGCCGTAGATGAGGAAGATGTCGAAAGCTCCCTGATGGTTGGGAACAAAGACATAGGACGTATGTTTGTGCAGCTTCTCGCGTCCCACTACACGGACGGGAATCAGCAGGAGGTAACACGTCAGCTGCGACCATATCTTGCCGGGGTAGTAACCCCAGATGTGTGCTCCGCCCAGCAGCGAACCGATGATGGTGACCAGAGCCGTCAGGATGGTCAGCACCAGGAACAGTGGGAGTGCGATGCAAATTTGATAGATGTAATAGAAAAACTTCATAATGCTGGCTATTTTTGTGGCAAAGATAGTGTAAACCCGACGAAATGCCAAGCTGAAAAGAAGTTTTCGCATTTCGTCAGAGGATGGCTTTGGTCTATCTCTTTTTCTTCAGCGTGATGACCGTTATCTCGGGCCAGGCTCCGAAGCGGAAGGGCAGGCCTACGTAGCCGATGCCCACGTTGACATAGAGTGCCCGCGGCCCTTCATAATACATGCCCGACCATTCGGGATACTTCAGTGACGAGAGCGAACGGCCGAAGAAGGTCATCTGCATGGCGTGTGTATGCCCGGCCAGCATCAGGTCGATGGCCGATTCGGGCAACACCTCGCGGCGCCAGTGGGTAGGGTTGTGGCTCAGCAGGATGCTGAACATGTCTTCCGTGCCGCGGGTGGCCTGCTCCAGGTCGGCATGTTGGGGGAAGGGCGGTTCGCCGTCGTTCTCCACTCCGACGAGGGCGATGCTGTCTCCGCGGTGGTGCAGGACGACGTGGCTGTTGTCCAGCAGCTGCCAGCCCATGGCCCGCTGTTCGTCCCGCAGGTATTGCAGGTTGTCGGCCTCCTCGCGGCTGTTCTTCCAGTGGTAGTAGGTGCCGTAGTCGTGGTTACCCAGCACGGAGTAGACGCCGTCGGGAGCCTGGAGGCGCGACAGGGTCTGCCGGAAGCTGTCCAGCTCGTGGCTCTGCTGGTTCACCAGGTCGCCGGTAAAGACAATGAGGTCGGCCTTCTGCCGGTTGGTCAGCTCCACCAGCTGCGCTACCGCTTCGGGGCGCCCCTGCCAGCTGCCGATGTGGATGTCCGACAGCTGGGCGATGCGGTAGCCGTCGAAGCCTTCGGGCAGGCGGTCCGACTCGTAGATTACTTCCTTCACCTCGAAGCGGGTGATGCCTGCGGTGGCTCCGTAAATCACGTTGATGAAGCTCACCACGCCCAGTACCAGTCCCAGGAGGGTGAACGGCGCACGGCGGACGGTGAACGGCGCCTTGGGTTGGCGGAAGGGGGTGTGCAGCAGGGCGGCCGACAGGCAGCGCCCCAGCCCGCGGCACAGGATGCCGAGCAGCGAGCAGAGCATGAACAGAATTTTGGGTACCGCCAGTGCCATGACCGCGATGGCCAGATGGCCGATGGCTTGCGGATGGTGGGCCATAGCGTTGTCGCCCGTCAGGTAGATGAGGTACATGTACAGCACGACCAGCACGGCGGAGGGCAGCCAGTAGGCCGCACGCCATGCAAAGTTCTTCGTCTGCCGCACGATGTACACCAGGTAGATGTACAGGTCAGGCAGCAGCAGGGACAGGAGCAGGATTAATGTGATTCGGTGCATACGTCTTTCAGGTCTTCAATGTCTTTTTTGATTTGGTTCAAGTTCTTGTAGATGAGCTTCTGGTAGAGCAGGTAGATGATGGCGGCCTCGAACAGCACGAACACGCCGAGGATAACCGCCTGTGCATAGGCCGGCAGGCGGTAGAACTCCATACCCCAGTAGTAGATGCCTCCGAAGAGCAGCACCCAGAGGCTGATGGCCGCCGCTTCCTGGCGGGTCCACAGCCGCAGCCTGACGATTCGCCGGCTCACTTCGGCAATGGGCAGCAGGTCGACGCGTATCTGCCGGATGTAGCGGTAGGTCCACCAGTCCCAGCAGCCTCCGGCCACCAGGGTGAAGGCGATGAAGGCCAGGACCACCTGCAGCTTGAGCAGGGTCTCTTCGTTGTCGTACCACGTGGGCAGCAGGACGGCCACGATGCCTATGATGCCCAGCAGCACGATGCCGATGGCCAGCGAAGCCCTCAGCAGGCTCTGTATGTTGCCCAGCCGCCGGGTCGTTTTACGGCGGTAGCTCTCGATGAGCGCTTCCACCCGTTCTTCGGTAGTGATATTCTGTTTTTGCAGGCGGTTGTCCAGCGTCTGCCACGATTTCTTCAGTTCCTCCAGTTCCATACGGTCATTCTTCCTTCTTCATTTTTCTCAGTTTCTCCTTGATGCGGTTCAGCTTGGTGGCTACGTTGGTCACGGTGAGCCCCGTGATTTCGCTGATTTCCTCGTAGCTCTTCTCCTCGAGGTAGAGCAGGATGATGGACTTCTCCAGCTGCCCCAGCCGGTTGATGAGGCGGTACATCTGCTTCAGCATGGCCTGTGTCTCGTCCCATTCCTCGCTGCGGTCGGCTTCGGCGGGTGTCAGCGACACGATTTCGGGGATGTTCTTCTCCTTGCGCATGAAGCTGATGCAGGTGTTCAGCGCGATGCGGTAAATCCATGTGGACATCTTGCACTCGCGCCTGAACTTGGGAAAGGCTTTCCACAGGTTCAGCACCACCTCCTGGTAGAGGTCGCTGAGCGGGGCGTTGGGGGTGGCATACAGGTAGCACACCTTGTAGATGACTCGTTCGTATTCTTTTATCAGACGGACGAACTCTTGTTCTATCGGGTCCATGATCTTTCTCGGGGTGAAGGATGTATTCAAGCTTTCTTGTTTCATGAGTCGCAGGGCGGGGCCGAAAATCACAGCTTATTGCAGATTGGCCGCCAGAAATTTTTTCATCTCTTCCAGCGGCAGGCCGCGCCGGCGGGCATAGTCTTCCAGCTGGTCGTGGCCGATGCGCCCCACGGCAAAGTAGCGGGCCGCCGGATGGGCCAGCATCAGCCCGCTGACAGAGGCGTGCGGGTGCATGGCGCCGTTCTCGGTCAGACGGATGCCTATCCGGCTGAGGTCCAGCAGGCGGTCGATGAGGAAGTTGACCGACTGGTCGGGCAGCGACGGATAGCCTACGGCGGGGCGTATGCCCTGGAATTTCTCCTGAAACAGGTCGGCTATGGGCAGGTCTTCGTCGGGGGCGTATCCCCAGGCGGTGCGGCGCACGTAGAGGTGCATCCGCTCCGTGGCGGCTTCGGCCAGGCGGTCGGCCAGCGTCTGCACCAGGAGTTGGCGGTAGGGGTCGTCGTCGCCGAGGGTTTCCGCTTCGCCTCCTACGGTAGCGGCAAAGACGCCTACCGTGTCCTCGATGCCCGACGAGCGTGGGCGCACGAAGTCGCTCAGGCAGAGGTAGGGACTGCCGTCGGCATGGGGCGTCTGCTGGCGCAGCAGGGGGAAGGTGACGCCGTTCAGCAGCAGGTTGTCGCCTTCGGCGTTGGCACGGCACAGGCGGAAGAGGACTTGCACACGCAGTTTGCCTTCCAGCTGTGCGAGCATGCGTTGCGCTTCCTTGAAGAGCTGCATGGCTTCGGCTGCCTTGGCGCGGTCGGCTTCGGGGAAGCGGGCCAGCCACAGGGCGCGGCACGAGTCGCATCCGTGCAGGTCGGCAATGGTGGCAAACCGTGGTTGGAAGCCCCAGGCATGGAAGAAGTAGATCCAGTTGATGTAGGGGGCTGTTTCGGCAAGGGTATAGGTGAGGAGCATGTTCGTTCCGGTTATGTTTCGTTGTAAATATCTGTAACTGTCTTCGGACGGGATTTTCAGTCGGGGTCTTTCACCGGTTCTGAAGCGGTACTGCCGAAGGTTTGAAACATCGGGGCCTTATGTTTGAAACATTCGACCCCTATGTTTGAAACATAAGCCCCTTGGGGTTTAAACCTGTTTGGGCGGGCCGGTTGGCTCCGGATTCGGTCAGATTTCTGTTTTGTAAACTATCATTACCTTCTTCCCACCCGATTGGAGCTGGCGTCAGCGGTCGAAGCGCAGTGCCTCGCCCCGATAGCTTTCGTCGACTTCGCGGCCGTCGTAAACGGTATGGCCGTTGACGAAAGTACGCTCCACGTGCCAGTCGAAGGTGTGTCCCTCCAGCGGACTCCAGCCGCACTTGCTCTGGATGAGGCTCTTTTCCAGCGTCCAGGGGGTGTCGGGGCGCACCAGTACGAGGTCGGCCTTCCAGCCTTCGCGGATGAAGCCGCGCTCGCTGATGCCATAAAGCTGGGCAGGGGCGTGGCACATCTTCTCCACGACCTTCTCTATCGTGAAGATGCCTTCACTCGCCAGCTGGAGCATGCTCACGAGCGAGAACTGCACCATCGGCATGCCCGACACGGCCTTCAGCGCGCCGCCCTTCTTCTCGGTGATGAGGTGGGGGGCATGGTCGGTGGCAATGACGTCTATCACGTCGTCGTTGACGGCACGGCGCAGGGCGTCGCGGTCGGCCTTGGTCTTCACGGCCGGGTTACACTTGATGAGGGTGCCCAGTGTGCGGTAGTCGGCCTGGCTGAACAGCAGATGGGCCACACAAGCCTCGCCCGTAATCTTCTTGCCGCTGACGGGGCCTGCCTCGAGCAGGTTCAGTTCGCGGGCGGTGGAGAGGTGGAGCACATGCAGGCGGGCACCCGTTTCGCGCGCCAGCTTCACGGCCAGGCTCGACGAGGCGTAGCAGGCGGCCGAAGAGCGGATGTTGGGGTGCTTGCTGACGGGCACGTCGTCTTCGTCGGCATATTGCGCCTTGTATTTCTCCATGTTCCGTCGGATGGTGGCGGGGTCCTCGCAATGGACGGCGATGAGCAGGTCGGTGCTGCCGAAGATGGCGCGCAGGCTCTCCATGCGGTCCACCAGCATGTTGCCCGTGCTCGAACCCATGAAGAGCTTGATGCCGCACACGCGCGAACGATCCAGACGGGCAAAGTCGCCGTAGTTGTTGTTCGTGGCGCCGAAGTAGGCGGAGTGGTTCACGATGCAGCGTTCGTCCAGCAGGTTGAGCTTGGCGTCGAGGGCTTCGAGGGTAGTGGTTTGCGGCAGGGTGTTGGGCATGTCCATGATGCTGGTGACGCCTCCTGCGGCGGCCGCCCGGCTTTCGCTGAGGATGTCGGCCTTGTGCGTCAGGCCCGGGTCGCGGAAGTGCACGTGGTCGTCGATGGCGCCCGGCAGCAGGTAGCAGCCGGTGGCGTCGATGGTTTCGTCACAGGGGGCGGAGAGGGGTTTGCCGTGGGTCAGCACCTCGGCGATGCGGCCCTGGTCGGTGATGACTACGGAGCCTTGTATGGTTTGTCCCTCGTTGACGATGAGGGCGTTGTGGATGAGGGTACGTTTCATGTTATGAGCGGTTAGTGGTTAGCGGTTAGTGACGTTGTTGAGCGGTCAGTGGTTAACGGTTAGCGGTTAGTAGCCGTCCGAATGGAATACTAACCGTTCACCGCTCACCACTAACCGTTAATCTTCGGATACTTCTTGAACCAGCTGTCCCACTTCAGACGGATGACGCCGAAGACGGCTTCGCCGAAGATGCTGGAGTTCATTTTCGAGGTGCCCAGCTCGCGGTTGATGAAGATGACGGGCACTTCCTTCACCTGTGCGCCGCACTTGTAGGCGGTGAACTTCATCTCGATTTGGAAGGCATAACCCTTGAAGCGGATGGAGTCGAGGTTGATGGTTTGCAGCACGCGGCGGCGGTAGCACACGAAGCCCGCCGTGGTGTCGTGGATGGGCAGGCCCGTAATGATGCGCACGTATTTCGAGGCGAAGTAGGACATCAGCACGCGCCCCATGGGCCAATTCACCACGTTCACGCCGCTCACGTAGCGCGAGCCGATGGACACGTCGGCCCCCTCCTCGGCACAGGCCTTATAGAGGCGGGGCAGGTCCTTGGGATTGTGGCTGAAGTCGGCGTCCATCTCGAAGATGTATTCGTAGTCGTGCTCCAGCGCCCAGCGGAAACCGGCGATGTAGGCGGTGCCCAAGCCCAGCTTACCGTGACGCTCCACCATGAACAGGCGGTCGGCGAACTCTTCGCGTTGCAGGCGGCGGACAATCTCGGCCGTACCGTCGGGCGACCCGTCTTCGATGACCAGGATGTGGAAACCATGCTCCAGGGCAAAGACGGCCCGTATGATGTTCTCGATATTCTCCCGCTCGTTGTAGGTCGGGATGATGACGATGCTGTCTGATGTATGCATATCTTTTATGGATTGTAAATGTGCCACAAATGTAGTGTTTTCCATTGTTTTTTCAGTAGGAAAACAGTGCTTTTCTTTGCGGCGGATGTATTCTTATCCATTTTCTTCGTAATTTTGCACGGATAATTTTCACGCACATGAGCTTTACGATTACCGAACTGCAACAACGATACGCCGCCCATCCGCAGATTGAGGCGGCCTTGCGCCTGCTGGCCGACGACCAGCTGAAACACCTCTTCGTGGGCGGGCTTCACGGCTCGTCGGCTTCCCTGCTGGCCTCGGTGCTGGTGGGGCGGGCAGGTCGCCCGTTCGTCTTTGTGCTGGGCGACGGCGAGGAGGCGGGTTACTTCTATCACGACCTGGTGCAGGTGCTGGGCGACGGGCAGGTACTCTTTTTCCCCTCGTCCTTCCGCCGTGCCATCAAGTACGGCCAGAAGGATGCCGCCAACGAAATCCTCCGCACCGAGGTGCTCAGCCGCCTGCAGAAGGACAGCCGCGGCTTGTGCATCGTCACCTTCCCCGACGCGCTGGCCGAGAAGGTGGTGTCGCAGGGCGAGCTGGAGCAGAAGACGCTCACCCTTCATGCCGGCGAGCAGGTGGACATGACGTTCGTCACCGAGGTGCTCCACAGCTATGGTTTCGAGCGTACCGACTATGTGTATGAACCCGGCCAGTATGCCGTCCGAGGCAGCATTATCGACGTATTTTCCTTTTCCAGCGAATACCCCTTCCGTATCGACTTCTTCGGCGACGAGGTGGAAAGCCTGCGCACCTTCGAGGTGGAGACACAGCTGTCCAAGGAGAAGAAGGAGAGCGTGGTCATCGTGCCCGACCTCAGCAATGACCTCTCGGCAGGCGGCACGGGCGGCATGGTGTCGTTTCTCGACTTCCTGCCCGCCGACACCATCCTGTCCATGCGCGACTTCCTGTGGCTGCGCGAACGCATCCAGCAGGTGCACGACGAAGCTCTCACTCCCCAAGCCATCGCTGCCCGCGAGGCGGAGGAGAACGGTGACATCCGTCTGGAAGGCAAGCTCATCGACGGCGGTGAGTTCACCGTCCGTGCCCTCGACTTCCGCCGCCTGGAGTTCGGCACCAAGCCCACAGGCACGCCCGACGCTTCGCTTCAGTTCGACACGTCGGCGCAACCCATCTTTCACAAGAACTTCGACCTCGTGGCCGACAGCTTTGCCCGTTATCTGGCCGACGGCTATACCATCTATATCTGTAGCGACAGCACCAAGCAAACCGACCGCATCCGTGCCATCTTCGAGGAGCGCGGGGGCGAGAAGATTACCTTCACGGCAGTGGAGAAGACCTTGCACGAGGGCTTTGCCGACAACCAGCTGCGCCTGTGCGTCTTTACCGACCACCAGCTGTTCGACCGCTTCCACAAGTACAACCTCAAGAGCGACAAGGCCCGCAGCGGCAAGGTGGCCCTTTCGCTGAAGGAACTGAACCAGTTTCAGCCGGGCGACTATGTGGTGCATACCGACCATGGCGTGGGGCGCTTTGCCGGCTTGGTGCGCATCCCCAATGGCAATACCACGCAGGAGGTCATCAAGCTTGTCTATCAGAACGACGACGTGGTGTTCGTCTCCATCCACTCCCTCCACAAGGTGTCCAAGTACAAGGGCAAGGAGGGCGAAGCGCCCCGCCTCAACAAGCTGGGCACGGGTGCGTGGGAGAAGTTGAAGGACCGTACGAAGAAGAAAATCAAGGATATTGCCCGCGACCTCATCAAGCTTTACTCGCAACGCCGCGAGGAGAAGGGCTATCAGTTCAGCCCCGACAGCTTCCTGCAACGCGAGCTCGAAGCCTCGTTCCTCTACGAAGACACGCCCGACCAGAGCAAGGCCACGGCCGACGTGAAGGCCGACATGGAGAGCGCCCGGCCGATGGACAGGCTGGTGTGCGGCGACGTGGGATTCGGAAAGACGGAAGTGGCTGTGCGCGCCGCCTTCAAGGCCGCGTGCGACAACAAGCAGGTGGCCGTCCTGGTGCCCACCACCGTCTTGGCCTACCAGCATTTTCAGACGTTCAAGGAGCGTCTGAAAGACCTGCCCTGCCGCGTGGAGTACCTGAGCCGCGCCCGCACCGCCGCCCAGGCGAAGGCCGTCATCAAGGGATTGGCCGCAGGCGAGGTGAACATCCTCATCGGTACCCACCGCATCCTGGGCAAGGACGTCAAGTTCAAGGACTTGGGTCTGCTCATCATCGACGAAGAGCAGAAGTTCGGCGTCAGCGTCAAGGAGAAGCTCCGCCAGCTCAAGGTGAATGTCGATACGCTCACCATGACCGCCACGCCCATCCCCCGCACCCTGCAATTCTCGCTGATGGGGGCGCGTGACCTCAGCGTCATCCAGACGCCGCCGCCCAACCGCTACCCTGTCCAGACAGAGGTGCATACCTTCAACGAGGAAGTCATCATCGACGCCATCAACTTCGAGATGAGCCGCAACGGGCAGGTGTTCTTCGTGAACAACCGCATCTCCAACCTGCCCGAGCTGAAGGCCATGATCGAGCGCAACATACCCGACTGCCGCGTGTGCATCGGTCACGGTCAGATGGAGCCGGCCGAACTGGAGAAGATTATCTTCGACTTCGTGAATTACGATTACGATGTGCTCATCGCCACCACCATTATCGAGAGCGGCATCGACATCCCCAACGCCAACACCATCATCATCAACCAGGCGCAGAACTTCGGCTTGAGCGACCTGCACCAGATGCGCGGGCGTGTGGGGCGCAGCAACAAGAAAGCCTTCTGCTACCTGTTGGCGCCCCCGCTGTCCAGCCTGACGCCCGAAGCCAAGCGACGCCTGCAAGCCATCGAGAACTTCTCCGACCTGGGCAGCGGCATCCACATCGCCATGCAGGACCTCGACATCCGCGGGGCAGGTAACATGCTGGGCGCCGAGCAGAGCGGCTTCATCGCCGACCTGGGTTACGAAACCTATCAGAAGATCTTGACCGAAGCCGTACGCGAGTTGAAGAACGACGAGTTTGCCGACCTCGTGGCCGAAGAGCAGCAGGCGGCCGACGGTAGCGGGCAGATCAGCGGCGAGCAGTTTGTGGACGAATGTCAGGTGGAGAGCGACCTCGAACTCCTCTTGCCCGCCACCTACGTTACGGGCAGCAGCGAGCGCATGCTCCTCTACCGCGAGCTCGATTCGCTGGTGCTCGACAAGGACGTCGATGCCTTCCGCGCTCGCCTCGAAGACCGTTTCGGCCCTGTGCCGCCCGAGACGGAAGAGCTGCTGCGCATCGTGCCCTTGCGTCGTCTGGCCGCCCGTCTGGGAGCCGAGAAGGTGTTCCTCAAGGGTGGCCGCATGACCCTCTTCTTTGTGTCCAATCCCGACAGCCCTTACTATCAGAGCCAGGCCTTCGGCAAGGTCATCGCCTACATGATGAAGTACACCCGCCGTTGCGACCTGCGCGAGCAGAACGGCAAGCGCAGCATGCTGGTCAAAGACGTGCCCACGGTCGAAGAAGCCGTTGCCACCCTGCAGGAGATGGTGGCGATGGCGGTGGAAGAATAAGTGGTGGGATAAGCCTTACGCATGCCTCGGCCGTATCATCCTGAAGACGGACGACAGCGTGTGTTGGATGGGTTTGCTCAGGATGATGAGCGTCACGGCCACTAGGATGAGGACGATGCCGAAAGCCTCCTGCAAGGTGAACGCCTCGCCGAAGACCAGTGCGCCGATGCACACCGCCGTCACAGGCTCCATGGCGCCCAGGATGGACGTCAGCGTACCGCCGATGTACTTCACGGCCAGCAGCAGGGTGATGTTCGAGATGACCGTCGGCACTACGGCCAGCAGTATCAGGTTGGTGGCCGACAGGGCGTCGGGTATCGGCTGGATGCCTTCGTTCAGCCCTGCCTTGACGGCAAACATCAGGGTGGTGAAGACGAACACGTAGAAAGCCAGCTTGCGACTGTTCATCGTCCGCACGCGCGACTTGTTCACCGTCGTGATGTAGCTTGCGTAACCCACGGCCGAGAGCAGCACGATGACCATCCCCATCGGGTCGAGCACCAGCTCGCCGCCCTTCAGCGACAGCTTGGCCACGCCATAGATGGCCAGCACAATGGCCGCCCACGTCACCCACGACGCCCGCTCCCTGAAGAGCACTAGCATCAGCAGCGTGACGAATACGGGGTAGGTGAAGTGCAGCGTCGTGGCCACGCCTGCCCCCATGAAGTCGTATCCCCAAAACAGAAACAGGGCCGAAGCCGTGTAGAAGCCCGCCAGCAGCAGGAGGAAGGGAATGTCTCGTCCCTCAATGCCGAAGGGCTCCTTGTGCAGCTTCATCATCCCCGCCAGCGCCAGCGTGGCGAAGAGGAAGCGGTAGAAGAGGATGGAGTCGAGTGACATACCTCCCTGCATCAGCGGCAGGGTGAAGAGCGGAATGAGGCCGAACGTCACCGACGTGGCCAATCCGTAGATAAAACCTTTCAATCTGTTCATGCTTGCGATACGTTTTTTTTCGTGAGAAATGCGTGCAAAGATAGCGCAAACCGAGGGAAGCACAAAGCGAAAACAACGTTTTCAGCTTTTGCTTCGGAGGTGCAGCCTATTTCTGTTCTCGCCTCCTACAGGTTGCAGAACAGGTTCACGAAGAAAGGCACGCTCAGGTCGATGAGGATGCCGTGGAAGATGGCGATGGGCATCACCTCCTTGCCCGAACAGCGCGTGATGGAGGGCAGCAGCACGTCCATCGAGTTCACGCCCGCGGCCGAGATGGGAGCCAGCTGTCCGAAGTATTTGCGGATGAGGGGTGCGCCCACCAGCGACATCATTTCGCGGATGATGTTGCTCAGCAGGGCGATGGTGCCCAGCTCCGTGGCCAACTGGAGGCCGATGGAAGGCTCCTTGAACTGCGTGATGAGGATGGACGACAGCGAGTAGTAGGCAAATCCGCTGCCCACGGCCATGCAGTCGAACACGCTCCACTGGCTCAGCAGCAGGCTTGCTGCGGCCGAGAACGCCAGGGTACCTGTGATGGTGGCTGCGGGTACCAGCAGCATCTTGGGGCTTAGCTTCTTCAGTTCCTGTTGCAGGCCTCGGTTGCTTCCGATGCCGATGCCCACCTGCAGCATCAGGGCATAGAGGATACAGAGCGACCAGTTGTGCATGTTTGCTTCCGGTTGGAAGCCGGCGCCGGCCAGGCAGCCGATGCCGAAGATGGCGAGTACAATCAGATTGTTCTTCATTTCTCTTCTCCTTTCTCAAAAAACAGTTGGAAAACGATGCGTGCGGCCACGATGCTGCCTGCCAGGCTCAGTACGGCCAGTATGGCTGCCTGCCATCCCACGCGCCCCAGGTTTTCCACGATGAGGCGGTTGGAGCCGATGGACAGCCCCAGCACAAACAGCAGGGCAGCAATGGTGAGCGAAGTGCTCTTCTCGATATTTTTCAGAAACTTCCCGTCGTGCAGGAAGCGGCCGATGACGATACCGGCCAGCATGGTACATATAATGCTGAACATAACGATTCTCTCTTTCTCTTTTTTTGAGGTTGAACACAATGAACGGGGCGGGCAGACGTCATGCGTGCCTGCCAGATTGATAGGGATATGTCAAAAAGAAGGGGAGAGGAAACTTAGATGAACCCGCTGAACCAGTGCACATGAATGGTCGGCCTGCTGCCCATACCTGGGTTCAGGCGGGCAGGCAGGCTTTTCCTGTTGGATATGTTGGATAACTGGTTCATGAGTCTTATTTCTTGGTTTTGCGGGGGCAAAGGTATAGCTTTTATGAATATATTCCAAATAAATATGCAAAAATCTATCTTTTCATCCCTTTGTATCCCTAAAACTCTTCGTCCAACCGTTGTATATCTGACGTGTGTGCCCTAATTTTGGGCGTCATTTCAAGAAGCGAAACCATGGCCGACTTGTACAAGGGAAATCTGACGGAAGGCAGCATCACGGGCACGATGCTCCGCTTTGCCTTCCCGCTGATGCTGGGCAACCTGTTGCAGCAGTGCTACAACGTGGCCGATACGCTCATCGTGGGGCGTGTCCTCGGCGCCGATGCCCTGGCCGCCGTGGGTTCGTCGTATGCCCTCATCGTGTTTGTCACGTCCATCTTCATCGGCCTCTGCATGGGGTGCAGCGCCGTGTTCTCCATGCAGTATGGCGCGCGCGAGTTCGACGGCTTGCGGCGCAGCATCTTCTCGTCCATGCTCATCGTGGGCGGCGTCACGCTGGTGCTCAACGTGGCTTCGCTCCTTTGGCTGACGCCCGTCATCCGCCTGCTCCACACGCCGCCCGAGGTAGAGCCGCTGGCACGCAGCTACCTCTTCATCGTCTTCCTGGGCATGGTGCCTGTGTGCGTCTACAACTTCTACGCCTTCCTGCTCCGTGCGATGGGCAATTCCGTGGTGCCCCTCTGCTTCCTGCTCGTATCTGTGGTACTCAACATCGGGCTCGACCTCCTCTTCATGCTCGGTTTGCACATGGGAGTCGAGGGAGCGGCCCTCGCTACGGTAGTGGCTCAGACGGTGGCCGCCCTGGGGCTTTATCTTTATACCCGCCGCCGTTTCCCCGCCCTGCGCTTGCGCAAGGCCGACTGTGTGGTCGACTTTCCGTCCATCCGCCGCCTGTCTTCCTATTCGTTGCTGACGTGCGTCCAGCAGTCGGTCATGAACTTCGGCATCCTCCTGGTGCAGGGCTTGGTCAACAGCTTCGGCACGGCCGTCATGGCCGCCTTTGCCGCGGCGGTGAAGATCGACTCCTTTGCCTACATGCCCGTGCAGGACTTCGGCAACGCCTTCTCCACCTTCATCGCTCAGAACTTCGGAGCCGGCCGCACCGACCGCATCCGTCGCGGCATCCGCAGTGCCGTGTGGCTCACCACTGCCTTCGCCCTGCTTGTCTCCGCCCTCGTCTTTGTGGGCGCCCCCTGGCTGATGTCGCTTTTCGTCTCCCCGTCCGAGGCAGAGATTGTCGCCATCGGCGTGGAGTACCTGCGCATCGAGGGCAGCTTCTACGTGGGCATCGGCTACCTCTTCCTGCTCTACGGTTTCTATCGTGCCGTGGCTCTTCCCTCCCTGTCGGTGGTGCTCACGGTGGTGTCGCTGGGCACGCGCGTGTTGCTGGCCTATCTGCTGGCTTCGCTGCCCCAGGTGGGCTATACAGGCATCTGGTGGTCCGTTCCCATCGGTTGGGCGCTGGCCGATGTTGTGGGCGTGTGGTACTATCGCTCCCGCCGGTTGCTTTCCCGTTAGCGGCTGGGGTAGGGAGAATTGTAGAACGATACTTTTCGGGGAGGAAAACACTGCTTTCCGAGTGCTAAAAGTATCGGAAACAGTTGTCGTTTCCCTTTATTTTCTTACCTTTGGAAAAAAAAGTCATAACCTGAAATTTACCGATTATGAAAAGACGCTGTTTATTCCCTCTTTGTCGCGGAATCATGTTGTATTTCGCCTGTCTGTTATCCGCCAGCTTGTGTGCACAAGTGTCTGTTCTTGAATTGCCTCCAGCCGATACACTTCTTCATGTGGGGTATGCCCGAGGCACGCTGAACAACCTGTCGGGCTCCGTGGAGCTTATCACCGAAAAGCAGATGAACAAGGAGCTGCTTTCCAATCCGTTGGAGGCCATCCAGGGACGTGTGGCGGGGCTTTCTATCCGGAAGAACAGCAACGGTACCGCTGCCCTCGAGTCCGTGCGCCTGCGTGGTACGACCTCGCTTACCAGTGGTAACGAACCTCTCATCGTGGTGGACGGTGTGCCGGGCGACCTTTCGATGCTGACTTCGCTCTATCCCACCGACATCGAGAGCTTCACCATCCTCAAGGATGCTTCGGAGACGGCTCAGTATGGTTCGCGGGGTGCCTCGGGTGTCATCAACATCGTCACCAAGCGCGGTGCGGGAGGCAAGACGCATGTCAATTATAGCGGCATTTTCGGCATTTCCCACGCCTACCGGCACCTGGACATGCTCGATGCCGACGCCTACCGCCAGGCGGCCGCATCCCTTGGTTACGAGGTGGTGGATCTCGGTCACAACACCGACTTCCAGAAGGCTATCGAGCAGACAGGCATCCAGCAGAACCACAACATTGCCCTCTATGGTGGTGGAGAGCGGTCGGATTACCGCGTCTCGTTGGGCTATCAGGAGCGTGAGGGCGTTATCCGCAACGAGGCGATGAAGCTGTTTACCTCGAACATGAACCTGAACCAGAAGCTGATAGACCGTCTGCTCGATTGCGAGTTGGGCCTGTTCGGCTCTGTCAAGCGCGACCGCACCCTGTTCGACCTCCAGAAGACCTTCTACTCCGCCGCCGCCTTCAACCCCACCTTCCCTGCGGGCAAGAACGCTTCGGGCGGATGGGACCAGCTGACGACGGCCAGTCAGATTACCAATCCCCTGGCGTGGATGGAGGTGGACAACCGCGACGCCACGTCCTACTTCAGTGCCCACGCGCGCCTCAACCTCAGTTTGCCGTTCGACTGGAAGCTGGTGCTCTTCGGCGCCTACACCTATAGCGAGACGGAAGACGACCAGTACCTGCCTACGCCCGTTTGGGGAGGCGGCCAGGCTTATCGCGGCAGCCGTCGTTCGGAGACCTTGTTGGGCAACATGATGCTGACGTGGCAGAAGCAGAAAGGCCGTCACTTCATCGACCTGCTGGCCTTGGGCGAAGTGTCCAAAGATACCTATTCGGGCTTCTACACCACCGTCACCAACTTCTCGTCCGACGAGATGGGTTACCACAACCTGCAGGGAGGTGCCCTGCGTCCGTGGGAGGGGACGGGTTCCTACTACGACAATCCGCGCCTTGTCTCCTTCCTGGGGCGCGTCAACTATACGTTCGACAACCGCTACGTGCTCACGCTCAACGCCCGCACCGACGCCTCGTCCAAGTTTGGTGCCAACCACAAGTGGGGCTTCTTTCCCTCGGCGTCCGTGGCATGGAATGTGACGCAGGAAGACTTCATGCGCTCCGTCACGTGGATAGACAACCTGAAGGTGCGCCTCGGCTACGGCTTGGCGGGCAACCAGGGCGGCATCGACTCCTATACCACCATGTCGCTGGTGAAGCCCAACGGCATCGTACCTGTGGGCAATGCGCCGCTCGTCACCTACGAAAGCCTGCGCAACGCCAATCCCGACCTGAAGTGGGAGGTGAAATACACGTTCAACGCAGGGTTCGACCTGGCCATGCTTGACAACCGCCTGCTTCTCTCGTTCAACGCCTACCGCTCCAAGACCGAGGACATGCTCTATTCCTACCACGTCAGTGTCCCGCCTTTCCCTTACAACACCCTGCTGGCCAACATCGGCTCCATGCGCAACAGCGGCCTTGAAGCGGCCGTCGGCTTCACACCCCTCCGCACCAGAGACATGGAGCTGACCGTCAACGCCAACGTCACCTGGCAGCGCAACAAGCTTCTCTCGCTGAGCGGCATGTATGACGGCAAGTGGATTTCGGCCGCCGAATACACGGCCATCGCAGGTTTGGACGGTGCCGGCTTCCACGGTGGCTACAACAACATCGTCTATCAGATTGTGGGGCAACCTCTGGGTGTGTTCTACCTGCCCCATTGCAACGGCCTTGTGTCCGACGGTAACGGCGGCTACAAGTACGACATTGCCGACCTCAACGGTGGGGGCGTGAACATGGAAGATGGCGAAGACCGCTACATTGCGGGTCAGGCCGTACCCAAGGTGATGCTGGGCTCCAACATCAGCTTCCGTTACCGTCGGTTCGACGTGTCGTTGCAGGTCAATGGCGCCTTCGGCCACAAGATCTACAACGGCACCGCCCTGACTTATATGAACATGAACAGCCTGCCCGACTACAACGTCATGGCCGATGCCCCCGCCCGCATGATAACGGATCAGACGGCCACCGACTACTGGCTGGAGAGCGGCAACTACGTCCATTTCGACTATCTCACGTTGGGTTGGACGCCGCCCTTGCGTGAGGGCAAGCTGCTGAAGAGCATCCGCCTGGCCTTTACCGTCAACAACCTGGGCACCCTCAGCGCCTATTCGGGCTTGACGCCGCTCATCAACAGTACGCAGGTCGACTCCACGTTGGGGGTCGATGACAAGCGTACCTATCCCTTGTCGCGTACCTATACGCTCAGTCTTAGTTTGAACTTCTAAATAAAGAAAGGAGACCGTCATGAAACAACATACCCTCTTCCCGTTTGTCGCCACCCTGTTCTTCGTCCTGCTTCTGGCCGGGTGCAGCCGTTTTTTGGAGGAAAATCCCCGCGACGGCATCAGTGAAGACCAACTGGCCACTTCCTTGCAGGAAGTCTATCGTTTCCACGTAGCCACGCTCTACAATCACGTAGGAGGTTGCGAAGACAGCCAGGGCCTGCAAGGCACAGGTCGTGGCGTTTACGACCTCAATACCTTTACCACCGACGAAGCTATCATGCCCACCCGCGGTGCCGACTGGTACGACGGCGGCTTCTGGCAGGGACTTTATCTCCACCGCTGGGGTGTCAGCAACAATGCCATTTTTCACACGTGGGAATACCTCTACAAAGCCGTTGTCCTCTGCAACCATTCGCTGGTCAAGATAGATGCCTATGCCGCCGCCCGCCCCGCCGACGATGTGGAGCCTTATAGAGCCGAGGTGCGTGCCCTGCGTGCCTTGTTCTATTACTACCTCATGGACCTCTTTGGCCGTGTGCCCCTCATCAGGCATACCGATGACGCCTCCGCCGACCTCCTGCAGGTGGAGCGGAGCGAGCTTTTCCGCTTCATCGTGTCCGAACTTCAAGAAGTCTTGCCTGCCTTGAGCGGCGAACGCAGCAACCAGCCGGGTGTTTACTACGGCCGCATTACCCGCCCCGTCGTGTGGTTCCTGTTGGCCAAGCTCGCTTTGAATGCCGAGGTCTATGCCGACGACGACTGGACAGACGCACTCCGCCCCGACGGCAGGCAGCTGTTTTTCGATGTGGACGGCGTGAAGATGGATGCCTGGCAGACCGTCTGCCACTATTGCAACCTGATAACCGAAAGCGGATATACTCTGGAAACTGACTATCGGAGTAACTTTGCCGTGTTCAACGAGTCTTCGTCCGAGAACATCTTCGTCATCCCCATGAACAAGACTCTTTACACCAACCAGTTCATCTACCTCTTCCGTTCGCGCCACTACAACCATGCCAAGGCCCTCGGCTTGGGAGGCGAGAACGGTGCGTCGGCCACGCTCGATGCGCTCGATGTCTTCGGCTACGGCACGGACGAGGAAGATCCCCGTTTCCGCCTTTGCTATTATGCCGACGAGGTGACCGACCTGCAAGGCAATCCTGTCCTGCTCGACGACGGCCGTACGCCCCTTGTCTATGAACCCCGCTGTGTGGAGCTCGACCTTTCGGGCAAGGAATATGAGAAGACCGCGGGTGCCCGCATGAAGAAGTACGAGGTCGATCCCACGAGCTTGAAAGACGGCAAGTTGGCCGACAACGACATCGTACTTTTCCGCTATGCCGACGTGTTGCTGATGCAGAGCGAGGCCAAGGTGCGTGCCGGCGGCAATGGCGATGCCGAGTTGGAGCAGGTACGCCGTCGGGTGGGAGCGCCTTCACGTCCGGCTACGCTGGAGACCTTGCTCGACGAACGTCTGCTGGAGCTGGCTTGGGAGGGCTGGCGCAGGCAAGACCTTGTCCGCTTTGGCCTTTTCACCCGTGCCTACAGCCATCGTCCGCAGGTAGAGGATGAGGCCACCGGTTTCACCACCGTCTTTCCCATCCCCGAGAAGGTCATCAGCATGAACCCCCAGCTGCGTCAGCACAAAGGTTACTGATGGTGCGTACACATGCGCTGCCTGAAGGGGAAATCCGCTGCCTTTACCCCTTCAAGCCGAATTTCTTCCGATAGTACGACTCCGCCGTGTAGAGCGCGGCGGCGGGGTTGTTGCCCGTCACGCGGTCTTTGGTGACGAGGGTGGTGGCGTAGGCCTCGGAGTACTTGTAGAACAGGCTGTCGTGCCCCACGCAGAGGCCGATGACCACGTTCAGGTCCGTCTGTGCCTCGTTCAGCAGGCGCGCCTGCAGGATGGGGTTGCACATGGCCGCCCCGATGGATTCGCACGCCTGCGGGATGCCGATGGACGATTTCGCCTTGCCCGCCACCTTGCAGATTACCGCCAGCGGTTCGAAGCCGTTGGCTTGCAGGATGCGGGCAAAGATGCGTGCCTCGCGGATGAGGCCGATGCAGTGGGCGATGCCTATCTTGTGTGCCCCTATCTTTCGGGCAAACTCCATGATTTCCTGTACGCGCGTCCATTGGCAGTAGCCTTCGTATTCCACTTCGGCGCTGGCCACCATGATGTCGTGGTTGCGCGGTTCGTCGTAGCGCTCCAGTGCCCATTGCAGGTCTTCCTCCTTCAGGTGGGTGGTGGGGCAGAATTCGGGATACGTACGGTTCTGGTACTTGCAGTTCTGTGTGCCGCAATCCACGCACGAGTGGCGGGTGGGCGATGAGGGTTGTTCGGAGGTATTCATAGGGTAGATAATGTTTTTTATGATTGTTGCGAGGGTAAAATTACGTGCTTTCCGCCAAATGGGCAAACGGTTCGGCGATTTTTGTGCGGAGAGTGTCGTGAGGGCAGAGGAGGGGGACTTGTGCCCCTCCTCGGCGTAATCTTCACTTCACCGTGATCCACACGCCTTCGCCCCGTTCCTTGGCTTCGACGATGAGTTGCTTCACCAGGCGGACGTAGAGCGTGGAGCACTCCAGCTGGCGCGACTCCTCGTTGTATTCGCCCACGAGGATGCACCCCTCGGTGTCCGTGGGCAGGTTGCCCGCATGGATGCGGATGCCCTCGAAGAAGGGCACGTTCAGCAGCAGAGGCAGCCACTTGCCGAACTTGGGGCTGAGGGTGATTACCACAGGATAGCGCCCTTCGGGGATGGCCGTGCGGCCCTTCACCTTGCGTTCCTTCTTCAGGTCGCGCCACGTGGGCTCCATCGTGTCGCACATTTCCTTTCCGTCCACGGCCAGCACGCCCAGCGTGCAGCCTTTCCTTTTAGTAGTTCTTGTCAATGTCAGTTCCATCTTTTCTGAATTTTAGTTTTTGATAACTGTCAACTGTTGACTGTTGAATGTATCCTCGGTATATCCATTGCCGAAGCATTTTGTAGGTGCCTTCCTCATTCTTGCCTTCCCTCAACCGCGTTTGTACCACTTCCCGAAAGGTAAACTGGTCGGGCAGCAGTTCCAGCAGGTTACGCGGGCCCTTGTGGCTGCGCAGGTTGACGGTTTGTGCCTCCTCGATGTCCGCTCCGAAGAATTCCATCTTGCAAGCCAGGTCGTACTGGAGCGACCAGCGGATGAAGTCCTCGAAGGTCTTGTCCCATTGGCAACCGTTGGCCACGTAGAGCACGCACGCCTTCAGGTAAGCTATCACGTTGGCGCGGAAGGAGAGGTTTTCGTACACGCGGCTTTGCGAGAGGCGGGCGAAGTCGGCACACTCCTCCTTCAATGTTTGCGCCAGCTTGTAGGCCTGCGGGCAATCTATCAATCCCTGCGCCTTCACGAGGTTTTCGATGTAGGGGCGCAGCTCCTCATCGAAGGCGGCGTCGTAGGTGCCATAGACAGGCATCTCCGCGCCGATTTCGCGCTCGGGGATGGTGCAGAAGTTGATGCGGCTTATTGGCCCGTCCGTCAGTACACGGCTGAAGTATCGCTTGCCTTTCTGAATGGTCGTGGCGGCATTCCAGTTGAAGCGGATGGTCACCTTCTCCGTGACGCTCTGCACGCCCACACGCGTCTGTCCGTAGCGGTTGCCGGGGTCGAAGGACAGGCACATAATCTGGAACTGCTGCCCTGTGCGCCCTGTGCCCTTCAGCGCATCGAACTGGTCGATTTCGTTCAGCTTCGTGTAGAGGAAGTGACCGTCCGCCTCGGCCATGCGCATCACGAAGGCGGGGTTCGTCATGTCGGCGTCAATCTCCTGGATAATCAAGCCTTCGGGTCGCTGGCGCTTGTCCTTGTTGGCACCCTTCGAGGTCACCTCGTTCTTCCACTCCCGCTCGCGTCGCAGGTTGTCCTCGTCGCGGCGGCGGATGTCGGCCATGATGCGGTTGATGGGTTCCGAGATGCAGTCCTTGCCCGCGCCCGTGCCTGCCATCAGCACGTTCATCAAGGTGGCTTCGTGCTCCACGTTGTCAATGTATTTAAACCTTACGCGATGCAGGTGCGCCCCCAGCGAGGGGAAGACGGCGTGCGCCACGGCTGCCTTGTAGACGTCGGGCGTGCGGCTCACCAATAGTTTGATTAGAGCAGGCAAGCGCTTTGGTAATGGAGAATTGAGAATGGATAATTGAGAATTATTATCCTCGTCATCCGCTGGCCATTCTCCATTCTCAATTTTCAATTCTCCATTATTCAGTGCTTCTTTCAACATCTTCGGCATCGAGTACCACTTCGCCGAGCAGGCGGAGTGTATCAGCCCCCGCATCTCCTCCTCGGACAGGCCGTAGCGTGGCATCACTTGCAGGAGCAGCGCCTCGTCGTTGTCCGCAATGTAGCGCAGGTGCG
>NZ_CABUOL010000003.1 GCF_902493215.1 uncultured Mediterranea sp.
ATATATTTTGCGGGCGCGCGCGAAAGGAAAACGATGATTTAAGGAAGGGAAAACGGTGATTTACGGACGGAAAAAGGATGTGCACAAGAAAAAGAAAAGATGTACAGGAGAAGAGGACAGGATGTACACACGCTAACAAGAGAATATGGAAAGGCTAAATGTCACATCATAACCATCCCTATTTCACACATAAAAAGTCAATGGCATGTACGCCTGTATTCCTGAGGAGTGGTTCCAACCAGCTTCTTAAACAGACGATTAAAATAAGAATAATCATCAAACCCCATTGTAAAAGCGACATTTTTCACAGAAGAATCTTCTGTTAATAAAAGGAACTGAGCCTTTTCTATTTTCTTTTGATTGATATAATGCAAAGGTGTTACCCCCATTTCATGCTTGAACAGACGTATAAAATGATCTTTTGAAAGACAAACTTGATCAGCCAAAAGGCTCAAATTAATATTTTCATAGATATGCTCACGTACATAGGATAAAACATCCTCTATACGCTTATCACGGCAACTGCATTTTTGTTGAGCCTGCCTCACAAAACGAGATACCAACAAAAATACAATTCCTCTCGACTCTAGTTTATCGCAAAAAGCTCTTTGCTTGTTTTTTAATATATTTTTTATCAAGGTAGGCTCATTATCATATGCAGTAGGATCAGATTGCGGTAACTTCATATCCGGATTGATTTCACACAACCGAGTAACAAGTCGTAAATCGACCTCAGTGGCAGGAATTTCAAACGGGAGCTCCCATTCGGCAAATACATCTTGATGAGATTCCTCATAAATATGGAGATAATAATGGCAAAAGGAAGAGTCGCAAATGTAACTATGCGGGACAAAAGCCGGTATGAGATACAGATGATTAAGTTTCAGCAGGAATGTCCCAGCCGGCAATTCAACTTTTGCAGTGCCTTCCGTCACATAATACAACCGCATAAAAGGACTATTTACATTCTTCCAATTCCAATCTGCATCATGGATAGCCAATCCGACATTCAACAACAAAAGATGCAATTCTTCTAAAGGTAAACTCATCGATTTATTTTAAATTATATATTATAATACAAAACTATCATTTAAAATTGTATTAGCAAAACAAAATCGATAAAAATAAACAGCATGTCGATATTGTCCACTATCTACAAATGCAACAATTGCATCATATCGTTTTTTTCACATCAGAAGCCGAAAATATTCTATTTTTTATAACTAAAACCCCATAATTTTGCATTCGTTAATTAAGAGAGAGAGTAAAATAAAGTAAAAACTAATAAAATTACGCCTATGAGAAAAAGCACATAAATAAGAATAACGCTTACTACAATAGTAGCAGAAGCAAGGACAGAATTGTATAACATGAATTAACCAAACAACAAATCAATACCAATTTATGAATGAGCATTTGAAACATAGAATGTTAAAACTTATAGGGCTTGGTGCATTGTGTTTGACGGTAAGTACAGAAATGAGTTACGCTGCCGATACAAATTCTAAAAAGGCTGAGACATCCACAGTAGCTAGCCTAAGCCCGCAACAATCCAAAAAAATCAAAGTACAGGGAACCGTTACCGATAAATATGACCAATCACCCATTATCGGTGCAAACGTAGTGGTACTGGGTAAAGGAAAAGGTGTCATTACCGACCCTGACGGTGTATATGAAATTACCGTAAACGAAGGAGATTCTTTGGAGTTTTCTTTCATCGGTTATCAAAAACAAGTTATCAGAGTCAATAAGAAAGTTATCAATGTGATGTTGGAGGAACAAACCCAAATGTTGGAAGAAGCGGTCATTGTAGCTTTCGGTAAACAGAAAAAGGAAAGCGTCGTTTCTTCTATCTCAACGTTGGATACCCGACAGTTGAAAGTTCCGTCCAGTAACTTGACCACTGCATTGTCCGGTAAAATTGCAGGTTTGGTAGCCTATCAGACTTCGGGTGCGCCGGGTGAAGACAATGCACAATTCTTCGTACGAAGCGTTACCTCATTCGGTAGCGGATTGGTAGAGCCGTTGATTCTTATCGATAACATGCAGGCCACTTCTACCGACCTGGCACGACTGAGCCCTGATGACTTGGCCAGCTTCTCTATCTTAAAGGATGCTTCCGCTACAGCATTGTACGGTGCCAGAGGAGCCAATGGTGTAGTACTGGTCACGACTAAAGAAGGAAACCAAGGAAAAGCAAAAGTATCAGTACGTGTAGAATCTTCTCTCTCCACTCCTACTTGCGACGTGGATATCGCCGATCCTGTCAAGTTCATGGAATACTCCAATATTGCCAGCATGACACGCCACGACAAGATTACATACGAACAGAGTAAAATTGACAACACACGAAATCCCAACAGAAACCCGTATGTATATCCGGCAGTCGACTGGAGAAAGGAGTTAACAAGAAACCATGCATTCAACCAGCGTGCCAATATCAACATTTCCGGTGGTGGTAACGTCGTTACGTATTATTTGGCCGGCTCCGTATCGAGAGATAATGGCATCCTGGAAGTTGACCCTGTCAATCCGTTCAACACTAACATCAAGTTCAACAAATACACGTTACGTTCGAACGTCAATTTGAAACTGACCAAAACGACGGAGGCAAAAGTCAGAATGAACGCCGGTTTCGATAATTACACAGGACCGATAGGTGAATACGGTAGTGGTGGTACAAACACCTACGGCAAATGCTTGCTTGCCAATCCCGTTTTATTCCCAATGGCTTACCAACCGGATGCACAAACCCAATATTTGGATCGAAGAGTATTGTTCGGTAACTATTCCGGCAACAAATTTGGAGAAGGCTCTCCTACATATATCAATCCTTATGCCGACTTGATGAGAGGATATCAGGACGTAAGGAAAAGTAACTTCGCAGCCCAAATGGAACTTCATCAGGACCTCAAATTCATCACCAAGGGATTGAAGGCCAGATTAATCGGCAACGTTACACGCTATTCAGGTTTTGATATACAACGTTCTTATAAACCATTTTATTATCAATACATACAAGGTACCTACGACCCCACTAATACTCAGTTCCCATACGAACTGTCGGCATTAAATCCGGAAGGTGGCTCTGACTTTATCGAATATACCGCCGGCAGTAAAGACGTAAGCACACGCTTATATGGTGAAGGTTCCATCATGTACGACAATACATTCAATGAGAAGCATGATGTGGGCGGATTGTTTGTCGCTTCATTCAGTGAAACGATGAATGGCAGTGCCAGCAATCTGGACACCTCCCTTCCTTCACGTAACGTATCTTTCGCCGGCCGTTTCACATACGGATTTGACAAGCGCTATTTTACGGAATTCAACTTCGGTATCAACGGTTCGGAACGTTTTGACCCGGCCCACCGATGGGGCTTCTTCCCTTCATTTGGTGCCGGTTGGCGTATCTCCAACGAAAACTTCTGGTCGGGCATCAGAAAATATGTTCCTTTATTCGTTGTAAGAGCTACCTATGGTCTGACAGGAAACGATGTGATTATTGAAAACGATGACCGTTTCTTCTTTACGTCCAATGTTGATTTGAACGGTCCTGCTGCCGGGTATTTTGGTTCGAACCCGGATCAAACATTTACACGACCGACCATTGTAGTTGGCAGATACGCAAATCCCGATATCACTTGGGAAGTTTCATACAAAACCAACCTGGCTATTGAATTGGGTTTCTTTGACGAGGACCTGAAACTGCAAGCTGAATTTTACAAAGAACGCCGAACCAACATTGTACAAGAAAGACCAGATATCCCTTCCATCATGGGATTAACCAAAGAAGTCAGAACCAATTATGGTGAAGCAGAAGGTAAAGGTATTGACTTGACATTGAATTTCAACAAATCGTTCAGAAATTCGTTGTGGTATATCATTCGCGGTAATTTCACGTATGGCACTTCCAAAATTACCAAATATGAAGAATTAGACTATTCAGGAATAGCCCCCTGGTTGTCGACAGTAGGACGAAAAGTAGGACAAAGCTTGGGATATGTGGCCGAACGTCTGTTTATTGATGATATGGAGGTCGAAAACTCTCCTGTACAACAGGTTAGCAACCTGGGAGGTATTTATCAGGCCGGCGATATCAAGTACCGCGACATCAATGGTGACGGTATCATCAACAGTTACGACAGGGTTCCCATGGGTTATCCAACCACTCCTGAAATTCAATACGGATTTGGTGCGTCAATCGGCTACAAGAATTTTGACTGTTCCTTCTTCTTCCAGGGACAATCCCACTACTCCTTCTTCCTCGATGCGGAAAACATGGCTCCTTTTGTCGAAGTTTACAAGAACGACATGAAAGGTAACCGTGCCATGCTGAACTTTATTGCAGAAAATTGCTGGACAGAAGAAAACAGAAATCCCTATGCCAAATGGCCCCGCCTGTCACCCGATACCGGTAATGGTGCCTACGGAAACAATAACAACTTCGTGGCAAGCAGTTATTGGTTACGCAATCTGGACTATCTCCGATTGAAATCCGTGGAATTGGGATACACGTTCCCCGACTTCAAGGGAATCAGTGTCAGACTCTACATGAGTGGTTCAAACTTGCTGACTTTTTCAAGCTTCAAAATGTGGGACCCGGAAATGGGAGGAAACGGTCTGGCTTATCCGCTACAGCGAGTTTACAACATGGGACTGTTAGTCAATTTTTAATCATTAAGAATACCGAATATGAAAAAAATATTTTATTTGATACTCCTTTTTGCGCTGTCAGGATGTAACAATCTGCTGGACATTTTGCCCGACGACAAGCCAGAATTGGACGATGCGTTCATCAATGAATACAATACGGAAAAATATCTATTTACCTGTTACAAGCATATACCTTCGTATGCCGATCCGAACAACACGCTGGGTCTGACAGGAGGAGGTGAAATCATGTACCACGAACAGGACAAAACGAAGACAATGAGTGGTGGAATGCCTGCTCCCATGAAAGCCTTTTTCATGGGGAACAAGGCCGACAGCCCCTATATGAATTTCTGGGACGGTTATGGGCTTTGGCAGGGTATCAGACACTGCAACGTCTTTCTGGAAAAAGTTCCATTGGAAAATGGTGGTCCCAAAGACTTGAGTGAAAAGAAAAGGAATCTGTGGATGGCTGAAGTACGGGCATTACGTGCATTCTACCATTTCTACCTGTTCCGTCTTTATGGCCCCATTCCCATCATGGATTATGCCATCCCCATCTCTGCAGAAGAGGAAGATTTGCAAATCTACCGTAACACAACGGATGAGGTAGTCAATTTCATTGTGACAGAACTCGACAAAGCCATCGAATTTTTACCTGAACGAGCCGAAATGGACCAATCAACAGAATTCGGTCGTTTCAACAAGACGATAGCACGCTGTATCAAAGCCAAAGCATTGGTATTGGCTGCCAGTCCATTGTTCAACAACAACTATTACAAAGGTTACAAAGACAATCGGGGCATCGAACTGTTCCCGGAAGGGGACAGCCAAGCCAGATGGCAGGCAGCCCTTCAAGCTTGCGACGATGCATGCCGGTCGGCTGAAGCGGACGGAAACATTATTCTCATAACGCAAGATGCAGGAGGTAATGCCATAACAGGTACCCACATCGGAAATATCAATGATACCATCAAAGCTATGGTCAGCTTACGCCAGGCAGTAACAGAACCTTGGAATATGGAAATCATTTGGGCTCTGAATCAAAATATGCGTACCCTCCAGATGTACTCATCCATGATCAGTAATTCTGAATGGTCCCAATCACTCGGTGCCGACCAAGATGAATTAGGAATACGCCATGCACCGACGATGAACTTTACGGAACTTTTCTATTCATCCAACGGATTGCCCATCGAGGAAGACAATGACTGGAGCCAGAACGGATGGTACATCAACCGATATAAGGTTCAGGATGTAGATGCGGAACACAGCAAATATTTCATCAAAAAAGGATATCGTACAGCCATCCTTCACTTTAACCGTTCATTGCGTTTTTATGCTTCTGTAAGCTTTGACGGAGGTTTGTGGGAAGGACGTCTGAAATCGCTTGAAAAGACCGATTTCGCCCAGTTCTGGTCTGGCAAAGGATGTGGTGAGAGAAACTACGGTTCTTATGGAGCCTTCTCTACTACCGGTTATCTGACTAAGAAACTGGTACATTTGAAATCGAAGTATACTGATGAGAAAATTGACTTTATGGATGAGCATACTTCTTTCCCCGTAATTCGTTTGGCTGATATGTACCTGTTGCTCGCCGAGGCATTGAATGAAGTGGGCGGACCTGGACAGACCGACTCAAAAGGAAAAACTGCGGCAGACTACTTGGACGAGATTCGTGCCCGTTCCGGCATGAAGGGCGTAGTGGAAAGTTATCAAAAACATGCCAAACCTGAATTCAGGAACAAGCCTGCCAGCCAGGAAGGTATGCGGGAAATTATCCGCCGCGAACGCATCAATGAATTGGCCTTTGAAGGTTCTTTCTATTATGACGTCAGAAGATGGCTGATGGGAGAAAATTTCCTGAGCCAACCCACCAAAGGATGGAATTACAAAGGAGTGAACGAGGTAGAGTTCTATACCCCAATCATTTTGGCACAGCCCAAGTTCACCATGCGAGATTACCTGATGCCAATCCGTACCGCAACCCTTTTACAAGACAAAAATCTGGTACAGAATCCAGGATGGTAACAATGATTGTATGATTTAACAAATGAATACTATGTATAAAAGATTTAAGCAAACAATAGCATTGACAGGCACGTTGCTGTTAACTGCCTGCTCACAAAGTTATGATGGCTTGGAAGTAATCCAGACTGATAATATTCCTCCCCAAAAACTGACTATAACCGAAGTGGTACCCAAACCTGGTGCATTGGAGATTCACTACGAATTGTCGAAACAGGACAAGGATGTAGCCCAAATTGTGGCTTCGTATACCAAAAATGGAGAAAAGAAGGAGTTTAATACATCACGTTACGTGTCGAGTATTCTAGTGGAAGGTTTTATGGGACCGGCTGAACAAACCGTAGACTTACAGGTTGTTGACAACAGTGGTAATACATCAGAAATCACTCAAGTGAAGGCTACGCCTCTCAAATCTCCCGTAGAAGAAGCCTTCGAAGCACTCCATGCAGAACAGGCTTTTGGTGGTGTCCGGCTTTCTTGGAAAAATACGAGTGGAGATTTCCTGACGATTCATGTATTGACCAATGATACACTCCAGATTAAAGGAGATACGGTTTTTATAGAAGACCCCAGTAAAATAATCTATACACGTGATACCGTTGCGGCCAATACATTTACCTACATCCGTAACTATCCGCCTGTAGAGCAGAAATTCGGTTTCTCCATTACCGACAAATGGGGCAACCGAACAGATACATTGGTAGCTATGATTACTCCGATTCGAGAAGATCATGTAGAATCTAATCAGATTAGAGTGATTGAAGAATTCGGATATGAGTATACAAACGGTAAAACCAAGGATTACGATCAATATGGATTCCTGGATGCAGAAAAAACGTTCCAGAAAGACTCTCCTTTCTATGCAGGATGGGCCGGTCCGGCAACTCTGTTCAATGGTTATGTAGGTCCTGCAGGTGAATTCTATTGTACCAAGTTTACCAAAAACTACAACGATGCCGACCCTGACAATGACGAACTTGTTCAAAGCGCATTCATCAGTTACGACTTACGCTGTGATGTTCAATTAGGACGTTTCAAGGTCTGGTGGCGTAGTAATGCATGGCAGGGTGGAAACACAAGACGTTGGAGATTTTGGGGAACAACTGATAAAAATCCGGCTTGGCGTTCTCAGTTCCCCGAAGGATGGGATTTAGTGGGTGAATATCAGGTAAAGGATCCTGTTAATCCCGGTAGTCCCACAGATGAAGAAGTTGAAATGTGGGTGAATGGAATAGACTTCAATATCAAGGATGACAACCTTAACCCTGATGCAAAAACTGACGCAACCATACGTTACATCAGAATCGAAATGGTAGAAAGTTTTGACCCGACCCTTCCACAATACACATTCAATGAAATGGAATTCTGGGGAGAAATCGAAAACAAATATTACTAAATCAGATTGGATTGGACAGAGGGAGCTGGTTAATCCTCCCTCTTCCTGTCCAGTCAAACATTACAAACTAAATTGACATAAAAGATTTGTTATGAAAAAATTCATTTACATGTTAGCTGTCGGATTGTTATCCATGATGCATTTCATCAGTTGTGACGACACTTCGAACTTTTTGGAACAGTATACCAGCCAAGGACCCATTATTTATGCGGCCAAGGTAGATTCCATTTACTGTCAAAGTGGACTTTACCGGGTACGTGTGAACTTGTTCCCAAACTACGACGTCAACCGCGACCATTGTATGTTGAGATGGAACATAACCAGCGATACACAAGATTCGGCAAAAGTAGTCTACAGTGATGAAAATTACGATTCCGAGTTGAAGTGTTACTATACGATTCTTGATTTATCGGAAGACCAAATTCAGGGCAATCTGGAAATCCGCGCGCAAAATTATGATAATTCAGGAAATAAGTCATTGGTAACCACCGGTGGAGCCTACGTATACGGAGACATTTACGTATCTTCATTGACCAATGATTTTATAGTGGTAGCCGCCGATGGACAAAGTTTGGTTATCGACCGGAAAATGGGTTCAATCGGTAACTATATCAGTTATGAACAGGCCGATGGGACATTTACGAAAGAAGTGTTTGTAGATGAAAACACGTTCCCGTTGGTAAATGCCAAACCAGGAGGAATTGTAAAGACAAAAACCGTATACCACATGAAAGAAAGCGATATAGACAAATTACAACCGACCTACTATTTGGAAACAGTAATACCCCAATTTTAACGAAAGTCAATAATACAGCTATATAAATAAGTTACGGACAAGATAGATCATAAAAAATGTTTATGTTTATCTGTCCGTAACTTTCATTTAAAGAATAAAACGTAATTTTGGGTGGGAGTTATTGAATAGACTTATTGTTAGGTATAAATAAGTATCAGTTAGGGCATGAATATGAAAACAATCATAACAACAATATATTATATCTTATTATCTACATTTGCAATTAATGCACAAATCCAATGGTTCAATCCGATTGAAACAGAAGGTTTTTCCTGTATTCATAATCAAGGATGGAATGAGAACGGGGGAAATTATAACCGTTTTCCCAATCGAGCCCAAAAACAAGTAAGGGCAGCCGTCTGGAATCTTTCTTGCCAATCAGCAGGTTTGGCCATTCGTTTTGTAACAAATGCTCAACAAATTAAAATACGTTACCAGGTAACAGGAGGTTATAGTATGCCCCATATGCCTGCTACAGGCGTTTCTGGAGTAGACTTATATGTATGGAATGGTAATACTCCACATATTTGCTATACCAATTATCAGTTTGCAGACACAATACGATTCAACTATGCCGTAGACCGTACAAAAAAGAAAACAAAAGAAGAAAAGTTATACGAACTATATTTACCTCTTTATAATGGAATTAAATGGTTGGAAATTGGTGTGGATGCCAATGACAAGTTCACATTTATCCCTATAAAAAAAGAAAAGCCCGTTGTTGTATACGGCACTTCCATTGCTCAAGGAGCTTGTGCTTCACGCCCCGGAATGGCATGGACCAATATTCTATCTCGGAAATTAAAAGAACCGGTAATTAATTTAGGATTTTCAGGCAATGGGAAGTTGGAAAAAGAAGTTATATCCCTATTGACGGAACTGGACGCCAAAGTTTATGTCATCGACTGTATGGCCAACTTATATGATCGGTCACCCCAAGAAATCTGTGATTTGGTTATAGCAGCCGTCAAACAAATCCGTTCCAAACGCCATTCACCGATTTTATTAATCGAACATGCCGGTTACAGTAATGCCTACACAAATAAAAAGTGGAATGACGCATACCAAAACACAAATCGGGGATTAAAAATGGCATACAAGATTCTACAGCAAGACAATACCGAAAAATTATATTATTTGTCTAAAGAAGAACTGGGGTTAGACCCAGACTCTTGGGTAGACTATGTACACCCATCAGACTATGGTATGATACAACAATCCAATGCCATACACATCAAGCTGAAAGAAATCATATAAAATAAATAGGTTTTACATAAAAAAACATTCCACCATGAAAAAACTGATCATATTATCTTTATGCCTGTTGTTTACAATCTCCCTACCCACTAAGGGACAAATACGTTTGGCTTCCATCTTTAAAGACCACATGGTCCTGCAACAAAATTCAAAAGTAAATGTATGGGGCTGGGGAACTCCTGGTTCTAAGTTCAAGATGGTTGGAGAATGGAATCTGAAAGATACGATTGTGGTTCCTGTCGACAACTGGGGACGATGGAAAACGCAAATACAAACCAATCAGGCTGGAGGTCCTTATGAAATACGTATCCTTGACTCAGGCAGCTCTACAGTAATATTGAAAGATGTCATGCTGGGGGAAGTATGGTTGTGTAGTGGACAATCCAATATGGAATGGACTTATAACCACAAACTGGGCAACCCCGAAAAAGAAATTCCTGCTGCCAATTACCCCAATATACGAATTTTCACCGTTGATAAAGTAGCCTCCGCCAATCAGCAAGATTTATGCGAAGGCCGATGGGAGGCTTGTACTCCTGACGTAATGAAACGCAGCAGTGCAGTAGCCTATTTCTATGCACGCCAATTGCATAAGCAACTCAACGTACCCATTGGAGTCATTGTTTCCTGTTGGGGAGGCACCAATGCCGAAACCTGGCTGGAGGATTCCATTGTAAAGACTGATTCCGAATTAAAGAAAGCAAGCAGTTTACATATACCCTACGCTTGGTGGCCCTACGAACCAGGAGTATGTTACAATGCAATGATTCATCCCCTCGTTCCCTATACTTTAGCCGGATTCATCTGGTACCAGGGAGAAGCCAATGTGGGTAAAGGCATATTCCCCGTATACGACAAACTTATGAGAAAGCTGATTAGCAGCTGGCGAAATGACTTCGGCAAAGATTTACCGTTCTATTTTGTCCAAATAGCTCCATTCAATTACAACAAAGACTCATATGCCAATTATTTACGAGAACAACAGGCACAAACTGCATTATATCCCAATACCAAAATGATTGTCATATCCGATTTATTGGATGGCAATGTAAATAACATACACCCACTAAACAAATGGGATGTAGGAGATCGACTGGCCAATCTGGCACTCACCTATACCTACGGCATCAAAGGACGTCCCCACCTTTATCCACGATTTGAAAAAATGGAAATAAAAGGAAGAAAAGCATACTTGTCTTTCAAGGATTCACCCGGTATTGAAATTCGAGGGAAAAAAATCAGGGACCTGCAGGTTGCAGGAAGTGACTCCATATTTGTAGATGCTGAAGCAAAGGTGGTAGACGGGAAATTAGTTGTCTGGAGTCGTAATGTGAAAGATATCAAGGCTGTACGTTATGCATTTACCAATACGGCCATAGGGAACTTATTCAGTACCGAAGGACTTCCCGTCATTCCCTTTCGAACAGATTCATTCAATTTATAAAACTAATACAAACTCATTTAAACAACAAGTATCATGAGAACAATTATTATACTCTTAATTACATTCGCCGCGACCTTCACATCATCCTTTGCATCTTGTCAGAAAGATAAAAAAGGTACCATCCGCTTTGCCATTGTATCCGATTTGCATGCACCCGACCTACCCGACGGAAAAGAACGTATGCAAGCTGTAGTAGATGCCGCCAATGAAAATAAGGTGGATTTCTTAATCCAATTGGGCGATTTTATCCGTTTGGATAGTGCCAGCCAACCACTAAGAGAAATCTGGAATGAATATAAAGGCGAAAAATTTCATGTATTGGGCAACCATGATCTAGACAAATATTCAAAAGAGGAATTTGTAGCCGGCTTTGGTATGCCGGGAAGATATTATTCTTTTGACAGGGGTGATTTCCATTTCATCATTTTAGACGGGAACAATCTATTCGACGGAAAAAAATACATCCCATACAACAAAGCCAACTACTACGTAGACATGAAAAAAAGAGAGTTCATGGATCCGGAGCAGATGGAATGGCTAAAGAAAGATTTGGCCAGCACAGATAAGCGTTGCATCCTCTTTTCCCACCAAAGCATTGACCGTGCAATGGGAAATGGATACGATGTAAGAGACATTTTGGAAGCTGAAAATCGTAGAGCAGGTTTCAAGAAAGTCGTAGTGGCCTTCAGTGGACACAACCATAGCAATTATGTAGATGAAATCAATGGCATTACCTATGTCCAAATCAACAGCGCATCATACGTTTGGGTTGGAGATGAAACACAAACAGAAAAACGATATCCGAAAGAGATTAACCAAAAATACTCCTTGCTGAAATACTCCATGACATTTGACAAGCCTCTGTATGGGATCGTCACTGTGAACAAAAAAGGAATGTCGATGAAAGGTACAGAAGGAAAATTTCTTCCTCCCACCCCTGAAGAAATTGGATTACCCAAGAAATTAGGCAGCTTCCCGTTAGTGCCATACATTAAAGATTTTCATATCGATTTCTAACTCTATGACCTAATGACGATGGATATAATATACCAAACGTACAAATGGATATCATTTGCATTAATCAGTGGTTTATCTTTATCAAGCTGCTCTATTAAAAAAGAATATCAGCCAAACATCCATACAGTGAAGAGTCCTCAAGGTACGGAAGTATTCCAACCGGATTCCGCGTCGATAGCCAGCCATTATACTATACCTCAATGGTTTTCAGACAGCAAATTCGGAATATTCATACATTGGGGACCAGCTTCCGTACCGGCATACGACGGATGGTACGCCCGAAACATGTATGACATTAACAGCCATGTACACAAATATCACACCGAAAAATATGGTCCGGTAACAGAATTCGGTTTCAAAGATTTCATCCCCATGTTTAAGGCTGAAAAATTCAATCCACAGGCATGGGCACGCCTGTTCAAAGAAGCTGGAGCACGATATGTGGTACCTGTAGCTGAGCATCACGATGGATTTGCTCTTTACAACAGTACGTTTAACCCATGGAATTCTGTAGAAATGGGACCTAAAAAAGACTTAATCAAAGAATTGCGTGAGGCTATTTTAGCAGAAGGCCTACATTTTGGGCTTTCATCCCACCGGGCTGAAAATTGTTGGTTCTATAATGAAGGAATGAAAATTCCCTCTGATGTTCAAGACACTACCATAACCTTGTATGGAGAACGTATTGCCGGACCTGACGGCCCCACCCTCTCTCCGGAAGTTGTCAATCACGAAGGTTCCAATGAACATTCACGTCTAAACTGGCTTACACATATGTATGAGTTAATAGACCAATACCAACCCGAACTTTTGTACTTTGACTGGACAGTTGGTAAAAAGCCCTTCCAGGAAACCTTTTACAAATTCATGGCCTATTATTATAACAATGCTTTGGACTGGAAAAAGGAAGTTGTAGTCAATACCAAATTTGGATACGGAGACAACATACAAGTTTTTGACATAGAAAGAGGCAAATCTGACGAAATCAAACCCTACCCCTGGCAAACCGATACATCTATAGGCAAAATTTTCTGGTTTTATCAGAAAGACGAAAGCGATTTGAAATCGCCTGACCATATCATAGACGATTTGGTAGACATAGTAAGCAAAAACGGGAATCTATTATTAAATGTCGGCCCCCGTGCAGACGGTACAATTCCTGAAAGCCAACAAAAGGTATTACACGAGATAGGCAAATGGCTGCAAGTGAATGGAGAGGCCATTTACGAAACCCGACCATGGGTTAAGGCAGGCGAAGGTCCTAATAGAGGCACACACGGTTCTATGACAGACAGCCAACAATCAATCTATACTCCTGAAGATATTCGTTTCACATCTCGAAAAGATACATTATATGCCATTGTCTTGTCGTGGAGCAAAGATTCCGTCCTTATTAAATCGTTAGGAAAGGGACAGAAAGATTCTTTTTCTGTTCATTCAGTATCTATGTTAGGAAGTAATGCAAAGTTAGAATGGAAACAAAAGCCAGAAGGATTATTGGTTCACTTCCCCCAAATACAACCCACAGATTATGCGCATGTTTTAAAAATCAAATAAGTCAAATCACTACACTATTCAAAAAGTAAAAATGAAGCAAATCCATACAGCAATCATAATCATTATATCATTAATTACCTCTTGTTCCCCTCACAAGAACAATCACACTTCAGTTATCATACCCAATAAACAGCAACAGGAATGGGCTGAAGCTGAAATTGGAGTCTTGATCCATTTCGACATGCCAACTTTTCATAAGGATTACAATTGGCGAAATTGGGGAACCCATCCTGATGCTTCCACATTCAATCCCAGTCAGCTGAATACGGACCAATGGCTGGAAACAGCTCAGAAACTAGGTGCCAAATATGCAGTATTAGTTGCCAAACATTGTAGCGGTTTCAGTCTATGGCCTACAGAAGCACATGAATACAGCATAAAAAATTCGCCTTGGAAAAATGGGAAGGGAGACATTGTGGCCGACTTTATCGCTTCATGTAAGAAATATGGCATCAAACCTGGCATTTATGCCAGCACTACCGCAAACGGTTATCTATATGTTAACAATCCGGGCAAAGTACAAAAAGGCAGTCCTGTCAGCCAAGAAGAGTACAACCAAATCGTCGTTCAACAACTCACTGAGCTTTGGAGTAATTATGGAGAATTATTTGAAATCTGGTTTGATGGTGGTGTCCTTGGGAAGAAACAGGGAGGAGCTGATGTATTGTCTTTAGTACAAAAACTACAGCCTAATGCCGTCGCTTTTCAAGGGCCATATGGACACCCCAATCTTGTACGCTGGGTCGGCAATGAAGAAGGAGTAGCCCCATATCCGTGCTGGGCAACCTGTGATTCAACCACCAATGCAGATGGCACGTGTGTCATTGAAGGACTTCATGGAAATGCATACGCCAGCTATTGGTGTCCCGGTGAATCAGACTTCACCTTACGATGGAACCGTTCTTACCAGGGCGGATGGTTTTGGACAGCAGGCCAAGACAGCATGATGTATACGGTTCCAGAACTTCTGACGAAATACGAAACCAGTGTTGGCCGTAATACGAACATGTTACTGGGGCTGGTCATTGACAACCGCGGCTTGGTTCCGGATGCAGATGCCAAGCGCATTGAAGAATTCGGGCAGGAAATTGCCCGTCAATATAGTTCTCCAATGATGCAAATCCAAGGAACAGGCAATGAATATACACTCGTTTTTGAAAAAGTAACAGATATAAACCGGGTTATTATCCAAGAAGATATTACGAAAGGCGAACGTGTTTTGAAATACAAACTGGAAGGCCAAAAGAATGGGAAGTGGGAGATATTGGATGAAGGTTCCTGTATCGGGCACAAACGTATTGTCAAATTTGAATCCCAGCCATTGAAAGCTATCCGATTAATTATAAATGAGTCAAAAGCAGAACCTAACATCAGAAATTTTGCTGTTTATAAGACTCTAGAAAAGGATTTGAACCATCAAGCAAACGAGATGGACTCAAAACAATAACGTATTATCAAAAACATGTCCAATTAATAGCAATGAAATGAAAAACTCCCGAAGAAATTTTCTAAAACAAGGATTCTGGGGACTCTGTGCATTGGGTACAGCTGCCCTGCCCCTACAATCCATCACAGGTGCCCCACTTGTTTTCAAACGGAACAAGAAAGGTATAGCCCGAAGAGTCGTTCTGTTGTCACTTGACGGCATCTGCGTGGAAGGATTCAAGAAAGCCCACACTCCGAATTTGGACAATCTTCTTGCCCAAGGTACTCTTTCGCTAAAAACAAGAGTGGTCATGCCTTCGGTAACCTTGCCCAACTGGACAAGCCATCTGACAGGAAGTGGTCCTGAGCTCCATGGAGTAGTCAATAACGAATGGACGATTGACAAATACAAGCTTCCGGCCGTAGAAACAGATGCAGACGGTTATTATCCTTCTGTATTCAAAATTCTGAAAGACAATATTACAGACGTGAAAACAGCCTTCTATTACAATTGGGCCAATCTGATTTATCCTTATAACCCAAAATATCTGGATGAAACCAGTTATTTGGAAAACGATGCTTATGTTCCCAATTATGAAAAAGCATTGAACTTCATGAAGGAAAACAGAAACCATCCGACGTTGGTCTTTCTCTATTCTGTACACACCGATCATGCCGGGCACAAACACAAATGGATGTCGCCCGAATACATCCGCTCCATTGAAGAAGCAGACCTGGAAATCGGGAAGTTACTGAATCAGATGCAATCGGAGGGCCTGACAGAAGACACTCATTTCCTTTTTCTGACCGATCATGGCGGCATCAATTACGGACATGGAGGAGTCAGTGTAGAAGAAATGATTGTTCCTTGGGGAATCGCAGGTCCCGGCATCAAGGAAGGAGCCGTTCTTTCAGAACCGAACAACACAGTAAATACAGCATCCGTTATCCTCCGCCTGTTCGGAGTAAAATCACCGTTGTGCTGGACTGGAGAAGTCCCCGAATCTCTATTCAAATAAGCAAAAACATCAAACATAAACCCAATGTCTACAAAAGAAATTATCTCATCAGCCATCAGCCTGTGTCTGGCTCCCTTGCTGGCAACAGCAAGTCCCTATACGGGAAAAGTCTATATTGACGCCAACCAAAACGGTGTCTACGACAAAGGTGAAAAAACAATCAAGAATGTAGCAGTATCCGACGGACTGAATGTAGTCAAGACGTCTGCTCAGGGAGAATATACCCTACCCGGACATTCTAAAACGCGTTTTCTGTTTATAACCACTCCAAGCGGTTATAAGGCTTCCAGTCACTATCATCGCATTTCAGACGGAAAAGAATCCTACGACTTCGCCCTCCAGCCATACAACGCGCATATCGGAAACGGAGGAGCCCACCATTTCATTCAAATATCCGACACCGAAATATCAGGACCGACAGGTGAAGAAGAATGGGTTTCGGATGTCCGCATATACGCAGCCAACGAACAGGCCGCCTTCATTGTCCATACAGGAGACATCTGTTATGAAAAAGGATTGAAATCACACAAACCGATGATGAATACCGGGAACATGGATATTCCCATGTATTATTGCATCGGCAATCATGACCTGGTCAAAGGGAAATACGGTGAAGAACTGTTCGAACAGATATACGGCCCTGTTTATTACTCCTTCGAAGTAGGAAATACTCATTACATTGTCACCCCCATGTGGCACGGAGACTATCGCCCAAGTTATACCATAGAAGATGTATACAACTGGTTAAAGAACGACCTGGCACAAGTTTCAAAAGACAAATCCGTCGTCATATTCAACCATGACTGCCTGACCACCAACGGAAGATACGTTCTTTCGGCCGGCAAAGGAAAAGAAATCGATCTGGAGGCTCACAACCTGAAAGCCTGGATATATGGGCATTGGCACATCAACCGCATTACCCGACACGGAAACGTACTTGCCATCTGTACCTCCACACTTGCCCGCGGAGGAATTGACCATGCAACTTCTGCTTTCCGCTCTATCCGGATGGACAAGAACGGTAATATCAGCTCCACCTTACGTTATACGTATATCGACAAACTGATCGAATTGGCTTCCACTTACAATGGCCAGGCTCCTGTTACTCCAGAAGGTAAACTGCCTGTATCTGTAAACACCTACTCAACAGTGTCAAATACCCGGGAAGTCACCTATAGTTGCCGAATTGGAGACCGCATCATCACTTCGGGAACACTGAAGCCTAAAACAGACTTCAACTGGTATGGCGAAACAAAACTTCCCGACTGGTGTAAAGGGAAAAGCGTAACGCTGAAAGCCGTTGCCCACTTCACAAATGGAGAAACTGCTGTCTGCGAACGATATTTCACATATTCCCCAGTTCCATCTCAAGGTTCTCCTAAGAATAACTGGAGCAATCTGGCAGGGAACGCCCAACACGTCGGTATAAGCAAAGACACATTGAAACTTCCCCTAAGTTTGACATGGACCCAAAATGTAGGTTCAAACATATATATGACATCACCAGTAGTATACAATGGGAATGTCTACATCGCTACCACAGACGAAAATGCAGATAACAAATCGGCAGTCATCTCCCTGGATGGCGTAAAAGGTACCATCCGATGGACCTACCCCACCCGTTCTTCCGTAAAAAACACAATAGCGGAGACAAACGGCATATTGTTTGCCCAAGATGCAGACGGATACCTCTATGCTTTAGACGCAGCAGAGGGTAAACTGTTATGGGAGAAAAAGCTGAACATTTCATTGATACCCGGGCTGAATGACGGTCTGGTCGCTTCTGGAAACAAAGTCTTTGCAGGATCGGGAAAAGGTCTCTGCGCTTTGAACGCCCAAACCGGAGAATTGCTCTGGCAAAACAAAGCATGGTCACAACGTGAAGGTACAACAGTCACCCTGTCTCTGAGTCCAAATGGAAGAACGTTGATAGGGGGTGTCCAATGGGGAGCCATGTATGCCAACGATGCCAATACAGGCGATTTCATGTGGAGCAAAAGTGAAAACGGAATTAGAAACAGAGCTTCTTCTCCTGCCATGTACAATGGAATCATGTATTTCCTGTCACAAAAATCCCTGTTTGCCCTGTCACCAGAGTCCGGTGAAATACTGTTTCAGAAAGAACTTCCTTATTCGGTAGACGTCACCTCTACTCCGCTGGTAACAGAAAGTGAAATCATTTTCGGTACGTCTGCAGAAGGTTTGATAGCTCTCGACCGCCAGACTCTAAAGGAAAAATGGAGATTCCGTACAGAAAAAGCCCTGATTTACACAGCGCCCTACACAAACGGTCAGTCGGCACAAATTGAATGCAGCCCCATACTTTCGGGTGACGCCGTACTCATCGGTGCATCGGATGGAGTATTCTATGCCATCAAACGTCAAAACGGAGCATTACTCTGGAGGCATCGGACAGGAGCACCCATCCTGACAACAGGTGCCATATCGGGAAATATGTTCTTTGGAGCAGACTACGCAGGCAATGTATACGGATTTAAAGCAGAAGACTAAGATAGACAGTTGTAAACTGTTCAACCATTTTGCAACTGAATCATCGCAACCTTTACACTATCTCTAAATAAAACGTTTTCAATCTTTTCAAGGGAAAGTTTGTTTTCAGTAACAGAGGCATCCTGTAATCTACGACAGATAAGCAGGATGCCTCTTCGCGTGAAAAAATATATTCTCTAGTTCCAGACAAAAGATGACTCAATTTTTGTTATTTCCTACATGCTATAAAAACAACAAATAAAATCGGAGATTACAACAAAATTCCTTTTAAAAACCATCTGCCGTACAATATTTCTCTGTAACTTTAACCTCTGAAAAGGCTGTGGTAATTTCGTGAACATAACAGCTGAGCACTTATGATTAGTACTATCACAGACATACCACTGATTTTCAACAAAATATCCATCAAGTAATACAGATTTAACGTTATAAACATGTCATACGACTAAATTATCAAAGCAATATGTACAATATGACAAACAAACTTTTATTATTTTTCATCATCAATTTCTTGGGGTTGGCTACTATATTCGCAGCTCCTAAAAAGAAAGCAGTTTACATTGTTCTTGACGGTATACCGGCAGACTACATGGAACGAGTTCATCCACAAACAATCTTTGAGATTGCCGATGAAGGTGGATATGCCCGTGCAACGACAGGTGGAGAAATAGGAGGCTATTCCCAGACGTCGACAATCTCCGCTATCGGTTATATGAATATTCTAACGGGAACTTGGATGAACAAACATAACGTAAAAGGGAATTCCAATTTGGAACCCAACTACAATTATTGGTCGCTCTTCCGAATTGCCAAAGAACAGAATAAAGATGTACGGACGGCATTGTTCTCCAGTTGGGTTGACAATCGTACGGTACTGATCGGTGAAGGCAAGCCGGAGACTGACAATCTCCAGATTGACTATGTTTACGACGGTTATGAACTGGACAAAAAGGCTTTTCCTGAAAAGAAAGATCAGCTGCACATTTTTGAAATAGACTCCGTAGTCTGCCAGAAAGCAGCTGAATGCATAAAGGCGGATGCTCCAGACCTCAGTTGGGTATATCTTTGGTATACAGATTCCGGCTTCCATTTATATGGTGACGGAAGCTATATGGACGAATATGTGAACAGAACAGACAAACTTATATCACAGATATGGAATGCCGTGAAGTTCCGTGAAGTAAACCACAACGAAGAGTGGATGGTCATTGTAACCACCGATCATGGACGCACGGAGAGCGGCCACAATCACGGGGGACAATCTGAAAGAGAACGCAGTGTATGGATTTCGACCAATAACAAAGACTTGAATGCCCACTTTGAAAATCCCTCGCTGTCGCTGGTCGACATTTTACCGTCCATCTGTCGGTATATGGACTTTAAGATACCACGTGATGTCCGGTTTGAAGAAGACGGTATTCCTTTTATAGGGGATGCAGACATCTATTCACTGACTACTCATCCGTATGACAACAGTGTCACTCTCCGATGGAAGCATCATAAATCCAAGAATACAGCCACAATCTACATGGCAACATCCAATCAGTACAAGACTGGAGGAAAGGATGAATGGATCAAGATTGGAGAGGTCAAAGCTTCAAAAGGGGAATTCAGCATAGACCTCAGCCAATATCCTTTTTCGAAGTTCTATAAATTTGTAGTAGAAACACCCTACAATCATCTGACAAGATGGTTATATAAATAAATCAGACAGCTTAAGATATCATGAAAAGACTCATATTATTGTTATGGTTCCATGTTTTAGGAGGGGTATGCCTGTTTGCAGCAAACAAGCCTTCTCCTGTAATGGATTTGTTTGAACGGGTATGTGGACGAAACACATTACCCGTATCCGTCAAATTGAAGAAAGAAAAGGGAGAGACCTATTTCCAGTATCAGGTAAAGGATGGCATCCTGAAGCTTCAGGGCTCGGACAATGTAGCTTTATGCCGGGGATTCTACAGTTACCTGAAAAACAACGGAATGGGAATGTTTACCTGGAGCGGAAACAACATCTCCCTGCCTGCCCAATTGACTGACGAAGACTTGACCACGACCGTTTCACCGTTCAAGAACCATTATTATTTCAATGTCTGTACGTATGGCTATTCCATGCCCTATTGGGACTGGACCCGCTGGGAGCGCGAAATAGACTGGATGGCACTGCATGGCATCAACATGCCCCTGGCGCTTGTAGGCTATGAAGCCATATTGTACCGGGTCTTCCGGAAATTAGGGTTGACAGACGAAGAAATAAACAATTATTTTGTCGGACCGGCCCATCTTCCCTGGATGCGAATGGGGAATATCAGCGGGATAGACGGCCCATTGAACGACGACTGGCACCGGTCGCAAATCGCCCTGCAACATAAGATTCTGGAACGTATGCGCTCGTTGGACATGAAACCTATATGCCCCAGCTTTTCGGGATTCATACCTGAAGCCTTAAAACGAGTTTATCCCCAGCTGCATATTGTCAAGACACACTGGGGCGGCGCTTTTCACAACTGGATGATTTTTCCGACAGAACCTTTGTTCTCCAAAATATCAGAGATGTTCATTCGGGAATGGGAAAAGGAATTCGGGAAATGTGAATATTACCTGGTAGACAGTTTCAACGAGATGGAAATACCGTTTCCGGAAAAAGACAATCCTGAACGCTATGAAATGGCTGCCACGTATGGCGAGACGGTATATAAAGGTATAAAGGCTGCCAACAAAGACGCTGTCTGGGTAATGCAGGGATGGATGTTCGGTTATCAGCGTCATATATGGGATTACAAGACTCTCGGCGCGCTCGTTTCACGCGTACCCGACCATAAGATGCTGCTGCTGGATCTTGCCGTTGACTACAACAAGCATTTCTGGCATTCGGAAGTCAACTGGGAATATTACAAAGGCTTCTATAACAAACTATGGGTCTACAGCGTGATTCCCAATATGGGAGGGAAAGTCGGCATGACCGGAGTTCTGGACTTTTATGCCAACGGTCATCTGGAAGCACTTGCCTCCCCCAACAAAGGCAATCTGATAGCCCACGGCCTGGCTCCTGAAGGAATTGAAAACAATGAAGTGCTTTACGAACTGTTGACGGAGGCCGGATGGAGCGACAAGCCTACGGATGTTCGCTCTTGGCTGGAACAATACAGCAGAAACCGATACGGGAAAGCACCTGCAAACCTAATGTCTGCATGGGACCATCTGTTGAAATCGGTATACGGAACATTCACAGACCATCCACGGTTCAACTGGCAGTTGCGGCCCGGCAGTGTCAAAAACGGTACCATCAACATCTGCGACGACTATTTCAAGGGACTCGAAGATTTTGCCGCAGCTTCCCAAGAATTGGCAGGAAGTACATATTACCGAAACGATTTATGCGAAATGACAGCACACTATTTGGGCGGGAAAATAGAGATATTAACCAAATTGATCGATCAGGAATACCTTCTGGGTGACACCATCCAGGCCAAGTTCCTGCAAAGCAGATTCGAGACGCTGATGCAGGGAATGGACATTCTGCTGAACCAGCATCCCACCCTCAGACTCGGGCGGTGGATTGAATTTGCATCCAAATATGGCCAAACACCTGAGCAGAAAAAACAATACGAAAGGAATGCACGGCGTATCGTTACCATCTGGGGGCCGCCGGTTGACGACTATGCCGCCCGTCTGTGGGGAGGGCTGGTAGGCAACTATTACCTGAACCGATGGAAATTGTATTTTGAAAGCCGGAACAGCGGCAAACCGGCCAATCTGCCGGAATGGGAACGCCAATGGGTGGAAGACAACCATGACGATGCGTATGCTGCAAATGCCATAGACATTGTATCCTTTGCGCACCAAATGATCAGGCTGTCCAAAGACATTTCTGCAAGTGCGCTTAAGGTAGACAATCCCAATATGATAGGAAGTTGGAGCATAAAGGCCGGACAGACAGCCAACATTGAATTCAATGTACCTGCAAGAATGCTGGACGGTTTAAAGACGTTTGCGATAGAAACCATAAAAGGCAACAGTCCCGTCAAGATACTCGGATATGAACTGATTGGAGACGGAACAACCATCTCATCTTCCCAACAAGCCAAAGAGGCCATAAACGGAAAGGCCGTTTATGACATAAATATCCCTGCCGCGGTGAAAGCAAATAATGGCTGCATTCTTCGAATCAAGATTCAGGCAGATTGCAATAATGCAGCCGGTGTGGTAACTAAAAATCCCAAAATCTGAACAGACATATTACATAATTCTATTAACCTCAAACCAATCTCTCTTAAAAACAGATTATAGTCTTCAACAAAAAGATTGATTCAGGAATAGAGATTGTCCCTGCACATCCCAACGGCTGTGACGGACAATCTCTTCTTTTATATGAAGAGCCACAAAGAATCTTTCTGCCGAATGAAAAAAACGGCTTCTCTTGTTTCTGAACAAAAGAAGAATTAATTTTGCGCCCGTTTTCAAGGACCTTATACTAAATTCAAGAAGAAAATGAACGCAAAACTTAAACTCCCATCCAAGCAGGCTGCTATCCACGAAGCCAAGGACTACGTCATGATAGCTTTAGGCATGATTCTATACGGTATCGGATGGACCGTTTTCCTGTTGCCCAACGACATTACAACCGGAGGGGTGCCCGGCATCGCTTCCATTGTCTACTTTGCTACCGGACTTCCCGTACAGTATGTTTACTTCTCCATCAACTTCATCCTGCTGCTCCTGGCCATCCGCATCCTGGGATGGAAGTTCAGCATCAAGACCATTTTCGCCGTATTTACCCTGACTTTCTTCCTGTCGGCCATCCAGCAAGTGACACAAGGTATTACATTGCTTGATGACCAGCCTTTCATGGCATGCGTCATCGGTGCCTCTTTCTGCGGAAGCGGCATCGGCATCGCCTTTTCGTCGAACGGAAGCACGGGCGGCACGGATATCATCGCGGCCATCATCAACAAGTACAGAGATATCACCTTGGGTAAGGTCATGCTGATATGCGACCTCATCATCATCTCGTCCAGCTATTTCGTACTGAAAGATTGGGAGAAGGTAGTATATGGCTACGTAACGCTCTACATCTGCAGCTTCGTGCTCGACCAGGTGGTGAACAGCGCCCGCCAGTCGGTACAGTTCTTCATCATCAGCGACAAATACGAAGAAATAGGCAAACGCATCAATGTCTATCCCCACCGCGGTGTGACGGTCATCAACGCATCGGGGTTCTATACAGGCAAGGAAATCAAGATGCTGTTTATCCTGGCCAAGAAACGCGAATCGGGCATCATCTTCCATCTGATCAAGGAGATTGACCCGAACGCATTCGTATCGCAAAGCGCCGTCATCGGTGTGTATGGCGAAGGCTTCGACCGCATCAAAGGGAAGTGACGGGCACGAAACGGCCTTCCCTCCACACATATTTCAGCAAGGGGCGAATGAAAGGTTTCAACACTTCATTCGCCTCTTTGTCCATGTAGCGGGGCGTAGTGAAGGTAAAGGTCAGCGTATCGCTCTTCGAAGAGAGGTCGGCCATAACCAACGGCATGTCAGCCTGGCTCAAGGCCTGCTGCACACCATTGTCGTCCAAAGAATCAGGGACGGAAAGAAAATCGCTCTGCGCAGGCAGCTGGATGAAGGAAGCCACAGGGAGTTCCTTCCAGTCGGGTGTATAGAAACGGATGTCGCTGTCGGGCACGGGGCCGTTGACGGTAGAAACCGTACATACCACCCGTGTAGAATCGTTCACGTCCAGCATCTTCATCTGCCAGAAGCTGCGGCTTGTCATCTGCATACGGATGTAATCGGGGGTCAGTTCGGTCATTTCGGACTTCTGCCCCAACCGATTGGTCACTTCTGCCTTCATCTTGCTTTCCAGAAAATCGATGAAGTCTGCCTTGTTGACGTCGCTCAGCAAAGGCGTCAGGCTGTCGGGCATCGCCTTGAAGCACTCTTTGGCTGTCTGCCCGAACAAGGAAGCCGTGCCCAAAAGGGCTACAGATATAAAGGTATATAGTTTCTTCATTCTTTCATTCTTTATTGTCACACATTACGGACGAGCAGGCGGCAAGCCTCCTCCAGGAAGCGGGCATCCACGTCGTCGAACGTATTGAGTTCGCTGCTGTCAATATCGAGCACACCCCACACCTCGCCCGCACCGTTCATCAGTGGCACTACGATTTCCGAGCGCGAAAGAGAGCTGCAGGCTATGTGGCCGGGGAAAGCATCCACATCGGGCACCACCAGTGTGCGGGCTTCCTGCCAGGCCGTGCCACAGACACCGCGTCCCTTACGGATGCGCGTACAGGCTACGGGGCCTTGGAAAGGGCCCAGTACCAACTCGTCGCCCACCACCCGGTAGAAACCGACCCAGAAGAACCCGAACGTTTCCTTCAACGCCGCCGCCACATTGGCCAGATTGGCCACTTCATCGGTTTCGCCCGACAGGAGTCCCTTCAGTTGGGGAAGCAACGCGGCATAACGTTCTTCTTTCGTTCCGTTGCTGATATATAAATCTTCCGCCATATAGTATCCAAATGTTATTGTCTGATTTCACGGATGCAAAGATGAGAATTAACGCGGAAAGAAACAAATCGTTTCTAAATTTATTCCTCCCGGCCTGCATTTTCAAGTTCCGCCTACTTCTGGCCGAAAAAACAATCCGAATGAAACAGACAGCCGTACGATTGTAAAAATAAATATATAGCAAAGGCCAAAATCCGGCCAAGCGGCCGACAGACATATTCCGGCGTTCTTCCCGAATGTTTCAAACATTGAGGTCTTATGTTTCAAACATTCCCCCCTTATGTTTCAAACATAGGCCGTCCGGGGTTCAAACCTCGTTTTCCGGTTCCATTTGGTCCACCCGTACATCTGTAAGAATATTTCAGCAAACCCAACAGAAAGAAAGACGTTCACTTTGCCGCCTACCGGCTGCCCAAATAGAGGAAGAACATACCGATGAGTACCAGAATGAGGTCGATTGCCTTGCTCTTCAGATTCTTCTCGTGGAAGAACAGCGCCCCGAAGAAGAAGGATACCACCACACTGCCGCGGCGCACCATCGAAACGATGGAAATCATGGAATCTTCGTAACTGAGGGCATAGAAATAGGCAAAATCGGCCGCACACAGAAACAGGGAAATGAAAACAATGGTCCACTTCCACCGGAAAGGGGTACTTGTCTTTCGCTGCGGATACCACAGGAGCAGGATAATGGGGCACATGATGAACACCTGATAGACATTGTACCACGACTGCACCAGCATGGGATGAAGCCGCGTCATCAGGTATTTGTCGTACAGGCCGCTGACGGCACCCGCTACCGCTGCCAGCACGATGAACAGAATCCATTTGTTGTGCTTGAAGTCAATCCCCTCCTTCTTGCCCGAACGGCTCAACATAAAGAAGGACAGGACAGCAAGCAGCACGCCAATCCACTGATAGAGGTTCAGCCGCTCGCCGAAGACCAGCAGGGCACCGATGAGCACCATGACGGGGCGCGTGGCATTGATGGGGCCAACGATGGTAAGCGGCAAGTGTTTCATGCCAAAGTAACCGAATATCCACGACGAAAGCACGATGAACGACTTCAGCAGGATGTATTTGTGTTCCTCCCACCCGGCCACGGGCATGTCGAACATCGTCCCGCGAAGCACGTCGGGCGCTCCATAGGACAGCAGGATGAAGGGCAGAAACACCAGACTGGAGAAAACCGTATTCAGAAACAAGACAGGCAGCACGGCGTTGTCGCGCAGCGACTCCTTCTTGAAAGCGTCATAAAATCCCAGCAACGCGGCCGAGAGAAAAGCAAGCAGTAACCACATGGGGGAAAAATATAAAATATAAAATATCAAATATTGAACAGATCTTCGGGATAGGTGACATCCACCAGGAAAAGCGCATTGCCCGGCACCGACGTACCGGCCCGGCAACGGTCTTTCTGCTCGATAACCCGACGGAAACCGTCGACATCCATCTTGCCGCGGCCCACCTCGAGCAAGGTTCCTACCACCGCCCGAACCATGTTGCGCAAGAAGCGGTCGGCACGGATGGTAAAGACCCACGTCACGTCGTCCACCTGCGTCCAGGCGGCCTCCATGATACGGCAGTTGTTGGTCTTCACGTCCGTATGCAACTTGCTAAAGCTGGTGAAGTCGGTATAGTCGAACAACGTCCGGGCCGCCTCGTTCATCCGTTCGAAGTCGGGACGCTGGAAAAGTCGGCAACGATATTGCCGGTCAAAAGGGTGCTTGGCCGTCGTAACGTAATACTTGTACATGCGCGAGGTAGCGTCAAAGCGCGCATGTGCTTCGGGCTTCACCGCCCGCAGGCGGTACACCGAGATATCCGGCGGCAGCAGGCGGTTCAGCTTGTCGGTCATGAAAGCTGTATCCAACGGGGCATCGGCATCAAAATGGGCCACCATGAGCGAGGCATGCACCCCCGCATCCGTACGCCCTGCCCCCACTACACCGACCTCGCGGCGCAGCAACGTAGACAGCGCCTTCTCGAGACACTCCTGTACACTCACCCCATTGGGTTGTACCTGCCAGCCATGATAGGCCGTACCATCGTAAGCTAAATCAATGAAATATCGTTGCATCCAATAGACTTTTGGGAGGCAAAGGTACGGATAATCCATGTATTTTGTATTATACAATCCGCAATTTATATACAATGCGGAAAGCAAAATCTGCGTATCTTTGCCTGCAACCTTTAACAACGTAAATTATGACAAAGAAAGTATTGATTTTATCTTCCAGTCCACGCCGCAACGGCAATTCGGACACGCTGTGCAACGAATTCATGCGCGGAGCCGCAGAAGGCGGACACACCGTCGAAAAAATATTCCTGCGTGACAAAACCATCCATTATTGCACAGGATGCAGCACCTGCAGCTTCCTCCACAAACCCTGCCCGCAGAAAGACGATGCGGCGGAAATCATCGAGAAGATGGTGGCAGCCGACGTCATTGTTCTGGGTACGCCTGTCTACTTCTACGCCATCAGCGCCCAGATGAAAACCCTGATAGACCGCTGCTGCGGACGCTATACCGAGATGACCGGCAAGGAATTTTATTTCATCTCGGCCGCCGCCGAAGACGACAATACCATCGCCCAGCGCATTGCCGACAGTTTCCAGGGCTTTCTCGACTGTCTGGAAGGGCCGCAAGTGAAAGGTAACATTTTTGCCGGCGGCGTATGGCATACGGGAGAAATCGCAGGACACCCGGCCCTGACACAGGCCTACGAAGCCGGAAAGAATCTTTAAAGGATAAAGGGAGAAGACCTCGGGAGTAGAAAAACGAAAACTGTCTTTTGCTTTTTGTACTTCCGAGGTTTGCGCTATCTTTGCACGCGGTTTACCGAAAACCACAAAGTAAAACGACTTTAATACAAGCAATGAAAATGAAACTGTTTCAACGGGCCTCGCGCCTCCTCCCCTGCCTGCTGCTGACGGCAGGCCTCGTTTCCGCCTTTGCAGGATGCAAGAAGAAAGACATGTCGATGAAGATGAACGAACCGCGCAACATCCGCGGCGTGGCCAACTTCGGCCGTACCTTCGGTGACCTGAACCAGAAACAGCTCAACGTGGCCCAAGCCATCGGCATCACCCCCATCGCCTCGCGCGAAGAGGCAGAAGAAATGACCGACCGTCTGACTTATATCGAGTCCAACGAACGCTACGCCGTCGACTCACTCACCCACTCCATCCCCTACCTGATACCCGGCGCCGCGGCTCTGCTGGATACCATCGGACAGAACTTCCTCGACTCACTCGCATCCAAGGGCCTCAACCCCAACCGCATCATCGTCACCTCGGTACTGCGCACGGAAAAAGACGTGAAGCGCCTGCGCCGCCGCAACACCAACGCCTCCAGCAACTCCACCCATGCCTACGGCACAACATTCGACGTCAGCTGGAAACGCTTCCAAAAGGTAGAAGATGAAGACGGACGCCCCATGCAGGACGTGGGTGCCGATACCCTAAAGTTGGTCTTGGCTGAAGTATTGCGCGACTTGAAACAGGCCGACCGCTGTTATGTGAAGTACGAAATCAAGCAGGCTTGTTTCCACATCACTTCACGGAAATAACGTTTTCGATGCAATATAAGGTGAATTTCAGATTCTCCAATAATGTAATCCTGACTGAATATTATTTTTAGGCACGGATTACGCGGATTTCACGGATTGACAGCTATTCATAGTTCCGTGTTTTTCCGTGTAATCCGTGCCTAATCATTTTTGATACATCCGCCGACATTTTTTTCGACGCCTGAAGTTTACTCGTCCTTCTCCTCCAGCAGCTTCCACGCCAAAGGCAGGCAGGTAGCGATATCGCCGGCCGTCATACCCGTACGGCCCTGCTTGCGGGCAGCGATGTCACCGGCCAGACCGTGAACATAAACTCCCAGCCGGGCAGCCGTCCACGTATCATATCCTTGCGCCAACAAGGCCACAAGTACTCCCGTCAGCACATCGCCGCTACCACCCGTAGCCATGCCCGGATTGCCCGTCGTATTGAACCAGCACTGGCCCGAGGGAGATATCACCGCCGTGTAGGCTCCCTTCAGTACGATGTGCACGCCGACATTCTTCGCCAGCTCACGCGCCTTCGTCAACCGTTCGTATGAGTTCTGGCATTTGCCCACCAACCGCTCCAGTTCCTTGGGATGGGGCGTCAGGATGCTACCCTTGGGCAATGCGTTCAGGCCCGAACGATGCTCGCCCAAAGCGTTCAGTGCATCGGCATCGATTACCATCGGTGTCTGGCAGGTACGAATCTGTTCCAGCACGGCGTCCACGGTCTGCGGGTCGCGCCCCAGGCCGGGACCGATGCCTATGGCCTGATAGTCGTCCGTATCGGTCGGTTCGGAGAAACGAGTCTCGTTGTAGTCCAGCTCGGTCATGGCTTCGGGTACGGACGACTGTACCATGAAGTTGTTGCAGAAGGGAACATGCATGGTCAGCAACCCCACACCCGAACGCAGGCACCCCCGCGCCGACAGGATGGAAGCCCCCGCCATGCCCTGCGAACCGGCAATGAGCAGCGCACGGCCGAAGTTGCCCTTGTGGGCGAAGCGTCCGCGCGGACGGAGCAGAGAAGGTACCTCGTCGTCATCGGCCAGCTCGAAATCGGTATCCGTTTCTTCGATGGCTTCCTCGCTCAGGCCGATGTCCAGCAGGCGCCATTCGCCTACATAGGCTTCGTTCTCGGCAAAGAGGAAAGCCAGCTTGGGCAGTTGCAGGCTCAGGGTCAGGTCGGCCCGCACGATGTGGGCTGCTATATTATAGGTATTGTCTTCGCCCATCAGCCCCGAAGGTACGTCGATGGCCACCACATGGGCGGGCGAGGCGTTGATATACTTCACCACGGCGGCAAACCCTCCGCCCAACGGTTTGTTCAGCCCGCTGCCGAAGAGGCCGTCCACCACCACGTGGTCTGCCGTCAGTGTGGGAGGGGCAAACTGGGTGGAGATTTCATGGAAAGTGATGCCTTCCACCTGCAGAAGGCGTTCACGGTTCACGGCACAGTCTTCGGAAAGCTTTCCCTGCGGATTGAAGAGGAAGACTTCCAGCCGATAGCCCTGTCCGGCCATCAGTCGTGCCACGGCCAAGGCATCACCCCCGTTGTTGCCGGGACCTGCAAATACTGTGAAAGGCGTGTCAGTATCGGGCCACTGCTCCATGATAGCGTCAGCCAGCGCCCGTGCAGCCCGCTCCATCAGGTCGATGGAGGCAATGGGCTCGTGCTCGATGGTATAGGCATCCAGCTGGCGGATGCCCGAAGTCGGAAATATTTTCATAATGCTTGCTTACAGTTTTCTACAAAAGTAGGCATTCCGATTCTATTTCGCAAATGAAAACGCGTTTCATGCCATCTTTCTGAAAAATGTAGAAGGCAAAAAGGAACGCATTCGCCCGATAATTCGTAACTTCGCGCCGCAAAAACAAAGACCACACATGAATACAACCAACAAACATCCCAAAGGCCTCTATCTGATTTTCGCCACCAGTACGGCCGAGCGTTTCAGCTATTACGGCATGCGTGCCATCTTCATCCTGTTTCTCACTCAAGCCCTGTTGCTCGACACCGAGACGGCTGCTTCCATCTACGGCAGCTACACGGGCCTCGTCTATCTGACTCCGCTTATCGGCGGCTACGTGGCCGACAAGTATTGGGGTATCCGTCGTTCCGTCTTTTGGGGCGCCGTGCTGATGGCCGTCGGACAGTTTCTGATGTTCTTCAGCGCCTCCATGCTCGATGCCCAGGAATTGTCGAGGGGACTGATGTACGGCGGACTCACCTTTCTTATATTGGGCAACGGCTTCTTCAAGCCCACAGTGTCGTCGCTCGTCGGGCAGCTGTACGAACCCGGCGACCGCCGGCTCGACTCGGCCTATACCATCTTCTATATGGGTGTCAACGTGGGGTCGTTCCTCGCTCCGCTTGTCTGCGGCTACTTCGGCGAGACGGGTAATCCGCAGGACTTCAAATGGGGCTTCCTGATTGCCGCCATCGTCACGGTGCTGACCGTCGTGCTGTTCGAGACGCAGAAGAACCGTTACCTCATCGGCCCCGACGGCCAGCAACTGGGTATCGTGCCCGATGCACGCAAAGAGACGGAAAGCACCTCCGTAAAGGCCCAGACGCCTGAGGAGCTTCGGCGCAAACGCCGCAACCTGTGGATATGCAGTGCGATGGTCGTCGTGCTGGCCCTGTTCTTCTACGGATGCTTCGGCAACGACTGGATCAGCATCGGCATCTTCACGGCCTGCATCGTCTTCCCGGCCAGCATCCTGATGGACGGCTCACTCACCAAGATTGAGCGCGACCGCATCCTGGTCATCTACATCATCGCCTTCTTCGTCATCTTCTTCTGGGCAGCTTACGAGCAGGCAGGCGCTTCGCTCACGCTGTTTGCCTCGGAGCAGACCGACCGCGTCATCTTCGGCTGGGAAATGCCTGCTTCGTGGATTCAGTCGTTCAATCCCTTCTTCGTCGTCATCCTGGCAGCCGTCATGCCGGGCGTATGGGGAGCACTGGCGCGTCGGGGTATGGAACCCACGTCGCCCACCAAGCAGGCCATCGGCCTGCTGCTCCTGTCGCTCGGCTATCTGGTCATCTGCTTCGGCGTGAAGGACGTGCAGCCCGGCGTCAAGGTAAGCCTCATCTGGCTGACCGGCCTGTACTTCATCCACACGATGGGCGAGATTGCCCTTTCGCCCATCGGCCTGTCGATGGTGAACAAGCTGACACCCGTCCGCTTCGCCTCCCTGATGATGGGCATCTGGTACCTGTCCACAGCCACGGCCAACAAGTTTGCCGGTACGCTCTCGGGCCTCTATCCCGAGGCGGGAAAGGTGAAGACGCTGATGGGCTACCGCATCGAGACGATGTTCGACTTCTTTCTGGTGTTCGTCGTCATGTCGGCCGCCGCGTCGCTCATCCTCTTCCTGCTGTCGAAGAAATTGCAGAAGATGATGCACGGAGTGGAATAAATTCGCTACCTTTGCACCAATTTAATAATCACAAGTCCCATGGATAGCATACAGATTAAAGACAAGAAATTCACCGTCTCCATCAAGGAGGAGGATATACTGAAAGAAGTGAGCCGCGTGGCCGACGAAATCAACCGCGACCTGGCAGGCAAGAACCCGCTGTTCCTGAGTGTGCTGAACGGTTCGTTCATGTTCACCGCCGACCTGATGAAACGCATCACCATCCCCTGCGAGATATCGTTCGTCAAGCTGGCATCCTACCAGGGTGTGTCGTCTACCGGTGTCATCAAAGAGGTTATCGGCCTGAACGAAGAAATCTGCGGACGAACCATAGTCATTGTGGAAGATATTGTGGATACGGGTCTCACCATGCAACGTCTGCTCGAAACGCTGGGTACCCGCGGCCCGAAGGAGATACACATCGCCACCCTGCTCGTCAAGCCCGAGAAACTGAAGGTGGATCTCAACATCGAGTATGCCGCCATGCGCATTCCCAACGACTTCATCGTGGGTTACGGACTGGATTACGACGGCTTCGGGCGGAACTATAAGGACATTTATACAGTAGTAAACGAATAGCAGCGATGAGCGGTTAGTGGTAAGTGGTGAGCATTCATCCCTGACCGCTAATCGCTTACCGCTAACCACTAACCACTAAATAAAGATATGTTGAACATTGTAATTTTCGGTGCCCCCGGCTCTGGCAAGGGCACACAAAGCGAGAGAATTGTAGCAAAGTATGGCATCAACCACATCTCCACGGGTGACGTGCTGCGTGCCGAAATAAAGAACGGAACCGAGCTGGGCAAGACAGCCAAGGGTTACATCGACCAGGGCCAGCTCCTCCCTGACAACCTGATTATCGACATCCTGGCTTCCACACTGGACAGCTTCAAGGATTCGAAAGGCGTCATCTTCGACGGCTTCCCCCGCACCATCGCACAGGCCGAGGCTCTGAAGAAGATGCTGGCCGAACGCGGACAGCAGGTGAGCGTGATGCTCGACCTCGACGTGCCCGAAGACGAACTGATGAAGCGCCTCATCCTGCGCGGACAGCAGTCGGGCCGTGCCGATGACAACGAGGAGACCATCAAGAAGCGCCTCACCGTTTACCACAGCCAGACCGCTCCGCTCATCGACTGGTACAAGCAGGAAGGCCTCTACGCCCACATCAACGGACTGGGCGAGCTGGAGACCATCACTGCCGACATCTGCAAGGCGATTGATGCAGTGAAGTAAATCACTCCGCACTACAAGCAAACACTCACCACAGATTACACGGATTCGCACAGATTGTTTTCAATCGTCTGTAACGGTCTGCGTAATCTGTGTTTTTTATATCCGCACGGAGCCTTCCGCTTACTTTGCCAATTCCATTTCCACCCACTCCACTTTGTCGGGCACCAGCGTGCGCTCCGCCACCTGCCCGTTCTGCATTCTCCGATATTCGGGAATGAAACGCACCTGCAATTTCGAGAACTGCTGTCCCGATACCTCCTCGGGGGTATCTACTCCCTGACCTTCCGCACGACCGGTCAGATAGAACGTACCAACCCCCTTCAGTTTCACCGAGTAGCCGGCCTCCAGCATGCCGCCCAACACCTCACCAAGCCCCAACAATACGGCATAGGTATCACCCTTACTGACGGTAGAGATCTGTGAAAGCCGTTCCGCCACCTGGTCCGTATCCATGGTTCCTACCGTAAAGGAACGCGGATACCACTTGCCATTCATTTTCTGCTTCTTGTAAAATGCCATAAACCTAACGTTTTTAATCCGATTCATATTCTCCCTTCCCTATCGGCCCAACCCCGTTAACCGGAAGGCTCAAGAGAGATAACCCTATGCTTCAGGCAACAATCATCCGGGATGATTCCGGCAATCATTGCCGATGATTCATACAATCATCCCGGATGATTCCTTCCTTTTCGGCAAAGATAACATACCCGAAGCATATATGCAAGCCCGACAAGGTTATATCCCCACATCATAAAATCACAGACTTGTATCACAAAAAAATTTTATTTACCTTTGTCGCAGTCAAACAATGATTTTTACAAAACTCAGGTCTTACTTAATCATTCATTTACACATGAAACACTGTATCATCACCATCTACTTTCTGGCCTCCTTCATTGGGGGTATCCAGGCACAGACTTCCAAAAGTTATTCCATCGAATCGGCCGTCCGATTCATCGAACTGGCACGGGCTGCCGAACAGGGGAAGCAACCTTCCGAAGCCGATTGGGAAGCATTGTTTGCGACCAAAGGCTATCAGTCGTTCTTCAGTATCCGCACCGATTGGAAAGAATGGCAGCAGAATATCCGCAAGGCATTCACCACAGTCTTCGACCCTGCTTGCCGGGCCATGGCCGACAGCATCGCCCTGCAACCGATGGCAACGGACGCGCCTTTTGAAAATTACTTTATCGTAAACTTCTATCAGATCCGCCAGCGGATGGATTCGCTGGAACATTTCTTGCACCATTCTGATTTTGAACAACTCATGAAACAGGCATACAGCCGGGTGAAAGAGTTCCTGCCGGCTGATGCGAAAGATTTGCCCCTGGCCGACCTGCCGATGTTCTACCTGGCTTTCGACCCGGAGTCGCGCGCCATGGGCGGAGCCGTATTCTTCGACATCAACCAGGTGTATGAGGACGGCAAGGAAGGGTTCATCAACACAGCTGCCCACGAACTGCACCATCACTACATGGATGCGCTCTGGGACTTGCGCTATCCGAAGGACTCGGACGACCCGGCACTGACGGCCCTCGTATACAACCAAATGGAAGGCACGGCCGACCTCATCAGCAAACCTGAAATGCCCGTCACCAAACTGGGACTATACGGGCCGGAGATTGTCAAGATGTACAACGACGACTATGCCGCAACCCCCGAAGTACTGAAACAACTTGACAACCTGACGTGCGACTATGCAGCCGGAAAAATTACAGCCGAGCAATTTGAAGAGGCCGCCGGCTGCGCCCACTTTGGAGGACATACCACCGGCGACTACATGGTATTTCTCATCCGTGACCAATTGGGGCTTCAGACTGCCATCGACTGTTTTTGCGACATACCGGCCTTCGTCCGCCGCTACAACGAAGCAGCCGCCAAAGCCGACACTTATGTCTTTTCCGATGCATTTGTGCAATATATAGACAAGGTGTGCCAAGAAATGAAAGGCGAATAGCTTCCTATATCCTAATGTATGCGAAATTATTCGTATCTTTGCCAACGCATCTATAATATTATAGCATTATGGCAGAATCGAACTTTGTAGACTATGTAAAGATATACTGCCGCTCGGGCAAGGGCGGCCGAGGTTCCACACACATGCGCCGCGCCAAATACGTGCCCAACGGAGGGCCTGACGGTGGCGACGGCGGACGCGGGGGGCACGTCATCCTGCGCGGCAACCGCAACTATTGGACCCTGCTCCACCTGCGCTACGACCGCCACATCATGGCCGGTCACGGCGAAAGCGGCTCCAAGAACCGCAGCTTCGGCAAGGACGGCGAGGACAAGGTCATCGAGGTGCCCTGCGGCACGGTGGTCTACAACGCCGAGACGGGCGAGTACATCTGCGACGTCACCGAGCACGGACAGGAAGTGATCCTGCTGAAGGGAGGACGCGGCGGACTGGGCAACTGGCACTTCAAGACGGCCACCCGTCAGGCTCCGCGCTTCGCACAACCCGGCGAGCCGATGCAGGAGATGACCGTCATCATGGAGCTGAAGCTGCTGGCCGACGTCGGACTGGTGGGCTTCCCAAATGCAGGCAAGTCGACCTTACTCTCGGCTGTATCATCAGCCAAGCCGAAGATAGCCAACTATCCGTTCACGACGATGGAACCCAACCTGGGCATCGTGTCCTACCGTGAAGGCAAGTCGTTCGTCATGGCCGATATCCCCGGCATCATCGAAGGAGCCAGCGAAGGCCGCGGACTGGGTCTGCGCTTCCTGCGCCACATCGAACGCAACTCGCTGCTGCTCTTCATGGTGCCCGCCGACAGCGATGACATCACCAAGGAATACAACATCCTGCTGAACGAACTCCGCAACTTCAACCCAGAAATGCTGGACAAGCAGCGCGTGCTGGCCATCACCAAGTGCGACATGCTGGACCAGGAACTGATGGACGAGATAGAACCCACCCTGCCTCAGGACGTGCCCCACGTGTTCATCTCAGCCATCTCGGGCCTCGGCATCAACGTGCTGAAGGACATCCTGTGGGAGGAACTGAACAAGGAGAGCAACAAGATTGAGGGCAAGATAGAAAGCATCGCCCACCGCCCCAAGGACATGAGCCACCTGAAGGAGGAGCTGGCCGACGAAGGCGAAGACGAGGACCTCAGCATCGAATATGTAGACGAGGACGACATCGAAGACCTCGAAGACTTTGAATACGAGGAAGAGGACTGGGAGGACGACAAGCAATGAGCCGCCTCAGCCCCGACAAACGAATGTTGGAGTATGCATTAAACGATGCATGCTCCGACATTTTTGCTTTCAGCACCACCCGTCACGGTGGCGTCAGCACGGGCACCTATGCCTCGTTGAACTGCACGCCCTACACAGGCGACCCGGCCGAGAACGTCCTCCGCAACCAGGAACTGCTTCTGGAAGCCTTGCCGCAACGCCCGCAGGAGCTCGTCATCCCCTGGCAGACGCACGGCACGGCCTCCCTCGTCATCGACACCGACTACCTGCAAGCCGACCCTCAGACACGCCACGAGCGCCTGCAAGGCATCGACGCCCTCATCACCCGCGAGCGGGGTATCTGCCTCTGCATCTCGACGGCCGACTGCATCCCTATTCTATTGTATGACCAAAGGCACCGCGCCATCGCCGCCGTCCATGCCGGCTGGCGGGGAACGGTGAGCCGCATCGTTCGGCACACGTTGGAGCGGATGCAAACGCTCTACGGCACAGAGGGCAAAGACGTGCAGGCTGTCATCGGCCCAGGCATTTCGCTCGCCGCCTTCGAAGTGGGCGAAGAGGTGTACGAAGCCTTCCGCGCCGCCGACTTCCCGATGCCCTACATCGCCGAATGGCACAACGATACCCACAAGCATCACATAGACCTGTGGGCCGCCAACCAGCTGCAACTGCTGGACTTCGGTCTGCCCGACACGCAGATAGAGACCGCCGGCATCTGTACCTACACCCGCCACGAAGACTTCTTCTCTGCCCGCAGGCTGGGAATCAAGTCGGGCAGGATGCTGTCGGGAATCATGATTAACCCCTAACAACCCTATGATTATGTACAACCTCACCGTATCCGAAGAACTGAAATCGCGCTGCCCCGAATACTGCGGAGCAGCCGTCTATGCCGAAGTGACCAATACGCCTCATAGCGAAGGCCTTTGGCAGGAAATAAACGCCTTCACCGAAGAACTGCGTGCCGCCGACAGCACCGAAGGCATCAAGCACCAGCCCGCCATTGCCGCCACCCGCGAAGCCTACAAACGCTGCGGTAAGGACCCTAGCCGTTACCGTCCCTCTGCCGAAGCTCTGCGCCGGCGTCTGCTCCGCGGATTGGAGCTGTATCAGATTGATACGCTGGTGGACCTCATCAACCTCGTCTCCCTGCGTACGGGCTACAGCATCGGCGGTTTCGATGCCGACAAGATACAGGGCACCGACCTCTGCCTGGGTATCGGCCGGGCCGAAGAACCGTTCGAGGGCATCGGCCGCGGTGTGCTCAACATCGAAGGCCTGCCCGTCTTCCGCGACGCCGTGGGCGGTATCGGTACCCCTACCAGCGACAACGAACGTACCAAGATGGACGTCGGTACCCGCCACATTCTGGCCATCATCAACGGCTACGACGGCGACACCACCCGTCTGCAACAGGCTGCCGAAATGACACAGGAACTTTTAAGGAAATATGCCTCATCCGACGGAGGAAACATTCATTACTTCGAATGAAAACAGTGTTATTCCTCCTCATCTGTCTTCTGCTCCCTCTACAGATACAGGGCCAGCAGAAGACAGGCACCTTCTCCAACATGGAGGTGAACCACATCCGAGTGGCTACACCGGGACTGTTCGACAAGAGTAAAACCATCCTGCTGCACCTCGACAGCCTGGGGCAAAAGGACTATTGCTTCCCCCTGCCCGGCGGCAAAGTTATCTCGCCCTATGGACGGGGCGGCGGGCGGCATACAGGTATCGACATCAAGACGCGGGCCAACGACACCATCCGCAGTGCCTTCGCCGGCGTGGTACGCATGTCGAAACCCTACAGTGCCTACGGCAATGTCATTGTGGTACGCCATCCCTCCGGCCTGGAGACCGTCTACAGCCACAACTCCAAAAACCTGGTGCAAAGCGGCGACACGGTAAAGGCCGGGCAGGCCATCGCTCTGACAGGCCGTACAGGACGAGCCACTACCGAGCACCTGCACTTCGAAACACGCATCAACGGCCAGCACTTCAACCCCAACATTCTCTTCAACATGAAGGAAGAAAGCCTGCGGCACGAGTGCATCCGCTGCACCAAGAATGCAAACGGCATCGTCGTCAAGCCGGTGTTGAAAAATAACAGTACGAAGTGACACGGTTTTCCAAACGTTTCACTACCTTTGCAAGGCATTTCAATGAACAATTAAAACATATCAATGATAGAAAAACTGATTGTCCTCGAAGATATCGACCCGGTCATCTTTTACGGCGTAAACAACGCCAACATGCAGCTGATCAAGGCCCTTTACCCCAAATTGCGCATCGTGGCACGCGGTAACGTCATCAAGGTGCTGGGCGATGAAGAAGAAATGTGTGCCTTCGAAGAAAACATCATCAAACTGGAGAAGCACTGTGCCGAATACAACTCGCTGAAGGAAGAAGCCATCATCGACATCATCAAAGGCAATGCTCCGCAAGCGGAAAAGAGCGGCAACGTCATCGTGTTCAGTGTGACGGGCAAGCCCATCATTCCCCGAAGCGAGAACCAACAGAAGCTGGTGGATGCCTTCCACAAGAACGACATGGTATTTGCCATCGGCCCGGCCGGATCGGGCAAGACCTACACCGCCATCGCCCTGGCCGTGCGTGCCCTGAAGAACAAGGGAATCAAGAAAATCATCCTCAGCCGCCCCGCCGTGGAGGCAGGCGAGAAGCTCGGCTTCCTGCCCGGCGACATGAAAGACAAGATAGACCCGTACCTGCAACCGCTCTACGACGCCTTGCAGGACATGATACCCGCCGCCAAGCTGAAGGAATACATGGAACTGAACATTATCCAGATAGCTCCGCTGGCCTTCATGCGCGGACGTACACTGAACGATGCTGTCGTCATCCTCGACGAAGCTCAGAACACTACGACTGCCCAAATCAAGATGTTCCTCACCCGTATGGGCATGAACACCAAGATGATTGTGACGGGCGACATGACGCAGATCGACCTCCCCTCCTCGCAGACTTCCGGCCTCGTACAGGCCCTGAAGATACTGAAAGGTGTAAAGGGTATCAGCTTCATTGAGCTGAACAAAAAGGATATTGTGCGACACAAATTAGTTACTCAAATTGTAGAAGCGTACGAAAAATTTGAGAAAGAACAGAAAGAGAAAAGAAAGGAGGAAAAGATATGAAGCGATGCTTTTCTTTTCTAAAAAATTATTTAGCTACTAACAGATTACAATATATAAAAGGACCTTTATCTATTTTTGAACAAGACAATGATGATATCAATCAAATAGATAATTTTCCTGCTATTTATTTTTTTGTTAGTAGAAAACAACATTTCATTTTACCAACAGGAACTTCTCCCATAATTTATATTGGTAAATCTGACAAATTAAGAACAAGGTTATTACAACATATTAATCATTATCGTAATGATGACCCTAAAAACTATTGGTCTTACAGCAGATATAATTACATGCGAATGGAGGGAGGAACAGAGCTTTATTATTTACGAGTTCAAGGAAAAGAAAATTCTAAAGCATTGGAAAGTAAAGTTTTAGAAAATTATTATGATAAATATAAAGCATTGCCTGTAGGAAATGGAGCTTTCTCTTATAGATAACTATGTATTAAAATGATATAATTATGAAACAAGCGTTAACTAAAACTGATTTCAACTTTCCGGGACAGAAGAGTGTCTATCACGGAAAAGTACGTGACGTGTACAACATCAACGGCGAAAAGCTCGTCATGGTAGCAACCGACCGTATCTCGGCCTTCGACGTCATCCTGCCGAAAGGTATCCCCTTCAAGGGCCAGATGCTGAACCAGATTGCCGCCAAGTTCCTCGATGCCACGACCGACATCTGCCCCAACTGGAAGCTGGCTACACCCGACCCGATGGTAACCGTCGGCGTAATGTGCGAAGGTTTCCCTGTAGAAATGATTGTTCGCGGTTACCTCTGCGGCTCGGCCTGGCGTGCTTACAAGAGCGGTGTGCGTGAAATCTGCGGCGTACGTCTGCCCGAAGGAATGAAAGAGAACCAGAAGTTCCCCGAACCTATCATCACCCCGACGACCAAAGCCGAAATCGGTGAACACGACGCCGACATCTCCAAGGAGGAAATCCTGGCCAAGGGTCTGGCTACTCCCGAAGAATATGCCCTGCTGGAGAAATATACACTGGCCCTCTTCAAGCGCGGTACAGAAATTGCTGCCGAGCGTGGCCTCATCCTGGTAGATACGAAATATGAATTCGGAAAACACAACGGCCAGATCTATTTGATGGACGAAATCCATACACCAGACTCCAGCCGCTACTTCTACAGCGAAGGCTACGAAGAGCGTTTCGAGAAAGGCGAACCCCAAAAGCAGCTCTCCAAAGAATTCGTACGCGAATGGCTGATGGACAACGGCTTCCAGGGCAAGGAAGGCCAACAGGTTCCCGAGATGACCGACGAAATCGTGACCTCTATCAGCGAACGCTACATCGAACTGTACGAACACATCACCGGCGAGAAATTCGTTCGCGAAGCTGCTGAAGACATTGCTGCCCGTATCGAAAAGAACGTAACGGAATACCTGAGCAAGTAACACAAGCAGTCTGGAAGCGTACCTGCTTCTGACACATATTACGCGGATTACGCGGAATGACACGGATTACGATAATCCGCATTCCACGTAATCCGTATTTTTTTTGGATTCCCCAACCACTATATAACACAGCATCCTGCAGTTGAATTATCAACCTGATTTACTTGCCACAAACTTATGATACCCTCAAAAATAAGGGAATAGAAGGATATGTTGGAAAATATACCATAAGATGCACACGGAACTACTTATTTTCTTAACTTTGCGCAAGAATATACCCCAATTATGGATTATCCACAAGAACATATCAAACCATACGGTGAAGAAGGGACGAAAGCTGTACAGGTAGAGCGCATGTTCAACCACATCGCTCCTACGTACGACCAGCTGAACCATACCCTCTCGATGGGTATCGACCGAAGCTGGCGCAAGAAGGCTATCCGTACGCTTCGCCCTTACAGCCCCCAACGCATGCTGGACATAGCTACCGGTACCGGAGACTTTGCCATCCTGGCCTGTCGCGAACTGCAGCCGCAGTCGCTTGTCGGTGCCGACATTTCGGAAGGCATGATGGAAGTGGGCCGTGAAAAGGTACGTCAGGCAGGTCTTGCAGATACGATATCTTTCGCCCGCGAAGACTGTACGGCGCTTTCTTTTGCCGATGCCACGTTCGATGCAGTGACCGTCGCTTTCGGTGTCCGCAACTTCGAACATCTGGATACGGCACTCGGCGAAATGTGCCGCGTACTCCGTCCCGAGGGACATCTGGTCATCCTCGAACTGTCTACGCCCGACCGTTTTCCCATGAAGCAGCTCTTCACCCTCTATTCCAAAGTCGTGATGCCGGTTATCGGCAAACTGATATCCAAGGACAACAGTGCTTATACCTACCTTCCCGAAAGCATCCGTGCCTTTCCACAGGGAGAGGTGATGCAGCAGGCCATCCGGCAGGCCGGGTTCAGTCAGGTACGCTTCCGGCGACTGACATTCGGCATCTGTACCCTTTATGTAGCAACCAAATAAATCTACCTTTCAATTATGGACAAATACGGTTTAATCGGCTATCCGCTGAAGCATTCGTTCTCCATCGGATACTTCAACGAAAAATTTCAATCTGAAAACATCGATGCTGAATACGTGAACTTCGAAATTCCACGTATCGAAGATTTTATGGAAGTTATCGAAGAGAATCCCAACCTTCGCGGCCTTAACGTAACCATTCCCTACAAGGAACAGGTCATCCCCTATCTGGACGAACTGGACAAGGATACCGCCAAGATAGGAGCCGTAAACGTCATCAAGATCATTCCACAGGCCAAAGGGAAAGTGAAACTGGTAGGTTATAATTCGGATATCATCGGCTTCACACGTTCCATCGAACCGTTGCTGCAACCTCATCATACGAAAGCCCTCATTTTGGGAACGGGAGGAGCTTCGAAAGCAGTTTTCCACGGATTGGCCAATCTGGGCATCCGCTCCACTTTCGTATCGCGTACCAAGAAAAATGATGAGGTGCTGACCTATGCCGAACTGACACCTGCAATCATGCAGGAATATACCGTCATCGTGAACACTACCCCGCTGGGTATGTATCCCAAGGTCGATTTCTGCCCGGATATTCCCTACGACCAACTGACGCCGAAGCATCTGCTCTACGACCTGTTGTACAACCCCAGTGAAACGCTTTTCATGAAAAAGGGTATGGAACAGGGAGCTACCGTAAAGAACGGGCTGGAAATGCTGCTGCTTCAGGCATTTGCAGCATGGGAAATATGGAACCGATAAGACAGTTTCTGTAAAGTGGTGGAACGGATACGGCAATTATTGGCTGAAATCAGCCGGGGAGTCTACGAGAAAGAGAATGAGATAGCCTTGTCTCTACTTGCTTCATTGGCAGGCGAAAGCATCCTGTTGCTTGGTCCTCCGGGAGTGGCCAAGTCGATGGTAGCCCGGCGGCTCAAGCTGGTATTCTCGGGGGCACGTGCATTCGAATATCTGATGTCCCGTTTCTCTACTCCGGACGAGATATTCGGCCCGGTCAGTATCAGCCGGCTGAAAGAAGCAGACAAATACGAACGCATCGTCCAAGGTTACCTGCCTTCTGCCGACATCGTATTCCTGGATGAAATATGGAAAGCAGGACCTGCCATACAAAACACACTGCTGACTGCCATCAATGAAAAGGTGTTCCGCAACGGGGAGAACGAACTGAGACTGCCCCTGAAACTGCTGGTCGGGGCAAGCAATGAGTTGCCTGCCCATGGCGAAGGGCTGGAAGCTCTTTGGGACCGTTTCCTGCTCCGCATCGTTTGCCACAGCATACAGGATGAAGCCATCTTTCACCGTATGCTGCTGGATGATACGGAACAGGACGAAGTAACCGTTGCCCCCCATCTGCAAATCACAGAAGAAGAATACGCGGCATGGCAACAACACATCCGAACCCTTCCCGTCCCTCCTTCTCTATTGGAATGTATTACAGACATACGCCGACAGTTGTCCAGCATGGAAATTCCGCAAAGCGATCTCCGGCGCAACATTTACGTCAGCGACCGCCGTTGGAAACACATCGTCAGACTGTTGAAAGCATCGGCTTTTCTGCATGACCGGACGGAAGTTCATACCGAAGACCTCTTGGTAATTTACCACTGTCTGTGGAACGAACCCGAAGAGTTGCCCGCTCTGCGCCAGCTTGTCATCCGCTCCCTTTTTGCCCGGCAAGAGAAACAGATCGCTTCCATTGCACAGACATTGAAGAGTAATCTGAAATCCTATTCTGCCTGTCAGGCATTGGAGAAAGCACGTCATAGCCGGAACCACCGGGATGATGACCTCCTGATTGTCGACCACTTCTACTTTCAACTCGAGAACCATGGTACCGGCCATACCTTCATCTTTCTGGCCGACTTTATGGGGATGAACAATCATCAGCCTCAGGACGCGCCACACATAGGTGTCATGTATACCGACCCGCTTCATCCCGAACGCACACTGATCCGCACGTTTGCAGACAGCAGACAGATGAAAGCCAAAGACGCCAGACAAGTACGCCTCTACCGCGACGACCGTTATCTGTACATCGACGGTGTGCGTTATGGTTTGCGCCGTCTCCGGCCGGGCGAGAAACAGTCCGTAGGCCAACCGTTGAAACCGGTTGCCGACCACGACTACGAAGCGGAACTGGAGGAAGCCAACCACTCCATCAGCCAACTGGCTCACCAACTGTATACCAACCTGTTCCTTTGCGAAGCCGATAAAAAAGAAATCGAACAACACGTGGCAAACCTGCGCAAACAAATTGCGTTTGCCCGACTGGATGCCCGCAAACTGCTGTACGGCGATGAGGCATGAGCAGTCATTCTATACTCAAATACTGGAACATTACCTCTCGACAGGCGAATTTCTGGAAACCGGCAGTACCGAACCGCTCTACACCTACCTGCGTTCGGTAATGGAAAATCCGGTCATCAAGGTTCAAGTTCTGTCCGATGAGATATGCGCACGTGTCTTCTATGATACTTTAAGCCAGTTCATCCTACAAAACCTGGAACGCGAAAAATACAACTATCAGCGGAAACAGTCGGAAGAGAAAAGCCGCCAACTCATCACCCAATGGACACACGACCGCAAACGGGACGGCTGGCAGGCACTGATTGAAGAACTGGACAACCGCTACAGCCGCCATGGCTTCCAAGCACCCTTTTACCGGCAGGCATTCAGTAAAGAAGAAAATATTGACGACGACATTCTGTGGGAAAAACTGGCTGATGACTGGCGGGAAGCCATGCAGCGCCAACTGGCTGAAGAGAAAGAAGCTGAAATAGAGAATTATCGGGAAAACCTTGAGCGCCGCCTGTCTTCCAACCTGCGGAACATACCTTCCTACCTGCAACAGAACCGGATAGAAAAAGATGAATTCCTGCAGACTTGGGGCATGATGAACGGATTGTGGAACACCAGTGACTTTGAACGCCTGCGCAAAATCGTACGGATACAAAAAGAGTTTCCCCAGATTGTCGAAGTGGCCAATGCCATGGGACGTACTGCCCACGAAGACGGGCAAGAACGCATCTTCATGACCGAAGGTGATACCTGCAGGCTGGAACACGCATCGCAATGCGACATCGCCGGCATCACAGTCAGTAACGACCTGAACAACCTCCTTCCCATAGAAATGGCCTATTGTTCTGACAAGGAATTGGAAGGCATCTTTATCGACCGGTTCCTGACAAAGAAATTGCAGACCTTCCGCTGCCAATCGGAAAACAGCCAGCCTGCCCGACGCCTGCAAACGCATCCCGCGCAACGGAAAGGTCCTATGATTGTCTGCCTCGACACTTCGGGCAGCATGACGGGGATACCTGAAAGAGTGGGACACTCCACCCTGATCAAATTGTTGGAAATAGCCGACCGGCAGAAGCGCGACTGTTTCCTCATCGCCTTTTCCGTCTCCATCCAGCCCATTGATGTCCGTAAGGAACGGGCCAGCCTGCTCAGTTTCTTCAGCCGGACGGCATGTGGCGACACCGATGCAAGCCGCATGATGAAAAAAGCCTTCGAACTTCTCCAGTCCGGGAAAGACTACCGGAATGCCGATGTCCTATGGATCAGCGACTTCCGCATTCCCCTCACTTCCTCTTCCCTTTTGCAGCAACTGCAGGAAATACGCCTCAACGGAACACGCTTTTATGGACTGCAGACTGGAATCGCCGACCACGACTGGACACCCTACTTTGACCGTATCTGGCGAATCGGTTACAATTCTCCCCGATGTTATTGACTATATATCAAAACAAAATTGTACATTTGCCCACTGACAGACCAATAACAAGGATATGAAAAAAGCTATCAAATACAGCTCGATTGTTCTCATCGTATTTGCCGCACTCCTGGTGGGCGCCGGTTACTACATGCTGGACTATGCACTGAAATCGGAAGGGCTCGTCAGCCGCAGCCGCAACACGGAGGGCTCGCTGGAATATATGAAACAGGACTATCCGGAAGTAGGCCGCTGGATAGACAGTCTCCAGACGGCCGGAGCTCTTCGTGAACTCTATATCGAAAACGACGAAGGCCGGCGTCTCCACGCTCTCTATGTACCGGCCGCCGACACTACCCGGCACACAGCTGTCATCGTCCACGGCTATACGGACAACTCCATCCGTATGATGATGATAGGTTACCTCTACAGCCGCCAGTTGGGTTACAACATCCTTTTGCCCGACCTGTACGGACACGGGATGAGTGAAGGTACCGAGGTGCAGATGGGTTGGAAAGACCGTCTCGACGTGCTGCGCTGGACAGAGGAAGCCAACGAGCTTTTTGGCGGAGACACCCAGATGGTGGTACACGGCATCTCGATGGGAGCCGCTACGACCATGTGTGTATCGGGCGAAGTGGAATATGGTACATACCGGCAGCCTTTCATCAAATGTTTTGTGGAAGACTGCGGTTACACCAGCGCCTGGGACGAATTCAAAGGAGAACTGAAGAACCAGTTCGGCCTGCCTGCCTTCCCCCTGCTGCATATAGCCAGTGCCCTCTGCAACATGAAATATGGCTGGAGCTTTCAGGAAGCCTCTCCGCTGGAGCAGGTCAGAAAATGCCACCTGCCCATGCTCTTCATCCACGGCGATGCCGATACGTTTGTACCGACGTGGATGGTACATCCGCTGTACGAAGCCAAGCCCCAACCCAAGGAACTCTGGATAGTACCCGGTGCCGAACATGCCGTCGCCTATAAGGAGAATCCCGAAGTCTATACCCGTAAAGTCAGCGATTTTGTAGGAAAATACATTCATTAAAACAACAAGCCTATCCATGAAACGAACGATAACCTCCATTCTCTTCCTTTATTTAATAGGGATGATTGCCTGGGCCCAAACGGTCTATACGCCCGACAACCTGCCCAAAGTACATCTGCAAGACAAGACCCGCTACCTGTGTGACCCCGAAAACATACTCGACATGGCAGCCCGCGACAGCATCGACCGCATGCTTTATGCCCTCGAGCAGCAGACCGGTATCCAGACTGTAGTGGCCGTAGTACCCACCATTGGCGAAGCAGACTGCTTCGACTTCTGCCACCAGCTGCTCAACTCATGGGGTGTGGGACAGAAAGGAAAAGACAACGGTCTGGTCGTCCTGCTCGTCACCGACCAGCGGTGCATCCAGTTCTATACCGGCTATGGGTTGGAAGGTCCCCTGCCCGACGCCATCTGCAAACGCATCCAGACACGCTACATGATACCCTATCTGAAGGACAACCGATGGAGTGAAGGCATGGTGGCCGGCATCCGCGCTACCTGTGCCCGCCTGGACGGTTCGATGGAAAACGACTTGCCGGCCGACGGAAACGGCAACGAAGCAGGCAGCATCTTTCTGGTGCTTCTCGGCATCGTAGCAATCGGTGTCTTCCTTGCAGTCATGGCCATGCACGCAGCTTCCAAATGCCCCCAGTGCGGCCAGCACAAACTGCAACGCAGCTCCAGCCGCCTCGTGGCACGCCGTAACGGTGTCAGAACGGAAGACGTGACCTACACCTGCCGCAACTGTGGCCACCAGGTAGTGCGACGCCAGCAGTCCTACGACGACAATTATCGCGGACGGGGCGGTCGTGGCGGAGGCCCCTTCATCTTCGGAGGCGGAGGAGGCGGCTTCGGTGGAGGCGGAGGATTCGGAGGCAGCTTCGGCGGAGGTATGGGAGGCGGCGGAGGAGCCGGTTCCCGCTTCTAGAAACTGCTGCAAACAACCACGTAACGCATACAAACAACCATAAACATCCGTATACAGATTTTTCTGTATCCCACAACAAACATGAAAAGCGCTATTACACTTATTTTTACATTGTCATTAGTAATGATTGCCGGAAACATGCAGGCACAGAAACGAACCATAGCTGTCACCGGACAAGTAGTGGAACAAGACACCCGAACGCCCGTCGAGGCTGCAACCGTGCAGCTTCTGGCCCTTCCCGACAGTTCGCAGGCGGCCGGGCATACCACAGACAAGGACGGACGGTTCAGCCTGCCGCGTGTCAAACCGGGCAACTACCTGCTGAAGGTATCGTTCATCGGATACACCACGCTGTACCGCCCAGTCAAGCTGACTGGCAAATCTCCGGCAAAGAACGATTTGGGCGTCCTGCCACTGGCTACGGATGCCATCATGCTGGCCGAAGCCGTAGTTACGGCCGAAGCCCCTCCCGTAGTGGTCAATGCAGACACCACGGAGTATAACGCATCGGCCTACCGCGTAGCCGCAGGCGACATGCTGGAAGAACTCGTCAAGCAGCTTCCCGGAGTGGAAATTGACGAGAACGGGAAGATTACCCTCAACGGGGAAGAAATCAAGAAGATTATGATCAACGGAAAGGAATTCTTCGGAAACAATACCGACATGTCCATGAAGAACCTGCCGGCCGATGCGGTCAAGAAGCTGAAAGCCTACAAGGAGAAAAGCGACCACGAACGCCTCACCGGCATCAAGGACGGCAACGAGACACCGGTACTGGACCTGACCCTGAAGAAAAACAGCGGCTGGATGGGCAATCTGAATGGCGGTTACGGCACCAAAGACCGCTACGACGGCAATGTCAACGTAAACCACTTTACCGATGACATCAACCTGTCCTTTATAGGAGCGGCCAACAATACCCGCCGCAGAGGAAACGGCGAACAGACCCAGCAGAACGGAGGCGTGACCTATGCACGCAAAAGCAAGACACTCAACATCCGGGGAAACGTCAACTATAACCACTCCGTCAACGAAACCCATACGCAGACCGATGCCGAGACCTTCCTCGGCGACGAGTCGACCTTCTCCAACCGCCGCTCGGACAACGGAAACGGCGCACACGGCCTGAGCGGAAACGCTTGGGTGGAATGGAAGGCTGACAGCCTGAACACCCTGAGCGCCTACTTCAACATGAGCTACAACAACGGCGACTCGTGGAGCGAAAGCTGGAGGAAGAACAGCGACAACGACCGGAACGACATCAACGAAACGACCTCGTCCAGCCGCGGCGACAGTCACGGACACAACATCAACGGCGGCTTCTCCTACTACCACCGCTTCAAGAAGGCCGGACGAAACTTCTACGCCAACATCGGGTTCGGCAGCAGCAACAACGAAAGCAGCCGCTACGACCGCTCCTACTCGCAATTCTTCCTGCAAGACAGTATTTCGGACATCGAGCGGGACACGCGGAGCAAGGGGAACAACCTGAACTGGACACTGTCGGCCGGCTACATCGAACCGCTGTCCAAGCACTACCGGCTGAGCGTGAACTACAGCTTCTACACCCGTACGGGGCTGTCGCAGTCGCTGGCCTACGACAGTATAAACTATCCCGACCGTACCAACCACAGCTATAACGACCACCTGAGCTCGAAGGTGGAAAACAGCTACGGAAGCCACAACATCGGCCTCTCGCTGCAGGGCGACCACACGCAATGGACACCCGAACGGAAGGGCCTCATCTACAACGCAGGCGTCACACTGACTCCCAATACCAGCAAAAGCGAAACGACCATCGGTCCCAACACGGGAAAAGACCTGCCCAGGCAGCACACGCTGAACTGGTCGCCCCGCGTGACAGCCGACTATTACTTCTCGCGCCACGAACGCATCAACATCCGATACAACGGACAGAGTTCGGCGCCCAGCCTGCAGGACCTGCAGGAAGTCATCAGCGTGACCGACCCCATGAACCTGCACTACGGCAACCCCAACCTGAAGCCGTCGTTCGCCAACAACATCAATGCCGGTTACGAACGCTACTCCACCAAAACCATGCGCAGCTTCCGCATCCGCGCCAACTTCAGCAATACGCTGAACTCGATAGCCAACCGCATGACCTACGACAAGAGTACGGGCGCACGCACCTACCACAAAATAAACCTCAACGGCAACTGGCGGACGGACGCCAACCTGTCGTTCGACACACCGCTGAAGAACAAGAAATTCACCCTCAGCACAGGCGCCTCGGTGGCCTACAACAACCAGGTGGGTTACCTATCCGTGGGAGGAGGCGACTCCGAACTCAGCACCACGCGCAACCTCTCGACCAGCGAACGGGTGCGTGCCTCCTACCGGAGCGACAAGTTCGACATCGCCCTCAACGGGCACTTCCGATACAACAAGGCCAGCAACGACAAGCAGCCGGGCAGCAACCGCGAGACCTTCGACTACACGCTGAGCGGAAACACCCACATCCGCCTGCCCTGGGATGTCGAGCTGTCCACCGACCTGTCGTGGCGCATCCGAGAGGGATACAGCGGAAACGCCGGGCGCGACGAGCTGTTGTGGAACGCACAGATCAGCAAGCGTTTCCTCAAGAAGAAGCAGGCCATGGTGCGCCTGCGCGTGTTCGACATCCTGCAACAGCAGAACAACCAGACACGCAGCGTCAGCGCCAACGGCATCACCGACACCACCAGCAACATGCTGACGAGCTATTGCATCCTGAACTTCACCTACCGCTTCAATACCTTGGGCGGGCGGGGTGGAAGACACTGATAAACGAGAACAAACAAAAAAGAAAGATTCATTAAACTAAAAAAAGGAGAACTGAACATGAAGAAAGTAACCATCATCGCTATCGTGGCCGTAGTGGCCATCATTGCTTTCTGGGCCATCAGCGGCTACAACAGCCTCGTCGGCATGGACGAGAACGTCAGCAACCAGTGGGCCAACGTGGAGACGCAGTACCAGCGTCGTGCCGACCTCATCCCCAACCTGGTGAACACGGTCAAGGGCTATGCCGCCCACGAAAAGGAGACGCTGGAAGGCGTCATGGCCGCCCGCAGCCAGGCCACCCAAATCAAGGTGGACCCCACGGACCTGACGCCCGAGAAGCTGGCCGAATACCAGAAGGCACAGGGCCAGCTGGCCACCGCCCTGGGCCGCCTGCTTGCCATCACCGAAAACTATCCCGACCTGAAGGCCAACCAGAACTTCCTGGAGCTGCAGGCCCAGCTCGAAGGCACGGAGAACCGCATCAACGTGGCCCGCAAGAACTTCAACGACGCGGCCAAGACCTACAACACCACCATCCGCCGCTTCCCCAAGAACATCCTCGCCGGCATGTTCGGCTTCGACAAGCGTGCCTACTTTGAGGCTGCCGAGGGTGCCGAGCAGGCGCCGCAGGTGCAGTTCTAAGCATATCCTATAATACCATTGGGTATCCTCTACCAAGTAACGGTCGTTCCCTTTGAAGGGAACGGCCGTTACCTTTAAAGGGGAACGCCTGTTTCCTTCAAAGGGAACGAGCGTTTCCACCCACTGGGAACGAGCGTTTCCTCATACAGGAAACGGCGTCATCTCCCATATTACGGAGAGCGGAAGGCAGAATATCGAGAAAATGCCTGCCAATAGAGTAGGCTATCTGCCGAATAATTGTTACTTTTGCATATTCAATTGAACAAAAATACATTATCTCATGAGTAATCAACGATACATGATGCGCGGCGTAAGCGCATCGAAAGAGGATGTTCACAACGCCATCAAGAACATCGACAAGGGCATTTTCCCGCAGGCCTTCTGCAAGATTATCCCCGACATACTGGGCGGCGACCCGGAGTATTGCAACATCATGCACGCCGACGGCGCAGGCACCAAGTCGTCGCTGGCCTACCTGTACTGGCGGGAGACGGGCGACCTCTCGGTGTGGAAAGGCATCGCGCAGGACGCGCTCATCATGAACATCGACGACCTGCTCTGCGTGGGCGCCGTGGACAACATCCTCGTCTCCTCCACCATCGGACGCAACAAGCTGCTGGTGCCGGGCGAAGTCATCTCCGCCATCATCAACGGCACGGACGAACTGCTGGCCGAGCTGCGTGAAATGGGCGTGGGCGTCTATGCCACAGGCGGCGAGACGGCCGACGTGGGCGACCTGGTGCGCACCATCATCGTGGACTCTACCGTAACCTGCCGCATGAAGCGCAGCGACGTCATCAACAACGCCAACATCCGTCCGGGCGACGTCATCGTGGGCCTCGCCAGCTACGGACAGGCTACTTACGAGAAGGAATACAACGGCGGCATGGGCAGCAACGGCCTGACCTCGGCCCGCCACGATGTCTTTGCCAAGTATCTGGCAGAGAAATATCCGGAGAGCTACGACAAGGCCGTGCCCGACGAACTGGTGTACAGCGGCAAGCTGAAGCTGACCGACAAGGTAGAAGGCAGTCCGCTGGATGCAGGCAAGCTCGTCCTCTCGCCCACCCGTACCTATGCGCCGGTTGTCAAGAAGCTGCTCGACGCCCTGCGCCCCCAGATTCACGGTATGGTACACTGCTCGGGCGGTGCACAGACCAAGGTGCTGCACTTCGTGGGCGACAACTGCCGCGTCATCAAGGACAACCTCTTCCCCGTACCTCCCCTGTTCCGCACCATCAAGGAGCAGAGCGACACGGACTGGGCGGAGATGTACAAGGTATTCAACATGGGACATCGTCTGGAAGTCTACCTCTCGCCCGAGCATGCCGAGGAAGTCATCGCCATCTCGAAGTCGTTCAACATCGACGCACAGGTCATCGGCCGCATCGAGGAGAGCGACAAGAAGGAGCTGATTATCCGCTCGGAGTTCGGTGAGTTCAGGTATTAATGAAAGATATTGAGCGCTATGGGCTATGTAGTCATTGTTCTGATTGTGGTGTGTGTATTGGCTTGGGGGCAATATTACCGGAGCAATACCCGCCGCAAGAAGAAATAAAGACAAGGTAAAAGAGAGAAACAATACTCCAAAGCCATGAAGAAAACTCTTGGAAAGCTCATTCTGTATGTCATACTGTGGATTGTAGCAGGTGCCGCACTGAGCGTTGTAGCCACACGCATCGGTTCAGACTATCTGCACAGCCTGGCTGTCATAGGTCCGCCCATGGTGGTAGGTTACCTGTCCAGTCTCGAAGACGGAGAGGAAAAGGGCCGCCGGTTGCGGTGCTGGCGGTTGGTGTTGCTGACAGGCATAGTCACCACAGCGTTCTGGCTGCTTGAGAAATTAGTGTAACAAGAACAACTCTTCAAGATAAGAATTATGGAACGAGAACATCAAGGTTGCCTGATAGGCATTGGCATGGTAGCCGTCTGTGGAGCTATCCTTTTTGTGGCTTACAAGTGGGATATTCCATTCTTGAAGTGCGTCTGCTACCTGTTGCCGGCTCTCATCGGATCCTACATAGGCAGCCAGTATTTCAGCAACGAGGAGCAGCGGGTGAAGAACCGCTTCTCGCGCCGGACGTGGAGTTGGCTTGTTGTCGGCTTTTTCCTGCTGGCTGCATTGCTGGCGTGGCTGTTTGAGGGAAGATTGTGGTAAACATGATTCTGTAGGCTTTGGTATGAATAACAAAGAAAGGACTGACGGACTTCGGTTGCCCGTGACAGTAGTAATCATTTTGATTCTTGCCGTTCTGGGTATTACCCTCAGCCAAGTGGCTGACATAATAGACTATTGTCAGGAAGAGGAGCCACCTGTTCTCCGCATTGTGATGCGCAGCATCTCCACATTCGGTTGGGCCCTCGTTGAATGGTATCTGCTTGACGAGATGTGGCAATATTATAGACGAAAGAAAAAAACTGAGTCGGAAGAGACTGATAACATATAATATGAAGATGAAACATTTAGTAAAAGTCATTCTCGTGGCCGTTGTCATCCTTGCCTTCTGCTTCGGACTTTATGTCCTCAGCGACCGGTGGGATGCGCCTGTTCTCCGATTCCTGAACTACACCATCATCGGTGCAGCCGCTGGAATCTATGCAGGTCCCCGTCTTGCCCCCGAAGTCGATAAGGAGAAGTATCGGATGAATTCCAGGAAATGGATATTGAGCATCGCAGGCGTAGTCGTGTTTGCGGCAGTACTGTCCTGGCTGGTTGAGGGGAGGTTGTGGTAATAATAGAATAATACGAAATAAATGGCAGATAACAACACCATACTGGAAAAGCTCGACGGCCTCGTGGCCCGCTTCGAGGAAGTGTCGACACTGATTACCGACCCGGCAGTCATTGCCGACCAGAAGCGGTACGTCAAGCTGACGAAAGAATACAAGGAACTGGGCGACCTGATGGAAGCCCGCAAGGAATACATGCAGGTATTGAACGGCATCGACGAGGCCAAGGACATCATCGCCAACGAAACCGATGCCGAGATGCGCGACATGGCCCGCGAGGAACTTGATGCCTGCCAGACGCGCCTGCCAGAACTGGAGGAGCACATCAAGCTGCTGCTCGTTCCGGCCGACCCGCAGGACAGCCGCAACGCCATCCTTGAGATACGTGGCGGTACGGGCGGCGACGAAGCGGCCATCTTTGCAGGCGACCTCTTCCGCATGTACTCCAAGTACTGCGACATCAAGGGCTGGAAGCTCGAAGTGTCCAGCGCCAACGAAGGAGCCGCCGGCGGCTTCAAGGAAATCATCTGTTCCGTTACGGGCGAGAACGTGTATGGCACGCTAAAGTATGAGTCGGGCGTGCACCGCGTACAGCGTGTGCCGGCCACGGAGACACAGGGCCGTGTACATACCTCAGCCGCCTCGGTAGCCGTACTGCCCGAAGCCGAGGAGTTCGACGTGGTGATCAATGAAGGCGAAATCAAGTGGGACACCTTCCGAAGCGGCGGTGCAGGCGGCCAGAACGTGAACAAGGTAGAATCGGGCGTGCGCCTGCGCTACAACTGGAAGAACCCGCTGACGGGTGTCGTAGAAGAAATCCTCATCGAGTGTACCGAGACGCGCGACCAGCCCAAGAACAAGGAGCGTGCCCTCTCGCGCCTGCGCACCTTCATCTACGACAAGGAGCATCAGAAGTACATCGACGACATCGCCTCCAAGCGCAAGACAATGGTCAGCACGGGCGACCGCTCGGCCAAGATACGTACCTACAACTATCCGCAGGGACGCATCACCGACCACCGCATCAACTACACCATCTACAACCTGGCCGCCTTCATGGACGGCGACATACAGGACTGCATCGACCACCTCATCGTGGCCGAGAATGCGGAACGGTTGAAGGAAAGCGAGCTGTAAAAACTGATGGATTATGCATAGAATTTTATTACTTATAACCCTATTAGGGCACCTGGCCACGCTTCGTGCGCAAGTGTCGGACAGAAAAGAAATAGAGATGGACCGTATAAAGAACAGTGTCGTCCTCTTTACATTCGGACAGTCCAATTCTGCAAACTACGGGCAAGGAGGAAAATATCTCTATACTCCACGGCATGAAGTCTACAACTATTTCAACCAAAAGCTCTACATGGCCCAGGACCCTTTACTGGGAGCCACAGGAAAAGGTGGCAGTGTGTGGGGAATAACAGGCGATTTGCTAATCGAAAAGAAGAAGGCACAAGCTGTGACCATTATTCCCATTGGCATCGGAGGAGTCAAAATCTCAGAATGGGCAAAAGGAGGAGTACACCATCAGTTACTGGAAAAAACGCTGGATGACATAGTCCGTTTGGGCATTCAAATAGACTGCATCTGCTGGCATCAGGGAGAATCGGACAATATTGCCAATACGACTTCTGCACAATATATGGAGAAATTTCTCGAAATACGCGAGGCATTCCGAAAACGAGGTATACAAGCTCCTTTCGTTGTGGCCGTTGCCAGTTATCACCCTCTTTGCCTGGAAGAAGACCACGGATGCTCAAAAGAGATAAGAGATGCACAGAAAGAATTGGCAAGAAAATATAAAGATATTCATCAAGGTCCCGATACAGACAAGCTTAACAAAGTGTATCAGCGTGCAGACGGCATTCACTTCTCACACGTAGGCCAACGGCAACATGCCGAAATGTGGGCAAAAATTCTTGCCCGAATATTATAAGAATCAGTATATATCAATAAAAAAACAAGAGACATATGAACAAGCAACAACTCTTTGAAAACATCAAGAAGAAGCAGTCGTTCCTCTGTGTGGGGCTCGACACGGACATCAAGAAGATTCCCGCACACCTACTGAAGGAAGAAGACCCCATCTTCGCTTTCAACAAGGCCATCATCGACGCTACGCAGGACCTCTGCATTGCCTACAAGCCCAACCTGGCTTTCTACGAGAGCATGGGCGTAAAGGGATGGATTGCCTTCGAAAAGACGGTGAACTACATCAAGCAGAACTATCCCGACCAATTCATCATCGCCGACGCCAAGCGCGGCGACATCGGCAACACATCGGCCATGTATGCCCGTACCTTCTTCGAGGAGCTGGACATCGACTCCGTGACCGTAGCTCCCTACATGGGCGAGGACAGCGTGACGCCGTTCCTGACGTACGAAGGCAAGTGGGTCATCCTGTTGGCACTGACCAGCAACAAGGGTTCACACGACTTCCAGCTGACAGAAGATAAAGATGGCGAGCGTCTGTTCGAGAAAGTACTCCGCAAGAGCCAAGAGTGGGCCAACGACGAGAACATGATGTACGTGGTAGGTGCTACGCAAGGCCGTATGTTCGAGGATATCCGCAAGGTTGTGCCCAATCACTTCCTGCTCGTGCCGGGCGTAGGCGCTCAGGGCGGCTCGCTGGAAGAAGTCTGCAAGTATGGCATGACGAAGGAGTGCGGCCTCATCGTCAACTCCAGCCGTGGCATCATCTACGTGGACAAGACGGAGAACTTCGCCGCCGCCAGCCGCAAGGCCGCACAGGAAGTGCAGGCACAGATGGCCGAGCAGCTGAAGACAATTCTTTGATTCGGCGAAAAGCTCCATTACATAACGAGGGTGTATCAAAATAAGAGTTCGCTTTCTTTAGGCACGGATTACACGGATTTCACGGATTAATATCCATATATATTCCGCGTTTTTCCGCGTAATCCGTGCCTGAAAATAACAGGAAGTCAGCCTCTCTTTATTTTGATACACCCTTTCTTCGTCGAAAAGATATGCTCTACCATCTTACTTCAGATACTCCCTGAAGAAACTCTCAATCTTGTCGAAAGGTATTACCTGCAGGTTGTCGTACAGGTCGGTGTGGTTGGCGCCGGGGATGATGAGCAGTTCCTTGTTGTCGCCCGTCAGCTTCTGGAAGGCATCCCGGCTGAAGTAGCACGAATGGGCCTTCTCACCGTGAATCATCAGGACGGCGCTGCGTATCTCGTTGCTATAGGTCAGGATGGGCATGTTGATGAACGACAGCGAAGAAGTCTTGTTCCATCCGTCGTTCGAGTTGAGCGAACGCTTGTGGTAGCCGCGCGGGGTCTTGTAGTAGGCGTAGTAGTCCTTCACGAACTGGGGCGCGTCGGCAGGCAGCGGGTCCACCACACCACCGGCACGTTCGTAGGAGCCGTTGCGGTAGTCGGCCGTGCGCTGGGCGTTGAGCTGGCGGCGGAGTTCGTAACGCTGGTCTGCATCCATCGAGTCGAAGTAACCGTTGGCCGTGACGCGGCTCATGTCGTACATGGTCGAGGTGACCGTCGCCTTGATGCGCGTGTCGATGGCGGCAGCGTTCAAAGCCATGCCTCCCCAACCGCAAATGCCGAGGATGCCGATGCGCTCAGGGTCTACGTCGTCGCGGGTTGACAGATAGTCCACCGCCGCACAGAAGTCCTCCGTATTGATGTCGGGCGAGGCCACATAGCGAGGCTGGCCGCCACTCTCGCCCGTAAACGAGGGGTCGAAGGCAATGGTCAGGAAGCCGCGCTCGGCCAGCATCTGCGCATAGAGGCCCGACGCCTGCTCCTTGACGGCTCCGAACGGCCCGCTCACGGCAATGGCAGCCAGCTTGCCCGTAGCCTGCTTCGGCACGTAGAGGTCGGCCACAAGCGTAATGCCGTAGCGGTTGTGGAAGGTCACTTTACGATGATTCACTTTGTCGCTCTGCGGGAACACCTTGTCCCACTCACTGGTCAATTCCAATTTTTCCATATCGTTTTCTGTTTGAGGGTTACATTTGTCCGTAACGTTTGCCGCACCAGCGGCGGTAAGGCCTGTCAGCAGGAAGGCTGCCAGCAGGCAGGAGAGAGTTTTCTTTCTGTTCATCTTTTACACCTTATATATACTATCTTATTTGCTTCCCAAGCCAAGGGTCACGGTAACATCTCCGTCGCCCAAAGCGGCTTTCAGTTCACTTTCCGACACGTTGTCAATCTTGCCGAGACGGGTCAGCGAATAGTTGTTGCGTCCGTAGTAGATGACGAAATAGCGGCCCTGATACAGAATCAGGTCGCCCGGCACGGTCGAAATCTGTTCATCGTTGCGCGGCAGGGTGGTGCCTATCGGGCCCACCTTCTCCATCCGTGCATAGTCTTCCATCTCGATGGTGAGGTCTCCCTCGGCCAGCAGCGCCTTCAGCGCACGAGTCGAAGAGTTGTCCACCAGCGTGGCGGTGAATGTCTTTCCGCCTACTTTCAGTCTGATTGTACTTGTTTCCATATTCTCTTGATTTTCATTTTCCGATTCTTCTTCCTCCGGCTGGGCGGGCTGTTCGGGTACGGGAGGCACAAGCTCCGGTTCGGGATCCGAGCTACAGGCCGCCGCCATCCAGGGCAGCAACAGGAGGAGGAAAATCAGCAGACAGGTCTTCATGATAAAAAAACGTTAGGGTTTCCGGATGCAAAGATACGGCGGCGGACGCCTCCGCCATGTATACGGATTACGGAAGAAATAACGGAGATTACGGATAGATGTACGGATTTCTGCCGCATTCTCTCCGCCTCCCCCTTGTTTATCTCCTTGAAATCTCCTACCTTTGGGCGTAAACCAATTAAGGACATCCGACCATGAACCACGAAAACACTACCGTCACGCCTACGCCGGCCGTGCAAAACATCCCTAACCATTACCTCTACTGCTTTGCCACAGACGAGGCCTGCCCCCGCGCATCGCACTGCCTGCACGCCACCGCCGCCCGCCTCCTCGGACAAAGCGGAAGAACCGATCCGCCCGCCCTGCAGAGCGTGAGCCCCGTCTATATCCAGAAGTCTGCCGCCCAGTGCAGCTTCTTCCGCGACAGTACGCCCGTACGCTTCGCACGGGGCATGACACACTTGTTCGATTTGGTACCCTACAAGCAGTTACGGCAAGTCCGCCTTCAGGTCATGGGGTGCTTCTCCTGCGAACGTTACTTCTACTACAGCCAGGAAGGCAAACGCCTCATTACCCCTCAGGAACAGAAAGCCATCCAGAATGTATTCCGCCGGGCTGGCATCTCCCCCGTCCCCGACTTCGACGAATACTCTGAAGGAGTAAATTGGTAATCAGACCGATAGCACTGCAAAAAGATTGCAAACGTTTTGCAGTGACTCTGCAAGTGCTTTGCAGTATTACTGCAAAGGCAATACAGAAGCGCTGCAAAGGCTTTGCAGAAACACTGCAAAACGTGTTGCAGCGATATTGCAAGGCACTTGCAGAAACGTAAAGAAACCGAAACTGAAAGAAGAAGGTTTGCTGAAGAAAAGCAAACCATCCTCCTGTCAACGTATCTGATAGCCTACGACTAAATCAATACCTTTATAAAAACAGAAACCATGAGCTACGAACGCAAAATCATCAACGACCCCGTCTTCGGGTTCATCAACATACCGAAAGGGCTGCTCTACGACCTTGTGCGCCATCCGCTGCTGCAACGCCTCACGCGCATCCGCCAGCTGGGCCTGTCGTCCGTGGTCTATCCCGGCGCGCAACATACGCGCTTCCAGCACTCGCTCGGCGCCTTCTACCTGATGACCGAGGCCATCCAGCACCTGACGGCCAAGGGCAACTTCATCTTCGACAGCGAGGCCGAAGCCGTCGAGGCCGCCATCCTGATGCACGACATCGGCCACGGACCCTTCTCGCACGTGCTGGAAGACACCATCGTGCGCGGCGTCTCCCACGAAGACATCTCCCTGCTGCTGATGGAGCGCATCAACCGCGAGATGAACGGGCAGCTCACGCTGGCCATCCAGATATTCAAGGACGAGTATCCCAAGCGCTTCCTCCACCAGCTGGTCAGCGGCCAGCTCGACATGGACCGCCTGGACTACCTGCGACGCGACAGTTTCTACACGGGCGTCACCGAGGGAAACATCGGCTCGGCACGCATCATCAAGATGCTCGACGTCAAGGACGACCACCTCGTCGTCGAGGAGAAAGGCATCTACTCCATCGAAAACTTCCTCATGGCCCGCCGCCTGATGTACTGGCAGGTGTATCTGCACAAGGCCTCCGTAGCCTACGAGCGGATGCTCATCGCCGCCCTGCTCCGCGCCAAGGAGCTGGCTGCCAAGGGTGAAGAACTCTTCGCCTCGCCCGCCCTGCGCTTCTTCCTCTACAACGACGTGGACCGCACGCGCTTCTACGACGACCCGGCCTGCCTGGAGAACTTCATCCGCCTGGACGACAACGACATCTGGACCTCGCTCAAGGTATGGTGCGGACACCCCGACAAGGTGCTCTCCACACTGAGCACGGGCATGGTGGACCGCCGCCTGTTCAAGGTGGAAATCTCCACCGAACCCGCCACCGAGGAGCGCAAGCAGGAACTGACGGCACAGATAGCCGCCGCGCTGGACGTGACGCCCGCCGAAGCCGCCTGGTTCGTCTCCGTCCCCCGCATCGAAAAGAACATGTACAACCCCGCCGACGACAGCATCGACATCCTCTACAAGGACGGCACCACGAAGAACATCGCCGAGGCATCGGACATGCTCAACATCCAGCTGCTCTCGAAGAAGGTAAAAAAATACTACCTTTGCTACCTGCGCCTGCATAGATAAGTATAAAATATTCACCCGAGGACAAGGAAATATAAAAAAAAAGTCCGTTATTTGTGTTTTGAAAACCATTTAGCAAGAAACAGACATGGAATTTTCAGCCAAACAAATAGCTGCCTATATACAGGGAGAAATCGTGGGAGACGAGAATGCGACCGTACATACCTTCGCCAAAATCGAGGAAGGAATACCCGGCGCGCTGTCTTTCCTTTCCAATCCGAAATACACTCCCTATATCTACGAGTCGAAGGCCAGCATCATCCTGGTGAACAAGGACTTCGAACCCGAACATGAAGTGAAAGCCACCCTCATCAAGGTGGACAACGCCTACGAGAGCCTTGCCAAGCTGATGACGCTCTACGAACAGAGCAAGCCGCGGCTGACGGGCATCGACCCGCTGGCCTTCGTGGCCCCCACGGCCAAGGTGGGAGCGAACGTCTACATAGGTCCCTTTGCCTACGTGGGCGACCATGTGGAGATAGGCGACAATACCGCCCTGCATCCGCGCGCCACCGTGTGTGCCGGAGCCCGCGTGGGCAGCGACTGCATCCTCTATCCGGGGGTTACGGTCTATCATGACTGCCGGGTGGGCAACCGCTGCATCCTGCATGCCGGAAGCGTCATCGGTGCCGACGGCTTCGGATTTGCCCCTACGCCCGACGGTTACGAAAAAATTTCACAAATCGGCATCACCATCCTCGAGGATGACGTGGAGATAGGAGCCAACACGTGCGTAGACCGTGCCACGATGGGAGCCACCATCGTACACCGCGGCGTGAAGCTGGACAACCTTGTCCAGATAGCCCACAACGACGAGATAGGTTCGCACACGGTGATGGCCGCACAGGTAGGCGTGGCCGGTTCGACCAAGGTGGGCGAATGGTGTATGTTCGGCGGCCAAGTAGGCATCGCAGGGCACATCCACATCGGCGACAAAGTCATCTTCGGTGCCCAGTCGGGCGTGCCCAGCAGCACCAAGGGCAACCAGCGCCTGATAGGTACGCCGCCCATGGAAGAGAAGCCCTACTTCAAGTCGCAGGCCATCTTCCGCAAGCTGCCCGATATGTACTTCGAGCTGAACGCGCTCCGCAAAGAACTGAATGAACTCAAAGAACAATTAAAGAAATAGCCCATGTTGAAACAACAGACTCTGAAAGAAAGCTTTTCGCTCAGCGGAAAGGGGCTTCATACAGGCCTCGAGCTGACTGTCACTTTCAATCCGGCACCCGAAAACCATGGATATAAGATCCAGCGCATCGACCTGGAAGGCCAACCCGTCATCGACGCCGTAGCCGAAAACGTGGTCGAGACGACACGCGGCACCGTACTGGCCAAGAACGACGTCAAGGTCAGCACCGTGGAACATGGCATGGCAGCCCTCTACGCCCTGGGCATAGACAACTGCCTGATACAGGTGAACGGTCCCGAATTCCCCATCCTGGACGGAAGCGCCCAATATTATGTAAACGAAATAGAACGTGTAGGCATCGAGGAACAGAATGCCGTGAAGGACTTCTACATCATCAAGTCGAAGACGGAATTCCGCGACGAGAAGACCGGTTCGTCCATCATCCTGCTGCCCGACGAGAGCTTCAGCCTGAACGTACTGGTATCCTACGACTCGACCATCCTGCCCAACCAGTTTGCTACGCTGGAAGACATGGGCAAGTTCAAGGACGAAGTGGCCGCCAGCCGCACCTTTGTCTTTGTACGCGAAATCGAACCCCTGCTTCAGGCAGGCCTCATCAAGGGAGGTGACCTGGACAACGCCATCGTTATCTACGAACGCGAGATGTCGCAGGAGAACTTCGACAAGCTGGCCGACGTGATGGGCGTGCCCCACATGGATGCCAAGCAGCTGGGCTACATCAACCACAAGCCGCTGGTATGGCCCAACGAATGTGCCCGCCACAAGCTGCTCGACGTCATCGGCGACATGGCCTTGATAGGCAAGCCCATCAAGGGACGCATCATCGCCACCCGCCCGGGCCACACCATCAACAACAAGTTTGCCCGCCAGATGCGCAAGGAAATCCGCCTGCACGAGATACAGGCCCCTACCTACGACTGCAACCGTCCGCCCATCATGGACGTGAACCGCATCCGCGAGCTCCTGCCCCACCGCTACCCCATGCAGCTGGTGGACAAGGTTATCGAGATAGGTGCCAACTACATCGTGGGCGTGAAGAACGTCACCTCCAACGAACCTTTCTTCACCGGCCACTTCCCGCAGGAACCGGTCATGCCGGGCGTACTTCAGGTAGAGGCCATGGCACAGACAGGCGGCCTGCTGGTACTGAACTCCGTAGACGAACCCGAACGCTACTCCACCTACTTCATGAAGATAGACGGCGTGAAGTTCCGCCAGAAGGTGGTGCCCGGCGACACACTGATATTCCGTGTAGAGCTGCTGGCTCCTATCCGCCGCGGCGTATCCACCATGAAGGGATATGTATTTGTAGGCGAAAAGGTGGTCTGCGAAGCCGAGTTCATGGCACAGATAGTAAAGAACAAATAAATTAATAATGAAGAATGAAGAATGAAGAATTTCCTTGGGACGCATCCCGTTGCGCAGCCTGAATTCTTCATTCTTCATTCTTAATTCTTCATTCTTCATTCATATTATGATCAGTCCCTTAGCATACATCCATCCCGAAGCGAAGATCGGTGAGAATGTGGAAATCGCTCCCTTTGTCTTCATCGACAAGAACGTGGTCATCGGCGACAACAACAAGATCATGGCGCACGCCAGTATCCTGTATGGCAGCCGCATCGGAAACGGCAATACCATCTTCCCCGGCGCCGTCATCGGTGCCATCCCCCAGGACCTGAAGTTCAGAGGCGAAGAAACGACCGCCGAGATTGGCGACAACAACACCATCCGCGAGAATGTGACCGTGAACCGTGGTACGGCTGCCAAAGGGCGCACCGTTGTGGGCAACAACAACCTGCTGATGGAAGGCGTACACGTGGCCCACGATGCGCAGATAGGGAGCGGATGCATTATCGGTAACTCTACCAAGATGGCGGGTGAAATCGTAATTGACGACAACTCCATCATCAGCGCCAACGTGCTGATGCACCAGTTCTGCCGTGTAGGCGGTTATGGTATGATTCAGGGAGGATGCCGCTTCAGCAAAGATATCCCGCCCTACATCATCGCCGGACGTGAACCGATCTGCTATGCAGGCCTCAATATTGTAGGACTGCGCCGTCGTGGTTTCTCCAACGAAACCATCGAGACCATCCACAATGCCTACCGCCTCATCTACCAGAGCGGCCTCAACACGACCGATGCCCTGAACAAGATTGAAGCGGAAATGGAGATGACGCCCGAGATACGCTACATCGTCGACTTCATCCGAAGCTCGAGCCGAGGCATCATTCCCGCAGGAAAATAAAAACGAAAACAAACTCAAGCAACCAACAGACTCAGACTATGATTTATAGATTTACACTTATCTCCGACGAGTCGGACGACTTCGTCAGAGAAATACAGATTGACCCGGAAGCCACTTTCTACGACTTCCACAAGGCTATCCTGAAAGCTGTCGACTATACCGACGACCAGATGACTTCTTTCTTCATCTGCGACGAAGACTGGGAGAAGGAAAAAGAAGTGACGCTGGAAGAGATGGACGACAACTCCGAAACAGACAGTTGGGTGATGAAAGACACCCGTATCGACGAGCTGGTAGAGGACGAAAAGCAGAAGCTGCTCTACGTGTTCGACTACATGACGGAGCGCTGCTTCTTCATCGAGCTCAGTGAAATCATCACCGGCAAGAACATGAAGGGTGCCAAATGCACCAAGAAGGAAGGCGATGCCCCCAAACAGACGGTAGACTTTGCTGAATTCGAAGCCAAGAACAATGCAGCCCTCGACCTCGACGAAAACTTCTACGGCGACGAAGACTTCGATATGGACGACTTCGACAAGGACGGCTTCGGCGGTTTCGACGAAGGTAGCGGCGGCAATCCTTACGACGAAGACAGATACTAAATACAATGAAGAATGAAGAATTTCCGCTTTGCGGATGAATGAAAAATTCATCCCATAGTCCTATTCTTCATTCTTCATTTTTAATTCTTCATTTCCCTTGACTCTCCTCGTTCTCATAGGCCCCACCGGCGTAGGCAAAACGGAACTGAGCCTGCGGCTGGCAGAAGCGTTCGGCACATGCATCGTGTCGGCCGATTCGCGGCAATTGTATGCCGACCTGAAGATAGGAACGGCCGCCCCGACCGAAGAACAGCTCCGGCGGGTGAAGCACTACATGGTGGGCACGCTGGGCCTGACCGACTACTACAGCGCTGCCCAATACGAAGCGGAAGTCATGAAACTTCTTGAACAGCTGTTCAAGGAAAAAGACGTCGTCGTACTGACCGGCGGCTCCATGATGTATGTGGATGCTGTGTGCAAAGGTATCGACGACATCCCGACCGTAGACAACGAAACACGCACACTGATGCTCCGCCGCTACGAAGAGGAAGGCCTCGACCGCCTCTGCGCCGAGCTCCGCCTGCTCGATCCCGAATACTACCAGATAGTTGACCTGAAAAACCCCAAGCGTGTCATCCACGCCCTCGAAATCTGCTACATGACGGGGAAAACATACACTTCCTTCCGTACCCGACAGACCAAGCCGCGCCCCTTCCGCATCGTCAAGGTGGGACTGACCCGCGACCGCGAGGAACTCTACGACCGCATCAACCGCCGCGTGGACCAGATGATGGCCGAAGGCCTGCTGGACGAAGCCCGTCGCGTCTATCCGCACAAAGACTACAACTCATTGAACACCGTGGGTTACAAGGAACTCTTCAAATACCTGGACGGTGAATGGACACTGGACTTTGCCGTCGAGAAAATCAAACAGAACTCGCGTATCTACTCCCGCAAGCAAATGACCTGGTTCAAGCGCGACACCGATATCCGCTGGTTCCACCCCGAACAAGAAACGGAGATACTGGCGTACCTCCGTTCTCAAATCTGAATTTACCTGTACATACTTATCAAGGCAATGCCCGCACCGTCTGCTTCAGACGGATATCTTTGCTCGATGCACCTACCATGAACTCGAATTCACCCGGCTCTACCATCCAACGCATGTTACGGTCCAGCAGTTGCAGGTCTTCAGGGGTAAGACGGAAGGTGACTTCTTTCGTTTCGCCCGGTTGCAGAGAGACACGTTCGAAACCACGGAGCTGCGAATCGTAGGTGATGACGCTGCTCACCTTGTCGCGTACGTAGAGCTGTACCACTTCGTCGCCCGCCCGCTTGCCTGTGTTGGTCACCTTCAGGCGGATGGTATAGTCTCCTTGCGTGGACTGCTCGAGCGGTGTCACTTCGAGGTCGGAATAGACAAAGGTGGTATAACTTAAGCCATAACCGAAGGGATAAAGCTCACCCAACACACGCGTAGAGCCCGAACCATTGGGACCGGACTGGGGCTGACTGCCATGAGAACCCGGCTTGAAGGGGAAGTTCAGTTCAATCTGTCCCACACTCTTGGGAAAGGTCACCGTGAGCTTGCCGCCCGGATTGTGCTCGCCGAAAAGGGTCTCGGCAATCACCGTTCCGCCCTGACAGCTGGGGAACCAAGTTTCCAGAATGGCAGGGATATGCTTGTCGGCCCAGTTGATGGTGAGCGGCTGGCCGTTGATGAGTACCAGCACGACAGGCTTGCCTGTAGCATGGAGGGCCTCGAGCAATTGCTGCTGACGTCCCGGCAAGTCGAGCGAGGTGCGCGAACGACTTTCGCCCGTACGGTATTCGTCCTCGCCCAATACGGCGACAATGACATCACAATCGGCAGCCTTCTGAACAGCCTCGGCCATGCAGGACTTCTCTTCATCGGTCAACGGAGTGGGCAGAATCTCAGTGGCAGGCCAACCCTTGTCCACGATGTCGCATCCCTTGGCGTAGACCACCTCGGCACTGCCTTTCAGATAGGTGCGGAGACCGTCGAGCACGGTCACCTTCTCCAAACGATTGGGACCGTAACGGCTTTCCATAAAGTTGCTCTCGGCTGCCAACGGACCGGTAACAAGCACTTTGCGCACCTGCTGACGATTCAGCGGAAGAAGGTTGTCTTCATTCTTCAGCAAGACAAGCGACTGTTGCTGTATCTGCTTGACGAAGTCCATGTTGCGGTCCACACCACCTACCTTGTCCGAAGCTTTCGTGTCCTCCACATACGGACGGTCGAAGAGGCCCAGACGGAACTTGACGCGCAGCACTTCGGCCACACGCTTGTCGATGGTAGCCATCGAAATCTTCTTCTGCTCCAGCAGACGGCGGATGGGCAGGATAAAATCGGCCGGCTTCGTGAAGTGGGTACGCACGTTCAGACCTGCTTCGAGCACCTGGCGCACAGCCTCGTCATAGGTATCGGCCACACGATGCTTGGTCTGGACATACTCCACCGCCTCGCTGTCGCTCACCACATAGCCGTCGAAGCCATATTCCTCGCGCAACAGTTCAGTGAGGAAATAGTAACTGGCCGTCACGGGCACACCGTCCCAGTCGTTGTAACTGCTCATGACGCCCATCGGATGAGCCTCCTGAATGACTTTCTTGAAAGGATAAAGATAAAGCTGGTGCAACTCGCGCGGCGCCACATGCGGATCGGTACGGCAATTACCATCGCGTCCGCCTTTGGGTACACTATAGACCGCATAATGTTTCAGCGTCGAAGCCACACCCTGCGACTGGATACCCTTCACCATCTCCGCACCCAGCGAAGCAATCAGATAAGGGTCTTCGCCGTAGCACTCCAGCGTGCGGCCCCAACGGGGATCGCGCACCACGTCGAGGATGGGGGCATAGACATTGGTATAGCCCAAGGCCCGCGCTTCCTGCCCAGCGATGGTACCTGCCTGATGTACCAGTTCGCGGTTCCAAGTGCTGCCGATGGCTATCGGCGCTGGCAGAGGCGTCGCCTTGGTGTGATTCAGGCCATGAATGCCTTCGTTGCTGAAATCCACAGGGATACCCAGTCTCGTCTCTTCCACAAACCAGCGCTGCACGCGGTTGATGGCTTCGGCATGGTTACTGAAGGGATAGAGCATCTGCTCCACGCGGCGCGCCTTGCCGCCCACACCGTTGAGCATCTCGTCGATGTTGGCAATACCGTCCTTCCACACCTCCGTCTTCCACCGCTCCGTGGGAAGGGAGTCTTTCAGTACGCGCCCATACCCGTAGAGTGTAGCCAGCTGGCAGGTTTTTTCGTTGATGTTCATCTGGCGGAGCAGGTCGTCCACCCGCTTGTCCACCGGTTGCGTGGGGTCCTCGTAGACATCTTTCACGCCATTCTTGTTGAAATCGATCCACCCCTTGTGGTAGATGGACTTGTTCTGTGCCTGCTGGGGGAGGGCCACACACAGGCCCAGCAATGCCGCCAGCATCGTTCGTTTGTTCTTCATGTTATTTTCTCTTTCTCTATATGATTGTTTTGATTACTCGTAACACTTCCACAACTCTGCCCTGTCCAGCTTGCGGTAAAGCGCCTGCATCTCTTGCCTGTCCACCCGACCCTTGCGACGCCAGCCTTCCAATACAGGCTCTGTCAGGCGGAAATTCTTTTCCTCAAGGGGAGCCAGACGCTGCATGTAGCCGTTGCCCTCCGCATTGTAGAGCAGGGACCAGTGCAGATAGCGGTCGCTACCCATGCCCCACTTCAGGGAAAACACGTTGTCCTTCAGACGCAGGGAGGCGGCAGACAGAGGTGAAGTACCCAGCGACTGGTCCATCGCCACCATCTGGGGCAAGGCCTCGTCTACCCACAGAGGCACGGCCACACCTGTAGGCGGATAGCCCAGCAAGGTCCACATCGTTGTCAGCTCGGAAGCCTCGCCCTTCTTCACGCCCTGCACCACAACCGAACAGGAAGTGCTGCTGCGAGGGATGAAGTCCTGGTCGGCAAACCAGCCCGAAGCCTCCGCTCCCGTGAAGGGCGGCTGGCGCAGGTCGATGCCCAACAGGCAATTGTGGAAGGAGCGCGACAGGTCGCCAAAGATACGCTGGGGCGTGAGGGCCTGCGCACGTGCCAGAGGCGGAAGCACGCGCTCGGCCTCCTTGTAGCGCACCACGCCTGCTCCCGGCCCATACTGTCCAGACACGGAGAAGTTGGTGCGGGCCACATAGCCATCGGGGGCCGTTGCAGGGTCATTGGCATCGTATATCTTATAGGTATAGTAATCTACCTCGAACATCATGGCCCCGCCCTGCGCATCTATCGCGCCGAAATTGGCCTCTATGCGGCTGGGCTTGGCAAGGGTGTCGAGGAAGTGGCGGAAGTCGTCCACCGTGGCACAGACTTCGAGCGCTCGATAGATGACGCGGCCGTTGGCCTCGCCCCGCTCCTCGCCGTCCTCCACGTCCACGAGGTTGTAGCTCTGCGTATTCATCAGCGCGAAGCCTGCCGAATTGGTACCGATCCACGCCTCACGCTTCAGGTGGAAGTCTTCGCTATTGACCACGGCAATGAAGTCGTACTTCTCGCCGCGGACATACTCCACGTGGTTCTTCAAAAAATCGGTATCGCGATGCTTCCACAACAGGGGGCGTCCGTCAGGTGTCGCCCGTCCGGACACAACGACCGAGGTACAGGCCAGCGCAGGTGTCAGCCAAGCGGCCAGCAGAGCAGTCAAAAGCAGGATGTTTTTCATTTTAAAGCCTCCGTTTACGTTCACGGAGGACAAAGATACGGAAAGTCGAGAGTAGAAAAAACAAGTTTACTTGATTTTTTATACCGAGACGCATCCTATCTTATCAAAAGAAACGCAAAGGTGAGCGGAGAACAAAATATTGAAACTCCTTTCAGCTATTTTTTATCCCGAGCCGCAACCTATCTTATCCCCCAATAGGACAAATCGAGAAAAGCACGAGAGACTGTCCCCAAATAGAGAAGTTCTAACATTTTGTCATTCCGAACGTAGTGAAGAATCTCAAAAACAGCAGCTCGTGTATTGAGATCCTTCACTACGTTCAGGATGACATTACGTTTTGATTACACTCTTCTATTCTGAGACCTCTTGTCAAAATAAACTCAATCTTTAAACCGTACAATCGCCAGCACAGGGTTGTCATCCTCGGCTCGGGTGGCGGCAATCTCCTTCAGCGGGCCATGTACGTTGCCTGCTTCCGACTGTTCTACCAGATCACTGCTGGGAATCAGATAACAGGTCGTGTTCCAAACCGTATTTGTATGGCTTCCGCCACCCAGCCCGCATGACAGTTCCTCGCAGTCCCGATTGACGAGTTTGCATACATACGGCCTTCCGGCTGCATAATCATAAACCATAGATTGGGAAGAGAATCCCGTGCGGGTCTCAAAATCGAATTCAAAATCCACCAGGTCAAAGAAAAAGTAAGAGCCCGTCTTAAAGTCCGGACAGATCACTTTGGGAGTTTCCATGGAGAGTACCGGCGGCGTACGTACCAGCATCGGCGAAAGTACACCTTGGGGAGTATAGGTATAGATTGTATCCGCCGACAAATCACCGATCACATAACTATCCTCACAGCGGATAATGGGATCATAAGCCAAAGCAGCTGAAATACTCCGATTCTCGCCGAGAGGTTTGGACAGACGATTGGATATACGTTTGGTAAAATGAATGTCCAGTTCCTTCACGATCTTTCCGGTCTTTTTGGAAAGCAACATATATGGTTTCGCCAGATTGGAAATACCCTGCTGGTCAACATCCCTGTCGCACACCAACAGACAATCAGCAGAAAAATCCAGAATGCTACCCAGAGCCATCTTGAATGGGATGGGCAACGTACGCTTATACTGTCCTGTAAACGAATACACCTGCATCCGATACCTCAGCAGATAATCCTCGACAAATATTTCCTGTGCTTGGGGATCCACAACTATTCCGTTGATAGACTGATATTCTTTACTGCCCTGTCCGGCATGACAGAAGCTGGAACGCACACTGCCGTCTCCATTAAAGAGGATAATCTCCTCCTCCAATGTATATGCCACAATCAGGCTGTCGGAAACATAACCCAGCATAGCACTAGAATTGGTCAGCAAAGCATTCTTCTTCGTTTCAAGGGGAATGTATTTCACATCGGCCAGATCCTGCAAAACGATTGTCTTTTCAGGATAATCCTTGGTGACATCCAGCGTTGCCAACCCTTGTTCCTTCTTTGTTTCCTGAGTCTGTTCGGCAGAAGCGTTTTCCCCATTGTTCTGCTTGTTTGAACCGTTTGCCCCACAGGAACAAAGCAACAAACCGGCGTACAATACCCATACATAAGTTTTCATGATACCTATTTTAAAAAAAACAGCCCCACAATTATTTACTCAGGTTCAAAGCTCAGGGGCTTTTTCAGTTTGAACCATCTCAACAGATACCCTTTTCTCCAACTTCTTCTTCAAGACTCCCTTCCGATAGCCTTTCCATATCTCCAGTATCTTCCCATCGGGAGCTATCAGTACAAAATAAGGGATGCCGCTCATTTTGTAACGCGACGCAAGCGTCCACCCGCCAGTTTTCAGTTCGTTCCACTGGTGGCCGGGCATCTCGTGTCCGGCCAAAAAAGTAATCCACCGCTCTTTGTTGTCGGTACAAATGCCTACCAACACCAGCTGGTCCGCATAGATTTCGGCTATCTCCTTCAGTTCCGGCTCTGCCATGCGACAAGGACCGCAAGCCACGCTCCAAAAGTCGAGCAGAATGTAGCGTCCTTTCAGTTCGGACAAGTGATGCTTTCTGCCGTCAGCGTCATAAAGAAGTCCGTCCACCATCTCGTCACCTTCATCCACCGTAGGAGCGGGAAAAGCATACGATTCCATCAGTTTTCCCCTCTCCGTATTCTGCCAATCGAGGGGGAGACGGGCATAGAGCTGCTGGAAGTCGGGACGGCAGGAGGCCAAGAAGTCTTGTTGGCCTGTGGCATACCAGGCGATTTCCAGAAACTTGTCCAACCAAGCTTCTGTTACGGATATCGTCTTCAGGTAGGAAAGTCCCTTGCTGACAATACGGTTGTTCAGCTCACGCAATCGTTTCGAAGACAAGCTATCCCACCGCTCGGTTTCTTCGTCCAGACGAAGGATTTCTTCTACCTCAGCGGCAACGCAGGCCTCATAACCCAACATGTCTTTCTGCAGGCCGACATTGGTCGTTACCGTCCATCGGTTCAACCACTTGTCCTCACCTTGAAAGTCAATCCAACCGCCAGGCTCCACCCACAAGTCGAGTACCCAGTTGGGAAAACCTTTTCCCCAACCGAAAAACCTCAGATGTCGAGGGCGGGAAATCGTATCTTCATAGACCATCAGTCCGTCCTGTAAGGGAAACTCAGCAATGGTTTTGCCGGCGCCCATGCGGGGATTGAAATCATAAAGTACCCCCTTCACACTGTCGGGCATGTTCTTCAAGTTCCAACGGATGACGAATTTCCCATCGGAAGGGGAAGCTCCCCAAACGGTTCCACAGCAAACAAACCAAACGAGCAGCCATGCCATGTATTTCATCATAGCCATACTCATTCTTTCTCCAGCTTCACTACCAGAATAGGCGAAGCCTTGAGACGGGCTTCCTTCATGCCGACATAGCCCACCTTGAGCATGGTGCCGTTGGGAGCCGTGAGCGTGAATTTACCGTCCACATCACTCACGGAGCCTCGAGTCGTACCTTCAATTGTGATATAGGCGCCGATGACAGGCTCGCCCTGCGTATCCATCACCCGCCCGCTGACCTTCAGTTCGCCGTCCTTCGTGCTGGCAGCCGCTTTGGTACGGATAACAATGACACCGTTCTTGCCAGCCTCGCCATAGATTGCAACAGCCTCTTCGGGCTTCAACACGGTAACAGACTCAAACTGGTCGGGCGACAAAGACTTGAAAGTGGCTTCATCCACCAGCTTGTCGTCAATTACCACCTGCGCCTTCGACGCGTTGTCCAACACGCGGATGGTGGATACAGTGCCTGCCAAAGCCTTCGGCCCTTCCTTCTTCAGCGTGACCAGCATCACGGCTTTCTTGCTCTTGTCTGTCGTATATTTAGCCACATCAGCCGGTTCTTTCAGAATAATGAAGGATTGGATGCGCTCGGGATTGAGAGCCCCGAGGATTTCAGGGGTTACTTCCCGTCCGTCCACCAGTATCAGCATGTCCACATAGTCGGCAGTGCTTGTCCCCTTTATAATAAGGGGCTGGCTTTTGGGGGCGTCTTTCCCGCCGGCCTCAGTCAGTCTGAACATCATGGGGATGGTATATTTTACCGTCACCGCCTTCCCCTTCTGCATGCCAGGCTTCCACTTAGGCATGGAGCGAACGAGACGGACGGCCTCGGCATCGAGCAGGCGGTCAACACTGTGCAATACACTCACATCGCTGATTGCGCCATTCTTATTAACCAGAAACTGAACAACCACACGCCCCTGCGTGCCTGCCTTCTTGGCCTCTTCGGGATAGCGCATGTTCTGCTCAATATACTTCATCATCTCCTTATAGCCACCAGGGAACTCAGGCATCTGCTCTACCACCTCGAAGACGGATTCGTCGGGTGTCAGGGTGTCTTTCACCACTACGGAGGCAGTTTCTGCCTGATTTGTTTTCATACTTGCCACCAAATCATTAACTTTGGCGCTTGAAAGCTCGTCGGCTACAGCCGACACTTCGGGACGGGCAAAGGCCGACACGGCCAGTGCCGCCAGCGGGAGTACGTAGAGGTACTTTACCCGCGCCCACGGATTGGACTTTTCTTTTAACATCATAGTGATACGTTTTTTAAGTGAACTGTGATTAAAGCTGTTGGCCATAGAGTAGAGCCTTGTGCCGACAGCTTTTTTTATCAATAACATCTGATATTTCTTTGCATCCACGCCCTCGCGCAGTACGGTTTCGTCGGCCTCGTACTCGTGGATGGTCTGCAATTCCTGCTTCAGGAGCCACGCGGCGGGATTGAACCATTGTACGAAGATGCAGAGGTCGGCCAGCAGCAGGTCCAATGAATGATGGTTGCGGATGTGTGCCAGCTCGTGAATGAGTATCTCGCGGCCGTTCTCTTCCAAATCCTTGCGCGAGAGGACAATACAGCGCATCCAGCTGAAGGGAGCGATGTCACAATCGTGCACCACCAGCCTTACATTCTCCGCCCTGCCCGGCAACCAATCGGCCAACCGCTCCAAGCGGCCCCGACGAAGCAAGACAGCCAACCGCCCCAGCGACCACAGGTTACGCACGGCAAAGAAGACAATGCCCACCAGATAGACCAGCAGAGCCACGCGCACCCACAGGGCCGTAGTGGGTTGGGACACGACCTCGCCCTCCGCCTGCACATCGGCCAGCAGGAGGAGCTGTTCCAACGTGAGCATCGTCTCGTGTACAGGAGCGGGACGGTTCACGCTGACTTCCACCAGCGGCAGTACGGACGAGAGCACCAGCAACCCCAGCAGGGCAAAGCGATTGAAGCGATGAAACGTGTCGCGGCTCATCAGCAACTTGTAGAACAGATAGAACACCGCCAGGCAGGCAGCAGACTTGAGTATATAAACTAAAAAGGTTCCCATATTCATTTGTCAATTTAAAACGTTCCTAATGCTTTTTCCAACTCCTGCTTCATAACCTCCGTGCCTGGGAAACCTACATGTTGGTACACCACGCGGCCTTCCCTGTCCAATATCAAGTAGGCGGGGATGCCTGTGAACTGATATTTCTTCAACAGGTCGGCATTCTGTGCGTTGGTCAGATAATAATGCTCGCCATGAATGTCGGGAATCATCTTCTTCCATAACACCTGCGGAGAGGTTTCGTCGGTCACGAACACAAAATCCACCTCCTTACCCTTCAGTTCCTCCTTCATCGGCTGCATGCTCTTCATGGCCTGACGGCACGGACCGCACCACGTGGCCCAGAAGTCTATCAACACCACACGTCCCTTGTGACGGGCAGCAATGGCCGGCAGCAGGCTGTCGCCTCTGACGGAAGCGTCCAGCGTAGCAATGGTGTAACCGTCGCCTTCATTGGCAGACTTTTTCAGAGCCTCTGCGTATTCGTGGTGTTTGGTCAGAACATATTCGCGGATGGCAGGCGTCTGCAGGCTGTCCACCTTGGCCAGCAACGTATCGGGCAGCGGAGCCATACGTCCCAGGTAGCAGCGCGCCATCTCGTTCAAGGCCGTGCTTTCCATATCCTTGCACCAGGGGTGGTCTGCGGCAGGGTCGTGAGCCTCACTCAAGGCCGACACAATGCTCGAATAGCGCGTAGTCATCATCATGGCCGGTGAGCGGAGCGAGTCAAGCGCCATGATTTCGTCGCGGAAGCCAGGCCCTTCTACCAGGTTGCCCCGCTTCTGTCCTTTGACCCGCAGAGCAAAACCTATGGTGTACTTGGCAGAGGAAACATTGCTGAATGTCAGGGCCTGCAACTCCAAGTGCAGCAGTCTCTTCACTGAGGCACTGAACGAAGCATCGTTCTCCAGCCATCGTTCCACCCGATCGTAATAGGCCAATATCTTTTCTTTCAGTTCATCCACCGACATTGTACCGATGTCGTCCAGCTCATCGGTCGCATCCAGGCTGTAAGGGCTGTTGGCCAAGGCAGTGTTCAGCCCGTCGTAATCACCTTCGAACCATACTTTCTGCACGTTCTTGTACTCTTCGCCAAAGAGATGCGTACCCGCCATCTGCATGGCGTGATAGTTGACGGTCATCGTCACCTCGCTGCCCGGCACCACGAAGACCGAGAACTTCCGCCTGCCCACGTAGAACGACTTCAACCCTGGATGGGTCAAGTAGTCGTCTATCACACAAACGCCATCCTTCTCTTCGACTGAAATAGGCAGGAACGACTGCGCGCCCCATTCGCTCAAACCATAACGGATGCTGCCCGGCGACACCTTGCCCAGGAAACGGACGGTGATGCGGAACTTTCCAAAGGCAGGCTCGGCCGCCGGCAGAGGGCGGTCATAGTCGGGCCGATGATTGACCAAACGTTCGGGCACAACGATTTCGGGCTTTTTGCCGTCCAAATGTATCTGAAGCAGTTTCCAGCCCCTGTCCACATTTTCCTGAAAATCGAATGTGGCGACATCGAGCGGAAGTGGTTCGAATGTCCACTGCATGCTGACCTTCCCGTTAACGGCTACCTCCAAATCCTCCGTGGTAGAAATGCCTTCAGCCTTCTTCAAGGCATATTGCTTGCCTCCGGCCGACAAGGTAGCCGAAGGCGACAACCTGATTGCATCACCCATGGCTCCGGCATAATAGTCTACGTCGACCACCGTACGGTCATCATAGAGAGATACACGGTTCACTTCCAGCCTTGTCTCCCCGCCCAGGAAGTAAGGTTTCTCCACCACCTTCAGTTGTGCGTACCCACTCAGCCAGCACAGCAAGGACAACATTACCAATAATATCTTTTTCATACGGATTCTGTATTAAATTATTTAAGTTTCGCATATAATATTTCCTTGGAAGTTAAGAACTTATAGAAGTTATCACTTCGCTTTGCTCTGTTAGAAGTTAAAGCCGGTAGTTTCGTAATAGTAAATGGTTAATGATTAATGAGTCGTAGAAATTCTACATTCTTCATTTTCTCGTCTATTGGCTTTAACTTCTAAGCCCACCATAGTGGGCGATAACTCCTTTTAACTCCTTTAACTCCTACAAGTTTAACTTATCATTGTTTCTCGCCCGACACCTGCCGGATAGCCTCCAGCAGCTCGTCGCGCTTCTGCTGGCTGGTACCTATCACCAGCTTGCGCACCACGCCCTGCTTATCCAGCACTACGGTAGTAGGTGTCTGCTGCACGCCGAACATCTTCCACAGCACAGAGTCGCCTGCCACCTGATGGAAGCGGAAGCCACGACGCTCCACAATCTTCTTGATCTGTTCGGGCGTATTCCAGGTGACGGCCAGGTAGTTCACGTCGGGGCAGGTGTCCATCCACCCATTCAGCTCGGGCATCTCGCGGATACAAGGGCCGCAACCTGTGTACCAGAAGTTCAACACCAGCGGACGCCCCTGCGTGTTACTGTCGGTCCAGCGGGTGCCGTCCGTGGCCTGCACGCTGAAGGGCTTGATGCGCTCGCCCTCCTTCAAGGCCAACTTGGGAGTACGATCTATGATGGACAGGAACTGCTTGTTTTCCTTCGCCTTCTCCAGCCAATAGTCGGCATCCTTCACTTCGGACAGGGGAATGGCATATTCTTTCGACTTCTCGCTCAGCTTGATGCCAGTCACCAGCAACAGCATCCGCCCGTCGTCGCCCTTCAGGAAGGACATCCGATAGGAAGCTCCCTGCAACTCCGAAGGCATTTCCGCAAAGAAGCAGCTGTCCACCAGCAGCTTCGGTTCCTTTTTCCCGTCCGACTGCCCCCAGACAGCTACGGTCAGGCTGCACAACAGCCACATCATCATAAGAATACGCTTGCTCATAACCGTCCCTCCTCTACTTTCTGTATCAGTTCCTTCAGTTCCTTCAGCGAAATGTCCTCCTCCTTCACCAGAGACGACACGGCGCCCAGGTAGGAATTGTTGAAATACTTGCTGATGACGCTCCGCAGGGTGCGGCGGCTGAAGTCGTCGCGACTGACGGTGGCATAATATTGATAGGTATTGCCATAGGCCTTGTGCGACAGATAGCCTTTCTCCTCGAGCCCACGCACAATGGTGGACAGGGTATTGAAATGCGGCTTCGGCTCGTCGTAGAAAGCCAGCATCTCCTTCACGAACAGCGGGCCTTTTTCCCAGAAAAAGCCCATGATTTCTTCTTCTTTAGCGGTCAGTCCTTTCATATTTTCTCAGTTTTTAGCTCTTCCATCCGCAAATAACGAAAGAATTTAGTTCATAAACTAATTTTTCTCGTTAATAAGAACTAAAAGATTTAGTTTGCTTGAAAGAAGGGAAGGAGGCTAACTTTCTCACCACAGATTACGCGGATTTTCACAGATTATCCAGTCTTGACAATCTGGTATCTAAAAAATCTGTGGCAATCTGTGTAATCTGTGGTCAACCCACGAAATACCTACAAATGGGGATTGTGCCGTCCGCCAAAAAATCGTTAATTTGCGGCCGAGAAAAGAACAACCGCTGCCCTAAGGCAGTTATAACAGTAACAAGCATTTACGCCCATGAACGAACCGCATAAATACCGCGCCACGGACAAGATGAGCGACCTCATCTGCGACAATTACTCCCTACTGATGGTGATGAGCCGCTTCGGCTTGTCGCTGGGCTTCGGCGACCGTTCGGTGAAGGACGTCTGCCAGACACAGGGGGTGGACTACAAGACCTTTCTGGCCGTAGCCAACTTCATCAGCCACGAACCCTACACGTACAGCGGCGAGGAGGACGACTTCTCGCTCACCGCCCTGATGGACTACCTGAAGCGGGCGCACGCGTACTTCCTCGACTTCAACCTGCCTGCCATCCGACGCAAGCTCATCGAGGCCATCGACTGCTCGGGTACCAACGATGTGGCCTTCCTCATCCTGAAGTTCTTCGACGAATATGCCAAGGAGGTGCGCCGCCACATGGAGTACGAGAACCAGGCCGTCTTCACCTACGTGGACGGGCTGTTGCAAGGCCGCCTGTCCGACACCTACGACATCGCCACCTTCGCCAGCCACCACAACCAGATAGACAGCAAGCTGACGGAACTGAAGAACATCATCATCAAGTATTACCCCGAGAAAGAGAACAACAACCTGCTGAACGCCGTCCTGTTCGACATCTTCAATTGCGAGCAGGACCTGGCGTCGCACTGCCAGGTGGAGGACTACATGTTTGTGCCCGCCGTGGCGCAGATGGAAAGGAGATTGAAAGATGAGCACCAATAACCAGTCGTTGAAGATAGTCGTGGCCGAAGCGTCCATCATCATCCGCAGTGGCGTATCGGCCGTATTGAAACGCATCCCCAACCTCGACATCCATCCCATCGAGGTGAACTCGGTCGAGGCACTGAGCCACTACGCCCACCTGCACCAGCCGGACATGGTCATCATCAATCCTTCGTTCGACGGATGGTTCAACCTGCCCGCCTTCAAGGCCGAACATCCCCGCCTGACGGGTGTGAAGTATATCGCCCTCATCTCATCGGTAACGAACAACAACGTGCTGAAGGAGTACGACGAGCGCTTCTCCATCTGCGACGACCTCGACATCATCGCCGCCAAGCTGAACGGCCTGCTCCGTGGCGACGAGGAGGAAGAGGAGGAGAAGGACAACGAATCGGACACGCTGAGCCAGCGCGAGAAGGAAATCGTGACCTGCGTCGTGAAGGGCATGACGAACAAGGCCATTGCCGACAAGCTCTTCCTGAGCATCCACACCGTCATCACCCACCGCCGCAACATCGCGCGCAAGCTGCAGATACACTCGCCCGCCGGCCTCACCATCTATGCCATCGTCAACAAGCTGGTGGAGCTGAGCGATATCAAGGAGAAGCTGTAAAGCTCATTTTTTACCACAGATTACGCAGATTGGCGCAGATTTCAGAGATATTTCTTTTTAGAAATCTGTGCCAATCTGTGTAATCTGTGGTGGACAAACAAGGAAATTCCCGCCCCACGATATCGCATCGGAGGGCGGGAATCTTTTTACCTTTCTAAAAGTGGTTACGTAATTATGACTAACTAATTCATTCAAATCTGATGGTGCAAAGGTAATGCATCGCGGCGGACGGTGCAATCGCTTGAAGTAGGTATTTTCGGGTACGAAACATCAGGCAGTAGGTATTGAGGACGATTATTCTCAATTTTCCATTCTCCATTCATCAAGCGTAGCTGTGCATGCCTCCCAGCAGGAAATTGACGCCGAAGTAGGTAACCAGCACGCAGAGGAAAGCCACCACACTGAACACGTGGAAGAACAACGGACGGCGGAAGCAGGGCAACGAAGCAGGATGGAGCGCCAGGGCATAGACAAGCATCGTGACCAGCGCCCACACTTCCTTGGGGTCCCATCCCCAGTAGCGGTCCCACGACACATTGGCCCACACGGCGCCGATGAAGATGCCCACGGCCAGCAGGAAGACGGCCGGATAGAGCAGCAGGCGGCTCACCACCTGAAGGCGCTCCACCTGAGCTTCACACTCCCTGCACGAAGCAAGCAGAACCAGTGCCGCCACCCCATTGAGCATGACGAAGGCCAGCAGGGCGTAGGCCACCATGATGACCGCCACATGCACACTGAGCAGGGGCGAGGCAAGGACAGGCATCAGTTGGCCCACCTGCGGATTGCGCTCGCCCAGCATGGACACCACCAACGCCAACCCACACACCAGGAAGCCCAAAGGGAGCGCCAGGGGCAGACGGCGATGGAAGACGAGGGTGAGCAGGGTGGCACAAAGGGCCAGCAGGTGCATCGTCTCGTGCCCGTTGGACATGGGCAGGTGACCACTCACCAGGCCGCGAAGCGCCATCAGGCCTGCCAGCCAACAGGCCATCAGGCCCATCACGACCAGCGACACACGACTTACCCCTCGCCTCTCCTGCCGACGAAGCATCAGGCAGCGGACAGAATAAACAAAGGAGAACAATCCCAGCACGACAGAGGCCACGGCCAGCGAAAAGCTGTCGTTCACCTGGTTATAGACCCTCTCGGCACCAAAGCGGAGGTCAGAGGGCAACAACGCCCCACCCTCGCGCTGCTGGTAGCGACGTATCTTGCCCACCAGCCGCTCCACCTCCGTAAAGTGCTTGCGCGCCACCTGTTCGGCCACGTAGTTCATCGCCCCACGCACGAAAGTGCCTTCTTCGAGGGGCATGTCGCGCGGCAGGCGGTCGGCCAGGGAGAGCCACTCCAAGCGGGAAGCATCGGCCGACGACGGGGGCATATAGGGAAAAATGCGCCACGCCGCCCCCGTCGCCACGCTGCTCACCAGGCTGAACTTCTCGTTGGCCTCGCCCACGGCCTTCGCGTCGGCCATGGAAGCGTCGGCCAAGGCTTCGGCATCGAGTCGGTAGCCATCAGGGCCGAAGAAGTCCTGCAACGAGGCATAGCCCCCCTCCACCCCCAGCAGGCGGCGCACGTCGGCACTCTTCACGCGGATGCACGGCTCGCGCTTCCAGTCGTCGTAGTAGAAGAACCAACCCGTCAGCACCTGCTCGGCTGTGAGGCCCCGATACGTGGGCTTGCCACAGAGCTTCATGGTGAAGTCCTTGGCCAGCGTCTGCAGGGGGCAGACGCGGTCGTTGTAGTAGACATAGAGCCGGCCGAAGCAAGCAGCCGTCTCGCGCGGCAAGGTGCGCGGCAGGTCTTCGGCCGCCCGTACGAAGGGCGCGGCCAGCAGCAGGCCTGCCACGCCCGCCGCCCGAAGCGAGGGGTGGCGAAGCAGGCGTCGGAACCCGCTCTGAGGCTCAAGGAAGAAGGCCAGGGCCGAAAGCAACAGAAGGACATAGCCCGCATAGGTGAGGCTGATGCCCCAAGGGTCGCAGGCCACGGACAAGGTGACGCCCTGCCCGTCGGAGTCGTAGCCCGACTGATAGAAGCGGTAGCCCTCATGGCGGAAGATGCGGTTCATGGACACCTCGCCCTGATGCACTTCATCGCCTGAGGCCAGCGTGAAGCGGCTCACGAAGTCTTTCGGCGCCGATGTGCCCGCATAATACTCCACCCTGAACTCCTCCAGCGAGAGGCGGAAGGGGAAGGCCGCCGTCCGCCCCTCGGACGTTGCAAAGGCCTCCACCTCCTCGCCCTGCCGCAGGTGCACGCGCCCCTGCACGCCCCACACGTGGGTGACCAGCGCACCCAGCAGAATGAGCGCCAAGGAGAGGTGAAACAAAAAAGTCGCCCGACGCTTCTGCACCCGACGGCGCCACAGATAACCGATACCCGCAACGGACATCAGCGCCCAGCAGGCCACGAACCAAGGCGAGCCATAGACGTGGCGCACGACCAAGGGAGTGCCCCACACCTTCTCCACACACGTGGCGGCCATCAATACACAGACAAGCAGGCCCAACAGGCCGAAGGAAAGGTTTCGCAAGATTTTCATACCAGAAAAGAGTTTATAGGGAAAAGCAGTGCTTTACACCACAAAAAGCACTGCTTTACACATACGAACTCCATGTTTTAAAAAGTTCTGTGCAAAGCAATGCTATCTGTAGTGTTCTTACATCTTTTTATCGGCAAGCCATCAGATGGAGTCGATGAACTTCACCACCGCCTCGCGGTCCTCTTTCGAAAGCTCGCGGAACTTCTGGACGGTGTAGTAGGCATCGCTCTGCTCGCTGGTGCCGTGCCACATGATGGCTTCCATCGTGGTGCGCGCACGGCAGTCGTGCAGGCGGTCGGCATACTCGGCCCCTGTGCAACGCTGATGCAGGCCGCGCCCCCAGAGCGGCGTGGTGCGGCACCAACCAGTGCGGATGTCGTTCACCATGTGGAGCTTGTGCTGCACCATGTCGGTGTAGGGCCAAATCTTCTGATGCGGATAGCGGGGCAGTTGCCTGGCCTTGTCGCCTGTGAAGAAGCGGGCGGGGTCGCGTATCTCGTCGTCGCCCGTCGTCCAGGTGGGTTTGTGGCAGTAGGCGCAACCTATCTCCGAGAAGAGTTCCTTGCCGCGGAGCACGTCCTCGTCGTCCACGTTGCGGGCGGCGGGCACGGCCAGGCCCCGATGCCACACCATGAGGTCGATGTAGTCCTGGTCGCTCACCTCGACGGGCAGCGTCTTCGAGGTCAGGTAGTTGTAGATGTTGTCCGCCACGTTTTCCGTGAACCATTCAGGGTGTTCCTCGGGTGTGGACACCTTGGCGATGTAGCTGGGAAAGCCCGCCTGAATGTCGGGGTCCTGCGAAGCATATTGGGCGTAGGAGCCTGCCGCGTCGAGGTAATGGAAGCGGCGGTCGCTGCGCGTGGCGTTGGTAATGTTCCAGAAGGCATTGGCACCTGCCGCGTCCTGCAAGGGGCCACGGCTCAAGGCGTAGGTATAACGGAACGGATAGAGGGTACCGTCTCCGCCTTGCGCCGTATTGGCATATTGCTTCACCCACTCTCCGTTCTTGAAGATGGCTTCGTTGAGCTTGAAATAGCCGTCCTGCTCCTGCTTGGCGTATTCAGCCTTCAGGTCCTCGTCGCTGATGGCATCGAGCAGGCCCGTGCCATAGATGCCGATGGTGGACTCCAGACGCACCTCGTAGTCGCCCACGTCGTAGCCGCGGTTGGCCACGTAAATGGCACTCCTGGGGATGTCCACTTCGGGGTAGCGCAGCTGGTAGGTCTCGCCGTCGGGGAACTTGTTGCCGAAGGCGTCGGTATATTCGTGCCAGGTGATGGTAATCTGCGACTCGTCGAGCGGCGCCTTGAAGGGGGCCACGGCATGAGTTTGCGGCATGCCTGCCAGCCAGGGCACATAGGCCTCGGTCTCGGGGTTGTAAACCACCAGCAGATAGCCGTTTCCTATCTCGTTGGTGTTGAACGTGCCGTTGTTTTGGCTCTTGCCATGCCCGTAGCCAGGATGGCAATGCATGCACGAGGTTCGGATGTAGAGCGGCCCCAGGCCATGGCGCATGCCGTCGAAGTTGGCCGTGAAAGGTTTCTCGAAGAACTGCTCGCCACGGTTGAAGGCGGCGTTCATGGTGGCGTCGGCCTCGACCACGGCCGTAGGGTCTTCGAAGGCCGTCGAGGTAGAGTTGGAGGTAGTGCCCAGTTCGCCGCCCGTGTAGTACCAGTCGGGCAGCTCAGCGGGCGTCTCGGACGAAGGGTTGTCGCCCTTCACGTCGTCGTCGCTACAGGCCGTCAGGCTCAGAGCGGCTCCAAGGATTACATAAAAACAGGTCTTTTTCATCATTGACTTTTCTTTCTTTAATGGTTGGCCTGCAACAACGTCTTCACCTCGTCGAAGATATCGTTCATCACATTGCAGGCATCGATGGCATCCTGATTGATTTTATCGTACTCGGCCGCACCACAGGTGTAGGCAAAGGGTTCGCCCATCAGGCTTATCTTGTCGTAGGCGTCTTGGATGGCGGCCTTCACACGAGTGTCCAGATCGGCATTGAGCGTAGCGACGTAGGTGCTCAGGGTGTGGGTGGCCGTCTGGATGGTACCGTCCACCGAGGGCGAGCCCTGATAGGCATTGCGGATGCTGATGACATTGCCTTGGAAGTCGCGGATGGAATTCAGGCTGTAGGGCGACTCGATGTAGCTGGGGTCGTACTCCATACCGCCCGAGGGAAGTCCCTTGCCCGTGGGGTTACCAATCTTGATGTTGCCCACCTCGTTGGCAATGTTCTGTATGCCGGCCGTTATCATGTCGTACACCACGTCGAGGTAGTTCTTGTACTCACTGCCTGCCGCGCCTGCATTCTTGATGTTATCGCCGAAGTTCTTGCCCTTGTCCAGTTCGGTGTCGGTCAGAATCTGCTGCTTCTCGGCCGATACATTCTCAGTTCCTGCCCAGCAGGCCTCCAGCAGGATGCACTGGTTGCGCAGGTCGCCTGCCAGCCCCACGAGGTAGTTCAGTTCTTCAGTGGTATAGTTCAGGTTGTGGGCTACGCTGGTAGAATTGGCTGTAGCGTTGCCGCTGGCATTGGTGTTGGTCAGCTCGAAGAGCAGGTACTCGATGGCATGGAAGCCTTGCAGGGCATAACCCAGGTAATTGCCCACATAGTTGCCTTCGTCGTCCATCTGCGCCATTTGGGCGGGGTTGTTCAGCAGAGCATCCATACCCGTCTTGTCCAGCGGCCAGGAGTCGATGTGGGGGTCTACGTTGTAGTCGCCTGCCGGGCCAAACAGCCAAGCCTCACTCTTCTCCCAATAGTCGCGCGCCAGCTTCCAGGCCTCGCAGGCGGCCTCCACGTCGGCGGTGGTCAGCGTGCCAGCCTGCTTCTTCGTGCGGATGTCGATACACAAGCTGTGAAGGCTCATGGCGGCGTCGGCCATGCCTTGATACGAAGGAATCACGGTCTTATCGGCAAAGTCGGCCACCACTTCCTTCAAGGCCTTCTCCTGAGCCGAAAGCTCGGTTCCGTCGGTAGGGTCATCGTTGTCACTACAAGATGTCATACTCATGCCCATCATGGCTCCCAGAGCCAGACAGAGCGGGAATTTCAGAAACGTTTTCATTGTGTCTTATGTTTTTTGGTTATTATGGAATGTATTCAAGTAAAATCAGATCTTCACCACAGATTACACGGATTATCACAGATTCATCGACCTGACAATCTGAAAATCAAGAAAGTTCTGTGTCAATCTGAGCCATCTGTGGTGAGCTATTACAAGTTGAAGAAGCCCGCATAGGCCACACCTACCGACACGGCAGGCTCGTTGTTGAACTTGCTTTTGAGGAGGCCGATGGAATATTCGCCCTTGAGCACGACTTCCTTCAGCGGATAGTAGTTGACGCCCACGGCCAGACGCTGGCGGCCATACTCCTCGTAGTGGGTCACGGCCTTGGCAGTCTTGTACATGGAGTCGTAGTACTCGTAGCGGCCGAAGAGGTAGAGGCGCTGCTCCTTGTCGGTACGTCTGGGGTTGAGGGAAAGGAAGTCGTAACCCACCTCCACACCTGTGGCAATGGCACTCGAGGCCACGGGCTGCTTGGGCGAGGGAGAATCCTTGGAGAAGCTCTGGTTGTAGCGGGTGATGAGGTCGGCGTCGGACAGGTGGCCATAGTCGAACGAGCCGCGCGCCACCCAGTTGTGGGCGTCGTAGCAGAAGTCGAACGCGCCGATGAGTACCGTTCCCTTCACATCGTCGTAAACGGCGTTGGTGGCCTTCTTCAGGGTGTTGCTGAAGGAGTTGCCCGCATAGCCGCTGAGCGAGAGGCGCAGGCCTTTTACCGAATAGTTGTCCACGCGGAAGGCACCTGCCATGGCATTGGCTATCTTGAATTCGTAGGGGCTGCCCGCTCCACCTTTCACCCATTCCTTGCTGCCGAAGCGGTCGGAGTCGAGACCCGCCAGAAGCATGGCCTCGTAGCGCCACTGCCCGGCACGGCCCCAAAGGCTGATACCCGTCTCGTGCCACGTGCAGGGCAGGATGGTGTTCTCACCCTCGGGTCGATAGACACCGAAGAACTCGGTGGGCAGGTGGTGGGCATTGGTCATGCCGACGGGCACCACCATGTGGCCCAGCTTGATGTTGAACTGGGGACAGAAGGACTTCTGAATCCAAAACTGCTCGAGGGCCACTTCACCGCCACGCTCCACTTCGCTTTCGTATTCGCCGCCTTCGTGTTCCTCAATCTCGACGGCACTCTCCGTGCCGCCATGTTCGAACTCGATTTCGGTACCCATGGTCCAGCCCTTGCCGAAGTCGTAACCCAGCATGATGACTACGTGGGGCAGGTCGAAGCGTCCGTGCGTGTCGTCCTTGTAGTTCTGCGGGCTGTCGTAGCGCAGGTAGTTGTCACTATAAAAATTGTAGCTGTAGACGGCTTCCCCATAGCCGCCGATGGTGAATCGCCGTTTGCGCGGAGCGGCTTCGGCGTCGGTTTTTTGTACGGCTTCGATACTTGCCAGCTTGGCCCGTCCGTCGGGCTCCTGCCGTTGAGAGGTTGTTCCCTCGTCGGCGTAAAGTGCTCCTGTACAGAGCATCAGGCCCAATGAAAGGCCCCATACCTTTTGTTTCATTTCCCTTATTTTTTATAATTTTTTGTTGGTGCAAAGGTACGGGGGCACTCAAAGGGGGGCAATACCCAAAAGCGGGTATTGTAGGGAGGAAAATAGGTAGTTTTAGGTATATTACTTCAGCCGCAGGGCCACAACGTAATAGACGGCCAGGGAGAGGGCCATCAGCACCAGCGCGGCCAGGCAGGCGATGCGTGCCCACAGATGGTGGTCGGCCCAGGGGCCGACAGCAAAGAGCAGGCTGATGCACACATTGAACGCCCGCAGGAGGCGCACCACGCACACGTACTGCTGCCCCACGTTGCGGACATTCACGCGCACAGGGAAGCGGATGAAACGCACAGGCAGGCGGGCACCCGTCACCATCAGCGCGAACACGAGCGTCGACAGGAGGGCCGATACCCACATATTGCCATCCGCCTGTCCGCCCTGCGAGGTATACTGCCAAAGCACACCCACCCAGCCCAGCACAACCAGAAGCAGGGCCACGCCTTCCACCACCCAATCTACGACGGCGGGGCGGAAATGTACATCGGGACAATCGTGGGCCGAGAAAGGACCCAGGTTCACGCCAAACAGATTGAAAGACTTGATTCGTATCATATTTATTTCTTTAAAGTTAATAGGAGTCAGAGGGAGTCATCGCCCTCTTCATTCTTCGCCGCGCCGCCCTTCTTCGCCTTCTTCAGCCGCCCGCTCTTGCGCAGGGCCTCGTTGATGATCCACTGGAGCTGGCCGTTGGTGCTGCGGAACTCGTCGGCCGCCCACTTCTCGATGGCATCCATCGTAGCGGCGTCCACGCGCAGGACAAAACTCTTGGTTGTATTTTCTTTCTTCGTTGCCACTTTTCTCTATACGTATTTTTACCAGACAAACAACAATCAACGCACATCCCTGCCGCGGATGAAGCCGGCCACGTCGTCGGCCACGCAGGAGGGTACGGGGCGCGCCTCGTTATACTCCAGCGGGGTGGACTTGCCCTTGCCTTCCTGCAACAGGTGGTTCAGCGCGGGGTAGGACTTGAGCTGCGCCTTGGGGCGGGCGAGCAGGCCCATGAGCCACAGGCCGTAGTCCTGCATGGTGACCTGATAGTCGCGCTCGCCCTGAAGCACCAGCAGGGGGCAATCCAAGCTTGCGGCCACTTCCACGGGGCGATAGGCGCGCAGAAATTCCCAATACCCCTTGGGCAGGCCCAGCGGCAGGGCGATGGTGTCGCTGAAGGCAGGCGTGCCCAGGCGCTTCACGTTGGCCACCTGCCGCTTCAGCTCGTCCAGCTGGGCGCGCGTCTGCTCGCTGGGCGTGGTCAGCGAGGCGAGATATGCCGACTGCTCCACCAGTAGGTCCTCGAAGGGACGGGCAGGTCCGGCCACGATGATGATGCCTGCCACCTGAGGCGAACGCCTGGCGATGCGCGGGGCCATCATGCCGCCCTGGCTGTGGCCGAGGACAAAGACGCTGTCGGCCGCCACCTGAGGCAGGCCGGCTGCCAGACGGACGGCCGAGAGGGCATCGTCCACCGTCTCCACATCCATGTCCAGCCGGCGACCCTGCGGCACGCAATCGGCGCCGTAGACCTTCGTGCGCTTGTCGTAGCGCAGGGTGGCGATGCCGCGGTAGGCCAGCAGCCAGGCCAGGTCGCGGAAGGGCTTGTTGGGGCCTATGGTCTCGTCGCGGTCGTTGGGGCCCGAGCCGTGTACCAGCACTACGCAGGGCACCCGTCGGCCCTCCTCCTTCAGGCGGGGCAGGGTCAGCGTGGCGGGCAGGTGGTAGCCGTCGGTCACCACCACGGTGTCGCGCTCTTCCATCAGCGTGCGGTCGAAGGCTACGGCAGGCGCTCCGGCAGGTTCGGGGGCGGGCACCACACGGATGGTGTTCAGCCGCCCATCGGCGTCGAAACCCACGAGCAGGCGCAGGCGGTAGCGTTCGAAGGTCAGGTCGCGGCGGCACAGCTCCACGCCCTGCACGGCTTCCTGCGTCCAGGCTCCGGCCGACTGCAACGCGCCGAACTGGCCCGTCAGCTGGCGCCAGGTGTCGGCAAACACGGCGGGCGAGAGCTGGCGCTGCGCCTCGTCGTTGAGGGCGACATAGATGCTGTCACCACGGCCTTCGACAAGGTGTTCGTAGATGCGCTCCGCACGCGCCCGACGGTCGTCCTGCGCCCATCCCTTCAGGGCGGTTCCGCCCAGCAGGAAGAACAAAGCCCATATCGTAATCTTCCAATTATCCATTGTCCATTATCAATTATCCATTGTTCTTCAGCCAACGGCTGTAATAGTAATAATCCAGGTAATACTTCAGCGCGCCGCCCACAAAGGCCAGCGCCACAATCATCAGGTTGCGCAGGCGGAAACGGTCGGCCCATACGGCGGCATCGAAGCCTTCCACCGCCCACTCTATCAGGTCGAAGACGAGCGTCACCCCTACCACCACCAGCGCATACACGCCGCCGGTGAAGAGCACGAAGAGGGGCTTGTTGCGCAGGTAGAGACGGTGCGTCAGGTTGCCCACCACGATGTGCCTCGTCTCCACACGCGGACGGCAATAGAGGTAGACGCCCCGCAGGGCGATGAGCACGCCCACCAGCATGAAGGCCGCAATGCCCCAGAGGTTGCCCTTGTCCATCAGCAGCCAGTTGCGGCCGAGTATCCAGGCAAACACCAGCGCGATGAACACCCCCACTCCGATGCCGGAGCCGGCCGTCAGGCGGGTGCTGCACTGATAGATTACTTCACTTCCACTATTAAATCCTATCATATCTTTTGTTTTAGAAGTTAGAGAAGTTAAAGGAGTTAGAGGAGTTAGAGGCCAATTGCCTTTAAAAGCGGAAGAGGCATAAAAGTATCGGCTTTCAACTCCCCTCCTTCCGGAAGGAGGGGTGCCCAACGGGCGGGGTGGTAGGTTTTCGCGAGAGGTTATCAATCAACGCGTTACGCATTCACCTACCACCTCCCCCTATCGGGGACTCCTCCTTCCGGAAGGAGGAGAGTTGAAGATACTTCTATTTTGACACCCTTCCGTCGCAGATACCTCTATTTTGAGACATTCCCTATGTTCTTGTGTCTGAATCCGTTCGCCTGTCCGAGCACGCCATTAATGGTTCAGCGTCCCCGTATTCACCACCGGCTGGGCAGCCTCGTCGGCACAGAGCACCACGAGCAGATTGCTCACCATGGCCGCCTTCTTCTCTTCGTCCAGCTCCACGATTTCGTCCTTCGAGAGCTTGTCCAACGCCATGTGGACCATCGACACGGCCCCTTCGACAATCTTCTCGCGGGCACTGATGATGGCCGACGCCTGCTGGCGGCGCAGCATCACGGCCGCAATCTCGGGCGCATAGGCCAGGTAGTTGATGCGGGCTTCCAGCACCTCGATGCCCGCCATGGCCAGGCGCTCGTTGAGCTTCTGCTCCAGCTGGTCGTTGATTTCCTCACCACCCGAGCGGAGGGTCAGTTCGCCGTCGGCGCCCTCGTTGTCGTCGTAGGCATACTGCCCGGCCACCTGGCGCAGGGCGGCGTCGCTCTGAATCTTCACGAAGTTCTCGAAGGCGTTCATGCGGTTGGCCACGGCGTTGCCCATGTTCACCGCCTTGCCGTCGCTCGACGTGGTGCCCGCACTGGCCATGGTCTGCGAGTCGATTTCGAACATCGCCTTGTACGTATCCTTCAGCCGCCACACCAGCACGAGGCCTATCAGCACGGGGTTACCAATCTTGTCGTTCACCTTGATGGGCTCCACGTCGAGGTTGCGCGCACGCAGCGACAGCTTCTTGGCCTCCATGAAAGGGTTCACCCAGAAGAAGCCCGTCTCGCGGAACGTGCCCTTATACCGACCGAAGAACACCATGGCCCGTGCCTCGTTGGGCTCCAGCATCATGTAGCCGCAGTTCAGGATGATCCACAGCACGGACATCACCGTCCCCAGCACATAGAGCAGCACGCCGCCCGTCACGAAGCACCACACCGTAAGGGCCGCCCATACAAACAGAAAGAGGAACAGGGCCAGGAAGCCGTTCATCTTAAAGCCTTTGAAATTCATTTCCTTTGTTTCCATACGCATTGTTTTAAAGTGATATCATTTTGATATCGCAAAGATATGTATTTCGTTTGAATTATGCAAGAGCCTCAGACGTTTTTTCTTCCATGTCCATACACCGGCGTCTCATTCCGGCTGCCGACAACTGCCATCTGTCATTTGTCACAGCAATGACAGAATGACAAATGACAGATGACAGTTAGTTGAATTCGGTTTGGAAAAAGTGCGTGACAAATTTTATATTATATATATAATAATATATATATAATATAACTTATATTTGGGACGCACACGCTCTTCTGAAAAAAACAAACTGTCATCTGTCATTGTCACTGCGAGAAATTCGTATTCAATAAAACACATTGATTTTCAACCAATTATATTTCATCGTAATAAATACAACTGTCACAGCTGTCATCACCGGAACAGAAAAATGGAGCGAAAAGCGCCGTTTATTTCCTCCCAAAAGGGCAAAATCACATACATTCGAGGGCGAAAAAACAGGAAAATCGAGAAAAAGGACATGCCCGAAAAAACTCATTTCGCACTATTTTTTGAAGAAAAAAAAGCTGTTTCCGGCCGAAATTTTCACCAAAGAGAGAGAGTTCCGCCCCGGCATCGAAGCGCACGGGCCATTTCTCCGAACAGACACGCAGGCCCCGTCCGCCGGCGGTACAGAGACGGAAAAACGCCGCGGCGTCCCTCGAAAAACACTGCTTTCCACCCTGAAAAACAATGCATTAGTTTTATTAACACGCTCCGCTGTTCTGTTAACACATTTTCAGCTGCTGGCGGCGTCCTTTTTTTGGCCCGCCCGAGAAAATGGTCTATCTTTGTGGTACACGGACGGGGGAAAAGCCAGACAGGCAGAAGAAAAAACGTATAACTTTGCCCGCATCCGATTTCTTTTTGTTACTTTTGCATTCTATAACAAAGACAAGAGATGGATACGAATCTGACTACATACAGCTTGCTGAACAGCATCGCTACCCCCGAAGACCTCCGCAAACTGCGTCCGGACCAGCTGCCGGAGGTATGCAGGGAGCTCAGAAAGGACATCATCGAAGAAGTGTCGCGCAACCCCGGACACTTCGCCGCCAGCCTGGGCACCGTGGAACTTACCGTAGCCCTGCACTACGTCTACCATACACCCTACGACCGCATCGTGTGGGACGTGGGACACCAGGCCTACGGGCACAAGATACTGACGGGACGTCGCGATGCCTTCTCGACCAACCGCCGCTTCAAGGGCATCAAGCCCTTCCCCTCGCCCGAAGAGAGCGAATACGACACCTTTGCCTGCGGACATGCGTCGAACTCCATTTCGGCCGCCCTGGGCATGTGCGTGGCCGCCCGGCAGAAGGGCGAAACAGACCGCAGGGTGGTGGCCGTCATCGGCGACGGCAGCATGAGCGGCGGACTGGCCTTCGAGGGGCTGAACAATGCCTCGTCCACGCCGAACGACCTGCTCATCATCCTGAACGACAACGACATGGCCATCGACCGCAGCGTGGGAGGCATGAAGCAGTACCTCTTCAACCTCACCACGAGCAACCGCTACAACCAGCTGCGCTTCAAGATGTCGCGCATCCTCTTCAAGATGGGCATCCTCAACGAAGAGCGGCGCAAGGCCCTCATCCGCTTTGCCAACAGCCTGAAGTCCATGGCCGCCCAGCAGCAGAACATCTTCGAGGGCATGAACATCCGATACTTTGGGCCCATCGACGGACACGACGTGAAGAATCTGGCCCGCGTGCTCCACGACATCAAGGACCTGAAGGGACCCAAGATACTGCACCTGCACACCACCAAGGGCAAAGGCTTCGAGCCGGCCGAAAAGGACCCCGGCGTGTGGCACGCGCCCGGCAAGTTCAACCCCGACACGGGCGAACGCATCCTGGCCGACACCAGCCACCTGCCGCCCCTCTACCAGGACGTCTTCGGCGAAACGCTCGTGGAGCTGGCACGGCAGAACCCGCGCATCGTGGGCGTGACGCCCGCCATGCCCACCGGCTGCTCCATGAACAAGCTCATGGAAGCCATGCCCGACCGCGCCTTCGACGTGGGCATCGCCGAGGGACACGCGGCCACCTTCTCGGGCGGCATGGCCAAGGAAGGGCTGCAACCCTTCTGCAACATCTACTCGAGCTTCATGCAGCGTGCCTACGACAACGTGATACACGACATCGCCCTGTTGCGCCTGCCCGTGGTGCTCTGCCTGGACCGTGCCGGCCTGGTGGGCGAAGACGGCCCCACACACCACGGCGTGTTCGACCTGGCCTACTTCCGCCCCATCCCCAACCTGACCATCGCCTCGCCGCTGGACGAACACGAGCTGCGCCGCCTGATGTACACCGCCCAGCTGCCCGACAAGGGGCCGTTCGTCATCCGCTATCCGCGCGGACGGGGCGTGCTGCTCGACTGGCGCTGCCCGCTGGAAGAGGTGCCCGTGGGCAAGGGAAGAAAGCTGAAGGAGGGCAAGGACATGGCCGTCGTCACCCTGGGCCCCATCGGCAACGTGGCCGCACGCGCCATCACGCGGGCCGAACAGGAGCAGGGCCTCTCCATCGCCCACTACGACCTGCGCTTCCTCAAGCCGCTGGACGAGGAAATGCTCCACGAGATAGGCCGACGTTTCCGCCGCATCGTCACGGTGGAAGACGGCGTCGTCAGCGGAGGCATGGGCAGCGCCGTGCTGGAGTTCATGGCCGACCACGGCTACAAGCCCGACGTGCGACGCATCGGCGTGCCCGACCAGTTTGTCGAGCATGGCACCGTCAACGAGCTGTACCACCTGTGCGGCATGGACGAAGAGGGCATCTGCCGACAATTATCAATGAACAATGAATAATGAACAATTTATAATCTGATTGTAAAGTGAAAATCATCATTGCCGGTGCCGGCGCGGTAGGCACACACCTGGCCAAGCTCCTCTCGCGCGAGAAGCAGGACATCATCCTGATGGACGAAAACGAAGAACGCCTCAACGCCTTCGGGTCGAACTTCGACCTGATGGCCGTCAACGCCTCACCCTCGTCGGTATCGGGACTCAAGGAAGTGGGTGTGTCCGACGCCGACCTGTTCATCGCCGTCACCCCCGACGAAAGCCGCAACGTGACGGCCTGCCTGCTGGCCGCCAACCTGGGCGCACAGAAGACCGTGGCCCGCATCGACAACTACGAATACCTGCTGCCCAAGAACAAGGAATTCTTCCAGAAGCTGGGCGTGCACTCGCTCATCTACCCCGAAATGCTGGCCGCCAAGGAAATCGTGGCCTCCATCCGCATGAGCTGGGTGCGCCAGTGGTGGGAGTTCTGCGGCGGAGCCCTCATCCTGATAGGCACCAAGATGCGCGCCAAGGCCGAGATACTGAACATCCCCCTGCACCAGCTGGGAGGCCCCGAACTGCCCTACCACATCGTGGCCATCAAGCGCGGCAACGAGACGCTCATCCCCCGCGGCGACGACGTCATCCAGCTGCACGACATCGTCTACTTCACCACCACCCGCAAGTACATCCCCTACGTGCGTAAGGTGGCCGGCAAGGAAGACTACCCCGACGTGCGCAACGTCATGATCATGGGCGGCAGCCGCATCGCCGTCAGGACCGCCCAGTACGTGCCCGACTACATGCAGCTGAAAATCATCGAAAACGACCTGAACCGATGCAACCGCCTGACAGAGATTCTGGACGACCGCATCATGGTCATCAACGGCGACGGACGCGACCTCGACCTGCTCACCGAAGAGGGGCTGCAGAACACCGAAGCCTTCGTGGCACTGACGGGCAACTCCGAAACCAACATCCTGGCCTGCCTCGCCGCCAAGCGCATGGGCGTGCGCAAGACCGTAGCCGAAGTGGAGAACATCGACTACATCGGCATGGCCGAAAGCCTCGACATAGGCACCGTGATCAACAAGAAGATGATCGCCGCCAGCCACATCTACCAGATGATGCTCGACGCCGACGTGAGCAACGTGAAATGCCTCACCGTGGCCAACGCCGACGTGGCCGAGTTCACCGTCAAGGCCGGCTCGAAAATCACGAAGCATCCCGTCAAGGACCTGGGCCTGCCCAAGGGCGTGACCATCGGCGGCCTCATCCGCCAGGGCGAGGGTGTCGTCGTGACAGGAAACACGCTAATACAGCCGGGCGACCACGTGGTGGTGTTCTGCCTGAGCATGATGATCAAGAAGATAGAACATTACTTTAGTTAAGTTTGACATAGGATAAAAAGTGTAAAAATAACCATTTTTTGTCAAGCGGAGGTTACAAACAGATGAATTCTTATTTGTAATTTTGCAGGCCGAAAATGAGAAGGGGAGAAACGTCTCCCCATAACAAACACTAAAATCTTGTCAGATTTATGAATTTTACGTTCTTAGTCACCGTCGTGTTGACGGCCATTGTTTTCGTGGGCCTCGTCATCGCCATTTCCCACGCGATAGCGCCCCGTTCGTACAATCCGCAGAAGATGGAACCCTACGAATGCGGTATCCCCACACGCGGCCGTTCCTGGATGCAGTTCCGTGTAGGCTACTACCTGTTTGCCATCCTGTTCCTGATGTTCGAAGTCGAAACAGTATTCCTCTTCCCCTGGGCCATCACCCTGAAGGAGGGAGGAGCACAGGCACTCATCTCCGCCGCATTTTTCCTCTTTATCTTAGTGCTGGGTCTGGCTTACGCCTGGCGGAAAGGAGCACTGGAATGGAAGTAACGAAGAAACCCGTCATCAAGTCCATCCCCTACGAAGAATTTCAGGACAACGAAACACTCGAGAAAATCATTCAAGAACTGAACGCCGGCGGCGTGAACGTCGTGGTGGGTGCGCTCGACCAGCTCATCGACTGGGGACGCAGCAACTCCCTCTGGCCGCTGACCTTCGCCACCAGCTGCTGTGGTATCGAGTTCATGGCCGTGTGTGCCGCCCGATACGACATCGCACGCTTCGGCTTCGAAGTGACCCGCAACAGCCCCCGACAGGCCGACGTCATCCTCGTGAGCGGTACCATCACCCACAAGATGGCCCCTGTGCTCCGACGCCTGTACGACCAGATGGCCGACCCCAAATACGTCGTGGCCGTGGGCGGATGCGCCGTCAGCGGAGGCCCCTTCCGCAAGTCCTACCACGTGGTGCAGGGTGTGGACCAGATACTGCCTGTCGACGTCTACGTGCCCGGCTGTCCTCCGCGCCCCGAAGCCTTCCTCTATGGCATGATGCAGCTGCAGCGCAAGGTGAAGATTGAAAAATTCTTCGGAGGAGTGAACAGAAAAATGAAGAACGAGGATATGAAGAATGAAGAATAATATGGAAGAAAAGACACTATACATCGAGCCAGGGCAGCTGCACGACGAAATGCTGCGCCTGAAGAACGAACAGAAAATGGACTTCCTGGAAAGCCTGACGGGCATGGACTGGGGAGTACCCGACGAAAAGGACGCGGAAGGCGCGCTGAGAGGCCTTGGCGTAGTCTACCACCTGGAGTCGACCGAGAACGGCCAGCGCATGGTGGTGAAGACCTCGACCCTCGACCGCGAACAGCCCGAACTGCCTTCGGTGACCGACATCTGGCGCGGAGCCGAGTTTCCTGAACGCGAAGTGTACGACTTCTTCGGCATCCGCTTTGTGGGACATCCCGACATGCGACGCCTCTTCCTCCGCAACGACTGGGTGGGCTACCCCCTGCGCAAGGACAACGACCCTGAAAAGGAAAATCCCCTGCGCATGACCAACGAAGAGACCGTGGACACCACCCTCGAAATAAAGACCACACAAGACGGCGAGACGACCGAAGAACAGACGGTGCTCTTCGGCGACGACGAATATGTGGTGAACATCGGCCCCCAGCACCCCGCCACGCACGGCGTGCTGCGCTTCCGCGTGTCGCTCGAGGGCGAGAACATCCACAAGATTGACGTGAACTGCGGATACATCCACCGCGGCATCGAGAAGATGAACGAAAGCCTGACCTACCCGCAGACACTGGCCCTGACCGACCGTCTGGACTACCTGGGCGCCATGCAGAACCGCCACGCGCTGTGCATGTGCATCGAGAAGGCCATGGGCGTGGAGGTGAGCCGCCGCGTGCAGTACATCCGCACCATCATGGACGAGCTGCAGCGCATCGACTCGCACATCCTGTTCTTCTCCTGCCTCTGCCAGGACCTGGGTGCCACGACAGCCTTCCTCTATGGCTTCCGCGACCGCGAGAAGGTGCTCGACATCTTCGAGGAGACCTGCGGCGGACGCCTCATCCTGAACTACAACACCATCGGAGGTGTGCAGGCCGACATCCATCCTAACTTCGTGAAGCGTGTCAAGGAATTCATCCCCTACATGCGCCACAACCTGAAGGAGTATCACGACATCTTCACAGGCAACATCATCGCCCAGCAGCGCCTCAAGGGCATCGGCGTGCTGAGCCGCGAGGACGCCATCTCCTTCGGAGCGACAGGAGGTACAGGCCGCGCCAGCGGATGGGCCTGCGACGTGCGCAAGCGCATGCCCTATGCTGCCTACAATGAAGTGCAGTTCAACGAGATAGTCCGCACCGAGGGCGACTGCTTTGCCCGCTACATGGTACGCATGAACGAGATTGAAGAGAGCCTCCACATCATCGAGCAGCTCATCGACAACATCCCCGAAGGCCCCTATCAGGAAAAGATGAAACCCATCATCCGCGTGCCCGAAGGCAGCTGGTATGCCGCCGTCGAAGGCAGCCGCGGCGAGTTTGGCGTCTACCTCGAGAGCCGTGGCGACAAGACTCCCTACCGTCTGCACTACCGTGCCACAGGCCTGCCACTGGTGGGTACAGTGAACACCATCTGCCGCGGCGCGAAGATAGCCGACCTCATCGCCATCGGAGGTACGCTGGACTATGTGGTGCCCGACATCGACAGATAATCAATGGAGAATGGAAAATGGAGAATGGAAAATGGCTTGCCAGCCGCCCATTCTCAATTATCAATCATCAATTATCAATTAAATAAATGTTTGACTTTAGTATTGTAACAAGCTGGATACACCAAATGCTGACCTCCCTGATGCCCGAAGGGCTGGCGGTCTTCATCGAGTGTGTCGTCATAGGCGTGTGCATCGTGCTGATGTATGCCATCCTCGCCATCATCCTCATCTACATGGAGCGCAAGGTGTGTGCCTTCTTCCAGTGCCGCCTCGGCCCGAACCGTGTGGGCAAGTACGGCTCCCTGCAGGTGTTCTGCGACGTGTTCAAGATGCTCACCAAGGAAATCTTCACCCCCAAGGGTGCCGACCGCTTCCTCTACAACCTGGCTCCCTACATGGTGATACTGGCCTCGTTCCTCACCTTCTCGTGCCTGCCTGTGAACAAGGGGCTGGAAGTGCTCGACTTCAACGTGGGTATCTTCTTCTTCCTGGCCGCGTCGAGCATCGGCGTAGTGGGCATTCTGCTGGCCGGATGGAGCTCCAACAACAAATTCTCGCTCATCGGCGCCATGCGAAGCGGTGCGCAGATTGTCAGCTACGAGCTGTCGGTAGGTATGAGCCTGCTCACCATGACCGTGCTGACAGGCACTCTCCAGATATCGGAAATCGTGAGCGGACAGGCCGACGGATGGCTCATCTTCAAAGGACACATCCCCGCCGTCATCGCCTTCGTCACCTACCTCATCGCAGGCAATGCCGAGTGTAACCGTGGCCCCTTCGACCTGCCTGAGGCCGAAAGTGAGCTGACAGCCGGCTACCACACGGAATACAGCGGCATGCACTTCGGCTTCTACTACCTGGCCGAGTATCTGAACCTGTTCATCGTGGCAGCCATGGCAGCTACCATCTTCCTGGGTGGATGGATGCCTCTCCACATTGCCGGGCTGGACGGCTTCAATGCGGTGATGGATTATATCCCCGGCTTCGTGTGGTTCTTTGGCAAGGCCTTCTTTGTGGTATTCCTCATGATGTGGCTGCGATGGACGTTCCCCCGCCTGCGCATCGACCAGATTCTGACGCTGGAGTGGAAATACCTCATCCCCCTGTCCATGCTCAACCTGATACTCATGAGTATCGTGGTGGCCTACGGACTGCACTTTTAAACTCTAAACATTAAATATCAAAATATAGTATCATTATGATAAATGCTTATTTCAGCAGCTTCTTCAAGGGCATCAAGAGCTTGTCCGTAGGCTTGAAGACCACCATGCGCGAGTTCTTCACGCCTAAGGTGACGGAGCAGTATCCCGAGAACCGCAAGGAGCTGAAGATGTTCGACCGCTTCCGTGGTACCCTCTTCATGCCACACAACGAACAGAATGAACATCATTGCGTGGCCTGCGGCCTGTGCCAGATGGCTTGCCCCAACGGCACCATCCGCGTGACAAGCGAAACCGTCGAGACAGAGGACGGCAAGAAGAAAAAAGTGCTGGCCAAGTATGAGTACAACCTCGGTTCGTGCATGTTCTGCCAACTTTGCGTCAACGCCTGCCCGCACGGCGCCATCACCTTCGACCAGCAGTTCGAACATGCCGTGTTCGACCGCTCGAAGCTCATCCTCACCCTCAACCACCCGGGCAGCCATGTGGAAGAGAAGAAAAAACTAACCACTAACGATTAAGAAGAAATGGAAATAACTCTTGAAACAGTCATATTCTACTTTCTGGCGGCCTTCATCACCGTCTTCTCCCTGCTGACGGTGACCACCACACGCATGGTGCGTTCGGCCACCTATCTGCTGTTCGTGCTCTTTGGCACGGCCGGCATCTATTTTCTGTTGGGATACACCTTCCTGGGTTCTGTACAGATTATGGTATATGCGGGCGGCATCGTCGTCCTTTACGTCTTCTCCATCCTGCTCACCAGCGGCGAGGGCGACAAGGCCATCAAGCTGAAGCGGAGCAAGTTTCTGGCCGGACTGGGCACCACGCTGGCCGGCGCAGTCATCGTGCTCTTCATCACGCTGAAGCACAAGTTCCTGGCCACAACCGACCTGCAACCGATGGAAATCAACATCCACACCATCGGCCAGCAGATGCTGTCGGGCGACAAATACGGCTACCTGCTGCCCTTCGAGGCTGCCAGTATCCTGCTGCTGGCCTGCATCGTGGGCGGGTTGCTCATTGCACGAAAGAGATAACAATAAAAAAGATTACGACTTATGATACACATGGAATATTACCTGATCGTGTCGGCCATCATGTTCTTTGCGGGCATCTACGGGTTCTTCACCCGCCGCAACACACTGGCCATATTGATTTCCATCGAGCTGATACTGAACGCAACGGACATCAACTTTGCCGTGTTCAACCGCTTCCTCTTCCCCGGCAGTCTCGAAGGTTATTTCTTCGCCCTGTTCTCCATTGCCATCTCGGCTGCGGAAACAGCTATCGCCATCGCCATCATGATCAACATCTACCGCAACATCCGAAGCATTCAGGTGAACAATCTGGACGAAATGAAGTGGTGATTCTGATGGATTAGGTTTTAGGTATTAGGTTTTAATTTTCAATTTTAAATTATCCATTATTATGGAATATACAATTCTTATTCTTCTCCTTCCGTTCCTCTCTTTCCTCACGCTGGGGATTGGGGGCAAATGGATGACACACCGCACGGCGGGCCTCATCGGTACCGTAGTGCTGGGCGCGGTGGCCGTGCTCTCCTATCTGACGGCCTGGAGCTACTTCAGCGCGCCGCGACTGGCCGACGGAACGTATGCCACGCTGATGCCCTATAACTTCCACTGGCTGCCCTTCAGCGAGAACCTGAGCATCGACATGGGTATCCTGCTCGACCCCATCTCGGTAGTAATGCTCATCGTCATCTCGACCGTCAGCCTGATGGTACACATCTACTCCTTCGGCTACATGAAGGGTGAACGGGGCTTCCAACGCTACTATGCCTTCCTGTCGCTCTTCACCATGTCCATGCTGGGCCTGGTGGTAGCCACGAACATCTTCCAGATGTACCTCTTCTGGGAGCTGGTGGGCGTATCGTCCTATCTGCTCATCGGATTCTATTATACCAAACCTGCCGCCATCGCCGCTTCGAAGAAGGCGTTCATCGTGACGCGCTTCGCCGACCTGGGCTTCCTCATCGGTATCCTGGTGTATGGCTACTACGCAGGCACCTATACATTCACGCCCACTGAGATGGCTTTGGCCAAAGGTGGTGCCATGCTTCCGCTGGCCCTGGGGCTGATGTTCATCGGCGGTGCGGGCAAGAGCGCCATGTTCCCCCTGCACATCTGGCTGCCCGACGCCATGGAGGGTCCGACGCCTGTCAGCGCCCTCATCCATGCCGCCACGATGGTGGTAGCGGGTGTCTATCTGGTGGCCCGCATGTTCCCGCTGTTCATCGCCTATGCGCCCGAGACGCTTCACATCGTGGCCTACGTGGGTGCCTTCACCGCTTTCTATGCGGCATCGGTAGCATGCGTGCAGAGCGACATCAAGCGCGTGCTGGCTTTCTCCACCATTTCGCAGATCGGCTTCATGATGGTGGCCCTCGGCGTATGTACCTCGGCCGACCCTCACGAAGGAGGCTTGGGTTACATGGCAGGTATGTTCCACCTCTTCACCCACGCCATGTTCAAGGCCCTGCTCTTCCTCGGCGCGGGCAGCATCATCCATGCCGTCCACAGCAACGAGATGTCGGCCATGGGAGGTCTGCGCAAGTATATGCCTATCACCCACTGGACATTCCTCATCGCCTGTCTGGCCATTGCGGGTATCCCTCCGTTCTCGGGCTTCTTCTCGAAGGATGAGATTCTGACCGCCTGCTTCCAGTTCAGCCCTGCCATGGGATGGATTATGACGATTATCGCCGCCATGACGGCATTCTATATGTTCCGCCTCTACTTCGGCATCTTCTGGGGTAAGGAGAACAAGGAGCTTCATGCTGCACACACACCACACGAAAGCCCGCTGAGCATGACCTTCCCGCTGATGGTATTGGCTGCCATTACCCTTGTGGCAGGTTTCATTCCTTTCGGGCACCTGGTTTCGTCCAACGGACTGGCCTACGACATCCACATTGACAAGAGCGTGGCCGGCACAAGCATCGCCGTGGCTGCCCTGGCCATTGCAATTGCCACTCCGATGTACCTGTATGAGCGCCAGCCTTTGGCCGACGCCCTGCAACGTCGCTTCCGTGGCCTGTGGACAGCTGCCTACCACCGCTTCTACATCGACGAGATTTATCAGTTCATCACGCACAAGATTATCTTCGGATGCATCAGCCGCCCCATCGCCTGGTGGGACCGCCACGTGGTGGACGGGTTCTTCAACTTCCTGGCCTGGAGTGCCGAAGCGACCAGCGACGAGATACGCGGCCTGCAAAGCGGACGCATCCAGCAATATGCTCTGGTCTTCCTGCTGGGAACACTGGCCCTGATACTGATACTTATATAATGGAGAATTGAGAATGGAAAATGGACAATTAACTTTCAATGAAACAAATTCCCGTTTTCGATGCTCAATGACCGATAATTTTCAATTGTCAATTATCAATTTTCAATTAATAAAATGAATTTCTTATCCTTATTCGTTCTGATTCCCCTGCTGATGCTTCTCGGCCTATGGCTGGCCCGAAACATCGGTCAGATACGTGCCGTGATGGTGACGGGAGCTTCGGCCCTGCTCGTGCTGGCAGGTGTGCTCACCGTGATGTATCTCAACGCCCGTGCCGGAGGAGCTACCGACGAAATGCTTTTCTGCGCCGACGTAGCCTGGTATCCTGCCCTCAACATCCACTACTCGGTAGGAGTAGACGGCATATCCGTGGCCATGCTGCTGCTTTCGGCTATCATTGTCTTTACAGGTACCTTCGCCTCGTGGCGACTGCAGCCGCTCACCAAGGAATATTTCCTGTGGTTCACGTTCCTGTCACTGGGCGTGTTCGGCTTCTTTATTTCCATCGACCTGTTCACCATGTTCATGTTCTATGAAGTAGCGCTGATACCGATGTATCTGCTCATCGGCGTATGGGGTTCGGGCCGCAAGGAATACTCCGCCATGAAACTGACGCTGATGCTGATGGGCGGTTCGGCCTTCCTGCTGATAGGTATCCTGGGCATCTACTACGGCAGTGGCGCCACTACGATGAACCTCACCGAAATAGCTGCCCTGCACAACATACCCGTCGAACAGCAGCGCATCTGGTTCCCGCTCACCTTCCTGGGATTTGGCGTGCTGGGTGCCCTCTTCCCCTTCCACACGTGGAGCCCCGACGGTCATGCTTCAGCACCGACAGCCGTATCCATGCTTCATGCAGGCGTACTGATGAAGTTGGGAGGGTATGGTTGCTTCCGCATCGCCATGTATCTGATGCCCGAAGCTGCCAATGAGCTGGGCTGGATCTTCCTGGTACTGACAGGCATTTCGGTTGTCTATGGTGCCTTCTCGGCCTGCGTACAGACCGACTTGAAATACATCAACGCCTACTCCTCGGTGAGCCACTGCGGCCTGGTGCTCTTCGCCATCCTGATGATGAACCAGACGGCCTGCACGGGCGCCGTACTCCAAATGTTAAGCCACGGTCTGATGACGGCCCTCTTCTTTGCCCTCATCGGTATGATCTACGGACGTACGCACACCCGCGACATCCGCGAGCTGTCGGGTCTGATGAAGATTATGCCTTTCCTCTCCGTCTGCTATGTCATTGCCGGTCTGGCCAACCTGGGTCTGCCGGGCTTGAGCGGCTTTGTGGCCGAGATGACCATCTTCAACGGCGCCTTCCAGCATGCCGACGTGTTCCATCGCACGTGGACCATCATCGCCTGCTGCAGCATTGTCATCACGGCGGTCTACATCCTGCGTCTGGTGGGCAAGATTCTCTACGGTACCTGCACCAATGAGCATCACCTCACACTGACCGATGCCACATGGGACGAGCGCACGGCTGTCATCATCCTCATTGTCTGCGTAGCCGCCCTGGGTATGGCTCCGTGGTGGATAAGCGGCATGATAGGCGACAGCGTACTGCCCATCGTAACACTGATAAATGGATAATTGAAAATGGAGAATTGAAAATTAACAATCCATTTTCAGTTCTTCATTCAATAATTCTCAATTTTCAATTTTCAATTAACAATTAACAAAATGGATTATAGTCAATTTCTCGTGATGAAAGAAGAGCTGTCGCTGATAGCTGTCATCCTCATCCTCTTCATAGCCGACCTGTTCATGAGCCCCGACGCCCACAAGCGCGACGGACGGCCCGTACTGAACACCATGCTGCCTGTAGCCCTGCTGGTTCTCCATACCGTGATAACCCTTGTGCCGGGCCCTGTGACCGACGCCTTCGGCGGCATGTATCACAACTCCCCCATCCAGCACATCATGAAGTCCATCCTGAGCATCGGTACCCTCATCGTCTTCCTGATGGCCCACGAGTGGATGCGCCGTCCCGACACATGCCACAAGCAAGGTGAGTTCTACTTCCTCACTCTCTCTACTCTGCTGGGTATGTATCTGATGATTTCTGCCGGCCACTTTCTGATGTTCTTCATCGGTCTGGAGACAGCCAGCGTACCGATGGCAGCCCTCGTGGCCTTCGACAAATACCGCCACCATTCAGCCGAGGCGGGTGCCAAGTACATCCTGATGGCATTGTTCTCGAGCGGCCTGCTGCTCTATGGCATTTCGCTCATCTACGGCACCGTAGGAACTCTCTATTTTGCCGACGTACCTGCCCATCTCGATGGCAGCGCCTTGCAGATTATGGCTTTTGTATTCTTCTTTGCCGGCATGGGATTCAAGATTTCGCTCGTTCCCTTCCACCTCTGGACAGCCGATGTATACGAAGGCGCTCCTTCGACAGTGACAGCCTATCTGAGTGTCATTTCCAAAGGATCGGCCGCTTTCGTGCTGATGGCTGTGCTCGTCAAGGTTTTCGCGCCGATGGTGGAACAATGGCAGACACTGCTGTACTGGGTCATCATCGCCTCCATCACGTTGGCCAACCTCTTTGCCCTGCGCCAGCAGAACCTGAAACGCCTGATGGCCTTCTCGAGTATCTCGCAGGCAGGCTACATCATGCTGGGTGTCATTGCCGGTACGACACAGGGTATGACAGCACTGGTCTACTACATCCTCATCTACCTCTTTGCCAACCTGGGTGTATTTGCCGTCATCACCATCATTGCCCTGCGTACCCATAAATATACTGTGGACGATTACAACGGACTCTACACCACCAATCCGCGTCTGGCATTCCTCATGACGCTCTGTCTGTTCTCGCTGGCAGGTATCCCGCCGTTTGCAGGTTTCTTCTCGAAGTTCTTCATCTTTGCGGCAGCCTTCAACAGCGGTTTCCATTTGCTGGTATTCATTGCATTGGCCAATACGGTCATCTCGCTCTACTACTACCTGCGTGTGGTAAAGGCCATGTACATCAACAAGAATGAAGAACCCATCGCCGCCTTCAGCAGCGACAATTATACACGTGCCGCCCTGCTCATCTGTACGCTGGGCATCACAGTACTGAGTATCGTCAGCGCCTCCTACGAATCGATAGGACGCTATGCGTTCGGGCTGTAAGCCCACCCTTAAAAGGAAGTTACAAACTCGTCGAAACTTGTATCCGTAACTCCTATCTTTTCTTTCAGACGCATCTTTTTGCGCGATATGCTCCCCTTGGCTATGTGGTAGATTTCTGCCAGAACAGCCAGGGGGAGTTCCATTTTCACCAGGCAGCAGAAATCTATATCCTCTTCGTTCAGCTGGGGATAGGCAGTCTTGAGACGGCTTGTAAAGTTGTCGAAGCAGGCGTCCGTATTGTTGCGGAGCGTCTGCCAGTCGTCCTTAGAGAGATGAAGAGCCCCCGAAGCCGTCCGACTGCGCATCAGCAAGGGGATGGTTATTTCATTCAGCTGCTTGAAGTATTCCACTTTCTGCACCAGCTGTGCGTTCTCCAGCTGCTCTTTCGCTTCCTGTTCGCGCAGGTAGCGTATTTCCATTTCCTGACGGGAAAGTTGTGCCTGCATCAGGTCGCGGTTCAGTAAGGCCTGCCTGCGACGGGTATAGATGTAGTAGGCTCCCCACAGAATAACCAGCAGGCAGACCATCCCCACAAGGCGGTACACCCATAAAAGCCGGCGAGTGAGCTGGCGTTCGTTGTCCTCAATCATCACCTGCTGTTTGCGGTATTCGCGGATGGCATGTATTTTGTCGAGCAGTTCCGCCTTCTTGTCAGCATCGATCGAATCGCGATAGCGCACATGTTCGCGCAGGAAGTCGACAGCCTGCTGTTGCTGGCCACGACGGTAAAGAGCTTCGGCCATATAGCGGTAGGCCTCCGCCCTGCGTCGCAACGGAAACATCTCGGCTATGCTGCGGAAATAATATAGGGCAGAATCATTGCGGGCCAGGTGGTAGCGGATGCCTTTATCGAGCGCACGATAATACTCCTGCCTCCCTTGGCCGACAGCCCGTGCACGACCGATGGCCACCAACGCAGAGTCGGCCTGCTCCATATAAAGATGGACTACAGCCATGTCGGCCATCAGTTCCGCTTTCTGTTCAGGCTTCAAGGCATCTGCATAGCGTTCCGCCTGACGCAGTTCGTCCAAAGCCCGCGCAAATTGCTTCTGCACCTTGAAGCGTCGCATACGGACAGTCCTTATCCGGACAAGCATCAGGCTGTCTTTCTCCTCCAAGGCCAAGGCGAGAGCCTCATCAAGCAGACGTGCCTCACGTTCGGAAAAATGGTTGAACCGGCACAGGTCGGCCTGCGCAATATCCAGCTCCATCTGCAGGCGCGGATGTACCCCCGCCGGCAAATATCCGCGGCTTTTCTCATAACACTCCTGCGCACGGAACAGGAAATAATCCTGATGCAGTTTTTTCCCCTGCAGGAAATAAAGGAGACTGATGTGAAGCGAATCATCGGCCTCCAGCGCCTGCTGTAGTCCTTGATGCAACAGACTGTCCGACAAGGCGACGGAATCACGCAAAACGATGTTGTCCCAAAAGTCATTCGGGAGTGGGTCCGGACTTGGACTGCAGGCACCAAGCCACAAGGTCAGCAGAAGGAATAGCACTTTATTTTTCATATAAAATGCAAATATATACAGATTTTCAAGATAACCTACACTTCCCGCTTATTTTTTGCATTTCCCTCTTCCAACGACCATTTTTATCCTCAAAAACACGAATGTACATCATCCGTACATCAACAAAAGTATTTATACAGCTGATTTCCAGCCATATCAGAGCAATATTGATGTACATCAACATTCCTTGCCCGTACACCGCATATCCACTAATTTTGCCGCCGAAAATGATACTTGCAGAGAATCGCATATCCTATAAAAACGCTATTTTGAAAAAAGTTATGAAAGAGAGAGTTTTGTCATTGATTCTGTTTGTATGCCTGGCAGCGGGAGTGCTACAGGCTCAAACACGAACGGTGGAAGGCATCGTTACTTCCGCCGACGACGGCCTGCCCGTCATCGGAGCTTCCGTATTAGTGAAAGGAGCTTCGCAAGGTACCATTACCGATGCAGACGGTAAATTTGTGTTGAACGGCGTACCCGCTTCGGCCCAGACACTGGTAATTTCGTATGTGGGCATGAAACAGCGCGAAGTTCCGGTAAGCGACCGTGTTGAGGTGGTTCTCGAGAGCGACCAGCAAGTGCTCGACGAAGTGCTCGTCACCGTAGCCTACGGTACAGCCAAACGTTCGTCGCTCACGGGAGCCATCTCGTCGGTCGACCAGGCCAAAATCGAACTGAGGCCCACGTCGAGCGTCACTTCAGCCCTGGAAGGCAGCACCTCGGGCGTACAGATCAACAGCACCTACGGAGCGCCGGGCAGCTCGCCCGACATCCGCATCCGAGGCATCGGGACGGTGAACGGCTCCAGCTCGCCCCTCTATGTGGTGGACGGCGTGCCCTTCAGCGGAAGCATCGCCGACATCAATCCGGCCGACATCGAGAGCCTGTCGGTACTGAAGGACGCCGCTTCGTGTGCCCTTTACGGTAACCGTGCCTCGAACGGTGTCATCCTCATCACCACCAAGAAAGGTACGGCCGGCAAACTGAGCTTCGAGCTCAAGATGAACCAGGGTATCTATACCCGCGGCATCAAGGAATATGCCCGCACGGATGCCCGCCAGTTCATGGAGGCCAGCTGGCAGAACCTGCGCAACGCCCGCATCTCCGCCGGCGACGCACCCGACGTGGCGGCCCGCTATGCCAGCGAGAACCTCATCGGCGAGCAGCTTTACCTGAACATCTTCAACAAGCCCGACAAAGAACTGTTCGATGCCAACGGCCGTCTGGCCGACGGTGTGCAGATGCTGCCCGGCTATGCCGAGGACCTCGACTGGTACAAGGCGGCCATCCGCAACGGCCACCGTCAGGAGTACCTTTTCAGCGGGAATGCCGCCAACGAGAAGAGCGACTATTACTTCTCCCTGGGCTACCTCGACGAAGAAGGCTATGTACGCAACTCGAGCTTCAACCGCCTGTCGGCCCGTGTCTCCGTCAACCTCACCCCGGTGAAGTGGCTGAAGGCAGGAGTCAACCTCTCGGGCAGCCATCAGAATGCACAGATTACGGCAGGCGACCAGGGGGCCGCGTTCACCAACGCCTTCATGTACTGCCGCCAGATTGCTCCCATCTATCCCGTACACCTGCACAACGCCGACGGCTCCTATCGCCTGACGGCCGACGGCCGGACACAGTACGACCCCGGCTACTACACCGACGACAAGGGAGTGGAAATCGCCACGCGCAACCAGTATCAGGACCGCCACGTGGTGTGGGAGAACGAGCTGGACAAGAACCAGACCCAGCGCAACACCCTGCAGGGCATTGCCTACATGGACATCAAGTTCCTGAAGGACTTCACCTTCACCGTGAAGGGCGACATGAACCTGAGCCAGTCGGACAACAGTACTTACAACAACGCCATTATCGGCGACGGAAAAGGTAGTGGCGGACGTGCCAACCGCATCAACCAGCGCTACAAGAGTTATACGTTCCAGCAGCAATTGAAGTGGACCCACCTCTTCGGCCCGCACTTGCTCGACGTACTGGTGGCCCACGAGAATTTCTCCTATAATTACGACTACACCTATGGCTTCAAGACGGCGCAGATATTCCCCGACCGTCCCAATTTCAGCAACTTCACCGAAATAACCAGCTTGGACGGTTATGAAGACAACTACCGCACGGAAAGCTATCTGGGCCGCATCCGATACAATTACCGCGACCGCTACAACCTGGAGGTATCCTTCCGCCGCGACGGTTCCTCGCGCTTCCATCCGGATAACCGCTGGGGCAACTTCGGCAGCGTGGGTGCCAACTGGATCATCAGCGAAGAGGCGTTCATGAAAGACGTCCGCTGGGTGAACGACCTGAAACTGCGCGCCAACTACGGCCAGGTGGGCAACGACGCCGGTGCCGGCTACTACGGCTACATGAGCCTCTATGCCATCGAACAGAATGCCCACAAGGGTGCCCTCTACATGAACCAGAAGGACTCCTACGACCTGAAATGGGAAACGGGAGAGGCTTACGGCGTAGCCATCGAGACACGCCTCTTCGACCGCTGGAACCTGAGTGTGGAGTATTTCGACAAGCGCAACAAAGACCTGCTGTTCGACATCTACCTGCCCCTTTCGGCCGGAGGTACCTCGACGGGAAGCGCCGAAGCCACCGTGACGCGCAACCTGGGCACCATCTCCAACCGGGGTATCGAAGTGAATACCGACGTCGACGTGTTCCGCAACAAAAACTGGATTATCAACATAGCAGCCAACGCCACCTGGCTGAAGAACAAGATTGTGAAACTGCCCGACCAGAACAAGGACGGCATCATCTCCGGCGCCTACAAGATTGTAGAGGGGAGAAGCCGCTACGAGTTCTTCACCTACACCTTCGAGGGTGTGGACCAGCTGACGGGCAACTCGCTCTACAAAGCCAATCTGGACGACTATTTCGTCACACTGCCCGACGGCACCACGCTGGGCAACAAACAGAGTGGCGTTGACATCACCAAGAAGGCAACGGTGATTGGCGGTGTACCCTACGTCACCAACACCACCTACGGCCAGCGGGAGTTCCACGGGTCGGCCCTGCCCACGGTTTATGGCAGCTTGACGGGTACCATCGGCTACAAGTCGCTCACTCTCTCTGCTCTTTTCACATACTCCCTGGGCGGCAAGACGATGGACGGTGTCTATCAGTCGCTGATGACGACCGGCACCAGTCCCGGCAACTATCATGCCGACATCATGCAGTCGTGGACCAAGGCCCCCGAAGGTATGGACGAACATTCGCCCGACCGCATCCGGAAGGACGGCATACCGCAAATCAACAGCACGTTGAGCTCGGACAACAATGCCGTCTCTTCCCGCTGGCTCACTTCGGCCGACTATCTGGTGGTGAAGAATCTCACCCTGTCCTACCGCCTGCCGCAGACGTGGGTGGACCACATGGGACTGCAAGCCGTGGGCCTGAACCTCAGCTGCGAGAACCTCTGGACCTTCACCGCCCGCCAGGGCATGAACCCCCAGCAGTCGTTCGCCGGCGGCCAGGGCAACTACCTCGTGACGCCGCGCATCTTCTCCGTGGGAGTGAGTGTGAAACTGTAATACACATTACTTAAAACAATATTCTTATGAAACTGAAGAACCTGCTCTATATAACCGTCGGCTCAGCCCTGCTCACTGCCTGCTCGGCCGACTACCTCGACACCCTGCCCCAGTCGTCCACCGACACGGGCACCGTCTTCGAAACCACCGAGAACGCACGCCTGGCCGTCAACGGCCTCTGCCTCATGATGACCCAGCAATACCTGGGCCAGCAGGGAGTGAACGGCGAAGGCACCATCAAGACCTGGTATGGCAACTATCCGGGCAACGATTTCCAGAAGTGCAACCTGACGGGATGGGCTGACATCATCAACGCCACCTCGTTCCTCGAGCGCAACTCCTCGCTCTACTGCTACTATCCCTGGTTCTACTACTACAAGCTGATAGGCAACGCCAACCGCATCGTGGCTCATATCGACCAGGCCGAAGGCCCGGAAGCAGAACGCCTCTTCATCCGCGCCCAGGCGCTCACCGTCCGTGCATACGCCTACCTGATGCTCAGCCAGCTCTACTGCCACCGCTGGGCAGACAGCAACCAGGGCGCTTCGCGCGGCCTGCCCCTGCGCATCGACACTTCGGACGGCGACCTGCCCGCCTCTACGCTGGCACAGGTATATACCCAAATCTACACCGACCTCGACGCGGCCGTCGATGCCTATACCCGCAGCGGCCTGACACGCAGCCGCGACGACAACCACAGCCCCGACCTCTCCGTAGCCTGTGCCGTCTATGCCCGTGCCGCCCTGACGCGTGAAGACTGGGCCACTGCGGCCAAGTATGCTCCCCTGGCCCGCAAGGACTATCCGCTGATGAGCAACGCCGACTATGTGGACGGAGGCTTCAGCACCCCCAACAGCGAATGGATCTGGAGCAGCTACAGCGCCCCCGACCAGACGCTCTACTACTTCTCCTTCTTCGCCCAGCAGGGCAGCAACTCCAGCGCCAACATCTGCCGCACCTATCCCTGCGCCATCAGCAAGGAGCTCTACGACCGCATCCCTGCGACGGATGTGCGCCGCCGGATGTTCCTCGGCCCTCAGGAAGGCGATACGTATAACACGGCCAACGGCCGCGTCACCAGCGGCCCTATGCTGGAACGCGCCCGCCGCGACTACGCCGACAAGATTTACGCCACCAGCCTTGTCTATGCCTACATGCAGTTCAAGTTCCTCTGCACCGGCCAGCCCGGCATCGGTCAGCTCAACCACTTCCGTGCGGCCGAGATGTACCTCATCGAAGCCGAAGCCAACTGCCACCTGGGAGGCAAAGATACCGAAACGCAGGCGCTGATGCAGGCCCTCGTCAAAGACAGCGGCCGCGACCCGCAATACACCTGCACCCGTACCGGTGCCAACCTGCTCGAAGAAGTGAAACTCTACCGCCGCATCGAGCTGTGGGGCGAAGGCTTCGACTGGTTCGACCTGAAGCGCTGGCGTCAGCCCATTGTGCGCCACGCCCACCCCGAAGGCAGTTTCCATGCCCAGTTTGCCGTCAGCGTCCAGCCCGAAGAAGGCAACCAGTGGACGTGGGTCTATCCCGCCAAAGAAGTGGACTACAACGGCGCACTGGACAGTTACATCGAGTGAGAGACCCTCTTTACCCTAACCAATTTCTCATTTTTCTTCATCTATTCTCTCTGATGTCAGGTCGGGAGGCCCGGTTTCTGCGGAAGCCGGTGCTTCCCGGCCTTCTTTTTGCAGATTCCGCTTACGGCGACAGACATCGTTTTACAAGAAAGACAGAAGGATTGTACAAAAATCCGCCCGCTCCTCAAATGTAAAGTATTTTAATCAAAATCAGATTTATTCTGTTTCACCTCAATCCCAAAGGTTCTACAATCCAACTATGGAATGTTTCAAACCTAAGGGGTCTATGTTTCAAACATTCGACCCTTATGTTTGAAACATAGGCGGGTTAGGGTTGAAACCATGGTACGGAACGTTTCAGGGAAAGCATTGGACGACACATCTTAATTGTAAATATAAATAACCATTCAACAGTTGTCTGATGACGGCATTGTAATAGCGGAGATTTGTTTCTGTCAAGAGCTGGACCTAAAAACTTGAGAACAGCACTTCTACGAAGTATATTTCGAGTATATCGACACGATTTCCAGAGAAATCCTTGCGGATTCCAAGGATTATCACGACTTTTGTCATGAAACGATGCCTGAACTGATTGATGGTAGTCGAATTCAACTAATAATCCATATCATTAATTAAATCGTACCACAAAGATGTATAGATTAACTTTAGGTCACATCATGGCCGTATTATTTTCACTGACAAGCATTACAGTTCTTGCACAATCACGGGTGCAATCCGTATCCTTGGCAGGCAATGCTTATGTTACCCAACGTGCTGATAAGGCTCATATTTCGGATAAGGGTGTGGAAAGCTGGAGTAGTTCCCAGACCATTGTCAGTGCGTACTTTCATGTTGACAAGCCACAGACCATTACACTATCGCTCCAAGGCACAGGTCACGCCACTATGCGTATGACATGCAACGGCAAGGAACAGGACATCAAGTTCGATTGCGACGAACCGACTATTGCCGGGAATATGAAAATCCAGATACGTAAGCCTGGTTATGTTCAAGTGGACCTCAAAGGAATGAAGCGCGATGGCGGGAACTTTGCCAACATTACCAATCTGATGGTTGCATACGCAGATGGCCACATAACGTGTGTGCACGACTTCTCCAACTACTGGGGACGACGCGGTCCGTCTGTACACTTGGGCTATAGGCTTCCAGAGGGGAATGATTATGAATGGTTCTATAACGAGGTAACTGTTCCACACGATGGCGAAGTGATGCATAGTTACTATATGGCAGCAGGCTTTGGCGAAGGATACTTTGGCATGCAATATAACTCAAAGACAGAACGGCGCATCCTCTTTTCCGTATGGAGTCCGTTTGACACACAAGACCCGCGTAACATTCCCGAAGACCAGCGTATACGCATGCTGCGCCATGGCGATGGAGTGAAAATCGGAGAGTTTGGCAATGAGGGTTCGGGAGGCCAAAGTTTTATGATTTATCCGTGGAAAGCAGGTACAACATACCCATTCCTGATGCATGTACGCCCCGACGGAAAGGGCAACACGATATACACGGCCTACTTCTATGCCACGGAGGAAGAAGAGTGGCGTCTGATTGCAGAGTTCCTGCGTCCACAAACCGACACATGGTACACCCGTCCCCATTCTTTCCTGGAAAACTTCAATCCGGAACAAGGCTATCTGACTCGTAAGGTGCAATTTAAAAACCAATGGGCACGCACTAAGGACGGCCGATGGGTGCGCCCCTTGCATGCAACCTTTACCAACGACGGCACAGCACAAGCAGGTGTGCGTCTGGACTATGCGGGTGGACAAACTGCCGACGGAAAGGCCCTGTTCCTGAAAATGGGCGGTTTTTTCAACGAGAATGTCCAAGCCGGTACACGCTTCCCTCTGCCTGCTTATGATACCACACAGCCCCCACAGATCGATTGGCAGGCCCTGGAAGAACTTGGAAAAACGAAATAAATACATCATTACGCTCACTTCGGAATCGGGGCGAGCGAGACAGACGGCATAATTAAAGCCAAGATGCTCAAAATAAATAAGAACTAACATTTTGTCATTCTGAGCAAAGCGAAGATTCTCGAAAGCAGTTATTGTGTATTGAGATTCTTCGCTTTGTTCAAGATGACATTGCATTTTGATTATACATTTTTATTTTGACACACCCTCTTAATGGAGCGGTATTTGTACTGCTATATCATTTTTATATGAAATAGTTGAAATACAAAACTTACGATAGTTCATACATCATTTCTCAGGATATTTTGTATTTTTGCAAACATGAATTAGATTTAGAAGAATTAAATGAAACCAATGATAAAATACAGGGGCGGTAAATCAAAGGAAATTCCTAATATCATGTGGCATATTCCTCGATTTACAGGACGTTACATTGAACCTTTTTTTGGAGGTGGAGCGTTATTCTTTCATCTTGAGCCCCGACAAGCCATTATCAATGATATAAATACGAAGTTAATGACGTTTTATCGTGGAGTAAGAGATGACTACTCTAATTTGCGAAGAGAACTTGATGAAATAGAATTGTTATATACTAATAATAGAAATGAGTTTGATGCATTAAAGGCATTACATCCTAATGAACGGGTTAAAGATAAGAATGAAGATTTTTATTATCTTCTCCGAGCAATGTTTAATGGGACTGTGGATAAATCTTATTCGGATGCGTTGCTCTATTATTACATTAACAAAACAGCATACTCAGGGATGATACGCTATAATGCCAAAGGGGAATTCAACGTTCCCTTCGGACGGTATATGCATCTTAACACGAAGTCCATCACTTTGTCGCATAGTAAATTGTTGCAACGTGCAGAAATACTCAATACAGATTATAGCGAAGTGTTCAATATGTGCAAGGATGATGATTTTGTTTTTCTTGATCCTCCTTATGATTGTATTTTCTCGGATTATGGAAATGAAGAATACAAAGATGGTTTTAACGAAGAAAGTCATAGAAAATTAGCAAATGATTTTGCTAATCTTCCCTGTAAAGCATTAATGGTTATTGGATATACTCCGTTAACGGAAGAATTGTATAAGGGGTATATAATAGATGAATATAAAAAAAACTATGCCGTCAATATCCGAAACCGATTTAAAGCTGCTGCCAAGCATATTGTTGTAGCAAATTATCGAAAATGCTGGGACAATATACATATTTGCGCATCGCAATATGCCGTATATAACGAGCCAGAAACAGCTCAATTAAGATTATTTGAAGCAAGGCAACCTTATGGCAAGAATAGATAGTCAATTATTATTTCTGACAACATCTCCTCGTACACCAGAGAAGATGATACCAGAAATTGGATTACTTGTTGAACATTTTACAGGTAGTCGTTGGAATAATGAAACGCAGAGTGCTTTCATGAGTATTTTGCGTGATGAACAATTCTTTAATGGAGAAGGGGAAAAAGATCCGGCATTTAGTGCACGTGATAGAATAAACCGTGCTCCGAAATCTCTTGGTTTTGTTGTTTTATCACCTCGCATTTCTATTACTCCAGCAGGTATAACTTTACTTACCTCAAAGCGGAAAGAAGAAGTGTTTCTCCGGCAAATGCTGAAATTTCAAGTACCGTCGCCTTATCATAAACCGACTGCAAAAGCTGCCCTTTTTTGGGTAAAACCTTATTTGGAGATATTGCGACTTGTACGTACTATGGGTACATTAAAATTTGATGAGTTGCAGATATTTGGAATGCAACTTACGGATTGGCGTAAATTTAATGACATAGTTCAGAAGATAGAAGAATTTCGTATTGCAAAAGTTAGGAATCAAGGAAGTTATAGGACATTTAAGGCTGAATATCTTCGTAACGAACTTACTCATATCTTCGAAGAGAGGATTATGAATGGAGAAACTCAAACACGAGAAAGCAGTGATACATCATTGGATAACTTCCTGAGAACACAATCAAGCAATATGCGTGATTATGCAGATGCCTGTTTTCGATATTTACGTGCGACAGGCCTCGTAAATGTATCACACGTTGGAAAATCGCTAAGTATCGTATCAGAACGCATTGAGGATGTTGATTATATCTTGCAGACAATAGATCGCGACCCTTGTTTTATTGATAGCGAAGAAGACTACATTGAGTATCTTGGAAATGCAGAAGTACCACAATTACTTACAGATGACAGGCAGAGACTTGTGGCAAAACTACATACAGAATTCCCGCAGATTGAAATTAACCCAAAAACAGAAATATCAGAGTTGAAAGATTTGTTGGCAGACCTGACGGAACAAAGGAAAGCTGAAACATTGAGCAGACAAGTTGTCGAAATAAAAGATTACAAGCTTTATGATGACATCCAAAATACATTCAAGCAAATTGAAAGGAAAGAATTATATGATGCTCCATTGATGCTTGAATGGAATACTTGGCGTGCCATGACGATGCTTGATGGTGGAGATATCAAGGCGAATCTGAATTTTGATGATTTTGGGAACCCACTTTCCACCGCCCAAGGTAATATGGCTGACATTGTATGCGATTACGGAGATTATATACTCATTGTTGAAGTTACTTTGGCAAGTGGACAAAAACAATATGATATGGAGGGTGAACCTGTAAGCCGTCATTTAGGAAAAATTAAAAAAGCGAGTGGTAAACCTTGTTATTGTCTTTTCATTGCTCCTACGATAAATGAAGCATGCATTGCTCATTTCTATACTCTACACCGACTTAATATATCATATTATGGAGGAAAATCAACAATAATACCATTACCCTTGAATGTTTTCCAGAAAATGTTAGAAGATAGTTATAAAGTTGAGTATACACCGAATTCTCACCAGGTACGCTGTTTATTAGAACGATCCAATGAACTGGTAGAAACTTGTGAGAACGAAAACCAATGGTTTGAGGAAATTAAAAAATCGGCAATCAATTGGTTAAGATGATGTGCAAGAGAATGTCGGCACCTATTAACAGTGTAAAAAAATTATCATCCGTACAGTTGCCGTCTCTATAGTTTTTAGCGCATTGGCAGTCAGCAATAATATTCACTAACGACTTTATTACTAATAAAAATATTACAACCTTTCCAAGGAGGATCTGTTTTAAATTCTTAGACTATGCAACAACACTATCTGTAAAAATCCAAGGTTTTTCCAAACTTTTTCCGTAAGTTTGCTTATCTAAAAGTTCAAACGATATGGAAATACAAGCCAACTACATCCGACGCATCGAGATAAGCGGCCTGTGGAACCGCTACGACGTGGCCTGGGACCTGCGACCTGACGTCAACATACTGGCCGGTATCAACGGTGTGGGCAAAACGACCATCCTGAACCGCTCTGTGGGCTATCTGGAACGCCACACGAGCGGCGAGATGAAGAACGGCGAACAGGCGGGTGTACGCATTTTCTTCGACAATCCGGAAGCGACATACATCCCCTACGACGTAATCCGCAGTTACGACCGCCCGCTCATCATGGGGGATTTCACCGCACACATGGCCGACCCCAATGTGCACTCCGAACTGGACTGGCAGCTCTACCTGCTGCAACGCCGCTACCTGGACTATCAGGTGAACGTGGGCAACCGGATGATTGAACTGCTGGGCAGTGACGACCCGGAGGTACGCGCCCGTGCCCCACAGCTCTCCCTGCCCAAACGCCGCTTTCAGGACATGGTGGACGAGCTCTTCGGATATACACGCAAGACTATCGACCGCAAGAGCAACGATATCGCCTTCTACCAGGATGGCGAACGGTTGCTGCCCTACAAGCTGTCGTCGGGCGAGAAGCAGATGCTCATCATCCTGCTCACCGTGCTTGTGCGCGAAGGTACGCACAGCGTACTCTTCATCGACGAGCCCGAAGCCTCGCTCCACATCGACTGGCAACAGAAGCTCATCGGCATGCTCCGACGCCTGAACCCCGACATGCAGCTCATCCTGAGTACCCATTCGCCCGCCGTCATCATGGAAGGCTGGCTCGACGCGGTGACGGAGGTGAGCGAAATAACAAAGGAAATGGAGAATGGAAAATGGAGAATGGAAAATTAATTCTCCGTTTCCGATTCTCAATTTTCAATTCTCAATTCTCAATTCTCCATTAAATTATGTCTCTCACCTTACGCCAAAACCTGACATCGGCCTACCTGGATGCCGCCAACCGCCTGTCGCCACGCAAGAAGCGCCGCCGTATCGTGGCCTACGTGGAAAGCTACGACGACGTGGCCTTCTGGCGCACGCTGCTCTCCGAGTTCGAGACGGACGAATACTATTTCCAGGTGATGCTCCCCTCGCAGACTTCGCTGTCGAAGGGGAAAAAAACGGTCTTGCTCAACACGCTGAACGCTGACGAGCTGGGACGCAGCCTCATAGCCTGCGTGGACAGTGACTACGACTTCCTGATGCAGGGCAACACTGTTCTGTCGCGCCGCATCAACCAGAACCCATACGTGCTGCAAACCTATGCCTACGCCATCGAGAATTACCTGTGCTATGCCGAAAGCCTGCACGAGGTGTGCGTACAGGCCACGCTGAACGACCGCCATCTGCTGGACTTTCCCGAATTCATGCGCCGCTACTCGCGCATCGCCTATCCGCTCTTCTTGTGGAACATCTGGTTCTACCGCCAGCACGACAACAATACTTTCCCCATGTATGAGTTCAACACCTGCGTCCGCCTTCAGGACGTCAGCCTGAACCATCCTTACCGATGCCTGGACGACATGCAGCGGCGAGTGGAAAAGAAGCTGTCTGAACTGCGCACGCGTTTCCCGCAGACCATCGAACACATCGATGCCCTGGGCGAGGAACTGACGCAGCTGGGCCTGACGCCCGACACGACTTACCTCTATATACAGGGGCATCACCTGATGGACTGTGTGGTGATGAAGTTGCTCAACCCCGTCTGCAACCAGCTACGCCGCGAACGCGAAAAGGAAATACGCCGTCTGGCCGTGCACGACGAACAGTTTCACAACGAACTGACCAGCTACGAGAACAGCCTGGCGGCCGTCCAGCTGATGCTGAAGAAGAACGACGGCTACAAGGGGCTCTACCTCTACCAATGGATGCGAGAAGCGGTGAAACATATTTTGGATATGAAATAAAGAACTTGATTTATGGAACTGCTGAAACAAATTAACACAATACTGACAGATTGGGGCATGAGTCCCACTACAGCCGACTGGTTCGACCAGCTCATCGCTTTTATATTGGTACTGATCGTAGCCTTTGCCGGCGACTTCATCTGCCGCAGGGTGCTGCTGCGGGCCATTGCCCGCCTGGTACAGAAGACCAAGGCTTCATGGGACGACATCCTGTTCGACCGCAGCGTGATGGTTTACCTCAGCCACATGGTGGCACCGGTCATCATCTACCTGTTCATACCGATAGTCTTTGCCGACACCGACTCGGCGACACTGGGGTTCATCCGACGGCTGTGTTACATCATTATCATCTTCTCGTTCCTGTTTTTCATCAACGCCTTCCTGAAAGCAGCCTATGCGGTCTATAGCGAGAAGGAATCCATGCGCGACCGCCCGCTGAAAGGTCTGCTCCAGACGTTGCAGGTATCGTTGTGGACCATCGGGATTATCGTAGTGGTGGCTGAGCTGCTGGGCAAGTCGCCGCTGTCGCTGCTGGCCGGATTGGGTGCTTCGGCCGCTATCCTGATGCTGGTGTTCAAGGACAGCATCATGGGGTTCGTCAGCGGTGTGCAACTCTCGGCCAACGACATGCTGAAGGTGGGCGACTGGATTACGATGCCCCAATATGGTGCCGACGGTACGGTTATCGAAGTGACGCTGAACACAGTAAAGGTGCGTAACTTCGACAACACCATCACCACCATCCCGCCCTACCTGCTGGTAAGTGATTCCTTCCAAAACTGGCGCGGCATGCGCGAGAGTGGCGGCCGACGCGTGAAGCGCAGCATCAACATCGACATGACCAGCGTACGCTTCTGTACGCCCGAAATGCTGGAGAAGTATCGCAAGATTCAATTGCTGAAAGACTATATCGACGAGACGGAAGCCGTGGTACATGCGTACAACAAGGAAAACGGCATCGACAACGAGGTGCTGGTAAACGGCCGCCGGCAGACCAATCTGGGTGTATTCCGCGCCTATCTCACCGCCTACCTCAAAAGCCTGCCTGTGGTGAACAAGGACCTGAACTGCATGGTGCGCCACCTGCAACCCACCGACCACGGCCTGCCTGTGGAACTTTATTTCTTTTCGACCATCAAAGACTGGATACCTTATGAGGGCGTGCAGGCCGATGTATTCGACCATGTGCTGGCCATTATACCCGAGTTCGACCTCCGCGTCTTCCAGTCGCCGACGGGAGCCGATTTCCAGAAATTGGCAGAGAAGTGACAGAAGAGGGTGTTCAAAATGAAGTGAGACAATTTTAACTCCCCTCCTTCCGGAAGGAGGGGTGCCCAAAGGGCGGGGTGGTAGGTTTTCGCGAAAGGTTATCAATCAACGAATTATGTATTCACCTACCCCCTCCCCCTATCGGGTACTCCTCCTTCCAGAAGGAGGAGAGTCTCAGATACCTCTATTTTGACACACCCTCTTCAGGAAAAAAGTGTGTGTTATTTCAAAGAGTAAGAATCATTATTTTACCCAGTTGCCCTGCATCCAGTCGCATACGTCCTTGATGGCAGCTAGTGAGGCGTAGCTCAGGTTGGCATCCACTTCGTTGCCTTCGCCTGCGGCAAAGACATCGTTGGTGTAGATACCCTTTTCGCTGTCCACATTGTTGGCAATGGTCGTATTGATGATGCTGGAAGTTCCGTCGGTCAAGGCAGTTTCTGTTTCTGTGCTTTCTACAGTCAGCGCCTTGCCTTTGCCGCAGATTTGAGCATTGTCCATCGTTACCTGTGTGCCGCGGCGCAGACGTACACCCTGTTTGGAACCGCCGTTACCCACCAGGATAAGGTTCTTCAACGTAGGATGAGCGATGGGAGCTGCGCTGTAGTTATTTTCGTTGTTGTCGGCCTCAATCAGACAGTCGCAGTCATAACCCAGTGTAGCTTCTGCTTCCTGATAGGCCACGAGGTCGGTAGCTGTTCCGTTCCATCCTTCCGTCCAGTCGAACGAGTCGTCGCTGCAGCTGATGACAACCATATTGCTGACATTGACCGAACCGCCGAAGAATTCGAAACCGTCGTCCGAACCTTTGTAGGCTACACAGTGATCGACCGTCGTACCGTTGCCCACGCCATAGAAGCTGATGCCGTTGGCTTCATGTTCTTCATCGAAAGCATAGCCGGTATATTCCAGGCGTACGTATTGCAGGGTACCCGAGTTGTCCTTGTCGTCGTTGCCACCATATTCGGCACCGCCGATTTCAGAGCTTCCCTTACCGCCTTCGGCATTGGTATGGGCGCGGCCACAGATGTGGATGCCACCCCAGGCACCGGCTTCTTCTTTTTCGGATGTCATCACGATGGGAGCGTTTGCCGTACCTTTGGCATTGATTTTACCTCCCTGCTTGATGAGGATGTAGTCCACATTGTCGTCGTAAACCGAAACAATCTTTACGCCTTGTTCGATGTTCAGTGTAGCACCTTCTTCTACGGTATAAGCACCGCTCAGCTTGTATGTATTGCCGGCTTTCAAGGTAACATCTTCCGTAATGGTACCGCTCAAGGTTGTACCGTCGGCAATGCCGTTGTCACCGTTGTTGTTTGTCTCGTCGTCGCTGCAGGCAGCAAAAAGGGTCATCCCGGCCAAAAGGGCCATTGAAAACAATTTTCTGTTCATAATTGAAAGTTTTAAATGGTTAAGTTTTTAAGTTTTATATTTACTGATAGTGTTACATTCAAATAGCTGAAGGACAGCAGTAAACTCTTGGTTTATCCGTAGTAAACTGTCGGTTTATCCGTAGTAAACTGCTGATACAGTCGTTGTTTCATTAAAAATTGTAGCTGACGCCTACTTCGAAGGCCGTACCTTCCTTGAAACGTTCCACTTCGACGTATTCGCCAGTCTTGGGTACTTCCTGTTTGAAGACCACTGCCCGGTTCAGCAGATCGCTTACCTGGAGGCGGGCACTGAAGTGACGGTTGAAGCTGTAGCTGGCATTGAAGTTCAGCGTATGGACAGCCATCTGGTCGATATCGCCCAGCTGTGACACGCCGACCGCATGGATGCGCTTGCCCTGCAGGTTGTAGAGGAGCGACAGGTTGAGCTGACGTTCTTCATCGAAGCGGGGCGAGTAAGTAAGGTCGGCATTCAGCAGGATGGGCGAGGCTCCTTGCAACGAGCGGTCCTTGTTGGTGTAGGCACCGCCTTCGGGCAGTTTCACGTTGGTGTACATATAGGAGACGTTGGCACCCAGGCGCAGGTCGCGTACCAGCTGTTTGCGGAATTCGAGCTCCACGCCCGTCGCCATACCCTGGTCGGCATTCTGGAAAGAGTGCATGGTGGCTCCGCCCTGCAGCTTCTGGATACGTTCGATGGGGTTGTCGAGGAATTTGTAGTAAACCGTGGCCGAAAGCATGTCGCCGTTCTGGCCGAAGCGTTCGTAGCGCAGGTCGAAGTTGTAGTTGTAGCCGTTCTGCAGCTCCTCGTTACCGCGGATCTGTGCCGAACCGTAGGATTCCTGATAGAGGAAGGGAGCCATCTCGATGAACGAAGGGCGGGTCACGGTGCGCGAGAGCGACATACGCAGGTTGTTCCGCTCGTTCATGGTGTATTTCAGATTGACGGTGGGGAAGAAGTCGTTCTTGTTCAGGTCGCGGCGGCGCTGGTACTTCTGGTCACCTTCGATGGCGTATTCCACCCATTGCTTGGTCAGCTCATAGCGAAGGCCCACGTTGACGAGCAGGGAGCTGAGCGGATAGAAGTCCGTCTGGATGTAGCCCGCATAGATGTCCATACCGGCGCGGTAGGTATCGTGGGGCTGCATCTTGCGTTCGATGACGATGCTGCCGTTCTCCACATTCTCCTGATTGAGGAAGCCGTCGGTGTCGTAAATGTTGTCGATGGTGGGGTTCAGCTTGTTCACGTTGTAGTAGAAACGGGTACCCATATAGTCGCGGTCCTTGTTCTTGTAGGCCACACCCATCTTAATAAAGTTCTGTTCCGTCCAGTTGTACTTCAGGTCGAGGTTGCCCACCCATTCCTCTTCGTTCAGTTCGCCGAAGTAGCGCATGGTTTCCTGGCGGTTCAGCTTGAAGAGCTGCAGGTTGCCGTCATCGTCCTTGGTGAACATCACCTGTCGGCGGTCGGGTTCTTCACTGCCCGTCTTGCCATAGGAGCCTGCCCAGTTCAGTTCCCATTGGCTGCCCAGTTCATGATAACCGTTCAGCTGATGGTTTTGCAGGGTATAGATGTGGGTGATGTCGTTGCTGCCCCACAGATTATGCCCTTCGGCGTCCACACCTTCGCGGTTCTGATAGGAGTCGCTGGCATTGCGGGCATAGAAGAAGGTATAGCCGATACGGTCGTGCTGGCGCAGGGTATAGCCCACGGATGCCAGAGCTGCCATTTTCAGTGTAGAGGTGTATTCGTCGTAGGTGAAGTCGTTCTGTACGTTGCCTGTGGCTTCGAGTGTCTTGTAGAAGGCATCGTCCATCCGTTGGGTTTCGTTACTGAGGCTGAAAGAACCCAGTACACTCAAGGTCTGTTCGCCCACGGCGAAGTTGCGTCCGAAGCCCAGGTTACCTCCGAATTCGGGCAGGGCTGTACGCTTGTCCACATCGAAAGTGGTATTGAAGATGTTGTGTTGTGTTACATATTCGTCGAAGTCCAGCAGCGGCATGTCGTATATCTTTTCGTCGAGCGAGGGCGTCTTGAAGAGCGTACCGTCGCGGTCCATCTGGTAGAAGTCGCGTCCCAGGGTATTGAACCGTCCTCCAACATTGAAGCTGGCGGTCAGGAATTCGTCCGTTACGTTCTCCTTCGTACTGATATCAATGTGTGCACCGCTATAGTCGGCAAAAGCACTGGCATCATAGACCTTACTGACGGTGATGTTCTGTATCGTACTCGAGGGGAAGAGATCGAGCGGAATAAGCTTGTTGTCGGGATTGGGTGAGGCGATGGGAAGTCCGTTCAGTGTGGTGGAGCTGTAGCGGTCGCCCAATCCACGAACAATGAGCTGTCCTGATTCGGCGATGGAGATACCTGTAATCTGTTTCACACCCTCCTGTACGTTGCCGATGCCCTTTAGACTCATCTCTTTGGCACCCAGATTCTCAATGGCCAGTGTAGCTTTCTGTCGCTCGACCTGCAGGGCACGTTCGCCTTCCAGATTCTTTTTGGCCACGACAGATACCTCACTCAAGGTCTGGGCATCCGTATCCATCTCGAAGTTCAGAACCGTTTCGCCCTTTACCTTTACCTGGCTGGCGTTGATATCCACATAGCCCACGTAGCGCACCACGAGATCGTACACGCCGTCGGGCACGTTGAGTGTATAGTTGCCGTCAATGTCGGCCACGGCACCTTGGGTGCTTCCGGCTATCTGTACGGTAGCTCCGGTCAGCGGTTCTTTTGTCTGTTTGTCTGTAATGGTTCCTTTGATGTTACCTGCCAAGGCAGTCATGGCAGAAAGGGTAAGGAACAAAATAAGGAAGAGAATTTTTCCCAAATCTGTTTTCATACTCATCTTTTAAACGTTTCTTTTTTCCGCTGCAAAGATGAGGAGATGGGGTTACATGCGTGTTGCGCTGTGTGTACAAGTCTGTTTCGGAAAAGTTACGGGCGTATTACAAACCCGTCTGAACCCCTCAAACACCTATATAAGATGAGTCGTATACTGATGTACCATGACTATACGACTCATGCCACATCAGTATACGACTCATGTATGGTTTGTTTCGTCCCTGTTAAAGAGTTTTCCGCAAGTCCTCGAAATAGGTGTCGAGCAACGATTTGGCGGCAACAAACGAGGTAAGATTGCCCTGCAACACCTGCTGCTCACGGTCGGCCAGCATCGACTGGATTTTCGGATTGTGATAGAAACTGTCTTTCAGGTGTTCGTTGATGCTCTCGTACATCCAATATTTGCTTTGTTCGTTGCGACGGTAATCGAAATAACCGTTGGCCTTCACAAAGTCGATATACTGATAGACCATGTCCCAGATTTCTTTTACTCCTATATTATAGAAGCCCGAATAGGTAAGTACCTGGGGTGTCCAGCCACTCTCGGGAGCCGGGAACAGATGGAGCGCATTGCGGAACTGTGCGGCGGCCAGACGGGCACGCTCCACATTGTCGCCGTCGGCCTTGTTGATGACAATGCCGTCGGCCATTTCCATGATGCCACGCTTGATGCCCTGCAATTCGTCGCCCGTACCGGCCAGCTGGATGAGCAGGAAGAAATCGACCATGGAGTGAACAGCCGTCTCGCTCTGTCCTACACCGACGGTCTCGACAAAAATCTTGTCGAAGCCTGCCGCCTCGCAGAGGATAATGGTCTCACGCGTCTTGCGCGCCACACCTCCCAGCGAACCTGCCGAAGGACTGGGGCGGATAAACGACTTGGGATGCACGGAAAGTTTCTCCATACGGGTCTTGTCGCCCAAGATACTGCCCTTGCTACGCTCACTGCTGGGGTCGATGGCTAAAACCGCCAACTTACCACCATACTGTTCGAGCACATGGAGACCGAAAACATCAATTGAAGTACTCTTGCCTGCGCCAGGCACACCACTGATGCCTATGCGGACAGAGCTTCCCGAATAGGGCAGACACTTCTCAATGACTTCCTGTGCCACGGCCTGATGTTCGGGCTTCACACTCTCGACCAACGTAACGGCCTGACTGAGAATGGTTACATCGCCTCCTACGATGCCATCCACATATTCGGCTACGGAGAGTTCACGCTTCTTGCGGCGTGGACGGTCCTTCAGATAAGGATTTACGGATGACGGTTGCTCAACGCCGGCATTGACGGTCAAGCCCTTATAGGCTTCATTGTTTTCGGGATGTTCCATAGTTATTTGGCTTTAATGTTGATGGTTACTTTCGGATGGGTCGGGTCGTTGGTTATCAACAACAGACGCAAGTGGCGGCGATGCTTGCCGATGTTCCGCTTGGTGACTGACACCCGCAGACGGGTCGATTCGCCCGGAGCCAAGCGCGTCTTCTTCAGACGGACGTTGACAGCCGGATGGAATACCTGCAACTTACTGATCTGCAAAGAAGAGCGACCTGTATTAGTCAGCACGATGTCCTGATGCGCCCGTTTCTTGTGAGCCAGCGTCTTGCTCAAGTCGATGCTGTCGGCCGAAAGGCTGATGACAGGTGCATTCAGACGCTCGGCTTCCGTCAAGTTGGAGAAATCGGGCAAAAGGATGGCCGAAACAGGTATTTCGTTCTCCTCCCCTACCTTATCGCCCAAGAAGCGTGACAGGTAGACTGACGACTGGGTCAAGCCCAAATCGGCCAGCTTTTCGGAATTCAACGTCAGCTTGACAGTACCCCGCTCGCCCTGTTGCAGGACTTCGGGCTCGCACTCCATCTCCAGATAAGGAGGCAGATGCATCAGCACTGGCTCGTAGGCCTTGTCGGAAAGGTTCACTACGCTGAGGTACATCACGGGATGTTCGCCGCGTTGTATGTCGGGAAAATCTATTTCGTTCTTGTCGATGCGTATCTGTCCTATCTGATAAGGATGCGTACGGGTAAAGTCAGTGATTTCGGTCACCACTTCGCCGTCGAACTTCAGATACACCACATGTGGAGCCGCATTGGTAAAAATGGCCACCGACTTCTGAAAACGGCCCAAAGCCTTGGCATCGAAAGTTACGTCTACCGTTCCTTTTCCGCCGGGGGCGATAGGTGTCTGTGTCCATCGGGCATCCGTACAGGCGCAGTCGGGCTCCACTTCGCTCAGGACAAGAGGCTCGTCGCCTGTATTGGTAATGGTATATTGCACCGTGACGGGATGCTTCCACTCAATCTGTCCCAAATGTTGCATCTGGGTACTCGACGTGAAGCGTGCCTGTCCTGCGGCACCTGCCACAAGACCCGTACAAAGGGCTATCAGGGAAAATATTCTTTTCATCCGTAGATCATTATCTTGATTATTGCCGCAAATGTACAAATTTCGGGCCGAAGAAACACCCGCCGTCACACATTTTAGGCAAGATTTAGATTCAACAGCCTGCCACTCCCTCCTGCCCGCCTTGCGGCCGCCTGAAAGGAAAGCATTGCTTTCGCCTCCGAAAAGCATTGTTTCAGGGAGAAGAAAACAATGCTTTCTCCACCCGAACCTGCCACGAAGGAAACCATCACTCCTACTTCCGCCGACGGTGCAGGAAGAACCAGCGCAGGATGGAAGCGGGAATGGTATGCGTAAAGGAGTTGACCTCATCGCTACGTTCGTCGACTCGGGCAAAATAACGGGCCGCATCCTTGTCGGAGAGCACGCCGTCGGCCTGCATCTGGCGGATGGTACGGCGTTCGTTGCTCAGTACCATGCGGATGGCTTTCTGCGTCAGGGCATGGTTGTAGGCCTTGGGGAAGTCGGCCGACAAACGCTCGATGACACGGTTCATGCTCGCGATGTTGTGCTCCACTTCCTGACGGAGCGTCTGCAGAAGTCCGAGCTGGTCGGCCTGTACGACTCCCGAAGAGGCCAGTTCGTCGAGCAGCTTCAGATCCTCGCGTTGCAGGATGATGAAGCCGCGCCCCAGGTCGTAGATGACCATGATGCGCTCTCGGAAATAAAAGCCCGTCCAACGGCTGAAGTAGGGCAACTTCTGCATGCGGTAGAGGGCACGCGTACGCCCGCAGAAGTCAAAAATGGAGTGACGCACGTCCAACGCCCAGGCGCCGTCGTGGTCGTAAAGCTCGTCGAGTGAGTTCATCAGGCGGCGGAAAGCTGTCTGCGAAATGATGCCCTCGTCGTAGATTTCACGGCTGAAAGCCTTTTCACGGTCGAGCACCCGCAGACGCAGCTCGGCCAATACATCTTGCGAACGGGCTACAGACAATGGCCCCGCTTCAGGCGGAAGAGCCACATAGCCGGCCACTTTCTCCCAATTGGCTCCGGCCAAAGGTTCGCGGCTTCGCAGGCGTTCAAAATATTTCTCGGCACTCTCGTGGATGCGCTCCTGCACCCGACGCTCCATCAGTACCCGAGCCGAAGGTACATGAATCAGGCCCAACTTGAGGAGCAGCCAGCGTGTAGTGGTGGCATTGACACAAAGCGTAAGCGTCACGATGCCTGCCGTGAAGAACAGAATCTGGCTGCGTATCTCCTCGGGGATGGCGGGCGTGTAGGACACCATCAAGGCCAGCGTCATGCCCAGCGCCCCTCTCAAGCCGCCCCAAGTAAGGATAACCGACTCCCGCTTGCTCAATCCGTAACCCAACCGCTTCATCAGCGGATAGAGCAGCATGATCATGGCAAAGCGGAAGAGGTTCAATCCCACGTAGATGAGCAGCAGCACGCCGAAGTGCGACCACGTGAAGTCTACCTTGACGGCAATGACCACACCCACGATGATGAACACCAGCGTATTGGCCATATAGGTCAGCAGGTCCCAGAAGCTCTCCATAAACTCGTTGACCTGCGGTTTCAGGCGGGGTTTGCCCACATAGGAAATGGTCAATCCGAAAGCCACCAGCGCAATGACGCCCGACAAGCCCAGGTAATATTGCGACAGGATGAACACCAGATAGGCCGAAAAGATGATGGCACTGTTTTGGATAAGCGTCTCGGAGTTGATGCGCGTAATGAACCAGATGACCAGCCGTGCGGCCATAAAGCCCAGCAGCACACCGCCCGCCACCACCTGGAAGAACTGCACGACAGGCGACACCTCGCTCTGTCCTGCCACGGTATAGACACCGAAAAAGAGCATGAAACAGACGATGCCCGTGCCGTCGTTGAGCAACGACTCGGCATCGACCAGCGTCGAAAAGCGCTTGCTCGTCTTCAGTTCGTGAAGCAGAGCTACCACCGCCACAGGGTCGGTAGCACTGATCAAAGCGCCGAACATCAGCGCAAAGGCCCACGTCCACTCCCCATAGCCGGGCACCACGGCGCAAATCCCCATCAGCAGCAGGGCCGTAAGCAACATGCAGACAATGAGCCCCGGCACGGCCAGCAGCGTAGCGTTGGCCAGCGTCTTCTTGAAAATATGCAGGTTCAGTTCATAGGCCGCATCGAATATCAACACGGGCAGGAAGATGTAAAGGATAAAGTCGGGATTGATATTGGCCACCCCCGTCAGCGCTTCCTCCACCTGCGGCAGAGAATGAAACAATCCATAGCGGTCGGCCAGCCCCACCAGCAAACCGAAGGCAAACAAGGCCACCGTATAAGGCACGCGCGAACGGCGCAACAAAGACTTCAGCAAAGCACCGACCACCAGACCTCCGATAGCCAGCAACAAAGGCATAAGCAAGGCAAATTCTTCCATAGGACCCAATATCACAATAAAAAGTTAACTCTTGCAAAGATAATACAAACTGAGAGAAGCACAAAGCAGAAAAGGAAGTTTTCCACCTTTCCACACGAAGGCATTTCCTGCCTTATGCGACAATCAAGAAAAAGAAAGCCGAGAAGCCGACAACGACAATTATGTCATTGAAAAAGAAGCGGAAATAATTACGAAAACATTTGCACGTCTCGAACAAAAGCAGTACTTTTGTGCCCGATTATTCCGCACCGGGTCCGACAAAGAGCTTTCCAAGTGATTGGAGACCACCCGACGGAGCTAACTTATACATTATATATAAGAAATGTACGCAATTGTAGAAATCAACGGCCAGCAGTTCAAGGCAGAAGCTGGCAAGAAGCTGTTCGTTCACCACATTCAGAACGCAGAAGCTGGTGCAACAGTAGAATTTGAAAAAGTTCTTTTGGTAGACAAAGACGGAAACGTAACAGTAGGCCTGCCTACCGTAGAAGGTGCCAAAGTAGTTTGCGAAGTGGTATCTCCGCTGGTAAAGGGCGACAAAGTGCTCGTTTTCCACAAGAAGAGAAGAAAAGGCTATCGTAAGCTGAACGGTCACCGTCAGCAGTTTACGGAGTTGAACATCAAAGAAGTAGTAGCTTAATCAATCTAAAAACAGTAAGAAGAAATGGCACATAAAAAAGGTGTTGGTAGTTCTAAGAACGGCCGTGAATCAGCAAGTAAGAGATTAGGCGTTAAGATATTCGGTGGCGAAGCTTGCAAGGCAGGCAACATCATCGTTCGTCAGAGAGGTACAGAATTCCATCCGGGCAAGAACATCGGTATGGGTAGTGACCACACTCTCTACGCCTTGGTAGACGGAACAGTACAGTTCAAGGTAGGTCGCGAAGACAGACGCTACGTATCTGTAGTTCCTGTAGAAAGCGCAGAAGCATAAGTTTTTGCAACATAACAAGAAAAGACCCGAGGGATGCAATCGAAAAAACGGTTGCATCCCTTTCTTTTTAGGAAAGAATGAGTTACCTTTGCCGCACGAAAACAAAGAAATAATTCTTAACCGAACAAGATATGCTTACCATCAAACAAATCACCGAAAACACAGACGCGGTAGTACGCGGACTGGAGAAGAAGCATTTCAAGAATGCCAAGGAAGCCATCGAACAAGTATTGGCTCTGAACAACAAACGTAGAAGTACACAAACTTTACTCGATAACAACCTCGCCGAGGTGAACACCCTGTCCAAGTCCATCGGCCAGCTGATGAAGGAAGGCAAGAAGGACGAGGCCGAAACCGCCAAAGCTCGCGTAGGCGAACTGAAGGAAGCCAACAAGACCTTGCAGGCAGATATGGACCAGGCCGCTCAGGACCTGCAACAACTACTCTACACCATCCCCAACGTGCCCTACGACGAAGTGCCCGAAGGTGCTACGGCCGAAGACAACCTCGTGGTGAAAATGGGCGGTATGGAAACCGAGCTGCCCAAGGACGCCCTGCCCCACTGGGAACTGGCAAAGAAGTATGACATCATCGACTTCGACCTCGGCGTGAAGATTACCGGCGCAGGTTTCCCTGTCTATAAAGGAAAGGGTGCCCGCCTGCAACGTGCCCTCATCAACTTCTTCCTTGACGAAGCTCGTGCATCGGGTTATACCGAGATCATGCCGCCTACAGTGGTGAATGCCGCTTCGGGCTACGGCACAGGCCAGTTGCCCGACAAGGAAGGACAGATGTACCATTGCGAAGTAGACGACCTCTACCTCATCCCCACGGCCGAAGTGCCTGTGACGAACATCTACCGCGACGTCATCCTCGACGAGAAGCAGCTCCCCATCAAGAACTGCGCCTATACCGAGTGTTTCCGCCGCGAGGCAGGCTCCTACGGTAAGGATGTACGTGGCCTGAACCGTCTGCACGAGTTCTCGAAAGTGGAGTTGGTGCGCATCGACAAGCCCGAACACTCCAAGCAGAGCCATCAGGAAATGCTTGACCACGTGGAAGGCCTGCTCCAGAAGTTGGAGTTGCCCTACCGCATCCTGCGCCTCTGTGGTGGCGACATGAGCTTCACGGCCGCCATCTGCTACGACTTCGAAGTATATAGCGAAGCACAGAAACGCTGGTTGGAAGTAAGCTCCGTATCCAACTTCGATACCTATCAGGCCAACCGCCTGAAGTGCCGCTACCGCACAGCCGAGAAAAAGACCGAGCTTTGCCACACGCTGAACGGCTCCGCACTGGCCCTGCCGCGCATCGTGGCCGCCCTGCTGGAGAACAACCAGACGCCCGAAGGTATCCGCATCCCCAAGGCACTGGTGCCCTACTGCGGCTTCGACATGATTGATTAATAAGGAAAAATGAGAATTGAAAATGGAAGAATGGCAATTCATTCTCCATTTTCAATTCTCTATTAGCAATTCAAATAATTCTAACCCAAACAATCTATTCATCATGAATGCAAATAACAAAAGTTTCGCATTGCCGCTGACCTTCATCGGCATCATGTTCTTTGCCATCGGCTTCGCGCTGGGCATCAATTCACTGCTTGTACCTGTTCTGCAAGGATCACTGGGCATCTCGAATGCTGCTTCCTATCTGATCATTGCCGCAACGTTTATTCCTTTCCTTGTATTCGGTTATCCTGCCGGACTGACCATCAAGGCCATCGGTTACAAGCGTACCATGTCGCTCTCGTTCATCATCTTTGCCGTGGCATTTTATTTGTTCATTCTCTCGGCCGACTACAAAAGTTTCAGCCTTTTCCTGCTTGCATCATTCATCAGCGGTGCTGCCAACGCTTATCTGCAGGCCTCTGTCAATCCCTACATCACCATCCTGGGCCCGCTGGAAAGTGCAGCCAAGCGTATCAGCATCATGGGTATCTGCAACAAGTTGGCATGGCCCATCCCGTCCATCTTCATCGTTTGGTTGCTGGGCAAGGACGTGAACCTCATTGGTATTGAAGATCTGAACAAGCCGTTCATCATCATCATCTGTGCTTTCGTAGCCCTGGGCATCATGGCTTTCTTTGCTCCCCTGCCCGAAGTGAAGGCCGAAGGTGAGGACGAGGAAGATACTTCATCCAGTGCTTCCAGCTATGCAGCTAGTAAAACATCTGTTTTCCAGTTCCCTCACCTGCTGCTTGGTTGCCTAGCCTTGTTCCTCTACGTGGGCGTTGAAACCGTCTCACTGGGTACATTGGTAGACTATGCCAACTCTCTGGGCCTTGAAGGTGCTGCCAATTATGCATGGATTGCCCCCATCGGCATTGTCATCGGTTACATTTGCGGTATCATTTTCATTCCGAAATACATCAGCCAGGCCGCTGCATTGAAGATTTGCTCCATCCTGGCCGTTATCGGTTCGTTGCTCGTGGTACTGACTCCTCAGAACATCTCCATTTATTTTATCTCGTTCATGGCACTGGGATGTTCATTGATGTGGCCCGCCCTGTGGCCACTGGCTATGGCCGATTTGGGTAAATTTACAAAGGCTGGCTCGTCACTGCTCATTATGGCCATGTTCGGTGGTGCCGTCATCCCCACTCTCTACGGATGGCTGAAAGACGTGACCAGCCCCCAGCAAGCCTATTGGCTCTGCCTGCCGTGCTTCCTGTTTATCCTCTATTATGGAGTATCAGGATATAAGATCCGCACGAAGTAAGATTCAGATTTTAGAATTCTGAAAACAGAAGTTAAGGAGTTAAGCCCAATGTCGTTTTTTCACATACCAAGGCATTGGCTTAACTCCTTAACTTTTTAATTCCTCATCCCCTCCACAACTCCCCTTCCTCAAACTTTCTTTCCCTTCTTTCTTTGATTTTAACAAATAAGCCGTATCTTTGCAAAACTATCAATCTGAAAGCAATTACGTAATTATACAAACAAAATTAGTGGATAATGAACAAAATCATTAGCAAAGAACAATTTTCAGAAAAAGTGTTCAAGTTCGAAGTGGAAGCCCCGCTCATCGCCCGTTCGCGCAAGGCAGGTCACTTCGTCATCGTACGTGTGGACGCCAAAGGCGAACGTATGCCGCTGACCATTGCCGGAGCCGACGTACAGAAAGGTACCATCACGCTGGTGGTACAGGAAGTAGGTCTCTCGTCCACCAAGTTATGCCAGTTGAGCGAAGGAGACTATATACTCGACGTGGTAGGTCCGCTGGGACAGGCTACCCATATTGAAAACTTCGGTACGGTTGTATGTGCCGGCGGCGGTGTGGGTGTCGCACCGATGCTGCCCATAATCCAGGCATTGAAGGAGGCCGGCAACCGCGTGATTTCTGTTCTGGCCGGCCGCACCAAGGACTTGATTATCCTCGAAAATGAAGTGCGGAAATCGTCGGACGAGGTTATCATCATGACCGACGACGGCTCGTATGGCAACAAAGGCCTCGTAACCGAAGGCATCGAGAGCGTCATCAAGCGCGAAAAGGTGGACAAATGTTTCGCCATCGGCCCTGCCATCATGATGAAATTCTGCTGCCTGCTCACCCAAAAATACAACATTCCGACAGACGTGTCGCTGAACACCATCATGGTGGACGGAACGGGCATGTGTGGTGCCTGTCGCATCACTGTGGGCGGAAAGACGAAGTTCGTCTGCGTGGACGGTCCTGAATTCGACGGCCATCAGGTGGAATGGGACGAAATGTTCAAGCGCATGGGATCGTTCAAGGACGTGGAGCGCGAAGAGATGAGTCATCTGGAAGCATCAGTCTGCCATGCCACACCACAAGAGGAAGCATCGGCCGAAACGGCTACCACAGAAAGAGCCATGACATCCAACACCCCGATGGAAGAACTCCTCGACCGCAAAGCTCCCTGGCGTGAGGCCCTGCGCAAGAGCATGAAGCCGAAGGAACGTACTGCCATTGCCCGCTGCCCGATGAACGAACTCAACCCCGTCTATCGTGCCACAACCCGCACGGAAGAAGTGAACACAGGCTATACCAGAGAACAGGCCATGACCGAAGCCAAGCGTTGCCTGGACTGCGCCAACCCGACGTGTATGCAAGGCTGCCCCGTCAGCATCAACATTCCCTCGTTCATCAAGAATGTGGAGCGTGGTGAGTTCCTCGAAGCCGCCCGTGTATTGAAGCATACCTCATCCCTACCCGCCGTCTGCGGACGCGTCTGCCCGCAGGAGAAGCAGTGCGAAAGCCAGTGTATCCACCTGAAGATGAACGAACCCGCCGTGGCCATCGGTAACCTGGAACGCTTCGTGGCCGACTATGAACGCGAGAGCGGCAACATCATCCTGCCCGAACTGGCTCCCAAGAACGGCATCAAGGTGGCCGTCGTAGGTTCAGGCCCTGCCGGCCTGAGCTTTGCAGGCGACATGGTGAAGTATGGTTATGATGTCACCGTCTTCGAAGCCCTGCACGAAATTGGCGGTGTACTGAAATATGGTATTCCCGAATTCCGCCTGCCCAACAAGATTGTGGACGTGGAAATCAACAACCTCGAGAAGATGGGCGTGAGGTTCGTCAAGGACTGCATCATCGGTAAGACCGAAAGTGTGGAAGAGCTCCAGAAGGAAGGCTACAAAGGCGTGTTCATCGCCTCGGGTGCCGGCCTGCCCAACTTCATGAATATCCCCGGCGAGAACTGCGTGAACATCATGTCGAGCAACGAGTACCTGACACGCGTCAACCTGATGGACGCCTCCAACCCCGAGACCGACACCCCCATCAACCCCGCCAAACGCGTTATGGTGGTAGGTGGAGGAAACACAGCCATGGACTCCTGCCGTACAGCCAAACGCCTGGGCGCCGAGAAAGTATACATCGTCTATCGTCGCAGCGAGGCCGAAATGCCCGCCCGACTGGAGGAAGTGAAGCACGCCAAGGAAGAAGGCATCGAATTCCTGACCCTGCACAATCCGCTCGAATACATCGCCGACGAGAAGGGAGCCGTCAAGCAGGTCATCCTCCAGCAAATGGAGCTGGGTGAACCCGATGCCAGCGGACGACGCAGTCCTGTGCCCATCCCCGGTGCTACCGTCACACTCGATATCGACATGGCTGTAGTAGCCGTAGGTGTATCGCCCAACCCCATCGTGCCCAAATCCGTCAAAGGACTGGAGCTGGGTCGCAAGAACACCATCGCCGTCAACGAACAGATGCAGAGCAGCATCCCCACCATTTATGCAGGTGGTGACATTGTGCGCGGCGGCGCTACCGTCATCCTCGCCATGGGCGACGGACGACGTGCAGCCGCATCCATGCATCAGCAACTGAAGCGTTAAAATCCACAACCCCTCATACCCACAGCAAGCTGTATCAAAGTCGAAGAAGCAAAGTGCAACAATGCTCTCCGGTTTTGGTACAGCTTCTGTTTTATACCCTTCCCTGTAGCCTACTGCCAGCCTCAGCCAAAATCAAAATGACAGAAATACGAAGAACAACATTACAAACATATTACAAAATATGTATATTTCCCTATAAAATAACAGCCAAAACTTGATACAGGTCAAGAAATGACAGTTCAACAAGCAAAATCCCATCATTTTGCTTTTATGTTATAAAACATAGCCATATATTTGCACCGGTAAAAAGAAAGAGACCGACAACCGGTTATAGTCTCAATAGGTATTAGAGATTTAAAGATTAGTTTTTAGGATTAACAAAAGAGGAAAGATTATGAAACGTTTAGGATTAACATTAGCGGCAGCATTCTGCCTGACAGCTGCAACTTTTGCAGCAGGTAACCAACCTGTAAGCGAAACAGCCAAATGGGAAAGTACCACCAACGTAGCCAAGCTGAGCAAGTATCTGAACCTGGACGCCAAACAACATCAGGAAGTAGCCAATATCTGCGAATACTTCGACAAGGAAATGGCACGTGCCACTACTTCCAAAAAGAATCGTGAAGAACTGCTGCGCAATGCTGTATACAGCAATCTGAAGTTGATGAAAAAGACATTGGACGCCAAGCAGTATGCCGACTACACAAAGGTATTGAACGTCACATTACGCAACAAAGGCATTGACATCAAATAAGAAGATAAGAAGGATTTTCTGAACACAAACATTACATTAACTGACTATAAATCAAGAAAGCGCTGGAAAAGACCAACGCTTTCTTTTTTTTGTCAGCACCGCCCTTGGTAACGGCGATGAGACTCCCTAACCAATATTGATAACGGACTCTTCACTTTCACAAGCAAAAACGGTCCTGCAATTCTTTTTTATATTTTTTGGAAATGAGCAATTCCGTCACCCGGTCGAATGGCGGATAAAGCAGGCAATGATTGTCCTTAATCAACATCAGATAATCAATGTTGATGATATAGGACTGATGAATCTGGATAAACTTAGGCAGACTGCGTACAATCTGTTCGGCCGTCATTCCTCTTCTCAGTGTCAAAGGCGGTTCATTGTTCAGAATGACCTCCCACAATTTGCGATCGGAAGAATAACGGAAAAAACCGATTTCAGAAGTGCGTAACACCCGCATGTCGTTGGTCGGCGTATAGACAATGAAAGTTTCACCCACAGAGACTGGCGCAGGAGCAGGGATATAACGCTGCCCTTTCTCGATCTGCTGCAGGAAACGCTTCAGAATGTCTTCCAGGTCCTGATGCTGGAAAGGTTTCAGGAGATAGTCGAATGCCGACTCACGGATAGCCTGTATCATGTATTTGTCGTAGGCCGTATAGAATACAACCTTCATATTCCAAACAATGTTGTCCCGAATGTCCTGCAACAGTTCCATCCCTGTCATATCAGGCATTTCGACATCCAGAAACAGGAGTTCCGGCTGGACCTTGCCGATCAGTTTCTTGGCCGACCGGGCATTCCTTGCCACCCCCTCTACCGAGAACTCGGGTCTTGCCTTCAATTCAAACGCAAGATTCTCAGCTGCAATTTCGTCGTCATCTACTATTATTACCTTGTACGTATACATGCATCATTGTTTGTTTTCGCTAGCGAATATATGCAAAATATCAATCGCAAACAAAAATCAAAACAAATACTTTGTACTATTATGCGATAAATCGATACTATCATGTATAAAAACGAAACTATCCGGTCGTTCTTTTTCATCAGAAGCAATAGTTATAATCACGGGGCAACAGGAACGAGACCTGACAGCCGGTCTCTCCGTCCGGAAGGGAAACATTGTGAACCGTGACATCAATTTCCTGTTTGTTCTTGGCATTCAGAATCTGTATGGTCTGCATTATCACTTTCATTCCCGTACCCGTACCCCGATGCAAACTGTTGGGCCGATATCCCCCACCGTTATCCGTTATCTTGATGGAAACCTCGCCCGCAGGAAGGCGGTCAACGTCTATCCACAGGTTGCGTTCCCCTTCCTTTCCACGCAAGGCATGCTTCACGGCGTTTTCAACGGGAATCTGTATCAGCATGGAAGGCAGGAGTACCTGAGACGGACTGACTCCATCGGCCACACGGACAACCGGATGGAACTGGGGGCCCAGCGAACGCCGCTCCAGTTCAATGTAAGTCTTCACAAAGTCGAGTTCCTCCTCCAGCGTCACGCAAAGCTGTTCGGCCAGTTCCAGATTGCGCCTCATCAGCTTGACCAGCGCTGCCAGTTCTTCCTGTTCCGACTTTTGCTTGCGGCTCAGCATTTCCTGATTCAGCACGTTGAAGATGAAGTGGGGCGACAACCGGTTGCGGATGTTCTCCAACCGCAAGGAAGATACCATCCGCCTGTTTTCAGCCTGCATCAAGGCACGTTTCTTCTTATTGTAAAGGTAAAGGAATACCACCAGCAAACAAGAAACAAGGGTTATCGCTCCAGCCAGCAAATGAGTCTGACGGAGGCGCAACACTTCATTCTCCGCCTCGCGCACCATAATCCGATGACTCAGCAGAGTAGAGTCCTGCTGGTAACGCAGGGCCAGGTCGGCCGTATGCATACGCACCCGCTCATTACGGACGGAGTCATCCAGCCTCAAGTTGTTCTTCTGGTAATAATAGGCTTGCCGGTAATTGCCCGTCTCCTCATAATACTGCTGCAGATACCTGTTGCGGATATGCACCATGTCCGGATCAATGTCGGCGGGCGTCCGGGCGTTGGACAACACCTCATAGGCCTTGCGGAAGTTCTTCCGGAGCAGAGCCATCTCGATGGACTGGGTATCCAGGTAATAAAGTGCGGTAGTATGACCGATACGCTCAAAAAACGGACGGCAGGCAGCCATATAGCGGGCAGCCGAATCGGGCATTGCCAGCTTCAGGAAACAGTCGCTCAGGTTCACCCGCCCCAGGTTCAGTTCAAAGACCATGTCCGGATAGCCTGAGGTCAGTTCGATGAGCCGCTTGAAGTAGGTCATGGCCGTCCGGCAGTCGTCCCGATAATAATAAGAGGTACCGCGGTTGTTCAGATAGATGTATTTCTCATAAGGCAGCATGGTATCGTATCCGCGCCCGGCCAGATTGTAGTAATAGTCACACTGGTCGAAGTCGCGCAACGCGACATATATCTGTGCCAGGCCATAGTAGATGGGCGTCCGCCGGGTAGGAGCCAGCTGGAGGGAGTCGCACAACAGCAAGGCCCGTCTGTACCAGGACGCCCCTTCGTCCAGACGTCCCAGCCGGTTGCAGGCATCGGCCAGGTTCATCAGTATATCGGGGATGGCATCGGTCTGACGTCCCTTCATCCGCAATTCGTAGGCCTGCTGGAAGGCTGCTTTCGCCGAATCCATGTTGCCCGTCCGCGCCCAGATGTTTCCCTGCATGTTGAGGCACTCCGACCGCAGGTCGTACACACGGGGAGAGGCCGGCTGGCCGGCTGTAAATTCCTCAATCCTACGGATGCCCCATCGGGCCGAATCGAGCTGCGAGGTCATCAGGAACGTTTTCAGCGTCAGCGACAAGTAGTTGTACTTCACCAGACTGTCTTCCGCCGCCTCCATCCGTCTGAAGGCTTCATGCCTCATCCAGCGGGGAGCGGTCGAGATGGAATCGGCATGCGTGGAGAAGAAAGCCTCCAGCGTATCCCATTCATCCGAAGGGCGGGACGAAGCTTCACGGCCCGAACAAGCCACCAACATCACAACCGTCACCCAGCAGACGCAAAGCATCTGCCACAACGAAAGTCCTACATGTTTACCACATCTTTCCATATATACATTTACGCTGATTGCACCCTGCAAAAATAAAACTTTTCAACGAATGCAGAAACATCGGACCACTTACAAAAATGCAGCCGCAGGGTCATTGATTTCAACCAGCCGTTTCTTCATACGGGCGTGCAGGCCGTCGGCCACCTCCGGATGCCTGTCCACGATGTTTTCCAGCTGAGAGGGGTCCTTCTTCCGGTCGAACAGGAAGCGCTCTACTACTTTCCCCTGCTTGAAACGTACGGCATACGTGTAGGTCAGCGTCCTGAAGCCGCGCAAGCCGTTATCCACATTCGTACCCGTCTCGTTCACGGCATTGTAGCGCATGTACAGCTGGCCGTCGGGCATCTGCTCGCGGCTTCCCTTCACCTGTTCGCTCAGGTCGCGGGCCTGCACGGTAGTGGGGATACGGTCTTTCAGCCCCATCAGCGACAATACGGTAGGACAGAAGTCTTCGATGGAAATCAGCAGGTCATTGTCCATACGCGGGGCAATGTGGTCGCCATAGGCCAGGAAGAAGGGGATGCGCACCGCCTCTTCGTAGAAGATGTTTTTGCCGATATTCTCGTGCATCCCCATCGAATCGCCGTGGTCCGATACGAACACCACAATCGTGTGATCGTATTGCCCGTTGCGTTTCAACGCCTCCACAATCCGGCCGAACTGCTCGTCCACTCCTGTGATGCAGGCATAATAGTCGGCCAGACTTCTCTTGAACATCTGCGCGAAGTTCGGCTTTCCCTGCAACTGGGGCAGCGAAGCGGCTATCGAGTCGACATTCAGGTCGCGGTAGAGCTGTTTGTAGCGTTCGGACACCAGCTCGTAACCTGTGTGCGGCGGATTCATCGAAACCATCATGGCAAAAGGCTTGTCCGATCCGCGGATACTGTCCAGATACTGAATGGCCAGGTCGGCCTCATACTCCGGGCCCCACTGGTCCACATAATAGAAGTCCTGACGCCCGCCGTCCGTATTCCAATAGAGCGGGCGGAGGTGCTGGTCGTAGGTACCATAGGCCGTCCAATAGTCGAACCCGTGCCTGCGCTGGGGCGGGCACCATTCATTCCAGGCCATGGCTCCACGGTTGTTGGCGCAATCTACGTAAGGCTTCACAGGTTTGTCCAGATGCCACTTGCCGATGTAGGCCGTCTGATAGCCTTCCTGCTTCAGGATGTCCGACCAGCACGTCAGGTCCTGCCTCAGCTCCACATCCTGCGTGGCCGACTGCGACTGACAATTGGTCAGCACACCGTTGACGTGCGGATAGGCTCCCGACAGGAACATGCCTCTGGCCGGCGACGATACCGGATAGCTGCTGACTGCCTGAGTGAACACCACCGCCTGGCTGGCAAAACGGTCGAAACAGGGTGTCTTCACCGCTTCCTTTCCGCGGAATCCGAAGGCATCGCCACGGAACTGGTCGGCCATCACCACCAGCAGATTGAGACGTTGTTGTTCTACATGTTGCGCCTGCATGCGGTACGCCGGTATTGCGGCCAACAGGCAGGCCGAACCGATACTGAATCTTTTCATGGTTTTCTGTTTATGTTTTGGTAGACTTTCCCTCGTTAACAGTCTGCAGATGCCACCAGCACAGGGCGCTTTTTCTCACATCCGCAAAACGGCGGCAAGATAAGAAGAATCTGCCAAACGGCCAAATGTACAACCCGCAAGTCCCCCTCTTTCCACTTCCCTTCCCCCCTTTCTCCAGTCTTTCCCTACCCTCCCTCCGCAGAAAGGATTGCCTTAGTCCTGCGGAAAGTTATATCTTGGCAGCCAAGATGTACATCTGAGCAGCCAAGATGTGCATCTGAGCGGCTAAGATATACATCTGAGCACGCAAGATATAGAATTCGGGCGGAGAAAGCCTATCCTTTCTGCGGTGAAAGGCAGAACCCGGGCAGGAGGAATGCAGAGGCACCCCCCAAGACATGCCGCCACAGCCACTGCCCGGGGAAAAACCAAAAAAGCACGGACGGACTTCCTTTAATGGAATAAAATGCCTACTTTTGCGTAAGAATCACTTTTAAACGGACTTTACAAGATGAACGAAGAGATAAAGAAAGCCTGCCAGGTGATGCGCGAAGGCGGAGTGATACTCTACCCCACGGACACCATCTGGGGCATCGGATGCGACGCCACCAACGAAGAAGCCGTGCGTCGCGTGTACGAAATCAAACGCAGGGCCGACAGCAAGGCCATGCTGGTGCTGGTCGACTCGGCCGTCAAGGTAGACTTCTACGTGCAGGACGTGCCCGAAGTGGCGTGGGACCTCATCGAACTGGCCGACAAACCGCTGACCATCATCTACTCGGGCGCCCGTAACCTGGCCCCCAATCTCCTGGCCGAAGACGGCAGTGTGGGCATCCGCGTCACGGGCGAGGAATTCTCCAAACGCCTGTGCCAGCAGTTCCGCAAGGCCATCGTGTCGACCTCGGCCAACGTGAGCGGACAGCCTTCGCCGCAGAACTTCAGCGAAATCAGCGATGAAATCAAGGCGGCCGTAGACTACATCGTGGACTATCGCCGCGAGGAAACCGCCCAGGCCAGGCCGTCGAGCATCATCAAGCTGGACAAAGGCGGCGTCATCAAAATCATCAGACAGTAAAGAGGCATGAAGGCAGAACGGAAAAATCTGTTGCAACGTTTCCTCGTCTGGCGCGAGAAAAACATCAAGGAGAAACGGTTCATCCTGATACTCAGCTTCCTGGTAGGTATCTTCACGGCCCTGGCCGCGCTGATACTGAAGGTGCTCATCCACTGGATAAAGAACTTCCTGACGGAGAACTTCGACACGACGGCAGCCAACTACCTCTATCTGGTATACCCCGTGGTCGGCATCTTTCTGGCCGGCCTGTTCGTGCGCCATGTGGTGAGGGACGACATCAGCCACGGTGTGACGCGCATCCTCTATGCCATCTCGCGACGGCAGGGGCGCATCAAGCGGCACAACACGTGGTCGTCCATCATCGCCAGCTCCATCACCATCGGGTTCGGCGGTTCGGTCGGAGCGGAGGCACCTATCGTGCTGACGGGTTCGGCCATCGGTTCCAACCTGGGCAGCCTCTTCCGAATGGAGCACCGCACGCTGATGCTGCTCATCGGATGCGGTGCGGCGGGTGCGGTGGCCGGCATCTTCAAGGCGCCCATCGCCGGACTGGTATTCACGCTGGAGGTGCTGATGATAGACCTTACCATGTCGTCGCTGCTGCCCCTGCTGATATCGGCGGTGACGGCGGCCACGGTATCCTACGTCGTGACGGGGCAAGAGGCCATGTTCCAGTTCCACCTGGACCAGCCCTTCGAACTGAACCGCATCCCCTACGTCATCATGCTGGGCATCTTCTGCGGACTGGTGTCGCTCTACTTCACCCGCGCCATGAACTCGGTGGAAGGGCTCTTCGGCCGCCTGCGCACCCCCTACAAGAAGCTGGCCGTGGGCGGTGCCATGCTGAGCATCCTCATCTTCCTCTTCCCGCCCCTCTACGGCGAAGGATACGAAACCATCGAATTGCTGCTCAACGGGACGACCAATGCCGAGTGGGATACGGTGATGAACAACTCCTTCTTCTACGGCCACGGCGACCTGCTGCTCGTCTACCTGATGCTCATCATCCTCTTCAAGGTGTTCGCCTCAAGCGCCACCAACGGCGGCGGCGGTTGCGGCGGTATCTTTGCACCCTCGCTTTACCTGGGTTGTATCGCCGGCTTCGTCTTCTCGCACTTCAGCAACGAATTCGACGTGACGGCCTATCTGCCCGAAAAGAACTTCGCCCTGATGGGCATGGCAGGCGTGATGAGCGGTGTGATGCACGCCCCGCTGACGGGTGTGTTCCTCATAGCCGAACTCACGGGTGGCTACGACCTGTTCCTGCCGCTGATGATTGTATCCGTCAGCTCCTACCTCACCATCATCGTCTTCGAGCCCCACAGCATCTACTCCATGCGTCTGGCCAAGAAGGGCGAACTGCTGACCCACCACAAGGACAAGGCCGTACTGACCCTGATGAAGGTGGAGAATGTGGTGGAGAAAGACTTTGTCGTGGTCCATCCCGAAATGGACTTGGGCGAAATGGTGCGGGCCATCTCGAAATCGAAGCGCAACATCTTCCCCGTCACCGACCAGGAAGGCAAGCTGCTGGGCATTGTCCAGCTGGACGACATCCGCAACATCATGTTCCGCCAGGAACTGTACCACCGCTTCACCGTGAACAAGTTCATGACCTCGGCCCCCGGCCGCCTCTACGACACGGACAACATGGAGCAGGTGATGCGGACCTTCGACGACACCAAGGCCTGGAACCTGCCCGTCGTCGACCAGGAAGGCAAGTACCTGGGCTTCGTCTCGAAATCGAAGATATTCAATTCATACCGCGAGGTGCTGGTGCGCTTCTCGGACGAATGAGTTCCGTCGAAGGAGGATATGTCAAATACAAGAAAATGTATATTCCTATTTGTGAGGCAATTCGTATAAACAAAGTATCGGATTGTCCTCCTCGTCGAGGTTCTCATATACACGGAGATACTCGTCTGTGAATTTGCCTTTAGGCAATATGTTATATTTGATGAGGTTGTCTATGTTCTTTTTGAACATGGAAGCTCTATGAACTTGTGCAATCATGGGAAGCCCGTTGACAGCCAGATAGCCGGTGTGTCCTCCTCCCAACACTCCGTTTGTTATCATAAAACATTCCGTCAACTCCTTTGTCTGTTTGTCCAACAGGAAAACAGATGGATTTGTCTGAAACATCAAGTAGGAATCGTTTTCTACGACATTCCCCATGCTATGTATGTATTTTTCCCGATCTATCATATCCAGAAAATCTTTGGGGCTGATGTTTTGTTCCAATAACGTTTGGGGAATTTCCCTTTCACCGAAGTCAATCGTGTATTTAGCTTTAGGCATATCTTGCTCTACGGTATAGATGGTATAGTTCAAAGGACATGTAAACAAAAGGTTTCTTGAAGCCGTCAATAATCGTCCACTACCGAAACTGTACCCGACTCCCTCCTGTTCGGCCTTAATATATCGTCCCTTAGGGAATGGAATTTCTTTCAAGTTTTGATCCTGTTCATTATAAATTCCCAATTTCTGCCTGCCCAAACTTCCGTTTTCATATAGATACACTCTGTCATTTATCACAGCTATGTTACTGAAATAGTTCGGTAAACTTTCTTCCTCGACAAACTGCCCCCGAAAATTGTATTTCATGATTTTGTAAGGAATGTCACATAATACGACCAACAAATCCTTATCAACACAGATATCTGTAATGGAGGCATATTCATGAGGCCCGTTGCCTATATCTTGAATGACATGTATAAATTTCCCTTTTTTGTCGTAGATGAAGATTTTCTTCAAAGAGCGGTCTAAAATAAAGAGCGTGTCATTTGCAATGCAAATTGCATCAATTTTGCGAATCAGTGCATCATCAGTCGTCTCAAGTGGAATCAGACTGCTACGTGCAAAAAAAGCAGTGTCAACTATGCTCTTTTTTTTACCTGAAAAAATGATTGTCTCCCCTTCGGCAGACGGATGGCCCCCTTGTTCCTTACAACTGTAAGCGGTAAAGAACAACATACATGCAAGTATGCAGAATGTCAGTTTACGCATAGATGATATTTTTGAAGTTATCATTTTAATCTCATTTAAAATGCAAAACCTTTACAAGCAACATGTTCTCTTTCATTTCCAGTTCTTTATATTCCTTGGGATAATATTCCGAAAAATATTCATCCGAATATTGAAGGACCAACGCATTGGGATAATTGGAAGAAACATATAGTCCTAATGAAAACACGCCGGGAAGGTCGACAAGAGGACGTTCGAATGTTGTCAATTCTCCGGTCTGTTTATGATACAGGACATGTACTCCTCTTCCTCTCGGACTATCGGAAAAGATGCTCCAAAGAGTATACAGGTAATGGTCGGATTCGATGGCCATATCACAACCGGCCCGTTCGTCTTTGATGTCCAACGTGGTTCTATGCCCTATGAATTGCCCCTCTAATTTTACATCGGGTTGGAACTGATAAGTCCGGCTGATGACTTTCTGAACAGGGTCATACCTGTAAAATTCTCCGCTGGAAGGATTGAAAGCGTGAACAATTCCTTCCGTATCGGTAGTCATCCGGGCAAACATACTCGAAGTATAGGGATATATGTCTGTTTCTTCCCAAACCGTTTCCACCTTTTCACCCTTGGCATTCATAATCCAGAGTCCTCTTCCACTAGTACCCTCTGGACAAAACAATTGATAACACAGAAAATTACTGTCAGAAAGGGCTACAATGTCATCATAGACCAAGCTGAATGGAAAGGTGATGTTTCGAATGAATGTACCATCAGGGGAATAACTGAAGATTCGGCGGGTAGCCAAGTCTTCCAGAAACAGACAATCTTTACCCAAGAAGGAACCAGATAATTCGGTATATTCTCCCGGTCCTCCTCCTTGCCGTCCGATACTGTTGAGAAACCGTCCTGAGCGGTCGAAACGGAATACAACATGCTGTTTGTAGTCTTCCGCATAGATGTTATTTCCCTCGAAATAGATACGTGAGACAGCACCGAAGAACATACTGTCCGGCAGGGTAAGCCGCAAAGTTGTCACACTGTCTATGAAGGATGACAAGGGGAACTCTTTCTGGGGTGAGGTCAGATTGAGGGGAATCAGAACCGCGTCATCCTGCGGGCTGTTTGGGGAAGTACAAGCCGCCAATACCGACAACAATACAAATGTTTTGAGACAGAGATTAAATTTCATGGAAATATTTCTTTTGAATACAAACTTATACCATACTGTCATTTTGCGTTAAAGTTCAATATAAAGAATATAAAAAGCAAACATCTGACAACTTATTTTTACAGACATGTCCAGAAACATGTTTTTAGAGGAAACTCCTCTGATGGAGCGGCAGAGAAGCAGCACATCGACAGGTTTATTGTCTATCTGTCAAACCCTTTATTTACTTTGCAACAAGGGATGTTATCGCATAAAGAGATGGTTGGTAGCGTGAAGCAGGCGGAAAAGGATACATGCTATGCTTTGACGGTAAGGAAGAATTGCCTACCTTTGCAGGTAACTTAAGGTAGCCTCAACGGTTGCGGCTGCCTTTCAAATTCCTGAACAACATGAAGAAAGAAGACTTGAGAATCGTATATATGGGTACGCCCGACTTTGCCGTGGAGGCCCTGCGCTGCCTCGTGGAAGGCGGCTACAACGTGGTGGGCGTCATCACCATGCCCGACAAACCGGCCGGACGCGGACACAAGTTGCAATACTCGCCTGTCAAGCAGTATGCGCTGGAACACAACCTGCCCCTGCTCCAGCCGGAGAAGCTGAAGAACGAGGAGTTTCTGGACGCCCTGCGTGCCTGGCAGGCCGACCTGCAGATTGTCGTGGCCTTCCGCATGCTGCCCGAAGTGGTGTGGAACATGCCCCGCCTGGGCACCTTCAACCTGCACGCCTCCCTGCTGCCCCAGTACCGCGGAGCCGCGCCCATCAACTGGGCCGTCATCAACGGCGAGACGGAGACGGGCATCACGACCTTCTTCCTGAAGCATGAAATTGATACGGGCGAGGTCATCCAGCAGGTTCGTGTCCCCATTGCCGACACGGACGACGTGGGCATCGTTCACGACAAGCTGATGATGCTGGGCGGCAAGCTGGTGACCGAAACCGTGGACGCCATTCTGGACGGTACCATCCACAGCATCCCGCAGGAGGAGATGGGCGTGACGGGCGAACTGAAACCGGCTCCCAAAATCTTCAAGGAAACGTGCCGCATCGACTGGAACCAGCCCGTGAAGCGCATCTACGACTTCGTGCGCGGCCTCTCGCCCTATCCCTCGGCCTGGACCGAACTGATGCAGCCCGACGGAACGACGGTGGTACTGAAAGTGTTCGAGACAGAAAAGATTCCCCAGGCACACAACCTGAAGCCGGGCAGCCTGCTGACCGACGGCAAGACCTACCTGCGTGTAGCTGCGGCCGACGGCCTCATCGGCATCCGCTCCCTGCAACTGCCGGGCAAGAAACGGCTGAAGACCGACGAACTGCTCCGCGGTTTCCACCTGGACGAGACTTTCAACGTACAATAACATTGCATTTAAAACGTTTTTAAACAGCCTATGAAACCCATTATCTCCCCCTCCATCCTGTCTGCCGACTTCGGCAACCTGGCCCGCGACATCGAAATGCTGAACCGCAGCGAGGCCGACTGGATGCACATCGACATCATGGACGGTGTCTTTGTACCCAACATTTCGTTCGGCTTCCCCGTACTGAAATACGTGGCCAAGCTGGCAAAGAAGCCGCTTGACGTGCATCTGATGATTGTGCAGCCCGAAAAGTTCATCCCCGAAGTCAAGGCACTGGGTACGGAAATCATGAACGTGCACTACGAAGCCTGCCCCCACCTGCACCGCGTGGTACAGCAGATACGCGAGGCCGGTATGAAGCCGGCCGTTACCCTGAACCCCGCCACACCCGTCATGCTGCTGAAGGACATCATCCGCGAAGTGGACATGGTGCTCCTCATGGGCGTCAATCCGGGCTTCGGCGGGCAGAAGTTCATCGAGAACACCGTAGAGAAGGTACGCGAACTGCGCGAGCTTATCGCCCGTACCGGTTCGAAAGCCCTGATTGAAGTGGATGGCGGCGTCAATATGGAGACGGGGGCCCGACTGATGGAAGCCGGTGCCGATGCCCTTGTGGCAGGCAATGCCGTCTTCTCCGCCCCCAGTCCTGAAGAGATGATCCACGCCCTGAAGAATCTGTAATCCCCTACCCGTTTGTTCCTCTACGGACTACAACGGTATCCCTTCCTGCGGCTTCTGCTGCCGCTGGTTGTGGGAATCGTATGCGGTAATGCCTTGCCGCACACGATTCCTGCGGACGGGCTCAAGGCACTTGTCCTCACAGCCATTGTCCTGCTCATCGCCGCCCATCGGCTGAACCGGCACCGGCTGTTCGGGGCGGCCCTGTACACCCTGCTGGCCGCAAGCGGCTGCCTGCTCATGCAGCACAGCCTGGCGCGGGCTGATTTTCCCTTTACCGGCCGGGACGGTTTCTACAAAGTGATCATCCATAGCCAGCCGGAAACCAAGGCACACAGCCTGCTCTGCCCCTCCCTCATACTGGCAGCAGGAAAGAACGACACTACCCTCACATCCGTCTCCCGAGGCAAGCAGTTCCTGCTCTACCTGCAACCCGATTCGGCCGCCCGCTCCCTGCAACGGGGAGACATATTGTGGATACACACCCGCCTGGCACCGCCTGCCAACCAAGGCATCCCCGACGAGTTCGACTATGCCCGCTACCTGCGCCTGCGAGGCGTGTGCGGCACGGCCTATGTGCCTTCCGGCTATTGGCAGAAGGCTGGCCACAACTCCACCCTGACGCTGCGCCAGCTGGCAGCCGACCGGCAGGCCCGCATCGTGGAGCAATACCGCCGACAAGGCTTCACGGGCGACGAACTGGCCGTTCTCTCCGCCCTAACCGTAGGCCACAAGGACGAACTGAGCGAAGACATCATCGAGACCTATTCGGTGACAGGAGCCAGCCATGTACTGGCCTTGTCGGGGCTGCACATCGGTTTCCTCTATGCCCTGTTCTGGTTTCTGGCTTCCCCTCTGTGGAAACGCTGGCGCCTGCTGAAACTTCCCCTGCTGCTGTTGCTCGTGGCCCTGCTGTGGGGTTTCGCCTTCCTTACCGGTCTTTCGCCTTCGGTGGTGCGCTCCGTCACGATGTTCAGCATCCTGGCCCTCTCGTGCCTGCAGACTGAAAAGCCGCTGACGGCCAACACCGTATCGGCCACTGCTTTCCTGATGTTGCTCATCCGTCCGGACTGGCTGTTCGACGTCGGCTTCCAGTTGTCTTTCTGCGCCGTAGCGACCATCCTGCTGTTCTACCCACGACTCAACCGGCTGTATCGGGGCGAAAACCGCCTCCTGCACAAAGTATGGAGTCTGATGAGTGTCTCCATTGCCGCCCAGCTGGGCACGGCTCCGCTGGTGATGCACTACTTCGCACGCTTCTCCACCCACTTCCTGCTTACCAACCTGTGGGTCATTCCCCTGGTATCCATCATTCTGTATGCCGCCGTGGCATGGCTGGCCCTCAGCCCTTTGGCCGCGCTACAAGCTATGCTCAGCCCCTTGTTAAAGAAACTGATACATCTTCAGAACGACGTTCTCCGCCAGATTGAGCAATGGCCGTTTGCCTCCATCGACCACATCTGGCTGGACTGGACGGAGACCTTCCTGATTTACGCCCTCCTGCTCGCCGCCTGCCGGTACTTGTGGCAACGGACAGCGCAGCACGCATACACGTTAGTCTTTATCCTGTTGGCAGGAGTCGGCTACCATGCGGTGAACATCGCAACCGCTTGCCCGTCGAAAAGCATTGTTTTCTACAACGTAAAAGATACACCTGCCGTCCATTGCCTGACCGGCGGAAAACGTTCGTGGCTGGCCTGTGCCGACAGCCTGCCGCAAACGGGATGGCTGCAACGCTCGCTGGCTCCCCACTGGGACCACCTGCGCCTGACTGCCCCGCAAGTGGTGACAGGCCGGTATCAGGCAGAGGACTTCAGCCTGCACGACAACATCGTGACCTATGCCGGCCGCCGCGTCTGCCTGCTGAACGACAACCGCTGGCGCAATCTGCGGTCGGACCATCCATTATCTGTAGACTACCTCTACGTGGCGCGCGGCTATCAGGGCGGCATCCGCGAACTCACTTCCCTTTTCCGCATCGGTACCGTCATCATCGACGGGTCATTGTCCGCATACTATCGGAAACTGATTGTCTCCGACTGCCATGCCCTGAACCTGCCCTGCCGCTCACTGGAAGAAGAAGGTTGTATCCGTATTCCTCTCTGAACAGGCGAGGAAACAGGAGAGCCGTCACATTGACATTTTTTAATGAGCAGAACTCGGAAAGTTCAAACATTTGGGCTATCTTTGGACAACTTCAAATTTTACAACTATGAAATACAAACTTTTGGTTCTCGATGTAGACGGCACTCTGCTCAACGAAGAGAAAGCCATCAGCAAGCGTACCCTGGCCGCCCTGCTGAAAGTACAGCAGATGGGCGTACGTATCGCACTGGCCTCGGGCCGGCCCACGTATGGCCTGCTGCCCATAGCCAAGTCACTGGAACTGGGGTTGTACGGCGGTTTCATCCTGTCCTACAACGGTTCGCAGATCATAGACGCCAAGAACGGCGAAGTCTTGTTCGAGCGGCGCATCAACCCCGAAATGATACCTTATATTGAAAAGAAAGCCATCAAGAACGGTTTCGCCCTATTCACCTACCACGACGACACCCTGCTGACCAACACCCCCGACAACGTGCACGTACAGGAAGAGGCCACGCTGAACAACCTGAAACTGATAACGGAAGAGGAGTTCTCCACCGCCATCGACTTCGCCCCCTGCAAGTGCATGCTGGTGAGCGACGATGAGGAAGCGCTGACCGACCTGGAAAACCACTGGAAGAAACGTCTGGACGGTGTGCTCGACGTGTTCCGTTCGGAACCCTATTTCCTCGAAGTGGTACCCTGCACGGTAGACAAGGCCAATACGCTGGCCGTGCTGCTGGAGTATCTGGACATCCGGCGCGACGAAGTGCTGGCCATCGGCGACGGCGTGTGCGACGTGGCCATGATCCAGCTGGCCGGCATGGGCGTAGCAATGGGCAATTCGGTAGACTCCGTGAAGATTTGTGCCGACTATACCACCGACACCAACGGAAACGACGGTGTGGCACAGGCGGTAGAGAAGCTCATCCTGGCCGACATCCGCGCCACGCAGGTGCCCCTCGACCAGCTGAACGCCCAGGCCAAGCATGCGCTGATGGGCAATCTGGGCATCCAGTACACTTACGTATCCCAGGACCGCGTGGAAGCGACCATGCCCGTAGACCACCGCACCCGCCAGCCCTTCGGCATCCTGCACGGCGGTGCCACGCTGGCATTGGCCGAAACTGTGGCCGGACTGGGTTCGATGGTACTCTGCCAGCCTGACGAGTTCGTGGTGGGCATGCAGGTGAGCGGCAACCACATCTCCTCGGCCCACGAAGGCGATACAGTGCGTGCCGTGGCCACCATCGTTCACCAGGGACGGTCGTCGCATGTGTGGAATGTCGACGTATTCACCTCGACCAACAAGCTGGTGTCGTCGGTACGTGTGGTAAACAGCGTGATGAAGAAACGCTGAGCCTCCTCCGTTGCCGATAATACGAAGAAAACCATCCGCTCCCTCGCCCGAAAACAAACTTTTTCGTACTTTTGCAGCTCAATATTCACTTCAAAAGAGAAAAGGTACATGTTAAGCAAAGTAATTGCCCAAGCCAATATCGACCACTTCGCCAAATGGCTGGACCGCGCGGAGCGGATGGTTATCGTAACACACGTAAGTCCGGACGGCGACGCCATCGGGTCCTCACTGGGCCTGTGGCATTTCCTCAACTCGCAGGACAAGACGGCAAACATCATTGTGCCCAATGCCTTCCCCGACTTCCTGCGGTGGATGCCCGGCAGCAAGGACATCCTGCAATACGACCGCTACAGGGAGTTTGCCAACCAGCTCATCGCCGAAGCCGACGTCATCTGCTGCCTGGACTTCAACGCCCTGAGCCGCATCGACGCCATGGCCGATGCCGTCAGGAACTCGCCCGCACGCAAGATTCTGATAGACCACCATCTGCATCCCGAAGACTTCTGCAGTATCGTCATCTCGCATCCCGAAATATCGTCCACTTCCGAACTCATCTTCCGCCTGATCTGCCGCATGGGGTATTTCAGCGACATCACCAAGCAGGGAGCGGAATGCATCTACACGGGTATGATGACCGACACGGGCGGTTTCACCTATAACTCGAACAACCGCGAAATCTATTTCATCATCAGCGAACTGCTCTCCAAGGGCATCGACAAGGACGCCATCTACCGCAAGGTGTTCAACACCTACTCCGAAAGCCGCCTGCGCCTGATGGGACATGTGTTGACGCAGATGAAAGTGTATCCCGAATACCGCGCCGCCCTCATATCGCTCACCGTCAAGGAGCAGAAGCAGTTCAGCTACATCCGCGGCGACAGCGAAGGCTTCGTGAACATTCCGCTCAGCATCAAGAATGTCATCTTCTCCTGCTTCCTGCGCGAAGATACCGAGAAGCCCATGATCAAGATATCGCTGCGCTCCGTAGGCAAGTTCCCCTGCAACCAGCTGGCAGCCGAATTCTTCGGCGGTGGCGGACACCTGAACGCTTCGGGCGGAGAATTCTACGGTACGATGGAGGAAGCGCTCAAGGTTTTTGAACAGGCTCTGGAGAAATACAAGCCTCTGCTCACTGCCAAAGGATAGAAAACCGGCAGGCAAAGGTTAAAAGATACGAACTTTGCCGCCACGTTTTTCAATATTCAAGGAAATCAGATACTTTTGCACGGAAATATAAACTTATACAAATGAAGAAACTTATCCCATTCTTTTTTATACTGCTGGCCTTCGGATTTGCCTTCCAGGCCTGTGATGACACGAAGACATACGCCGAAATGCTGGAAGAGGAAGACGACGCCATTGCCGACTTCATCAACAAACAAGGCATTAAGGTAATCAGCCAGACCGAATTCTTCGACAACGACTCCGTGACCAATGTGGAAGAAAACGAATATGTCCAGCTGGCGAGCGGTGTATATATGCAGATTGTAGACAAAGGTTCGGACAATCCGGCCGACACGGTCAGAAACAACGAAGTGGTATTGGTCCGCTTCATGGAATACAGCCTGCTGGATCAGGACACCACGCTGAGCAATTTGTCTTTGTCCTATATGTCGGATGAATTCAAGTACACAGCTACCTCGTCGTCCATTGCAGGTATCTTCACCCAGGGATTGATGTACTCCTGGTACAGATATACGGCAGTTCCTGCCGGTTGGCTGGTGCCGATGCCCTACATCCGCGACAGAGCGCATGTACGCCTCATCGTCCCGTCCAAAATGGGCCATCAGGCAGCCATGCAGAATGTCTATCCCTTCTATTACGACATAACAAAATACCAGTTCTGGCGATAAGAAAGCATTCAATCAACTCTTAAAAACGATAATCTATGACTCTAATCAAATCGATCTCTGGAATCCGCGGAACCATTGGCGGCAGCGCAGGCGAGGGACTCAATCCGCTCGACATCGTGAAATTCACTTCTGCCTATGCCACTCTTATCCGCAAGACGTGTACCGTAAAAAGCAACAAGATTGTAGTGGGCCGCGACGCCCGCCTTTCCGGCGAAATGGTAAAGAACGTAGTGGTAGGTACCCTGATGGGTATGGGATGGGACGTGGTTGACATCGACCTGGCCTCCACACCGACCACCGAACTGGCCGTTACGATGGAAGGTGCCAGTGGTGGTATCATCCTCACTGCTTCGCACAACCCCAAGCAGTGGAATGCCCTGAAGCTGCTGAACGAAAAAGGTGAATTCCTGAACAAGGAAGAAGGCAACGAAGTGCTCCGCATTGCCGAAGCCGAAGCCTTCGAATACGCCGAAGTAGACAAGCTGGGTACTTACCGCAAGGACCTGACCTACAATCAAAAGCATATTGACAGCGTACTGGCACTCGACCTCGTTGACGTAGAGGCTATCCGCAAGGCCGACTTCCACGTAGCCATCGACTGCGTGAACTCCGTGGGCGGCATCATCCTGCCCCAGCTGTTCGAAGCACTGGGTGTGAAGCATGTAGAGAAGCTCTACTGCGAACCCACCGGTAACTTCCAGCACAATCCCGAACCGCTGGAGAAGAACCTGGGCGACATCATGAACCTGATGAAGGCCGGCAAGAACGACGTGGCTTTCGTGGTTGACCCCGATGTGGACCGTCTGGCCATCATCTGCGAGGACGGACGCATGTACGGCGAAGAATATACGCTGGTCAGCGTAGCCGACTACATCCTGAAGCACACGCCGGGCAGCACCGTGTCCAACCTCAGCTCTACCCGCGCCCTGCGCGACGTAACCCGCAAGTACGGACAGGAATACTTTGCATCGGCTGTGGGCGAAGTGAACGTCACCACAAAGATGAAGGAAGTGGGTGCCGTTATCGGCGGTGAAGGCAACGGCGGTGTCATCTATCCCGCCAGCCACTACGGACGCGACGCGCTGGTAGGTATCGCCCTCTTCCTGAGCCACTTGGCACACGAAGGCAAGAAGGTGAGCGAACTGCGTGCCACCTATCCCGCCTATTTCATGGCCAAGAACCGTGTAGACCTGACGCCCGACACCGACGTGGATGCCATCCTGGCCAAGGTGAAGGAAATCTACAAGAACGAGGAAATCAATGACATCGACGGTGTGAAGATTGACTTCCCCGAAAAGTGGGTACACCTGCGTAAGAGCAACACGGAACCGATTATCCGCGTATATAGCGAAGCTCACACGCAAGAAGAAGCCGAAGAAATCGGCCAGCAGATTATGAAAGTAATTGCTGAACTGGCGAAATAAGTTTTTCTGCTGAAATAAAAAACGGGATGGAGCATCACACTTCATCCCGTTTTCCATTTCAAGCCTATTATTCTTTGATTCTTTTCCTAACGCCTGCTGGGAATCAGATAATAGGGTGTCTTTCCCTCCACTTTCATTTTCAGTTTGCCCTGTTTCAGCGTTACCTCTCTTTGATATACCAGCCCATTTTCCGGAGTTATCAGATAGAGTTCAGCCTTTTTAGCCGTACCCCAACAATAAGGTACATCGAATGAACCGTCCGGACACCCTTCTTCACAATACAGCAGCATTCCTCTGTCATTCCGCCATACGGCAGGCATACACACCGTATTTCTGTTGCGCAATACCCGGTCATACTGCACGACCGTACTGTCTTTCAAGGAAACAGACACTCCGTCAGAATACCAGGCCACACGGTTTTCACCTGTCCCCGATACAGAATCACGCTCCAAACGGTTCAAGAAAAAGTATTGCGGAACCTTCAGCATGAAATCTTTGACCAACGCATCTTTCCACGCATTGTAATCGGCTCCCTTCCAGATAGGTTCGCCATAACAGGAAGTTCCAAACAGAAAGCCTAAAGCATGATCGCTGCTACGAATATCCGGATTGATACCCGTGCCGGTATATACACTGGCCGGATATTTCAGATAATCAGCCTGATTGAATCCATTGAAATGCCATGCATAAGGCACATAACCTATCATGTAGTCCATTACCCATTCACTGGTAATATCTATCCCCTTTGACTTCCAGTACAGGGCTGCCCGCTGCTGATACAACGCCTCGTTGATGACCGACTCATTATGCCCCTCACTCGGACGGGCTATCCAGGCATCGCTATGTATGGTACCCGCCTCTTTCAGCTCCGGTACCAATGCCAGCAATTTATCTATACGCATCTGCGTATAACCAGCTTCCCACTCCCGTTGATAGTTCACCTGATAAGCCTTCCGGTTGTTGTACTCACCTATTACCTTCAAGGAGCCATCTGCATTTTTGGAAATCAGATCCTTTTCTACATACTCATCCCACAACGGACTGTCATCGTAGGCATCTGTCATGTTTATATGCAAGCTCACCGTTGTATGATACTTCCGGGCTTCCCGCATCAGCCAACGCAGACTCTCCAGAGCCGTCTTGTCCGACGGGCGTTTCAGCAAAGGATTGGCATCAAAAAACGCGGGATATTTATCATCGTGCCCATTATACTGCCATCCCACCAGATATACAATTTTGGGGATTCCCAACGACTGGTTATCGGTTACCCGAATAACTTCCAAAGCTTGCTCAAACGTCAGATTGACTATACATCCTCCCGCAGGATCCGGCTTCGACAGGAACAGTTTGGATACCCATGTCTGAGAATAATCATGATTAAAAGCCCAAGCAGCATGTATGCATGAGCAAAGCAATATTCCTAAAAGAAAAACACGCATTTTCATGATATTATCCTATTGTGATTGTACTGATTGTAAAAGATTTACAGGACCTTCTCCACTTCTCCCTCGAAATTGGGTGTAAAGACGCCCTTGCCCAGATTGGCACGGATTTCCTCGATAGGCCAGAAGCGGCCGCCGTCCAGTTCGTCGCTAGGAGTGACAGGACCGTCGTACACCGTCTTGTAGGTGAAGACCAGCTCACGTTCGCGGGCCGACTCGAAGACGTAGTGTGTCACCTGTTGGGGTGTGAAGTCGGTAATACCCAGCTCCTCGCGCACCTCGCGGCGCAGGGCTTGCTCCACACTCTCGCCCAAATCGACATGGCCACCTACGGCCGTATCCCACTTGCCGGGCTGTATGTCTTTCCATTCGGGACGCTTTTGCAGATAGAGTTCACCGCGCGAGTTGAACACGTGCAGGTGGACGACGGGATGCAGCAGCTTGCTGCCGTTATGGCACTCGCCACGCGTGGCAGCACCGGTGATATTGCCCTCTTCATCGACGAGGGGAAACATTTCTTGGTTGTTGTCTTGGTTCATAACTTGTATTTTTTACCACAGAGGACACAGAGTTTCACGGAGTTTTTTTATAGGAATAATACTCTGTGCAACTCTGTGTCCTCCGTGGTGAATCTTACGGTATCAGCAGCGACGAGTCGCCATAGCTCAGGAAGCGGAAATCATGGGCCAGCGCATAGTCGTAAATGGTGTGCCAGTCACCATGTACAAAGGCAGATACGAGCAACAGCAGTGTACTTTGCGGCTGGTGGAAATTGGTTACCATCGCCTTGACAATGCGATAGTCGTAGCCCGGAGCGATGATGATCTGCGTACTGGTGTGCAGGGCCTCCATGCCGTGGCGGTCCAGGTAGTCGCGGACAGCGGTCAGGGCGGCAACCGATGCAGGCGCCTCGCCCTCCATGTCGTAGGGCTGCCATTGGCGAACGTGCAGTTCGTCCTCCGTCGCATCGGGATTCTTCAGCAGGGTGACACCGATGTGGTAGAGGCTCTCGAGCGTGCGCACCGACGTGGTGCCTACGGCCACGGCCTGTCCGCCGTGGGCTATCAGCTTGTCTATTGTGCCGCGCGACACGGAGATGTATTCCGTATGCATCTCATGCCCCTCGATTTCCTCGCTCTTCACGGGCTTGAAGGTACCGGCTCCCACATGCAGTGTCAGTTCCTCCAAATCGACTCCCTTCGTGCGCAGGGCATCGAGCACGCGGGGCGTGAAATGCAGCCCGGCAGTGGGCGCAGCCACGGATCCCTTTATCTTGGAATAGACCGTCTGATAGGTCGTCTTGTCGCTCTCCTGCGTCTCGCGGTTCAGGTAGGGCGGAATAGGCAGTTCGCCGAACACCTCGAGAATATCGGCAAAGGTCACTTCGGGGTTGTCCCAGCGGAAATCTACCCAGTGACTGGTGCCGCGGCACTCGCCCCGCTCGGCAGTCAGTGTCAAGGGACGCCCCTTCACCGTCATCTCGCGATGCAGGGGGCCTTCTTTCCACTTCTTCAGGTTACCTATCATGCAAAGCCAGGCGGCATGTTCCGTCTGCTGGAAATTCAACGCATAGTCGTTCGGCTCGATGGGCTCCAGGCAGAACACCTCGATAAGTGCTCCCGTCTCCTTGCGGAAGTGCAGGCGGGCCTGAATAACCTTGGTATTGTTGAACACCATCAGGCTGCCCGCCGGCAGATAATCGGGCAGGGAAGTGAAACGGTCTTCGGTCACTTCGCCGTGACGGTAAACCAGCAGTTTGGACTGGTCGCGCACAGGCAGGGGAAACTTGGCGATACGCTCGTCGGGCAGCGGATAATTGAATTCGCTGATGCGGATATGTCTGGGATCTTGTTTCATAATCATTCCTTCCTTTCGGATGCAAAGGTACGGATTATTTGGCAAAGGTTTCCCTATTCCCCCGGCAAATCGTCATCGCGCCTCCAGCTGCAATACAGCAGGCTCCAGACCTTCGCCTGAAACGCGGACACGGATTTCGCCCGCAGCTCCCTTCCGGGCACGGACTATAGCCAGTGCCAATCCGTTGAACGCTTCCCGCTCCGCACTCTGGAAGGGAGTGAACGAAATGGGATCGCCGTTGTCGGTAGCCACCAGTTCACCGGCTCCTTCCACCTCAAACTTCAGCGGGCAACAGGCGGTAGGTACCGTCCGGCCCTCTTCGTCTGTCAGGCGGACCGTCACGAAAGCCAGTTCACGACTGCCCGCATCCAGGCTGTTGCGGTCGGCCTCCAGACGGATCTTCCGTGCCTCTCCCGTTGTCTGTACCTCGTCCTCAGCCCACTTCTGGCCATTTTTGTAAACCACTACCCGGACGCTTCCCGGCTGGTAGACAACGCTGTCCCACACAAGCCGGAAGTCCTGTCCTTCCCTCTTCGACCGGCGACCCCAGCTCTTGCCGTTCACAAAGAGTTCGGCCTCGGTACCCGAGGTGTAAACATGTACCGGAACAACCTGTCCGATGCGGTCCGGCCAGTTCCAATGGGGAAGGATGTGGGCCATCGGTAACTCTGGTCTCCAGTGAGACTGGTACAGGTAATAGCGGTCCTTGGGGAAGCCGGCCAGGTCGACAATGCCGAAATAGCTGCTGCGCGAAGGCGGCTGTATACGAGCCAGTTCCTCCAGTTTCTTCTTCAGCTCCTCCTGCTTCGACGGATCCGTCCGGAAGTTCAGCAAGTTGGTGTTGTCCGAATTATAGGGTGTAGGCTCGCCCAGATAGTCGAATCCGGTCCAGACGAATTCGCCCAGCAGATGCGGGAAGCGGGCATTCGTGGCAAACTGTCTGTCGGGAGAACAGCCCCATCCGGGAGAATCCAGGTCGTAGGACGATATCTGGAAATCTTTCCGCAAGGTGTCGCCCATAAAGTAGACACCACGGGTACTGACGCAGGACGACGTTTCCGTACCGACCGTAGGCATATCCTTGTAGCGTTCGTCCTCGTCCCAACGGGCCTGCTGGCCGAAAAAATAGTTGACTCCCATCAGATCCAGTTCACGGGCGGCGTTCGAGTCGCGCCCGCCGTCCGGATTGTTATAGCCTGCCGTTACGGGACGCGTGTCGTCCAGCTCCCTGACGATACCGGCCAGGTGACGGGTCATTTCCACATCCCTTTGTTCCATCACCTCGTTGCCGATGGACCAGATGATGACCGACGGATGGTTCCAGTCACGGCGCACCATGGCCTGCAGATCCTTCTCATGCCACTCGTTGTACAGTTTGTTGTAGTCCCAGGTTCGCTTACCGCGTGCCCAGGCATCGAAAGCCTCGTCCATCACCAGCAGGCCCATCTTGTCTGCCAGGTCGAGCAGTTCGGGTGCAGGCGGATTGTGCGAAGTGCGGATGGCGTTACAGCCCATCTCCTGCATGATGCGCAACTGGCGTTCCTGAGCACTCAGGTTGAAGGCGGCACCCAAAGCACCCAGATCATGATGCAGGCAAACTCCCTGCAAAGCCACCTTACGGCCGTTCAGGAAGAATCCCTGACGGGAGAATTCCGTTTCGCGGATGCCGAAAGGCACATCGTAGCGGTCCGTTACCTGCCCTCCGACCGAAACCGTCAGACGGGCCACATACCGGTTGGGCGAACCGATGTCCCACCGTTTGTAGTCATCCAGCTCATCTTCCAGCTTCACGGCCTGTGCCGAACGGGCCGACAGACGGACTTCCTGTGCAGGAAGACGCAACACCCTGCGGCCGAAGCAGTCCGTGCTGTCCAGTTCGTATACCTCGCCCTTCACCACGGCCTCCACATCCTTGTCCAGGTGGTTCTCCACCTCAAGCGACAGGTCCAGCCGGGCTGTGCTTTCCGTCAGGCAGGCTGTACGCATGCGTGCGCTCCAATGCTTCACCTGCACCTGCCCCGTCTTCACCAGCCAGACATTGCGGTAGATACCCGCTCCCGGATACCAGCGCGACTCCCATTTTTCCGTATCGGTACGTACGGCCAGCAGATTCTCGCCACCCGTACGTACATAAGGCGTCAGGTCCAGCCGGAACGAATTGTATCCATAGGGCCAACCGCCCACGTACTGCCCGTTCAGCCACACCTGTGCGTAGGCCATTACGCCGTCAAAGTCCACATAGATACGTTTGTCCGCATCCGTCGAATCCAGCACAAAACTTTTCCTGTACCAGCCGATTCCCTGATAGGGCAAGCGGCCCGTGTTTCCGGACAGGTCCATGCGGAACGGCCCTTCGATGGCAAAATCATGGGGCACATCCAACTTCCGCCAGGACGAATCGTCCCAACCGGCCGCATACATGCCTTCCGGCTCTTCGCGCAACGTCCCGTCGGCCTGCAGCCCGTAGCGGGCAAACGTCCATCCTTCGTTCAGCGACACGACATCCACCTGTCCCGAACGTACCATCTTTCCCGATTCTCCGGCCGGGCTACAACCCAGCCACGTAAGCAGGCACAGCAAACAAACGCCGGCCCATCCCATTTTCTCTTGTTTCTTCATGTTGTCTGTTTCTCTTAAATCATATTTTTCAGTGTAGTTGCAAAAATAAGGATTAAATGAGAATTATCCATATACAACATGGGATAAAATCGTCCAACTCCATCCACAGACAAGCGAGCATCAGCCAGACAATAAAGTCAAAACAACGAACGACCTACTTCAGGACATCCGCCAACAACTTAACTCCAAACAAAGACAGGATGGACAGAAGCAAACAGGCAATCAGTCCCACACGGAAAAACACATAAAGAAATGTCTTCCCATAAGACCGTTCCCGATACAACCTCCGCACGTCTTGTACTCCCGTATACAACAGCCATGCTATCAAAGGTATCCCTATAATCAATCCGATAACAGCGTATTCCATGTCAGATTCCATTTATCTATTCCCTCTACTCTGTAGCGCATAAACCACCTTCATGCCACCACCCGCATCCGACCGCATGATATGCCTGATAGCCAATACATCGGTACAAACAATCAGTACCACCAGTACTACAACCACATAATCACTCATAATATCGACAAATTAAAAGTTTAAACAAGCATTCACAATCTGTTTATATCATCTGATATGTCTGTCATGCCGAACGGAGAAAACCGCTGAAATACCAATAAAATGTAAGCAGCAGAAGCAGCACCATGCATCCTATCCGGATGAACCTGTTTGCGACAAACAGGCTGATGTAACAGCCGTATATCATGATAAGAAGCAAGAATGAGCAATGGTACGGATCACCCCAGTAACTGATTACAGCCATGGATGTAGACAATACCAATACCATCATCCCGTCTATGATATTCCATTTGTTCTTAAACGGATTTTGAAACAGATTCTTCATCGTTCATTCCTTTAAAAGTTGTTCAAATTCCATTTTAGCCTTTCGCGATGCCTTCATAAGCGAATCACTCAAAAGCGGCAAATCCTCCACTTCAAAGGGAATTCCTTCCTCTTCTGCCTTATCAAAAGACTGATTTACTGCTTCAACATCCGCCAACGCTTCCCGATACAAAGCTACAGGCACACCCAAAGTATCCGCTTGTTCTTCCGTCAAATCAAGCACATACCTCTTGTCTGACACCTTCAGATAAGGATACATTTTGGCATGAGCCTCCTCACGTTCTTGCATAGAATACTCTAATGCATATTTCCTTTCTTGAGGTTCAGACTGTTTCCTTTTGGAGCAAGCCATCAACAAAAAAGCTAAACAGCCTAATAAAAATATTCTTTCCATAAAACAATCAGCCTTTTTTTAATCAATAATGAAATTAAATTATGAGCAATCTATCCGATTATTCCTAACAGACAGACAAACCTACTTTTTTTCCTTTATCTCCTTTATCCGTTGCAACATTTCCTCTTCGCTTTTGTACACCCGTGTCTTAACAACCGGCTTTTTCGGAGTTCTTGAACCCGGTACACTGACCGCGGTTCCGATATGGTCAAACACGATTTTCCCATGAGAAAGAATTGCCAAAGAGTGAACAGGTTTCCCTTTATACTCCCACTCCAATTCCATCATTTCCTTTCCAATCGTCACCACCGTATCCAACAATTCTCTGAAACCTTTTACATAGTCCCGCTTTTCCAAGTTCCAAATCCGCTCCCGTTCTTGCTTCAACGGTACGATATTAAACGTTTCATAATCATCCTTGTTCGGAAACATGACCACTTGCGTATCATCCCCCAACAACCGTTCCCAACAGTCGTCAAGCTGCTCTTGGGAAGTGATTTTCCCAAGATAGTTATAATCGACAAATTTCAAGTCACCCTTTCCTTGTGCTACCAATTGGGCCGTCGTCTTTTTAGCAAATTCCAGTTGTTCCTGCCACGTTTCGGGTAGTTTGTCCGGCATCTTCTCGGAAGATATCTTTTTTTGAGCCACCAATTGGCAAGCCACCAAACTTAAGCATACAATGAGATAGTAAATTCTTTTCATCTTATCCATTTTAGCAAGTTAAAATAATGACTGAAACGACATAAGCCGTTTCATGACTCCGAATATTCCTTCTTCTTCCTAAACAACAGGTATATCAATGGAATGAAGGCAAGCACATTAAACAATACAATCAAGATTGTCCAAACGAGCTTTCCGGACTTCTCAAAACTGCTTTTATACCAAACGAGAAACAAACCTGCCAACAAGAATGACAGATACAATAATTCCGCAAAGTACGGAAGTACGATTAACATTTCCATAAGACAGCAATTTTCGAATATTACGAATAACTCAATGAGACAGATCCATTATCATCAATTTTATTATAAGAACCATTAGCAGTTACTGTATAACTTAATTTAAATCCCACAACAGATGTAATCGAAGCATTCAAAGTTCCCAACGCATTAAATGTCACAACATCACCATCGCATGAACCACTAGCGTACTTTTGTATATATGAGTATACCGACAAACCTGTAAAATCAGTATATACGGTATAAATCCCTTCATCTTCTACTATGGAAACTGAAAACCAAGAAAGATTAAAAGCCCATTCACTAAAGCTGTATATTTCACTACGTGTTTTCACATTAGGAGGAGACATGATATTTCTCGTTTCATACCAACTTCTTCCATCTGCTTTTCTATTTCGATACAAAGGAAAAGAACGTTTTTTGCCTACACCTTCTTTCAATTGTATGAAAATTCTCTCTATCTCTTCTATTGATTTAAAATCGCTTTCACTAGGATCTGAATATGTATTCAAGAATTCGACCTCCACCCCATATTCATTAGCCAAAGTTAACACTTCATGCTTAAACTCCGTTCTATCAGCTTCTAATCTCACATCGACATAATCATATTCATTATTACAACCATACATAATCAGCCCTAACACAAGCATCAAAGATTTGTAAAATATTTTCGATTTTATATTTTCATTTTTTAAAAGACATATTGGATATTTTCTCATTCTAAATCTCAATCAAATCAGTTTTTCGTAATCATTTTACTTACATTCATTATACGATTAGACATTCGATTATCATTCCAAAAACTGATCAATAACCTGTATACCATTCTTTAATTAACAGTATGAGCCATTGTGCCTGAACCTCCATGAGCACCCGGAGTGATGGAAAATATAGTTCCTTGCAAATTGACAGAAACCGTAATACCTTCTCCATAGGCATATCCCCACGAAAATTCATGGTATGTGCTTACTCCTCTTTCTCCCTTTGTGCTTATAATATTTGCATCGCAACTCCACCCTGTTTCTGCATGATGACTCTGATAAATACTAAAGTCCTTTAAAATACCATTCTTGTAGAACAACGAAGTACTTTGAAGATGATAGCGCCAAGCTGGCTTACCATTCACATAAGTGCGACTTTGATTTGACAAAATCCACTCTCTCACAATGGGTTCGTTTTCCCTTCTTGTTTTAATTGTTCTCATACTCGATTTCATTTCCTCCTTTTTTTCAGGAAAAGTAATGGATATAAACGAACCTATCGGATCAAAAATTATTCCACCACATTCATCAGACACAACCGCTTTTGAATAAACCCTTTTTCCTTTATACATCCATTCCATTTCCACCATTTCCACGCCAACTTTTAATATTGATTGAAGTTGTTGTTTAATTAAAACAGAGGGATCCGGCAGACCACGCAATCGCACCTTTTCTTTTTTAATCTTCCAAGATACTATTTCATAAGTATTGTCACCTGCATTGTCAGCCACGTCTGTATCTTCCGCAAAAAGATATTCCCACAATTCATTTAATTGTTCTTGAGAATCAATTTTTCCAAGATAAGTATACCCTATAAGACTAACTCCATGAATACCAAATTCAATCATCGGATTAGTATACTTCTTAACGAACTCAGCCTGTTGTTGCCATGTTTCAAGAGCATTTTTTTTCTCTGCTTTAACAGGTGGTACAACTTCATTTACTAAAATATCGGACCCACAAGAGACAAAAAGTAGACTCAACACAAGCACAAAAAAGTAGTATATAGTCTTCATATTCATTATATCTGGTAATTAAACATCATTTTATCATTACACATATAGCCAAGTCATAGAATTAGACACGGCACAATTCACACTGGTGGTTCCACAACACTTATCTTTATGTTCGACAATCAATTATCACTCACGCCAAGGCTAATTGCATCAGTTAACGAGTACAATGCATATTGCTAAATAGCCCCACAAGTATAAGCGCCAACAAGATAGCCAGACATACTGTCCGAATGATCTTATTCGCGACAAACAAGTCTATGTAACAGGCACATATACCTATAAAAGCCAGTAACGAATAGCCCGGCAGATCCGTATAAAAACTCATTGCCATCATGAAAGTAGATAAAAGCATTCATACCCTATTGTGATTGAAGTTACTTAATTATCTTAACAATGCCTTCATCTTTTCCACAGCCCTGTCAGGGCTGCCTTTGAAAATCACCGTTTTGTTTCGGTCCAGTATCAGAACGGTAGGAAATCCCCTGATATCGGCATGCGACATCAGAGAAGAATTCCGGTGGACGGCATAGACAGGGGAAGTATATCCCTCCTTCCGTATGATATCTTTCCCTGTTTCCAAATCTTCGTCAGCTCTGTATCGCACAAACACACTTGCCACCAGCACATCATTCCGGCTCCAGTAATAGTCATACAGCTGTTGCAGCATGGGGACTTCTCAAAACATCACCGCTTCTCAAAAGCCACACTTCGCAAATATAAAGATTATCAGCCATATAGCATCTAACTAAAACCTAATTTTTACCTAATCAAAAGCCACTTTTTTGATTAGGTGAAAATTAGGCATCAGCTCCACCTCCAATTCAGATAATGTCGCCATACAGAAACCGTTGTTCACCGTCCTCCATGACAAACGGCATCTCCTCCTGCCCCGTGGTCAGGTTTTCCAGCCAATACAGTTTGTGGGCCGGTACGTTGTCGAACACCACATACTCATAATCGGCCTGAACGGTCCCGACAGATTGCCAGCCATCTTCCTCCCAGTAGTGCAACCGATACCTATCGCCTCCGTGGATGCCGTTATCGGCATTCAGAGGAGCGAACCGGACTCGTGAAACCACTTGCGGCTCTTTCAGCCAAAGTGTAATGTTCGGATAAGCCCCGGGTGCCGTCTGTCTGTTGCCGTCATATTCCGCTTTCCAAACCATATCCTTCCAGGGTGCATCCAGCAACTTCACCCAACGCTGTTCCTCCGCCAGGCGAACCGTGTCCGCAGGCCGCAGCATATCCGGCCGTGTAGCCGGTAGCACATTCGCATACCCACGCCCGGAAGACGCAATCCACTCCAGCATGGAGATATTGGCCCTCGGACGCTCTTTCGGAGCCTGGAAACGATAGTAGCGGAACCGTCCCGTCCGCTTCAACGGATAGTCCTGAAAATAGGGTGAGGGCGGTTCCTTGATTTCATACAGTGTCACCGCGTCGCTGAAGTCCTTCCGGTTCGCTCCCAGGAAACGACCGCCTACCAGCTCGTTCGCCACCTTCACCATATTGGGCTTGCGGGGATACTTGCGCCGCAGGACGAGAGTCTCCCGCTCCTGTACGCCCGTCTGTATTCCCGGCAGGGTGTGGACTTCCGCCCGCTTGTCTTTTATCTTCACATAGAAAGGCTCACCTGCCGCCTTCACCCCGTCCGCCGCATAGTACACCGGAAAGTAAAGGACATCCGGCAGCACATGCCTGAACGTCACCGAGTCGCGGCCCGCCTCCTCCGTACCCCACGTCACGGCTATCAGGCCACCGCTCTCCTTGTGGAACGTGGCCAGATAGGCCAGCCGGTTGGCCGCCGGAACCCGGCAAGGCACGGTGAGCGTCACGGTCTCCCGCAAGTTCGATGTCACGTCCTCAATGCAAGGGTCATCCAGCAGCTCGGGTACCCGCTCTCCCGGATTCTTCAGGAAGTAGGGTGTATCCTTCCGTGCCCCATAAGTCATGCGGTACACATTGGTCACCTGGCTGAACGCCCAATCTCGGTCGCCGGGCAAGGCACTTTGCGCATTGAACGTACGCCATTCCCCTTTCGCATCGTACCATACGTCGCAATGGTAGTGCCGCCCCGGCAGGGAAAGGTAACTCATGTTGAACTCCACAACCACCGGCAGACCGCATGCCCGCAGGATGTTGCAGCCATAATGGGCAATATCCACGCAATCCAATTTGCCGCCGACATAGAAATCATATTGCCCCGCCGGTACTTCCCGCCTGTTGCTCCCGTTCAGCCCCTGCACGTTGTTTGCGGCCTGGTTGTATCCCCGTACCGCCTCCCGCAAGGCAGCCGTTCCGTCCACGGGTACATATTTGCCGAACCATTCCTGCCATTCCCTGCCCGAAACGTGGAATCCGTATTCCGCCACCGAACGATAGGGCAGCAGATATTCCTTGAACTCCTCAAAGCTCAGGTTCCGGGCAAACACCGACCGCCGCCACATCCGGAACGCGTTGTCGATATGGTCCACCAGAAAGCGGTACGACAAGCATTGGATGTCGTCAAACCATCCGTCGTCTATCGCCGCTTCCTGCATCACCGAATCCTTCAACAAAGCCAGCCGTTTCGTCCGCATTCTTTTCAGGCTGTCCTGCCAGTCCTTCTCCTCCATCCCCGCAAGCCGCACGGAGGCATACAGGCTGTCCGCCTCCCTCCTCCACCGCTTCATCTCTTCCGGCACGTGCACCAGCCGCCCCTTTCCCCGATGATAGGGCATGTTGTCTATCAGAAAGCGGGCCGCTTCCAGCTTCTGGCGGTCGCGGTCCACCCAACGGTAGTGCAGCAACACCGCCCACAGGTTCCGGCGGTTGCCCTCCGCTTCGGGTGGAAGAGACGGCAGGCCGAAATACACCGCCGCCCCGCACGCCAACAGGATAACCGAAAAGATAAGAATCCACTTTTTCATTACAAATTGTTTAAACTATCCAATCTTTCCTTCAGCCGTTGCAACGCCTCCTCTTCGCTTTTGTACACCCGTGTCTTGACAACCGGTTTTTTCGGAGTTCTTGACCCCGGTGCACTAACTACGGTTCCTATATGGTCAAACACGATTTTCCCATGAGAAAGAATTGCCAAAGAGTGAACAGGTTTCCCTTTATACTCCCACTCCAATTCCATCATTTCCTTTCCAATCGTCACCACCGTATCCAACAATTCTCTGAAACCTTTTACATAGTCCCGCTTTTCCAAGTTCCAAATCCGCTCCCGTTCTTGCTTCAACGGTACGATATTAAACGTTTCATAATCATCCTTGTTCGGAAACATGACCACTTGCGTATCATCCCCCAACAACCGTTCCCAACAGTCGTCAAGCTGCTCTTGGGAAGTGATTTTCCCAAGATAGTTATAATCGACAAATTTCAAGTCACCCTTTCCTTGTGATACCAATTGGGCCGTCGTCTTTTTAGCAAATTCTACTTGTTCCTGCCAAGTTTCGGGCATTCTATCCTGCATACTCTCAGGAAGTGTAGTTTTTGGGGCCTCCAATTGGCAAGCCGCAAAACTTAAACACACAACAATAACACAGTAAATCTTTTTCATATTATAAATCCTACAGAGTTAAATTACATCAGTTATACTATCCCAAGTATAAACATCAACAATATGGCCAAGCAAATTATCCGAACCACCTTATCTGCGACAAATAAGTCTATATAACAGCCACATATACCTATAAAAGCCAGTAACGAATAACCGGACATATCACGAAAAAAACTATTACCGTTATAAATGCAGATAACAATAATATAATTACCACACCTACCATATCAAATTTGTTCTTAAATGGATTACAAAAAAAAGCATTCATATTCTACCATTCTACCATGATTAAAGTTACTTGAACGGCTCCATTTCAAATCTTCATGCAATGTCTCCATTTTTCCACATACTCCCTTAAGAGGACAACGATGACCATTCAAAATGAATCCGCACTTTAATTTAGACAAACATCAGTCGCTTTCCTGACCACGTCTAATAATGTCAAACAACATACGTTTCACTTCCTCATACTCCGCCTTGGTCATGGGAGGAGCCGATTTGCCATGCTCATAATAGATTCCATAAAGAGCACCCAGCTCCTGTATCTTCTCGATGTAGTACGCTCCCTCCACCTCCTCTACAGTTTCGGTGGAGGTACAGGCTCCAAAGGACAATAAAACATTGCGATAAAGAATACGTTCTTTCTCATTGCATTCACATTTATTGATTATACAATTCGACATACATCTGTTTCTTCTCTTTTGAGAACACTTTAAATATAGGTGATGGTTCCATAACACTCAATTTCAAAATCCAAACCAATATATCCGCTTCATTGATTACTAAACGCCACCGTTACAACAGCTCCATTACCCGCAGCCTTTTGTGCCTCCACTGAAATTCTGTATCCTGCTGATACATTAGCCGTTTTTTTCACTATTCCTCCAAAAGAAGAGCCAGACAAGACCATACTAATTCCTCCTTTTAAAACGACACTCCAAACCATCGAAGTTCCACTAGCACTAACCACTACTTTATTAGACCTTGGTGTAAAACTTGCAGAACCTGTAGATGTATTGTAACCCAACCAAATTGTAGCATAAGTTGTAGGATTCTCCGTCCTAGTCTTAATAAGCGGAGAAAACAGTTTTTCATCCTTTTGAAGAGTTTTATCCGCAATTACAATAGGTATTCCCTCCAACTCTGCTTCATCAAAAGTTCCATTTACCCTTTCTATATCCTTAATAGCTTCATGATAAATACCGATAGGTATCCCTAATCTCATTGCTCCATTCTCTGATAAATCCAATACATATCTATTTTCTACAATCCTCAGATATGGAGCCATTTTCAAATGGGCATCCAATATTGCAGATGTGTCCGTAACTCGCTCTGTTCCTTGTTCCCAAACATTTTGTTCGTTTGAACAAGCTCCAAACAATACTGCTCCAATAATACTCAACAAAACAAAGAAAACTTTCATTTTATTCCCCTCCTTTTAAAAGTTGTTCAAATTCCATTTTAGCCTTTCGGGATGCCTTCATAAGCGAATCACTCAAAAGCGGCAATTTTTTCACTTCAAAGGGAATTCCTTCCTCCTCTGCCTTATCAAAAGACTGATTTACCGCTTCTACATCTGCCAATGCTTCCCGATACAAAGCTACAGGTACACCCAAAGTATCCGCTTGTTCTTCCGTCAAGTCAAGCGTATATCTTTTGTTTACCACTTTCAGATAAGGATACATTTTAGCATAAGCATCCTCCCGTTCCTGTATAGAATACTCCAATACAAACTTTTCCACTTTAGGCTCAGATTGTTTGTCCTTGGAACAAGCCATCGGCAAAACAATCAAACAACATAACAACAATTTACTTTTCATAAACTTCTACTTTTACATCCATTCAACGAATTATCACTCACTTGAACGGATCCATTTCAAATCTTCATGCCCTATCTCCATTTTTCCACATACTCCCTTAAGAGGACAAAGATGGCCATTCAAAATGGATCCGTACTTTAGTTCAGATAAACATCAGTCGCTTTCCTGACCATGTCCTGTAAGGGCAAGTACGATACGTTCCAATTCCTCATACTCTGCCTTCGTCATGGGAGGAGCCGAACTTTCACGTTCAACATACCCTCCATAAGAAGCGGCCAATTCCTGTATCTTCTCGTAATAGTACGTTCCCTCCACCTCCTCTATTGTTTCGGTGGAAGTACAGGCTCCCAAAAACAATGAAACCATTACGATAAAGAATACGTTCTTTCTCATTGCATTCACATTTATTAATTATGCGATTGTGTACAGGCATTATCACCCTTTCCGATAATATGCCTTTCTGCAATCCTTACCCTCTATCGGTTCAAATCGGGTTTCATAAGGGACTCCCGCAAATTTCTTCTGTAAGAAGTCTGCAAACCTCTTGGCAGACATGATTCCACATACTTCTCCCCAGTATATCCACTTACGGTCATTTTCCTCTCGGGTTTTCAAGATGGGCCGGTTTCCCTCTTTCGCTCCTTCTCCTCCTACCCGAAACTGCATCACATGTTGCCCGCTCTTTTTATCCACATCGAAACGGGCAGTAATGATTCTGTTCGCATTCGCTTCTGAAAACAACGAAATGGCCAATACATTCCATTCCGGGGAAAGGTCGGCTTCTTCCCAATTTTTAGTCTCAAGAAGTTGCCCATCACCGGCAGGTATCTGTTCTTGCATATACATATCACTACCTGTACATGCACTCACTGACAACAAAATGCCAATTGATAAGATTATTGTTAGAATTTTCATATCCAATCAATATTAATGATACTATTTTTATTTACCCACTCAGAATCAGTATATTACTATATATACTCGATTCCTTTCATTAATTATAACACTGGTGGTTCCATAACACTTACCTTTAAATCCGACAATCAGTTATCACTCACATTGCTTGATTATATAATCATTCATCTCCTTCTTAATCCAATCCACTTGGAAAGAAGGGACTTTCACCGGTTTTTCCACAAGCTGCCGGGCCAGCCGCACAGCCTCATCCGCCCACCCGGTTCTGTCCAGCAAGAGCACCAGGCGGTGCAGAGGGACAAAACGGTTGGGACACATGAGGGAGGCTCGCCGGTAGTGCGCCTCCGCCCGGACATCCTCGCCCCGCTGCTCGTACAGCTCGGCCAACAGCAGTTCCAGGTCATAGTCCGCCCAACGGCGGCGACATGCTCCGGCCACCCGGAGCGCTTCGTCCTGCTGCCCGTGGCGGTGCAGTTCCGCCGCATAGTTGTACAGGAAGTAGCGGTCTGCCCAAAGTACGGAATACGCACGCCGGTACTTCTCCATCGCCTCCTCCGTCTGCCCCAATGACGAGGCGGCGACCGCCTCAGCCCACACCAGTTCGGCCTTCATGCGGCGGTAGGTCCGGCTTCCCACCCAGCCACAGGTGGCCAGCAAGCACACCGCCCCAGCCTGGAGGAGGAGGGGACGGACCGTCCCGACATCTTCCAGCAACCGGACGGAGGCATAGGCCAGCATCAGCCAGACAAACGGATACATCAGCGGATAGGAGAAGGCGGCAAAGACAACCACCGCCAGCCAGACCAGCAAACCGGACTCCTTCTCCACTGTGGGCCGCCGCACATAAGCGCGCCCCAGGCAGACAAGCCAGGCAGCGACGGCCAGCCAACCCACCACTCCGAACGCGACACCGATATTCAAGTATTCACTGAAAGGATATTGCACCGTGTCCGCCAAAGGTGCATAGCGGCTGTCGGGATGCCGCTCGAAGTAGGCGGCCTGATAGTCCATGTAATGTGCCTCGAAACCACCGAGGCCCCAGCCCTGCAACGGGCGGTCCTTCATCATCTCCAGCGAGCAACGCCAGATGAGCAGCCGCCCGTCCGCTGAATCTTTCTTCACCCCATAGAGCAACCCGGCCAGCAAGAGGAGGAGTACCGCCAGGGTCGTCCCCTTGACCCGCGGAGAAAAGCGCAACCGCTTCCACGCCCATACCGCCGACACGGCCAGCAGGCTCAGGATACCCGCCCGGGAAGCCGAAAGCGCCACGGCCACAAGCACCACCGTGGCCGCCGCCACTCCCGCATAGCGCCGCCAACCCGTCCCGCCCATCAGGCGAAGGCAGAATGGGAACCCCACACAGAGGCAGGCCGCAAAGCCGGCGGCATTGTCCAGCGTGCCTGTCAGGGAGGCTACCCCGCCGCCTCCCGGCGCAAACGCCCGGAAGAGGCCGTAGCACGCCTCCACTCCGACCAACGCCACCAGCCCGCCTTCCACCCACGAGCGGAACCGGACGGGACACCGGTCGAAAGGATACACCCAGTGGACAGCCGTCACCAGTCCCCAAACGACCATACCCGCCACCAGTATTCCCCATTTGGGTACCAACCAGGGGTCCACGAACCGGGAGGAACTGAAGAACAATGTTCCCGCCGCTGTAAAGAAAAAGAGGAGCCAGCGTATCATAAGCCTAAATTCAACATTTATTCCAATACCTTCATCTTTTCCACAGCCCTGTCAGGGCTGCCTTTGAAAAGCACCGTTTTGTTTCGGTCCAGTATCAGAACAGTAGGAAATCCCCTGATGTCGGCATGCGACATCAGAGAAGAATTCCGGTGGACGGCATAGACAGGGAAAGTATACCCTTCCTTCCGTATGATATCTTTCCCCGTTTCCAATACTTCGTTACTCCGGTAGCGCACAAAGACACTTGCCACCAGCACATCATTCCGATTCCGGTAATCGTCATGCAGCTGTTGCAGCATGGGGAATTTCTTAAAACATACCCCGCAAGAAGAACTCCAAAACTCCAACACCACGTATCGGTATTCCAAATCCTTTATAAATATACTGTCCTGAGCCGTAGAATAAATGGCATCATCCGAAATGCCCGCCTTAACCGGATACCTGCCAAAAGACAAATATTCCGCCCAACGGTCTTGCCCTGCCGACGCAGCATATATCCAGACAAAAGCGCTCATACCCAAAACCGGCCATACTTTCAACCCAAACTTTACATAAAGATAAGCAGTCAAGGTTCCCAAACTCCCCATAACCGGACACCAGATGGTAATCAATGTTTCTTCAAAGTCTACAATCCGGATACACAAGTTCATCAGATTCAATCCGAGAAGAATGGTGAGAAACAGATGCAACGGCTTGATTGTCTTCACACGAGCCAATGCCCAAGCTGTCAGAACAAAATAAAGGGCAGGTACAATCCATAACCACCATGAAGTGGAGAACATACGAAAGACAGCCACCGCCATATCCAACAAAACGGCGGCAACAAAAAAAACGATTAACTTATATTTTCTTCGTAACATTATTGTCTTTCAATAAATAATACACAAGAAAACGCATAACGAAGAGGGTGTGTCAAAATTCATCTTTTGAAAATATGAACTTATAATTTGAAATTTGAGCATCCTAAAAGACTAAAGAGAAAGGGCCGTATCATTACTCAAAACAGCGTTTGATACGACCCTTTTAAATATTATAGTTACAATCTGTAACTTTGGGGAGTAGTCATTTTAGTTTTGACACACCCTCTTATCTCAGGCCCATACACCCCAAAAAATTAGATGCCATTACAACGCCCGTCACAATCATATAACCAAAGAAAACCGCAATCGTTAGGAACAACATCACAAGAAACATCAAGACATTCTATCATCATATCTATAGAACACCAATCACTACTTGTACTACAATTACAGTCCACTCCCGTTTCTGTTCTTGTTTTCACTCGCTTATCTGAATTCAAATGCGTAAGTTTTAAAGTGCCCTCCTTATCTATGATTGAATTAGGACTGGCAACCAATCCACCTATAAGTTTTCGACTCCAGCCTAATTGAGATTCCGCTTTTTTTATCCACTCATAAGCAAACACTTCAATCGTTTCAATTTCCTCATCAGTTTCCTCTTTGGCAGAATCAAAATAGAACAAATGAGTTTGGACAAAATCAATCAGAACCTTGATATGCTCCTTTTCCTCCATTGACCAGTCCAAAGATAAAGCCTCGCCAAATTTTCCCAACCACAATTGTTGCTTTTGCTGTGGAGAGAACGCCGCATAACATCCTCTTTTCAATTCTTCATCAACACCTTCCCACTCAGCTCTATCCATGCTTTTCACATAGGAAAGATTTGACTTTATCCAAGTATCAATTTTTTCATTACAACTATACAAAAGTTCTTCTTGTTGGCATGACAAACCTGCGAACACGAACATTGCACACAAAAAAAGATTCACTGTTTTCATTTTATATCTCCTTTAAATCTCAATAATTCGACACTTTTTACTGAAGTAGACTCTACGATAAAGCGCTTATCAAAATGGCCCTTTTCACCTTTAGTATGAAAATGCACAACAATCTTTGCCCTTTCATCAGGCATCACAGGTTTCTTCGGCCATTCAACCTTTGTACAACCACAGCTAGCCTTTACATTATGTATAACAATAGGTACCTCACCTTTCACTGTAAAAGGAAATTCCACTATTACTACCTTATCTTTCTTTGGTTCCACATTCTTCAATTCCAACACCTTATTATCCCAAATAATTTGAGAGACTTTTTTCTCTTGACTGTTGTTTTGCTGTGCTTTGCCTACATAGGGGAATACACATAGGGCTAACAATAAAAATCCAACAAGGTATTTTCTATAAATACTCTTTCGTACATGCACATGTCGAAAGCAACATTCTTCATAAGACCTTTTCATAACCTGACGTGTTTACATAACCCCTTCTATCCAATACCACTCACCGTCTATAAGAACCCAAATCAAGGCCAAGCTATACATGACCATGTTACCGATTGCCCGCAGGGCTAAAAATTTCTTTCTCATAATGATATTATCTTTAAATGTTAATACTATCACAAATGTAAAGACTATCAATGATATAATCCCTAACTAAAACCTAATTTTCACCTAATCAAAAATCACTTTTTTGATTAGGTTTTGGTTAGGTCGCCACCAGTATCCCCCATTTGGGTACCAGCCAGGGGTCCACGAACCGGGAAGAACTGAAGAACAGCGTTCCCGCCGCCGTGAGGAAAAAGAGGAGCCAGCGCATCATAAGCCTAAAATCAACATTTATTCCAATGTCTTCATCTTTTCCACAGCCCTGTCAGGGCTGCCTTTGAAAATCACCGTTTTGTTTCGGTCCAGTATCAGAACAGTAGGAAATCCCCTGATGTCGGCATGCGACATCAGAGAAGAATTCCGGTGGACGGCATAGACAGGGAAAGTATACCCTTCCTTCCGTATGATATCTTTCCCCGTTTCCAATACTTCGTTACTCCGGTAGCGCACAAAGACACTTGCCACCAGCACATCATTCCGATTCCGGTAATCGTCATGCAGCTGTTGCAGCATGGGGAATTTCTTAAAACATACCCCGCAAGAAGAACTCCAAAACTCCAACACCACGTATCGGTATTCCAAATCCTTTATAAATATACTGTCCTGAGCCGTAGAATAAATGGCATCATCCGAAATGCCCGCCTTAACCGGATACCTGCCAAAAGACAAATATTCCGCCCAACGGTCTTGCCCTGCCGACGCAGCATATATCCAGACAAAAGCGCTCATACCCAAAACCGGCCATACTTTCAACCCAAACTTTACATAAAGATAAGCAGTCAAGGTTCCCAAACTCCCCATAACCGGACACCAGATGGTAATCAATGTTTCTTCAAAGTCTACAATCCGGATACACAAGTTCATCAGATTCAATCCGAGAAGAATGGTGAGAAACAGATGCAACGGCTTGATTGTCTTCACACGAGCCAATGCCCAAGCTGTCAGAACAAAATAAAGGGCAGGTACAATCCATAACCACCATGAAGTGGAGAACATACGAAAGACAGCCACCGCCATATCCAACAAAACGGCGGCAACAAAAAAACAGATTAACTTATATTTTCCTCGTAACATTGTTGTCTTATAATAAATAGTAATTACAAAGCACCTTCGTCTTCCAACTCCTGCTTCAACCGATCATAACATTTCAGCAACTCCTCATCAGACAAAGGATACACCTTCAGTTCCGAGGGAGAAAGCAGACATTCATCCATCTCTATACCACTAATGCTTATCCGGTCTCCTTGACAAATCTCCTTGTTCATCCAAACATGATGAGTCCGACTATCAGCTTCCATACCGCCTATCGATAAAGTCAAAGGCCCTTCCTTGTTCGTCAAAATGACAGACACCAGTCCATCCGCTATCCCCGCATAGGTTATCGTATCGTTCAACATGATTTTCAATCCTTTCATAACACCCCCTTCTCCTTCAAATCTTTTTCCAATTCGTGAAACATCTCCAACTTCGTACGGATGACAGGGAATTTATGCTCCATCACCTCCAAGGGAAGCGACTCCTTCGCCACCTCACAAACATTTATTTCCAACTTTCCGTCCAAAGGAAAGTCTTGACCTTTCAACCAAACCCGCTTCTTGCCTTGGGTTCTATCACAAGTATATGCAGTAAGCCCCTGCCTCTCTTTTGACCAAAAGACATGAAGGAAGAAATACTCATTTTCCGTAGGAATATACAAGCTATGCGTATCTTTGCTTATTCTTACACCTTCCATAATTGATAATATTAAGCATTATCGCAAATATAAAGAATATCAACGACATAGCACCTAACTAAAACCTAATTTTCACCTAATCAAAAATCACTTTTTTGATTAGGTTTTGATTAGGTCGCCACCGCGCCCGACGAGATACAACGTGACCTCCCAAGAGGGTACGTCCTTACACCCAAACAAGATACAACATGAGAACCTGACGAAGCACGGCGTCAGATAATGAAGAGAAGCATGCTTGTTCCCTCTGATAACAAGCACGCTTTGGGTGCACAAGATACCATCTTGTGTAGGCTAACTAGGAATGTTATTTCACTAACTATGGATGTTATCGGGCTAATGTAGGTAGTTGGCGTCGTCATGTAGGTAGTTGTTCAGGCTGGGCAAAGCAACCGTTTGTCCGGCTTAAACCGATGCTTTGTCCGGCTTAAAGCATTACTTTTCCCAGCTTGAACGGGTGGCTTGGGCTGGGGAAACGGGGACGCATCAGAACTCACCACAGATTACTCGGATTCACACAGATTGTTTCTGAAACTCTGATTGTCAGATTCGGATAATCTGTGGTAAAAGTCTGTTTGATGTACTCCTTCTCCTTCACGGTTTCACAGCCTCTAAATGGCTGTCAATGAAATGGTTTTGGTGAAAGATGGGGTGAAGGCGTGAAACTCCACACGGAGATACACCGTAAGCGTCTCTACGCCGACACCCGACCAGCCCATATCTTGCTTTCAACGCAACGCACTCACATTCAATCCGTTCCCGTGAAACTTCACCATCCTTCATGTTGATTCATACGATTCCGAGTTAAAGAAGCTAAACGAAAAGAGAACTCTCCCCCCCTTAACTGCCGATAAGCAAGATTCACAAGCATCTTTCACCTGATTCATCACAAAAGGCAAGCAGAAACTACTAATAATGTATATAAAGTATATGTGTTAAAAAACGATATATTCCTACCCTTTATCGTATTCTATAAACATATTTCTGCTACATTCGCATTATTCAACAAGACATCTAATGAAAAAATCCATGAATGCATGAAAAAAAGCGCAATTTTTACTACAATCGCCATATTGATCATCCTGACAGCCCAGCTTTTTTGGACTTGGGAAATGTATAAGGTGCATTTGGAGAAGTGGCAAATCACGCTGCAACAAGGCTTTGAAGAAGTCATTATGGATGAAGCCGGTATCCGCAACGCTTCTTTCGCCTACCCCGAACATCCCCGTTTCTACGTAAAAAGCAAAGCCGACATGACTCCGGAAGAAGCAGCGTCACACAAAGGAGATACACTGGACTACAAACGACTGAAAGCAAAGAACGTAGCCGGAAGCATGGCGGAACTGATAGGACAACTGCAACAGGACGCTTTACTGAAACGGGGTATGCTTCCAGTCCTGCCCGCAATAGACAGCCTGCTACAGGAAAGACATCCGGAACATGCAGGACTGAACAGATGTATTCTCCTGCAAGACGGCTCAGGAAATACCGTCAACCGCTTCGGCGACACCACCCTGCTCGCCTCCTCCCACAGCCTGTCCACCCCTCCGATTCCCATCGGGACACAAGACCGGTTCTATCTCCGCCTCTTCTCGGAAAAGCCCTCGGCAGACATCTTCCGGCAAATGACTTATGCCGTACTGCTGTCCGCCGCGCTGGCCGTGCTGGTGATGGGCTGCCTGGTGTGGCAATTCCTCGCCATCCTGCGCAAGGACCTGATGCTGAAACAACGGGAGGCGGCGGTGAACGGCACCGTGCACGACCTGAAAACGCCGCTGGCAGGCGTGGTCACCCTCGTGGGATGGCTGAAGAAGGAAGAGAAGGACAGCCAGAAGCAGACCTTCCTGCAACAGGCGGAAGAACGGCTGCTACGGCTGAGAAACGACATCGAACGCATCCTGACCACCGCAAGGGGCGGACGCAGAGAACTCGTACTGCACAAGGAACCGACGGACCTGCCCACGTTGCTGGCACAGGCCGTGGCGGACACCCGGGCCTGCCTGCCAGCCAAGCGGCACACGCTGGAGACGGACAACCGCCTGACGGACGGACAGGTGGAGGCAGACCCGGCCTGCTTGCGCAACGTCTTCGCCCAGCTGCTGGAAAACGCCCTGAAGTATTCGGACGAAGGCGTACGCATCACGGTGAAACTCGAAGAGGACGCTGAAGGATGGGTGACGGTCAGCGTGACGGACAACGGATGGGGCATCCCCCGCAAATGCCTGAAGAAGCTTTTCGGAGAATATTATCAGGTGCCCCGCGAGGAAGGCCGCGCGCAGAAGGGCTACGGCATCGGCCTGACCTATGCCCGCTACGTGGTCCGTGCCCACGGCGGAGACATCCGGGTGGAAAGCCGGGAAGGAACGGGCAGCACCTTCAGCATACGCCTGCCCCGCAAACAGACAAAAAGGTGATGACAACGAGAGAGCCAGGTCTAAAAGAATCTGATAAAGGAGTAATAATACCGTTTTCCCGGTTTACCAATCTTAAGATGTACGGCAATGAACAGGGGATACAAAATCGCAAAAATCACATACAGAACCACCGGCACATACATCCATCCGGCATCGAAATGTTGCCTTTCGTTATAGGATGAGATTTGGAGATACCAAAACACCACCATATAAATGAACACGAAAATGTACAGCTGAATTTGGAAATTGACAATATCCTTCAGGTGTTTCCGCAGTTCAGCAACCTGTTCATCGGCACCGTTCGTTTTGGCCAACGAGTAATACAAGAAAGGAGCTATAACAATTCCCAACGGGAAAAAAGCACCTATCAACACACTTACATACAATTTGACAAGACTCGCATTCATAACAACTAAAATTTTAAATTAATACTTCCACAAAGATACAGGCTATCAACCATATAATACCTAACTAAAACCTAATCTTTACCTAATCAAAATTTACTATTTTGATTAGGCTTTGGCTATAGTTCAACTGTTTTAGAAAAAAACGGAATCATCCGTTGCTTTTTACATTCCTTATTCCTACTTTTGGAACCACAAAACCAACTGACTTGCCCAATATCATGAAATACGCTTTAGGTACAACCCTCGCTATCTTAGCCATCATCGTACTGCAATTGTTTTGGCTTCAGAAAATATATCGCTCCCACGTATCGGAATTTGAAGATCAAATGGAGACATGCTTCACACAAGCCATTGAAAAAGAAGTGTTAATAAGAAAAAACGATTTGCATGAGAAACGGTTGTCCGATAGCCAGCCCATCCGTCCGGATGAAATCAAAAATTTAGTGGGAGACAGTACGGATATCGCCACCATCAAAAAAAAGAAAAGAATAAATAGTATATCCGAAGGAATAACCCAACTTTTCCAGATGCTGCTCCTGAAGCAAGGGAGTTATCCGCAATTGACCACACTGGACAGCCTCTATCAGAAAGGCATGAAGGAGAAAGTCCGTCATTGTATCTGCCTTTACGACAAACAGCAAATCCTTGACCACGCCGGCGACACCACCCTGCTCGCCTCCTCCCACAGCCTGTCCACCCCTCCGATTCCCATCGGGACACAAGACCGGTTCTATCTCCGCCTCTTCTCGGAAAAGCCCTCGGCAGACATCTTCCGGCAAATGACTTATGCCGTACTGCTGTCCGCCGCGCTGGCCGTGCTGGTGATGGGCTGCCTGGTGTGGCAATTCCTCGCCATCCTGCGCAAGGACCTGATGCTGAAACAACGGGAGGCGGCGGTGAACGGCACCGTGCACGACCTGAAAACGCCGCTGGCAGGCGTGGCCACCCTCGTGGGATGGCTGAAGAAGGAAGAGAAGGACAGCCAGAAGCAGGCCTTCCTGCAACAGGCGGAAGAACGGCTGAAACGGCTAAGAAACGACATCGAACGCATCCTGACCGCCGCAAGGGGCGGACGGAGGAAGCTCGTGCTGCACAAGGAACCGACGGACCTGCCCACGCTGCTGGCACAGGCTGCGGCGGACACCCGGGCCTGCCTGCCCGCCAAGCGGCACACGCTGGAGACGGACAACCGCCTGACGGACGGACAAGTGGAGGCAGACCCGGCCTGCCTGCGCAACGTCTTCGCCCAGCTGCTGGAAAACGCCCTGAAGTATTCGGACGAAGGCGTACGCATCACGGTGAAACTCGAAGAGGACGCTGAAGGATGGGTGACGGTCAGCGTGACGGACAACGGATGGGGCATCCCCCGCAAATGCCTGAAGAAGCTTTTCGGAGAATATTATCAGGTGCCCCGCGAGGAAGGCCGCGCGCAGAAGGGCTACGGCATCGGCCTGACCTATGCCCGCTACGTGGTCCGTGCCCACGGCGGAGATATCCGGGTGGAAAGCCGGGAAGGAACGGGCAGTACCTTCAGCATACGCCTGCCCCGCAGACAGACAAACAGACCCTGACAATAAAAGAAATGGAAAAGACAGAAAAAATAAAAGTATTGTTCGTGGACGACGACCTCCTGCTGGGGCAGGTGGTGGGCACCGCGCTCCAGGCGGAAGGTTATGATGTGTTCTACCAGAACTCGCTGGAGGGACTGACGGCCAGAGCGACCGCCTGCATGCCCGACATCATCTTTCTGGACGTACAGATAGGGACGGAAAGCAGCATCGAAACGGCGCCCCGGCTGCGTGCACTGTTACCCGACGTGCCCCTGATTTTTGTATCCTCGTACACGGATGGAACCACCATCCGGCAAGGACTGGAGACCGGCGCCACCAGTTATCTGAAGAAACCGTTCGACATGGAGGAGCTGACCGGATACATCCGGCGGTATGCCGTCCGTACCAGCCATACATCCATCCCCATAGGCAGACTGAGGCTGGACTGCCGCACACGGGAACTGACTGACAGCCGGAGCGGGAAACCCGTCAAATGCCTGAGCCACATGGAATACAGGCTGCTCAAACTGCTGGCTGCCTATCGGGAACAGGCAGTAGAGAAAAAACTCATCGAAGCAACCTTGTGGGAAAAAACGGAAACGCCCAATGAACAGAGCCTGATGAACTGCATAAGCCACCTGCGGAAATACCTGGCAGCAGACAGCGGAATGGAGATTGCCCTCCTGCCCAAGCAAGGCTACATGCTCCGCCCGGAACAGGAGGAATGACGAAACTTCGGTTTCCGCTTTGTCTTTCCCCGCGTTTGCCGTACCTTTGCCCCGAAGAGAGGCAGACAGGGTAAACAGCCGCTTGCCGGATTACACTTAAAACAGAAAAGATATGATAAAGATAGGAGACAAAGTTCGCTTTCTGAGCGAAGTGGGTGGCGGAAAGGTCACCGGATTTCAGGGAAAGGACATCGTGCTGGTGGAAGATGCCGACGGATTTGACATCCCGATGCACATCAGTGAAGTGGTGGTGATAGAGACGGACGACTACAACGTACCGACTCCCGCCTCGAAGGCCGCCAAGGCCCAACAGAAGAAGGCCGAGGAACAGCCGGCCCGCCCGACCGCACCGCAACCGGCCGAACAGCCGCTGCACCGTGTGGAGAAGCCTCAGGTGTCGGTCTACCGCCAGCCGGAGATGAAGGGCGGCGACACGCTCAACGTCCACCTGGCCTTCGTGCCCACCGACATCAAGGCAGTAAGTACCACGTCTTTCGAAAGCTACCTGGTGAACGACAGCAACTATTACCTCTACTACACCTACCTGGGCGCCGAGGGCAAGGCATGGACCGTACGTTCGCACGGACTGATAGAGCCCAACACGAAGCTGCTGCTCGAAGAGTTCGAGAAGGCTTCGCTCAACGACCTGGAGCGCGTGGCCGTGCAGCTGGTGGCCTTCAAGGACCGCCGTTCCTTCCAGCTGAAGCCTGCCGTCAGCGTGGAGCTGCGCATCGACGTAGTGAAGTTCTACAAGCTGCATACCTTCCAACAGACCGACTTCTTCGAGACACCGGCCTTGCTCTACGACGTAGTCAAGGACGACCAGCCCGCCAAGCAGGTATATGTGTCGGCCGAAGAACTCCAGGAAGCCTTGATACAGAAACGCAAGACCGACGACGCGCCCCGCAAGCCGCAGACCATCGCCAAGCGCGGCGGCAAGAACGGTATCATCGAGGTGGACCTGCACATCGGCGAACTGCTGGACGACACCCGCGGCATGAGCAACGGCGAGATGCTGAACTACCAGCTGGACAAGTTCCGCGAGGTGATGGAGCAATACAAGAACAAGCGCGAGCAGCGCATCGTCTTCATCCACGGCAAGGGTGACGGCGTGCTGCGCCGCGCGCTGCTGGACGAACTTAAGCGCAAGTACCCGGCCTGCAAGGCGCAGGATGCCTCCTTCCAGGAATACGGATTCGGCGCCACAATGGTCACCATCAGGCAGTAAACAGCAGGTGGGTGTCCGTGCTCCGGCTTTCGTCGAGCGCGAAGCCCTCCCATTCGAAACCACGCAACTCTTCGGGGCGGGTGAGGCGGTTCTTCAGGAAGAAGCGCGTCATCTCGCCCCGACACATTTTGGCATAGATGACCACCGTCGCCAGCCGGTCGCCCTTCCACACCTGGAACTCGGGCGTCACGACCTGCACCTCGCGCTCCACGCGCCGCCAGTCGAAGAGGTTCTTCATCTCGCCGCTGGCCAGGTTGAGCAGCACGCCGCCCTGCTGCCTGACGGCTTCAATGAACACGTCCGTCAGCAGCGGTTTCCAGTAGTCGAACATCGACAGCCCGCCCCGTTCGGGCAGGCAGACGTCGCCCTCCAGCCGGTAGGGCCGGATGCCGTCCAGCGGGCGCAGCAGGCCGTAGAGGAAGGAGGTGATGAGCAGGTGGTCCTGCGCGAAAGCGAAGTCGTCGGCCGTGAAGTCACGTGGCGCAATGCGTTTGAACACCGCCCCCGTATAGGCTCCGATGGCGGGCATCGGGCGGTTTTCTTCCGAGCAGAAGTCGTGGTAGCGCAGGCGGTTTTCGGCGGCTATCTTCGCGTTGACCCGCAGCAGGGTCTCCAGTTCGGCGGCAGAGTATTGCGACAGGCTGAGGGCGTTCTGCAACGCCTCGGCTTCAAAACGGGGTGTGGTCAGCTGCGGCACGCGCAGGGTGCAGCGGGCAGCCATGGTCTTGGCACAGGATATGAAGGCAAGCATAAGACAATATAAAAAATCCTCAATTGAGGGTGTGTCAAAATGAAGTGAGGCAATTTTAACTCCCCTCCTTCTGGAAGGAGGGGTGCCCAAAGGGCGGGGTGGTAGGTTTTCGCTAAGGGTTATCAATCAACGCGTTATGTATTCACCTACCACCTCCCCCTATCGGGTACTCCTCCTTCCAGAAGGAGGAGAGTCTCAGATACCTCTATTTTGACACACCCTCATTCAATAACATTGTAACCTTGCAAATTTGCGAACAGAACAATAAGACTGAGGTTGATTCAGCATTTTCATATTCTTTCTCTAAAACATTATTTTGAATACAAGCTTTTAACTCAAAACATATTTCATTCCAAATTTCATTCATTTTGCCTCTTTTTAAAAACAAAGGTAATAAAAATCAAGTACTCCCGCTTCATTTTGCGAAAGTAATTTATCGCGCCAACCAATTTTCTGCTAAAATACAGGTATTTAATAAAATAGCCAAAAGTACTTCGTGTTTTTGTGGCATTTCACTTCGTGTTTTTGCGGTATTTCACTTCGTGTTTTTGCGGTAATCCGTCCCAAAGTTTGTTCACCCTGTTTCCTTACCCCGTCTGACGAAGTGCTGCGTGAGGGCCTGACGAAGTACTGCGTGAGGGTGTCATGCCGTGCTTCCTGAGGGGCTGACAAAGCACGGCGTCAGAGGGTGAGGAAGCACAGCGTCAAGGAACGAAAAGGCCTTTTTTTTAAATACCGCCACAGATGCCACAGAGGATTGCATTAAAATTATTGAGCCAATTAAATAAATAGGCTGCCTTTAAAGGCAGACCATTTATTTAATTTCACGCGTAATGTTTACACAAGCATCTATGGCATCTGTGGCGGCATTGAAAATCAAGCACTTGCGCAGCAATATAAAAAAGTAGTACCATCTACCAACTCACGATTCACTGTTCATATATGTTATTAAACATACAGAAAACCATATTTTTTACCCCAATAATTTTGTTTATAATGAAATAATGTGTATTTTTGTAATGAAACTTTAAACTCAAAAGTTGTGAAACACTTTAATCTTTTAATGCTGTTTTGTATGGGAATGATTTCAGTGTCCTTTGTGTCACCTGAAACATCTTCTCAAGAAGAAGCCTCTATGCTTAGTAGTGGACACCGTTTGCGTGTTGAGAGTGTCAAAGATGTACAAATCACGCCTATTGAATCTACAGGCCATCTTGTTATTACGACAACTTATGAAGTAAGTTGTCCAGCTTCAGGCATGGAAGAATGTACTCCTGGAACCTACACTCATCGAACTGTAGGATAACAGAAGTTAAACGAAAGAGAGCGACTTGAAAAACAATATTTCAAGCGCTCTCCCAAATTCTTTTTTTATGAAAACAATCCATATTATATCCATAGTACTATCACTGAGCCTGCTGCTCGGCAGTTGCACTTCTCTCCAGAAACCGGCTCCGCCACTCACCTATGACATAGATAGTATTCCACGCACATCGGAAACACCGATCGACTCCGTCCGGTATCTACCGTTAGAGCTGACGGACAATTCACTGATAGGAAGCATTGACAAAATCATCTGCTTGAATGACAAATTCTATATCTATGACCAGTCCTTCCACAAAGGCGTCCTGACATTCGACAAAAACGGTCGTTTTCTCCAAGTCCTGCATCCACTGGGACAAGGACCAGGGGAATATCTCTATCCCGTGGACTTCGATGTGGACAGCGAGGGAAACATCTACATAGCCGACAACGAACGGCAACGCATCCTGAAATATGAAAAAGGGAATCCCAAGGCATACGAAGAAATTGCAACCGGACGATATTTCCTGAATTTCGCTCTGACGGAAGAGGGGAACTTCCTCCTGGGAGACGTCTACGAGCAGGGGCGGCTTGCAGACAAACTGGCCGTCTACAACCCGCGTACCCAAACGTACGAAACGCTACTCCAGCCCGCCCAGCCCGAAGTGAACGAGATGAAGATATTGAAAACGGTTTCGCACTACCTGTTCAAATCCGGCAGAAAGACATACTATTACCACCGGTTCACCCCGCACGTCTATCAGCCTGAGCGGAAAGAACCGTTCGCCTCTTTCCTGTCTTCCAGATATTTTACAGCCGAAAGCCTGAAAGAGCTGGAAGGCAAGTCCGCAGCCTTCCTTACGGACACCAAACACATCAAGGACATCAACGGTTTCTACGAAATCAGCCAGGGCTATGTATGCTCCATCCTTTCCTCCTATCTGCCGGACTTCTACTACATTCCCCGAAAGGGTAACGGCATCCGGCGCTTCGGATTAGAAAGGGAAAAACGCCTGCTTGGAAACGTCATGCTCAAGGGTGTTACTGACCGCGCGCTCATCTTTACGGCCAGCTATACGGATGCCAACGCACAAAAAGCAGCCGGACTGACCGGACTTTCTGCCGACGAACGGGCAATCTTCAGCCAATGGAACGCAGACAGCAACCCTATACTTATCCTGGTCTATCTGAAACCATAAGGCAGTAAAAGGCATATTTATCTCCCCACGCTATCAAACTGATCTACAACCACATACAACAACCGTGTATAGATGTGATGGGTAATTTGCAAACATTACGCGCGAAAAATAAATAAATGACCTGCCTTTAAAGGCAGCCTATTTATTTATCATTTCCCGGAAAAGTTATCAAACTACCCACCGCATCCCACGCACTCCTGATTTTCAGACGGTTAGCGTGGGTACTTTTTTTCAGCCCTCTCCAGTCTCTCCACATGTCCTCCAGCTGTTTCCAGTCATTTCCTCCTACCCATTTCCGTCCGTTAAGAAAGATTTCATGTACTTTTCACCCTTCTTTCAAGACTTTTTGCTACCTTTACAACTTGTTGGAGAAATGGGCACTTTCAGCCCGCCCCGACACCCGAGACTGGAAAAAGAAAAAACAATATATAAAATGACTCACAAATGGAATTATCAACCCATAACACCCGAACAGGCAGAAGCAAGCCGGCAACTGGCACAGGAGCTGGGTATCAGCCCGATACTCGGCCGGTTGCTCATACAACGCGGGATTACCACGGCTGCCGCCGCACGTAAGTTTTTCCGCCCGCAGCTGCCCGACCTGCACGACCCGTTCCTGATGAAGGACATGGACGTGGCCGTGGCACGCCTGAACAAGGCTATGGGAAAGAAAGAACGGATTCTGATTTACGGAGACTATGACGTGGACGGTACCACCGCCGTGGCACTGGTCTACAAGTTTATCCAACAGTTCTATTCGAACATCGACTATTACATCCCCGACCGCTACAACGAAGGCTACGGGGTGTCTTACAAAGGAGTGGACTACGCCGTGGAGACGGGCGTGAAGCTCATCATCGTGCTGGACTGCGGCATCAAGGCCGTAGACGAAATTGCGTATGCCCGGGAGAAAGGCATCGACTTCATCATCTGCGACCACCACGTGCCCGACGAGGTACTGCCGCCCGCCGTGGCCATCCTGAACGCCAAGCGCGAGGACAACACGTACCCCTACGAGCACCTGTCGGGCTGCGGCGTGGGCTTCAAGTTCATGCAGGCCTTCACGCTGAGCAACGGCATTGAGTTCCACCACCTCATCCCCCTGCTCGACCTGGTAGCCGTGAGCATCGCCTCGGACATCGTGCCCATCATGGGCGAGAACCGCATCCTGGCCTACCACGGCCTGAAGCAGCTCAACAGCAACCCCAGCATCGGGCTGAAGGCCATCATCGACGTCTGCGGACTGGCGGACAAGGAACTGACCATCGGCGACATCGTCTTCAAGATAGGGCCGCGCATCAATGCTTCGGGACGCATCCAGAACGGCAAGGAAGCCGTGGACCTGCTGACGGAGAAGGACTTCTCTACCGCCCGCGAGAAGGCCAGCCAGATCAACCAGTACAACGAGACGCGCAAGGACCTGGACAAGAGCATGACCGAAGAGGCCAACCACATTGTGGAAGGGCTGGAGGGACTGGCCGACCGCCGCTCCATCGTGCTCTACAACGAGGCCTGGCACAAGGGCGTCATCGGCATCGTGGCCTCGCGCCTGACGGAAATCTACTACCGCCCCGCCGTGGTGCTGACACGCACCAACGACATGGCCACCGGCTCGGCCCGCTCCGTGTCGGGATTCGACGTCTATAAGGCCATCGAATACTGCCGCGACCTGCTCGAAAACTTCGGCGGCCACACCTATGCCGCAGGCCTGTCGATGAAGGTGGAGAACGTGCCCGCCTTCACCGAACGGTTCGAGGAATTCGTGTCGCAGCACATTCTGCCGGAGCAGACCAGCGCCGTGATTGACATCGACGCCGAAATAGACTTCAAGGATATCACGCCCAAGTTCTTCAACGACTTGAAGAAGTTCAATCCTTTCGGGCCGGAGAACACGAAACCGGTGTTCTGCACCCACAACGTCTACGACTACGGCACGAGCAAGGTGGTGGGCCGCGACCAGGAACACATCAAGCTGGAGCTGGTGGACAACAAGTCGAACAACGTGATGAACGGCATCGCCTTCGGACAGAGTTCGCACGTGCGCTACATCAAGACGAAGCGGTCGTTCGACATCTGCTACACCATCGAGGAGAATACCCACAAGCGGGGCGAGGTGCAGCTCCAGATAGAGGACATCAAGCCAAACTGAGGCTTTTTTCGGACAGAAGAACAAAAGGACAAAGAGATATTGCCTTGCAGATTGTTTTGTCTTTTTGTTCTTCTGTTCTTTTGTCTTATAAAAGCATGGGAAAATCAGGACAAGGAGCAGTCATGGACTATCAAGCAATCTTAAAGCAATACTGGGGCTACGATTCCTTCCGCGGCATACAGGAGGACATCATCCGCAGCATCGGCGAGGGACGCGACACGCTGGGCCTGATGCCGACGGGCGGCGGAAAGTCCGTCACCTTCCAGGTGCCTGCCCTGGCCCAGGAAGGCATGTGCCTGGTCATCACCCCGCTCATCGCCCTGATGAAGGACCAGGTACAGAACCTGAAGCGCCGAGGCATCAAGGCCCTGGCCCTCTATTCGGGCATGAGCCGGCAGGACATCATCGCGACGCTGGAGAACGCCATCTTCGGCAACTACAAGTTCCTCTACATCTCGCCCGAACGGCTGGATACGGAAATCTTCCGCATCAAGCTGTCCAGGATGAAAATCAGCATGATTACGGTAGACGAGAGCCACTGCATCTCGCAATGGGGATACGACTTCCGCCCGGCCTACCTGAAGATAGCCGAGGTACGCCGTCTGCTGCCGGGTGTACCCGTACTGGCCCTGACTGCCACCGCTACCCCCGAAGTGGTGAAGGACATCCAACTGCGGCTGGAGTTCCGCGAGGAGAACGTATTCCGCATGAGCTTCGAACGCACCAACCTGGCCTACGTAGTGCGCCGCACGGAAAACAAGGCCACCGAACTGCTTCACATCCTGCAACGGATGGCGGGCAGTGCCATCATCTACGTGCGCAACCGCCGCCGCACCAAGGAGGTGACCGAATGGCTGCAACAGCAGGGCATCACCGCCGACTTCTACCACGCCGGACTGGACGACGCCGTGAAGGACATCCGCCAGCAGCGGTGGCAGAAAGGTGAAAGCCGCGTGATGGTGGCCACCAACGCCTTCGGCATGGGCATCGACAAGCCCGACGTGCGGCTCGTCATCCACCTGGATCTGCCCGACTCCATCGAAGCCTACTTTCAGGAAGCGGGCCGTGCGGGACGCGACGGACAGAAGGCCTACGCCATCATCCTCTATTCGAAAGCCGACAGCACAACCCTGCGCAAGCGCATCCCCGACAACTTTCCGGAGAAAGACTACATCCGCGACGTCTACGAGCATCTGCAATATTATTATGAGATGGCCATGGGCGACGGACTGGGCTGCGTACGCGAGTTCGATATCGAGGACTTCTGCCGCAAGTTCAAGTACTTCCCCGTCCCCGTGGACAGTGCGCTGAAGATTCTGACACAGGCCGGCTACCTGGAATATACCGACGAGCAGGACAACGCCGCACGCCTGCTCTTCACCGTGGGACGTGAAGAACTGTACAAGCTGCGTGGACTGGGCGACGACATGGACCGCCTCATACAGGCCGCCCTGCGCTCGTACACAGGTCTGTTCACCGACTATGCCTTCATCAGCGAAGAGACGCTGGCCGTACGTACCGGGCTCACACACAGGCAAGTCTATGAAATGCTGAAGGAACTTTCCCGGCGGCGCATCGTCAGCTACATTCCCCGCAAGAAGACGCCCTACATCATCTATACCCGCGAACGGGTAGAAAGCGACCGGCTGAACATTCCGCCTGCCGTCTACGAAGAACGCAAGGCACGCTACGAACGCCGCATCGGGGCCATGCTCGACTATGCCACGAACGAGACTGCCTGCCGCAGCCGCATGCTGCTGCACTACTTCGGTGAACGGAACGAACACGACTGCGGCCAATGTGACACCTGTATCGCCCTCAGAAACAAGAACAAGGCAGAAATGGAGACAAAGGGCCTTCCGACCAGAATCAGGCAATGCCTGGAACAAGCTCCGCTCACCCCGGCCGCACTGGCCGACCTGATTCCCGCCGAGAAAGACCTGCTGGCGGAGACTTTACGCCAAATGACGGATGACCAACAAATATTTACCCACAACGGGATGCTGCAAATCAGAAAATAATTCATTACTTTTGTCCCGCAATTAATCAGAAACAACTATGGGATTTTTCAAGTCATTTTTCTCAGGAAAGCCCTCCAACCCTGAAGAGGAGCTACAAAAGAACAAACAGAAGAACTTCGATATATTCAAATACGACGGCATGCGCGCCCAACGCATGGGACGTGCCGACTATGCCATCAAATGCTTCCGGGAAGCGCTGGCCCTGCAGGAAGACTTCGAAACCATGGGATATCTGGTACAGGTCTACACGCAGACCAACCAGCTGGACGAAGCGCGCCGGCTGCTGGAGCGCATGACGCAAGTCGAACCGGAACACGTCAACACATTCCTGAACCTGGCCAACGTATGCTTCGTGCAGGAAGACTATCCTGCCATGGCTGAAGCTGCCCAAAAGGCCATCGCCATCGAGGAGGGGAATGCCATGGCCCACTACCTGCTGGGCAAGGCAACAGACGGACAGGGTGACGGCATCATGTGCATCGCCCACCTGACAAAGGCTATCCTGTTGAAAGACGACTTTACGGAAGCCCGTCTGCTGCGTGCCGAAGCGCTGGTCAAGATGCAGCAGTACAAGGAGGCATCCGAAGACATCGAAGCCATCCTGAGCCAGGACCCTGACGAAGAAAACGCCCTGCTGCTCCGCGGCCGGATCAAAGAAGCAGCCGGACAGCCCGAAGAGGCCGAAGCCGACTTCCGCAAGGTGACGGAAAACAATCCCTTCAACGAACAGGCCTACCTGTATCTGGGACAACTGTACATCGGACAGAACAAACCGGCTGAAGCAATCGCCCTCTTCGACGAAGCCATCGAGCTGAATCCCAACTTTGCCAAGGCCTACCACGAACGCGGACGCGCCAAACTGCTGAACGGCGACAAGGACGGTGCGACGGAAGACCTGAAGAAAGAGCTGGAACTGAATCCGAAAGAAGGCGAAACCTTCAACGGACAATACAACAACCTGCCCGGAGGCAGGCAAACCGACATACTGGGACTCTAATCCCACTACGCAACCCAAAACAAACCCAAACACTATGAGTAAAGAACGGAATAACATAGCTATCCTGGGTACCGGCAACATCGCCGCCAAGATGGCTGCCACCCTGCAACAGATGAAGGATGTGAATTGCTACGCAGTGGCCTCGCGCGAACAAATCCGTGCCGAAGCCTTTGCCAAGGAATGGGGCTTCAAGCAGGCCTACGGCTCGTATGAGGAGCTGGCTGCCGACCCGCATGTGGACTTGGTCTACATTGCCACCCCCCACTCACACCACTACGAACATGCCCGTCTGTGCATACTGAGCGGCAAGGCTGTGCTCTGTGAAAAGGCCTTTACGGCCAACGCACGGCAGGCCGAAGAGCTGTTCCGGCTGGCCCGCGAACACAATGTGTTCATCACCGAAGCCATCTGGACACGCTACATGCCTTTCTCCACCACCATTCGCGAACTGGTATTCAACGGTGCCATCGGACGCCCACACATGCTGACAGCCAGTCTGGGATACCCTGTGGCCTACAAGGAACGCATCGCCAAACCCGAACTGTGCGGAGGCGCCCTGCTCGACCTGGGCGTATACCCCATCAACTTCGCCCGGATGATATTCGGTACCGACATCGAGGAAATCCGGTCGCACTGCGTGAAGAACGCCAACGGTGTAGACCTCCAGGAAAGTATCTCCTTCCGCTATGCCGACGGCAATATGGCCGTGATGCAGGTCACTGCCAGCTGTGCCAACGACCGTCAGGGCATCATCTCCGGCGAAAAAGGCTACATCGTAGTGGACAACATCAACAACCCGCAGCAGGCCGCCATCTACGACTCCGACCACCAGCTGGTAAAAATCTACGACTGCCCGCCCCAAATCAGCGGCTACGAATACGAAGTACAGGCTTCTATCGACGCCCTGCGTCGGGGACAGCTGGAAACAGCGGCCATGCCCCATGCCGAAACACTGGAAATCATGCGCCTGCTCGACAAGCTCCGGCAGGAATGGGGAGTAGTCTATCCGGCCGATCATGATACAACAATTTAAACAAACATAACCATGAAGAAACATTTACTGGCTTACACATTGGCCCTGTGCTGCGGACTTTGTTCCTGCAACCAGGACACAACGCCCGTGCGCGTCATGTCCTACAACGTGCACAACTGCATCGGGCTGGACAACGTACGTGACTACAACCGAATAGCGGAAGTTATCAAACAGGCAGCTCCCGACGTAGTGGCCCTGCAGGAACTGGACAGCGTAACCCAACGTAACGACGGTGTCGACGCCCTGAAAGAACTGGAAACACTCACCGGCATGCACGGCCTCTTCGCTTCGGCCATTCCTTTTCAGGGAGGCAGTTACGGCATTGGTCTGCTGTCCAAGGAGCAGCCGCTGAGCTACAAGAAGATTCCCATGCCCGGACGCGAAGAACAGCGGACCATGATTGTGGCCGAATTCAAGGACTACGTGTTCTGCGCCACCCACCAGTCATTGACGCCCGAAGACCAGCTGACAGCTGTGCAGGACATTCTGAAAGCGGTGGAAGGATACCATAAGCCCGTCCTGCTGGCAGGCGACATGAACTCCCGCCCCACCGAAAAGCCCCAGGTGGAACTGAAACGGCACTTCACCGCGCTGAACGACACCACCGCCTATACATTCCCAGCCGACCGTCCCGACTACTGCATCGACTACATCTACGGGTATACGGCAAACGGATACGACTTTAAGGTGCTGCAACAGAGCGTCCTGCCGGAGAGCGTCGCATCGGACCACCGCCCCGTGCAGGTGGACGTACAGGTACTGAAAAAGTAAAATTGATACGTTTTTCAAAAAAAACATAGAATATTGTTCGCATTTCAAAGAAAAGCATTACATTTGCCGACGAAATAACAACAAAAGCAAGATATGAACCTGTTTACTTACGCATATTACTTCTTCTTTTACTTTTACTTTAGCCACAAAGTAGAGCGGGAGTTTGTATGTGTCAAGTGACAGTGACGCTTAAGAACTGAATAGAGAACTGAAATAAAAGATACGGATCCCGCTCCCATAACTGGAAGCGGGATTTTTTGTTAATACAACGATATGAAACGAATAGCCATCCAAGGAACACTGGGTTCCTTCCACGACATTGCAGCACACCGGTACTTCGAAGGCGAAGACATAGAACTGATCTGCTGCGCTACATTTGAAGACGTGTTCAAGTCCATCCGCCACGACAGCCAGGTCATCGGCATGCTGGCCATCGAGAACACCATTGCAGGCAGCCTGCTCTACAACAACGAACTGCTGCGACAGAGCGGCACACAAATCATCGGCGAACACAAACTGCGCATCTCGCACAGCTTCGTCTGCCTGCCCGAAGAAGACTGGGACGACATTACCGAGGTCAACTCGCACCCCATCGCCCTGATGCAGTGCCGCGAGTTCCTGAGCCAACATCCCAACATCAAGGTGGTGGAAGGCGAGGACACTGCCCTCAGTGCCGAAATCATCAAAAAACAACACCTGAAAGGACACGCCGCCATCTGCTCGAAGGCTGCCGCCGAACTTTATGGCATGAAGGTGTTGCAGGAGGGTATCGAGACGAACAAACACAACTTCACCCGCTTCCTCGTGGTGGCTGATCCGTGGCAGGTGGACGAACTGAGCCGCCACCGCAACCGCGAGCCCAACAAGGCCAGCCTGGTGTTCACCCTGCCCCACACCGAGGGGAGCCTTTCGCAGGTGCTGTCCATCCTCTCGTTCTACCGCATCAACCTGACCAAGATACAGTCGCTGCCCATCATCGGACGGGAATGGGAATATCAGTTCTACGTGGACGTCATGTTCGACCAACTCTTGAGATACAAGCAGGCGCTTGCCGCCATCAGCCCACTGACCAAAGAATTAAAGATATTAGGAGAATACGAAGATGGAAAATCAACATTGTAATAAAACTACAAGCTACAAGCCAGCCGACCGTCTGGCCTCGGTCAGCGAATACTACTTCTCGCGCAAGCTGAAGGAAGTGGCCCAGATGAACGCACAGGGTATGGACGTCATCAGCCTGGGCATCGGCAGCCCCGACATGCCGCCCTCGGCCAAAACCATAGAGACCTTATGCGAAGCGGCACAGAACCCCGACGGTCACGGATACATGCCTTACGTGGGCATCCCCGAACTGCGCAAGAGTTTCGCCGCGTGGTACAAGCGCTGGTATGGTGTAGAGCTCGACCCGCAGACCGAGATACAGCCGCTCATCGGATCGAAAGAAGGTATCCTGCACGTCACACTGGCCTTCGTCAACCCCGGCGAGCAGGTACTGGTGCCCAATCCGGGCTACCCCACCTATACTTCGCTGAGCAAGATACTGGGGGCCGAGGTGGTGAACTACAACCTGAAGGAGGAAGACGGCTGGATGCCCGACTGGGAACAGCTGGAGGCGCTGGACACGAGCCGCGTCAAACTGATGTGGACCAACTATCCCAACATGCCGACCGGTGCGCCCGCCACTCCCGAGCTTTATGAACGGCTGGTGGACTTCGCCCGCCGGAAAGGCATCATCATCGTGAACGACAACCCCTACAGCTTCATCCTGAACGACCATCCGCTGAGCATCCTCAGCGTGCCGGGCGCCAAAGAGTGTTGTATTGAGTTCAACTCCATGAGCAAGAGCCACAACATGCCGGGCTGGCGTATCGGCATGTTGGCTTCGAACCCGCAGTTCGTGCAATGGGTACTGAAGGTGAAGAGCAACATCGACAGCGGCATGTTCCGCGCCATGCAGCTGGCCGCCGCCACCGCCCTCGAGGCCGACGCCGACTGGTACGAGGGCAACAACCGCAACTACCGCAACCGCCGCCGGCTGGCCGGAGAAATCATGCACACACTGGGCTGCACGTACGACGAGCGGCAGGTGGGTATGTTCCTCTGGGGACGCATCCCAGACTCGTGCAAGGACGTGGAGGAACTGACCGAACGCGTGCTCCACGAGGCCCGCGTCTTCATCACTCCCGGCTTCATTTTCGGTTCGAACGGCGCACGCTACATCCGCATCTCGCTCTGCTGCAAGGACGCGAAGCTGGAGGAGGCGCTGGAGAGAATCAGGAAAATGAAGAATGAAGAATGAGGAACGAAGAATTCCCAACCGCATCATTCGTAAACCACAGAACAATTAATAAACATAAGAACATACAATGATGAATCCGTAAGAACGAGAAGGCCAACACAGCAAATTCTTCCTACTTCATTCATCATTCTAAATTCAATCGTTATGGAACTCGAATTAGAGAAAATTACGCTTCCGGGCGTGGACGACAAGCGCCCCCTGGTGATTGCAGGCCCCTGCAGCGCCGAGACTGAAGAACAAGTGATGGAAACCGCACGCCAGCTGGCCGCACGCGGCATCAAGATATTCCGTGCGGGCATCTGGAAACCCCGCACCAAGCCCGGAGGCTTCGAAGGCGTGGGTGTGGACGGACTGCCCTGGCTCAAGGAAGTGAAGCAGGAAACGGGCATGTACGTATCCACTGAAGTGGCCACGGCCAAGCATGTGTTCGAAGCGCTGAAGGCCGGCATCGACATCCTGTGGATAGGTGCACGCACGGCAGCCAACCCCTTCGCCATGCAGGAGATAGCGGATGCGCTGAAGGGCGTGGACATCCCCGTGCTGGTGAAGAACCCCGTGAACCCCGACCTCGAGCTGTGGATCGGTGCCCTCGAACGCATCAACCAGGCCGGACTGAAACGGCTGGCAGCCATCCACCGCGGCTTCTCGGCCTACGACAAGCGCATCTACCGCAACCTGCCGCAATGGCACATCCCCATCGAGCTGCGCCGCCGCATCCCTAACCTGCCCATCCTTTGCGACCCGAGCCACATCGGCGGCAAGCGCGAGCTGGTGGCCCCGCTGTGCCAGCAGGCCATGGACCTGGGCTTCGACGGCCTCATCGTGGAGAGCCACTGCAACCCCGACTGCGCCTGGAGCGACGCCGCACAGCAGGTAACGCCGGACATCCTGGACTACATCCTGAACCTGCTCGTCATCCGCGACACCACGCAGAGCACCGAGAACCTGGCCGAGCTGCGCAAACAGATTGACGAATGCGACGACAACCTCATCCAGGAGCTGGCCAAGCGTATGCGTGTGGCCCGCGAGATAGGCACCTACAAGAAGGAGCACGCCATGACCATCCTCCAGACAGGCCGCTACAACGAGATTCTGGAGAAGCGCGGCTCGCAAGGCGCCCTGTGCGGCATGGATGCCGACTTCATCAAGAAAGTGTTCGAAGCCATACACGAAGAAAGTGTAAGACAGCAGATGGAAATCATTAACAAGTAGCGGTTAACGGTTAGTGGTGAGCGGTTAGTATTCCATGCGGACGGACGCTAATCGCTCACCACTAACCACTTACCGCTCACCACTAACCCCTATCAACATGAGAATCCTGATCCTCGGAGCCGGAAAGATGGGCTCCTTCTTCAACGACGTACTGAGTTTCCAGCACGAGACGGCCGTGTTCGACGTCAACCCGCACCAGCTGCGCTTCGTCTATAACACCTACCGCTTCACCACGCTGGACGAGATAAAGGAATTTGAACCCGAGCTGGTCATCAACGCCGCCACGGTGAAGTACACCCTCGACGCCTTCCGCCAGGTGTTGCCTGTGCTACCCAAGGACTGCATCCTGAGCGACATCGCCTCCGTGAAGACCGGACTGAAGGCCTTCTACAAGGAAAGCGGCTTCCGCTACGTATCCACGCACCCCATGTTCGGCCCCACCTTTGCCAGCCTCAACAACCTGAGCACGGAAAACGCCATCATTATCACCGAGGGCGACCACCTGGGCCGCATCTTCTTCAAGGACCTCTACCAGACGCTGAAGCTGAACATCTTCGAATACACGTTCGACGAGCACGACGAGACGGTGGCCTACTCCCTGTCTATCCCCTTCGTCTCGACCTTCGTCTTCGCCGCCGTGATGAAGCACCAGGACGCGCCGGGTACCACCTTCAAGAAGCACATGGCCATTGCCCGCGGCCTGATGAGCGAGGACGACTACCTGCTGCAGGAAATCCTCTTCAACCCCCGCACGCCCGCCCAGGTGGCCAACATCCGCACGGAGCTGAAGAACCTGCTCGAAATCATCGAGAAGAAGGATGCCGACGGCATGAAGCAGTACCTGACACGGTTGCGCGAGAAGCTGAAATAGCATCCAATATGTAAAATAATTTCTGCCCATCCATTTTCCTCCGCACCAAGGGGAGGCCGGGTGCTGGCGGGACACACCGTTCCGCCAGCATCTTGAAAACCAGCCCATTACAGCAGACGGCAAGTCTGCCGCGGAGACATACGTTTGTCTCTGCCGGAGAGAAACGTTTGTCTCTGCCCGAGAGATACCGTTTGTCTCACCCCATGACATACGTTTGTCTTGCCCGGTGACACACGTATGTCTCCGGCCTGCGGAATCGTGTAAAACATTTTCACCATCCACAGACTGATTTCACTACCCTCCGGGAAATTATCCTCCCCGACGGGAAGGGAATGTCGGAAATTACCCGTACCTTTGCCCGCTGAAATGATAGACCAAGCCACCATAGACCGGATACTGGACGCGGCGCAGATTTACGACGTCGTGTCGGACTTCGTGACCCTGCGCAAGCGCGGCGTCAACTACGTGGGCCTCTGCCCCTTCCACGACGACAAGACGCCCTCGTTCTACGTCTCGCCCGCCAAGGGCCTCTGCAAGTGCTTCGCCTGCGGCAAGGGCGGCAACGCCGTCCACTTCATCATGGAGCACGAACAACTCAGCTACCCCGACGCCCTGCGCTTCCTGGCCAAGAAATACGGCATCGAAATCAAGGAACGCGAACTGACGGGCGAAGAGAAGGCCGCGCAGAGCGAGCGCGAGAGCCTGTTCGTCGTCAATCAGTGGGCCTGCGACTATTTCCGCCGCACCCTGCGGCAGACCGACGAGGGGCGCAACATCGGCATGGCCTATTTCCGCAACCGCGGCTTCCGCGACGACATCATCGAGAAGTTCCAGCTAGGCTACTGCACCGAGAGCCACGACGCCATGGCCCGCGAGGCCCTAGCCAAGGGGTACAAGCAGGAGTATCTGGTGAAAACCGGCCTCTGCTACGAGACGGACGACCACCGCCTGCGCGACCGCTTCTGGGGGCGCGTCATCTTCCCCGTCCACACGCTGAGCGGCAAGGTGGTAGCCTTCGGCGGACGTGTACTGGCCTCCGCCACCAAGGGCGTCAAGGTGAAGTACGTCAACTCGCCCGAATCGGAAATCTACCACAAGAGCAACGAACTCTACGGCATGTATCAGGCCAAGCAGGCCATCGTTAAGCAAGACCGCTGCTACCTGGCCGAGGGCTATACGGACGTCATCTCCATGCACCAGAGCGGGGTGGAGAACGTGGTGGCCTCATCGGGCACGGCGCTCACCACGCAGCATATCAAGATGATACACCGCTTCACCAACAACCTAACGGTGCTCTACGACGGCGACGCGGCCGGCATCAAGGCCTCCCTGCGAGGCATCGACATGCTGCTCGAAGAGGGGATGAACATCAAGGTGTGCCTCCTGCCCGACGGCGACGACCCCGACTCCTATGCCCGCAAACACAACTCCACGGAGTTCCAGGCCTTCATCCGCGAGCACGAGACGGACTTCATCCGCTTCAAGACCAACCTGCTGATGGAAGACGCCGGCCAGGACCCCATCCGCCGGGCCGAACTGATAGGCAACATCGTGCAGAGCATCTCCGTCATCCCCGAAGCCATCGTGCGCGACGTGTATATCAAGGAATGTGCCCAGCTGCTGCACGTCGAAGACCGCCTGCTCGTCTCCGAAGTGGCCAAGCGCCGTGAGAAGGAAGCCGAACGCAAGGCCGAACAGCGCGAACGCGAACGCCGCCGCACTACGGCTGCCGCACAGCCGGCCGACAATACACAGGCACAGGCAGGCAACATCCCCGCCCCCACGACAGAGGAACTGCCGCCCGAGGCCTATGCCGCCCCCTTCCCCGACGATTCTTCTATACCGACAACGGGTACCGCGGAAGCAGCGGACAGCTACACTTCCTTCATCCCCCAGGAAGGCAAGGAGGGGCAGGAGTTCTACCGCTACGAACGGCTCATCCTGCAGATGGTGGTCCGTTATGGCGAGCGTGTCATGTGCAACGTGGCCGACGAAGAGGGCAAGGAAATCCCCGTGACGGTCATCGAGTTCGTGGTGGCCGACCTCCAGCAGGACGACCTTGCCTTCCACAATCCGCTCCACCGCCAGATGATGACCGAAGCCGCCGCCCACCTGCACGACGAAGGTTTCCGGGCCGAGCACTACTTCCTGACGCATCCCGACCCAGTCATCAGCCGCCTGAGCACGGAGCTCATCAGCGACCGCTACCAGCTGAGCAAATACCACTATAAGAATCAGAAGATTGTAACCGACGAAGAACGGCTCTACGAACTGGTGCCGCTGCTCACCACCAACTTCAAGTATGCCATCGTCAGCGAAGAACTGAAACACATGATGCGCGCCCTGCAGGACCCCAAGGTGGTGCAGGACGAAGCGCAATGCAACGCCATCATGCAACGATACAGCGAGTTGCGCGAGGTACAGAGCCTCATGGCCAAGCGCCTGGGCGACCGCGTGGTGCTCAGCCTCTGACCGCCTGCCTCCATCCGTAGAGGGACAAACGGTGTTTCCTTTACATGTCAAGGATTGATTTCACGCTCCAGCGAATCGATTTTCTCGAGCGTCTGGCCTGCTCCCATCGAAGGGAAGAGCGTCATGACGTGACGCAGGTAGGTCCGCGCCTTGGTATAACCGGTATCGAACAGCTCCGACAATTCGTCCCGATAGCGGGCATATTGCATCCGCGTGGGCGAAGGTATACGGCGGTAGTCGGCATCCAGCTTCTTGCGTGCGTCCTCGGCCTGCAGATAATAATAGTTCCCCAGAAAAATACAGGCCTGCAGATTATCGGCATCCAGGGTGATTACCTTTTCATAGGTTTCGAGCGCGTCCGACAACTTGCCACGGCGTACTTCCATCTCTCCACTGGCTACAAGCAAGTTCACATCGTCGGGCTTGTGGGCGAGCTGTTCCTTGTAAAACAAATAAGCCTTGTCATAGTTGGCCGCCTCCCTGTAACGTTCGGCCAGCGAGGCGGCAAAAGGAAGAGCCAAGTCCGAGGACTTGTCCACACGGGTCCAATAAAACATTTCCGCCTGTGAGGCATTGGCCTGACAGGCTTGACGGAACAGGCTTTCGGCATATCCCGTCTGTCCGGAAGCAACAGCCTCCGGCACTTTCTGCAACAAGGCTTCGGCCGACTGGCCATACACAGCCAGCGGAAGCATGCAACAATACAACAAAAGAAAAGTCAAGGTCTTCATAAGGCATCAAATAGTCAGTTCAGTATAGTCTTGGCCCATCTTCTCGACAAAGCCTCACAAAATTAGCGAGTTTCCATCAGACCGTCAAGTAAATTCATGAGAAATTATGCAAAATCTTATCAGCATTTCCCACCGATTCTGCTTACCTTTGCGCCCGCCAAGCAAAATATGAAAAAGACTGACCGAGAAATACTGGGAATCGCCCTGCCTGCCATCGTGTCGAACATCACGGTGCCGTTGCTGGGACTGGCCGACGTGGCCATCGTAGGCCATCTGGGCGATGCCTCCTATATCGGCGCCATTGCCGTGGGAGGTATGCTGTTCAATATCATCTACTGGATTTTCGGTTTCCTGCGTATGGGCACAAGCGGCATGACCGCTCAGCTATACGGAAAACAAAATCGGACCGAAATTGTTCAGATGCTGGTTCGGGCCGCAGTCATCGGAGGGGGCATTGCACTGGTACTCATCGCCCTCCAGATTCCCATCCGCGAAGGCGCCTTTCTGCTCATCCGGCCTACCGAAACCGTCGGCCGGCTGGCTACAACCTACTTCCACATCTGCATTTGGGGAGCTCCCGCCATGCTGGGACTCTATGGACTGACCGGCTGGTACATCGGCATGCAGAACTCGCGTATCCCGATGCTGATAGCCATTACACAGAACGTGGTGAACATTGCAGCCAGTCTTTGCCTGGTCTATCTGTGCGGCATGAAGGTAGAAGGCGTGGCCTTGGGTACCCTCATCGCCCAGTATGCCGGCCTGCTGATGGGCATCCTGCTCTGGATACGCCATTACGGATATCTGCGCTCCAGTTTCCACAGGGAAGGGCTGTTCCGCCGCCCAATCATGACGCGTTTCTTCAAAGTGAACCGAGACATCTTCCTGCGTACTCTCTGCCTGGTGGCAGTCACTCTCTTCTTCACCTCCGCCGGAGCGGGGCAAGGGGATATCATCCTGGCCGTCAACACCCTGCTGATGCAGCTGTTTACCCTCTATTCCTATATAATGGACGGATTTGCCTATGCAGGCGAAGCCTTAAGCGGGAAGTTCATCGGTGCAGGCGACCGTTCCTCATTCTCCACAACCGTCCGACGCCTGTTCGGCTGGGGAACAGCCATGGCTCTGCTGTTCACGGCCGTCTATGCACTGGGTGGACAGAACTTTCTGAACCTGCTGACCGACGATTCGTCGGTAACCGAAGCCGCCGCCGACTTTTTCGGATGGGCACTCCTCATCCCCGCAGTCGGCATGGCCGCCTTCATCTGGGACGGTATTTATATCGGTGCTACCTACACACGCGGCATGCTACAGGCTATGGGAGTGGCAGCAGCCTTGTTTTTCCTTCTTTATTATAGTCTATATTCTATTTGGGGTAACCACGCCCTATGGCTTGCTTTTCTGATCTATCTGTCAGCCCGTGGTCTGGTACAAACAATTCTGGCCCGCCGTCTATATCGGAAAGTCTTTCCCAAAAAATAATACCAAGAACCTATTCTGTCTGTTCGACCGGATAGTTCACCAGATAAATGGTACCGGTAGCACGGGTAAAAGCCGTATACAGCCATCGGAAATAATCGGGCGTCAGATATTCTTCCGACAAGTATCCCTGATCCAAAAAGACATTTTTCCACTGCCCGCCCTGTGCCTTGTGGCAAGTCACGGCATAGGCATACTTTACTTGCAAGGCATTGTAGTAGGGATCTGCCTTCATCTTCTTCATTCGGTCACGTTTCAAGGGTATGTCCACATAATCCTCCAGTATGGTTTGGAACAACCGTTCACTTTCATCGCGCAACAGGGCCGGAGCATCACTATGCAGCGTGTCGAGCAGCAGCCGTACCTCCAGTTCGGCATCCTGCCAGTTCGGGAAACTCAGCAGGACATCAGCAAAATGGAAACCGTACATCTCACTGGTACGACGTACCCGCCGTACCACGGCCGTCTCACCATTGGCTATGAAATCCAGATTCTTCTCCTTCTCCGTCCAGTAATAATTGTTCTTGGCCACCATCAGTATGTCGCCACTCTCCAATTCCTCCTCCCGCCACAAAATCTGGGAACGGATACCGTTGTTATAGATATTGGCCCGCTTGTTGGAACGGCACACAACGATGGTTTCGTCTATCCCGTCACGGTCGTAACAGGCCGAGAGCTCGTCTATCAGTTCGTTGCCCGGCAACAATTTGACATCAGGAAAACAGGACACACGGATTTTGGGCAGCACGCCCCATTCTTCTTCCGCAATGAGCTTGCGCAGTTCTGTCGCATTCCACAGGATACCCGACTGCTGCTCCTGACGGACAACTTGGGTCAGGTCTGTTTCCACAACTTCCAACCCGTAGCCGCGCAAAGCATCGGTATAGAGAGCCGGACTCAATTCCTCACCCACCGGAGGCAGCTGGGCCGTATCCCCCATCAACAAAAGACGGCACCCCTGACCTGAATAGACAAACTGCACCAAGTCGTCCAGTAGTCGTCCAGTACCGAACATAGCCCCCGACAACCCTTCATTGGAAATCATCGAAGCCTCGTCTACTATATATAAGGTGTGAGTTGTCAGATTATCGTTGAGCATAAAATCCCCCCCTTCCCCCGAATAGGTACGTTCCCTGTATATCTTCTTATGTATCGTAAAGGCCGGATGCCCCGCATAGGAAGAAAAGACCTTTGCCGCCCTTCCGGTCGGTGCCAACAATACGACTTTTTGCTTCAAAATATCGAGTGTACGCACCAAGGCACCCACCAGCGATGTCTTACCCGTACCGGCATATCCACGAAGCAGAAATGCAACATCTGCCTTTGGTGAACAAAGGAAGCCGGACAGCAATTTTATCGCATTTTCCTGCTCAGAAGTTGGCTGATAAGGAAAATTTTCCTTAATTTGCCTTTCTAAATAGTTATTTATCATTTTCGTATAAGAAAAAAGTAAGAGGAACCGATGTTTTTAAATTTATTTCTTTTATTTTTGCGGTGCGAATATAACATTACTTACGAATATAATAAACTAAAAACATATTTATCATGAAAACAGTATTTAATGTTCTTCTGGGCTTGTGCGCTTTAGTGTTGGTTTACATCTGCTACGCCAGTATCATGGGCCCGATCAATTTCGAGAAGGCTGAAAAGGCCAGAGAGAAAGCTGTTATTGCGCGTCTGATAGACATCCGCAAGGCTCAAACTGAGTACCGTAACCTGCACGACCAGCAGTATACGCCGAGCTTCGACACGTTGATTCACTTTGTGAAGACAGCCAAGCTGCCCTTCATTTATAAAAAAGGTGAATTGACCGACAAGCAGATGGAAGATGGTCTGACTGAAAAGAAAGCTGTCAGCATCATCAACAAGGCCAAGAAGACTGGTAACTATGCAGAAGTTAAGAAATGGGGATTGGAGAACTTTGTACGTGACACTTTGTGGACAGCCGTACTTGACACCATTTTCCCAAAAGGCTTCAACGCAGACTCTATGAGATACGTGCCTTTCGGTAATGGCGCACAGTTCGAAATGGCCATCAAGAACGACACTGCCAAGTCAGGTGCTCCTTTCTGTCTGTTGGAAGTCAAGACTCCGTACACTGTTTATCTGAACGGTTTGGATCCTCAAGAAATTGCCAACAAAATTGACTTGCAGAACAAGTTGGGTAAATATGCCGGTTTGATGATTGGTAGCTTGGAAAATGCCAACAACAATGCAGGTAACTGGGAATAATCCTTTCCTGAACAACAGTATATGACAGATACGATTGATTTGACCCAATCAAAGCAATATACATTATCCATCCGTCTCAGCACGGATGGATTTTCTTTTTCTGTACTCAACCCTACCGAAAGAGCCATTCCGGTAGTAATAGACTATCCGATAAATGAGTCACTCTCACTAACAGCCAATCTGAAACAGGCTTTCAAGGAAGTCAAAGAACTGACCTGTTCCTACAGACGTGTCAACCTGCTGTTGGCCAACAGACGCTTCACCTTTATCCCTTTGGAATTTTTTGAAGATGAACAATGTGAAACAGTCTTTTACCACAACTTCCCTACACGTGAGAATGAAACCGTACTTTACAATATTCTTCATCGGAACAACATCGTAGTATTGTTTGGCATGGATAAAAGTGCTTGCAATTATCTGCGAGAACAACAACCTGACATCCGGTTCTACGCCCAGGCCAGCGCATTTACAGAATATTTTTCAGCCAAAAGCCGGCTGGGTAATAATCGGAAAATCTATGTGAACCTACACAAAAAAGCAATAGATGTCTACGTTTTCGAACGTGGTCAACTATTATTGGCCAACACCTTTCCCTGTCAGACCATAACAGATAGTATTTATTACATTCTCTACATTTGGAAACAACAGGGATTTGACCAGGAGCGGGACGAACTCCATTTCACGGGACAGCTGAATGAAAAGAAACAGCTTTTGAGTGAATTACGAAAATACATCCGGCAGGTATTCATCACTACCCCTGCCACAAACCTTGACTTTCAAGCCATCACATCATGCGAGTAATCAGCGGTATCTACAAAAGACGAAGATTCGATGTGCCCCATACCTTCAAGGCACGTCCTACAACAGATTTCGCTAAAGAAAATCTGTTCAATGTTCTCTCCAATTACATGGATTTTGAAGACAACATACACGCCCTCGACCTCTTTGCAGGTACAGGCAGCATCAGTATCGAATTGGTATCACGCGGTTGTGAGCAAGTGGTCAGTATTGAAAAAGACCGAGATCATTATGCTTTTATCTGCAAAATAATGAACGAAGTCAAAACCGACAAATGCATTCCCATCCGTGGAGATGTATTCAAATATATCGAAGGAGGACGTGGTCAATTTGACTTTATCTTTGCCGATCCTCCCTATGAACTAAAGGGGCTGGAAACAATTCCCGATCTGATATTCGAACACAAATTGCTGAAAGAAGGAGGCTTTTTCGTGCTTGAACATGGCAAAAAGAACAATTTTGAAGAAAATCCCCATTTCATTGAGCGGAGAGTTTACGGCAGCGTCAATTTTTCATTTTTCAGATGAAGATGCTACAACAGTGGAGACAACAATCGGACCAAACTCTCCAAGGCCTTGCGATGCCAAGGACGCTTGGCCCAAGACTTGGAATGCAATTGAATACATTCACGCTGGTCCTGCAAAAAGATTTCACGCATCTGTAAGGCAGTCTCTTCACTATAGATAAAAGCATTGACTTCAAAATTATGTTCAAAGCTACGAAAGTCCATATTTGTCGAACCAACGGTTGACAATTCATCATCAGATACCATCAACTTGGAATGCAGAAAACCTTTCTTATACAGATAAACTTTCACCCCAGCAGTAAGAATATTGTCCAGATAGGAGCAGGAAGCCAAATGCGTAATCCGTGAATCGGCCTTAAGCGGCAACATCAATCTGACATCAACTCCCGCCAAAGCTGCCGTCTGCATGGCAACAAGTATGGAATCGGTAGGTAAAAAATAAGGGGTCTGAATATAGAAATATTTTCTGGCCCCCGTAATGGCCATCACCAGTCCCTGCATGATTTCTTTCCAAGGACCTACCGGATCACTGGTCACGACCTGAACCAATGAGAGCCCACTTGATTTTACTTTTGGGAAGTAGCGTGCAGCAGTAATCAGCGTACGGTCTACAAAGTACCAGTCTTGCAAGAACGTTGTCTGCAGGCCGTGAACAGCCTTTCCTTCAAGTAACAAATGCGTATCCCGCCAGATACCCCAGGAGAAACCGTTTACATACCGTTCAGCCAAATTCATACCGCCTATAAAACCAATCCGGCCATCTATAACCACAACTTTCCTGTGGTTACGATAATTCACCTTACTGGTAAACAAGGGGAAGCGCACCTTCAAGAAACTGCGGACTTCGATTCCAGCCTCACGCATTTCTTCAAAGAAACGATTGGGAACATGCCAACAGCCGACATCATCATAGAGTACACGCACTTCAACACCCATACGGGCCTTTTCAATCAAAACGTCACGCACCATACGTCCCACTGCATCATCTTCAAAAATGTAAAACTCCAAATGGATATGCTGAGTTGCTTTCTGCAGCTCCCTTAACAGAGATTGCAGCATTGTACGACCGGATGTATAAATTTCCACCCGATTGCTGTCAAAAGGCAACGACTGATTGGTATTACGGAAAAGAGAAATCAAACGCCCGTAGGCCAAAGGTAATGTACTGGAAGTCTGTGCCATATATTCCAGCAAGGACTTTTTCTGCAGACTATCATAACTTTTTTTACTGATAATCCGCTCATGCCTCTGGCTGCGACCGAAAAAGAAATAGAAAACAAGTCCCACAATGGGAAGGAACAACAGGACCAACACCCAAGCCAGTGTTTTGACAGGATTACGGTTTTCCAGCACAATCACTAGAATAGTACCCAACACCAGGCCGAAGTAGACTATATCGAAAGCGACTGTCGCAATCAGACTTAATATGGAATTCCAATCAAACATTTGTTTCCCATGTCACTATATGGGAAACAAATGTATGAAAAACATCGGATAAAAACAACATAATTCTTTAGAAACGATGCCCACCGCCTCTGGGGCCTCCATAAGGACGATGTCCTCCACCAGGACCAAAGCCGGGCCCCATACGCTTATCGCGTGCTTGCTTTCCGCCAAAAATATTCAGGCGATAGATAAAGTGAAGCATACAATAGCTGTTCACACCATTATACTGGTAAACGGAACGTCCGCTGGCCGTCAACGAACGGGTGATATTGCTCTGCTGCTGCAAAATGTCATACATCTCAAAGCTGATAGTGGCATTTCCTTTGAGGAAAGTTTGCGACAATTGTGCATTCCAAATCAGTTCGTCGCGGTTCATACTAGTATCAGAATAACCGCGACGACTCTGATTGGCAATATTGGTAGAGAGACTCATGCCCCACGGCATATTTACAGTTGTCGTGGCACCATAAGAATAGGTATAGGGTTGCTGGTTGTTGGAAGGAGTCAGTTTATCTTTCTCTATAGAATAGGAGAAGGTACCGTTCAGACCGAATTCAAACCAGTCATTGCGGTAAGTTCCGTTCAGACGTTCATTCAAAGACAAGTTGGTTGTCGTATTCTTCTGCTGAACGGCATCCGCGCCATTACCTGTCGTCAGGAAACCTACATTATTATTATAAGAGAGGTTACTGAACGAACCGATATTGAACTTTTTGTTCTTCAAAGCCGAATTGATGCCGAACATACCAAAAGCGCTCCAGTTACCATTGATATTTTCCGGCTTCGTCACCCATCCACCGGTCGAAGCATTATAAGTACGCGAACTACTGATACTGTTTTGCGTCATCTGCATATTGACATGAGAGAAGATACTCCGCTGATGGTCTACATCATAAGTGTTGTAGAACATACGTAGACTATGGTTGAAGGAAGGTTTCAAATAAGGGTTACCCTTCGTTATATTCAACGGATTAGAGTCATCGGTTACATCCAACAGATTTTCCATTCCGGGCTGCGAACTGCGACCACGATAGGTGATACGCAACTGGCTCACTTTCGAGAAACGATAACGGAAATCCAAATTAGGAGCCACATTGAAGACATTGCGTACCGCCAGCGTATCCATTGCATCTTTCTTATAAGCCAATGAAGTCTTCTGCGGTTCAAGATCGGCCCCCACACTCAGCTGATAATTCTGACGGATGAAACGCAAACTGGGACTGAAACGATGAGTGTAAGTCTTGTATTCGGCAAACTTACTCAAACTCATATCATAACCATCTTCGTAATCTTCGGGAAGTTCCTCACCGAAATTCCAGTCTTCACCCAAATCATAAGCCTTCTTGTCGCTTTTGCTGTAACTGTAATTGAAGCGATAACGAAACTGCAGGAAAGTAGCCTTCCAAAGCGGTTCGCTATAGGTCAGTTCCAAACTATAGTTATAACCGTCGGTAGGAGTTGTCATATAACGTCGAATGATGTCTTCTGGAGTTACCGTTCCGTCTTCATTCTCCTGGAAATAACGGGTATTGGAAGAAGTATATTGTGTACTTTCCGATTCATCGTAACCTACACTTCCGCGGAAAGTAATGTTACGCCCCATAGCATTCAACTTACGGTTAACCTGCAATGTTGCATCGGCCGACAACGTATTTCCATCACTACCCGACAAACTGTTTGACGTATTGACACGAATATCTCTCAAAGGATCGTTCTCGTCATTGTCACTGAAAAGTTCGCTGGAAAGGTCCATCTTGGCCAACGAAGTGATATCCAAATAATCGTTCGGATTGGTTATCAACGCATAAGGATCACTGTTGAAAGTTCCCGATTTGGAATCGGACGTACTGTAACTCTTTCCCCAGCTAAAATTCGGACGGAAAATAATGTTAGTAAGCGTATCGGGCTTCCATTCCATTCGGAAATCAGCATTAAAGTCCTTGTTTCCGCTCAGACTTTTAGATCTGGAGTTATTGAATGAAGAAGCAGCCCCTCCAGTCAGGAAGTTTTCAGTATATCCGTCACTATAAGCATCATTTCCACGATAATTATAGCGTACACTACCTCCCAATTCAATCTTTTCCCGCTCGGTTGCAAAGTTCAAGCCCAATTCTTTAGTGGCCGTCAAACCATTGTTTCGCCGCCAACGAGGACCGCCACCACCTGCAGAGAAGCCCTGGTCGTTCACATTGTTAGCACCGGCTATCAGCGAAACCTGAGTTCCATCCATAAAATAGTTCACCATTGCACGCCCCATATAACGGTCGTGTGTACCTCCAGACAAATCAATATTACCAAACAAACCTTTATTCATACCTTTCTTGACAGTCAGGTCGAGCACGGTTTCTTCTTCACCATCATCAATACCGGTAATACGAGCCAAATCAGACTTTTTGTCGTAGGTTTTCAGTTTGTCAATCATGTCTACAGGCAAGTTCTTCAAACCCGTTTTGACGTCTCCGCCAAAAAACTCCTTGCCGTTCACCATAATTTTTTTCACATCCTTACCGTTGATCTTCACATTGCCGTCGTCGTCAATCTCGGCACCCGGCAACTTCTTCACCAATTCTTCGAGCATAGCCCCTTCCGGCGTACGATAGGCCGAAGAATTGAAGGCTACCGTATCCTCAACCACCTGCACCTGCGGGGCTTCGGCTACCACAACCGCTTCAGCCAGCATGATGGCATCGGACTCCAGCTCCAACGTACCCAAACGCTTATTGGGAGTAGAAGCACTCAACTGCAATGGAACATACTTGGTTTTGAAACCGATATAGGAAACCTTCATCACATACTTGCCGGCCTTAACTTTAGGCAGTGTAAAGGTTCCATTGTTTGCACTTGCAATACCGGCCGCATAAGCACTGTCGGGCAACGAAAGCAACTGTACAGTTGCCTGTGCCGCCGGTTCTTTGGTATCATTCTCAATCAGTCGTCCCGAGACCGTGATGGTCTTGGTCTGTGCAAACACCGACAATATTGCCGCCCATAGCAACATCGTCAGTACAAAAATCTTTCTCATTGTGTCTATTCTTTGTAAATTGGTAAAACGTCATTAAAATACTTTCCCTTTGACGACCATTACAAAGAAAGGTTTAATCGGATACTAGCTCATTTTGATATTTTATCGACTATTCCGCTTAAACAATCGATTAACTGAGGATTTTTTCAGACCAAACTCCAGACAAAGCACATTTACCAGAAGAAATATCAGAAAAGACGAACTGTCTACCGTAAGAATATCCCCCTGAGACACTCTGTAGAGCATATTTCCAAAGACATACAGCACAGTCAGGAACATGGCATTGCGGACTGCCCGATTGCGCACAGCCTCTGTCTCGGGCGACTCATGCCGGCTCAACGCAAAAATAATCATCAGAGCTCCCATCATCATCAACAGTTTGGAGCATTCCTTGTAAAACAGCAGGTTAGCATCTGTCATCTGCCCCATCATCACCATCAGAAAGGGAAGAAACATAGCAAGGGCAATGATAAAGTAACCCAAAGGACGGCAATACACCGGCAACAACGCTTTCATAAGTTTATTCTATTTTTTGTTCAACAATACACCTGCAAAGATACGCCTTTCGAAGATAAGTCCTATCTTTGTCCACAGAAAAAAGCAGATACAACATGAGCAAACAAGAAGTCATCCTATGCCGGGAGCTGGAAAGCAACCTGGCACAAGCCGTCGGCCGCTGTCCCCACGACAAGCTGTTCATCCTGACCGACGAACATACCCATCGCCTATGCCTGCCGCGCATCCAAAGCCTGCCGGCACTCGAAGGAGCCGAAGAAATCGTCATCGGAGCCGAAGACATAAACAAGAATCTGGAAACACTGGCCGCTGTCTGGCAAGCACTGAGCAGCCGGGGAGCCACCCGCCACTCACTCCTCATCAACTTAGGAGGCGGTATGGTGACCGACCTCGGCGGTTTTGCAGCCGCCACCTTCAAACGCGGCATCGCCTATATCAATATTCCCACCACTCTGCTGGCCATGGTCGACGCCTCGGTAGGCGGAAAGACAGGTATCAACTTCAATGGACTGAAGAATGAAATCGGAGCCTTCGCCCCAGCCGTCAGTGTACTGCTCGAGACAGAATTCCTGCGGAGCCTCGATGCCCACAACTTCTTCTCCGGCTATGCCGAAATGTTGAAGCATGGCCTCATCAGCACGTCCCAGCACCTGGACGAGCTGCTGGCCTTCGATACCGACCAGCCCGATTATACCCAGCTGAAGGAGCTGGTGGGCCAATCCGTACAAGTCAAGGAAGACATTGTGGAGCAAGACCCCAAGGAACACGGCATTCGCAAGTCCCTCAACTTGGGACACACCATCGGCCATGCCTTCGAAAGCCTGGCTCTGGCCGAAGACCGCCCCGTTCTTCATGGCTACGCCGTGGCGTGGGGCCTGGTGTGCGAGCTCTACCTGTCGCATCTCAAGACCGGTTTCCCTAAGGAACGTCTGCGCCAGGTCGTCCAGTTTGTCCGCCAGAACTACGGTGCCTTCACCTTCACCTGCCAACATTACGACCGCCTCTACGAACTGATGCAGCACGACAAGAAGAATACGGCCGGCGTCATCAACTTTACTCTGCTGAAGGATGTGGGTGACATCTGCCTCAACCAAACGGCCGACAAGGATACCATCTTCGAAACGCTCGATTTCTACCGGGAATGCATGGGCCTGTAAAGGCCTGCTTCCCCTTTTGGAGGGTCCGGCAACAAATAATTGCACTTTTTCCGAAAAAAAACGCCCATATATTTGCAGATTCAAAATAAAGCCGTACCTTTGCATCCGCAATTCGGGGTGTAGCTCAGCCCGGTTAGAGTACGCGTCTGGGGGGCGTGTGGTCGCTGGTTCGAATCCAGTCACCCCGACTGGTGAAAAGCATTGATAATCTGATGATTGTTGATGCTTTTTTGTTTTTATATAGCTCATATAGCTATAGCGGTTGACGCTGTGGTTGACGCGAAAAGTCGGATCAACGTAAAAACCTGAGGGATTCGTTGATCAAGCATAAATTTTAGCCAGCCTGAACAAGAAGAAAGCCTTATCGGTTGACGCTGTAGCTGACGCGAAAAGTCAACCAAAAGTCAAACTGTAACAATCCCTTTCTTTAAGCTGGGCAAAGCAATCGTTTAAGCTGGAGAAAGCAGTCGTTTAAGCTGGGAAAAGCATTGCTTTAAGCTGGGTAAACGACTGCTTTAAGCTGGGCAAAGAAACGGTTATCCCCGACCGGCTCAATAACCGAAGCGCGACGTGTCTACATCCTTATGCTCCTTTGCCTTGTAGCCACCGAATTTATAGGTAAACGACAGGGAGAAGAAACGGCTGTCCGCATGCTGGTTTATTTCGAAACGCTGCCCTCTGTCGTTCACACGGGCATCGGGCGTCGCGCTGTTGAACAGGTCGTTGCCCGTCAGCCGGACTTCGGCTTTCTTGTCGGCAGAAGTCCATTTCAGTCCGGCATCGACTTTCCAGATGGAGGACAAATCATAATTTCCCTGAACGGAGGGGCTGACGTACAGGCCGTTCAGTTCCAGACTGATGGCAGGCTTGGAGGACAGGCGGAAGGTATTGTTCAGCATCACGACTTCTCTCCAAACGCAGTTGTCGAAACCGATGGCATGATAGTCCCGACAGACGTCCCTGAAATAGGAGCCGTCCAGCGTGAGGCGGGAGTTCCAAAAGCTGCCGACCGTGAAGGGCAGTATCACCGAAAGGCCAAAGTTCTGTTCGTAGTCGTAATTCACCGTCTGATAAATCATCGTCAGTTCGTCGGGGCTTTGGTAGGCCAACTGGGCGAACAAGTCTTTTACATGAGTATAGTACAGGCTGAAGATATATTTGCTTTTCAGTATATAGGTCAGGTCGGCGGTATAGTCCGTCGAGGGGCGCAGGGCGGGATTGCCCACGACTTTGGCATAGCCGTTGAGGTAACTCGTGGCGTCTTGCATACTCCAATAGTTGGGATAAGCCTTGTCTGATGAAAAAGAGAATTGGAAGATGTGCGAAGCCGAAGGCACATAGTTCAATTGCAGGGAGGGATAGACAGCCCACCGGTCGTAACCGGCCAGGCAGTAATATTCCCCGGCCACAGACAAAGAGAACGACAGACACTCGCCAAAGGCTTTCTCCAGTCCGGCATAGAAGTTGTAAGTCCGTTCGTCCAGTTCCGTATCCGAGTTCAGTGATGACATGTCTTCTCCTTCCTGAGAGTGATAGAACTGGGAACTTTTCTCGTTGGCAAAAGAAAAGTTGATACCGTAGTTCAGGCTCCAATCCTGTGGCAGGGTGTGCGTCTGGCCTGCATAGACATTCCAGCGGTTGATGTGCTGGCGGCTGTCGGCCAAAAACTCCTGCCCGACACGACCTGCCCGATTGCTGAACTCCTGCACGCTCGGATAGGAATAACAGGTATAATCCAGCCCGACATTCATCCCCCAACGTGCCGTATAGTCGAGGTTGAAGTTGTGCATCTGTTCGTCTCCCTTTCGGACGTTGGACGACTCCGACAAGGAGCCTGTTGAGTTTTCAACCGTCTTGATGTTGGGAGTGACAGCGGCCGTATAGGCCATATTCAAATGATCGTTTTCCGTTATTTGATAATCCAAAGAGGTACGGATGTTATGGGTCAGATTTCTCCTCAAGCCGGTGTTGTATTGCTCCACCTCGTGTACCACGCCGCCCAGCGTATGGTGGGAGATGAAATCGTACCCCGTCCGCCGTCTGGTATAGTCGGCCGCATAGAGCACATCCGCCGTCACCTTCCGCTTTCCGAAAGAAAGGCTCATGCGACCGTTGCCCTGTGCATAGCGGGCTTGAGTAAAGTCGGCTCCAACTTCTCCACGCAGGAAAGGTTCCTCGGACTTCCGATTCTTCAGCACCAGATTGATGACCGCCCCTCGTACACGGTACTTGGCCGGTGCGCTGTACATCACTTCCGCCTTCTCCACGTTGCTCACAGGCGTACTCTTCAGCAGATTGGCCAGTTGTTCGCCCGACATGGACGACGGGCGCCCGTTCAACACCACCGTCACGCTTCCTGCTCCAATCAAGCCAAGACTTCCGCCCTGCTCCAAGACTCCGGGCAGGCGGGTCAAGACTTCGTAAGCGTTGCCTGCCGTCGTCTTTTCGGCCAGAGCTTCCACGTCGTAGGTCAGGGCGCCGTTCTCCGCCTTCACCAGGGGACGTTCAGCACTGACCACCACTTCGCTCAAGGCATAGGTATCCTGTTCGTCCATCGTCACCACACCCATATCACCTGCCGCGTCATAGTCCTTCACCACACTCTTGTAGAGCAGGTGCTGGAAAATCAGGCGATACCGTTTCAACGCCCGATGGAACACAAAACATCCCAATGAATCAGTGGTCACACCGTCGACAAACACGGAGTCCGGCGTCTGCATGACCACCGTCGCACCCTCTATCGGCTGCCGGTCCTTATCCGTCACACGTCCTTTTACCTCCTGCGCAGCCAAGCGGGTGGCTGCCACCATCAAACTTACTGTCAGAATTACAATCTGTTTCATAAAGCATTCATTCTTTTTGTTTTCATGCCGCAAAGTAACGGCCTTTATGTCAGAAAGCAGGTTATGGCCCCGTTATGCTTTCCTTATATTATTGTTAGAAAACGCCCGATTGTTAAGAGATTGTTATATCTTTGCCGACAAATCGAGTCACTTATGCCCGGCAAATACATCAAAATAGTCACCTTTCTGAGTCTGATTGTCATCGTGGCCATCCAAGGCTCATGGCTGGCCCACACCTACCGGCTGATAGAGGCGGAACTGCTGCAAGTCGGTAACCGTCTGTTCCCGCAGGCCGTTGTGGACGAGGCCAAGACACGTCTCGACCGGCTAAGCGACACCCAAGGCGAAGACATCACCCTCAGCTTCTCTACGAATTTCGACTACCAACAGGAAATCGACCAGACGCTGTTCGAGTATCTGACGGTACTTACCAACGATTACGCCGATTCGGTCTATCACTCGTCCATCTCCCTGCCGCTGGCCGACTCCATCTTCACAGCCCGTCTGGCGCAAGAAGGGTATCAGGCCCAGGTAAAATGCCAACTGGTCGACTCCCTGGACGTCCCCCTTCAGGAAGAGGAGGCTTCTGCCTGGCACCATCCGTTCAAGACACTCCGGACCAATCCAGTCTATCTGAACAGGGAACATACGCAAGCCGTGCGAGCCACCATCCTGAACCCTTATTGGATTGCCTTCCGGCAGATGGGCGTCCTGCTCGTGGCCACCGCCCTGCTACTGGTCTTTGTAGCCGGATGCATCGTCTATCAGGTACGCATCATCATCCGCCAGAACCGGATAGCCCGCCTGCGGCAGGACTTCACCTACGCCATGATCCACGACATGAAGACGCCCATCACCACCATCTCCATGACCGGGCATACACTGGAAAGCGGCCTGCTGGACCAGAACCCCGAACTGAAGAAACAGTACTTCGCCATCCTGCACGAAGAGAGTGCCCACCTGCTCGGCCTGTCCGAAAAGATTCTGACCATCGCCAAGCTGGAGCAGTCGCGCCTGAAGCTGGCGCAGGAACCGGTCAACCTCCCCACCCTGTTCGACGAGCTGACGCAGAAATACCGTGTCCAGACCGACAAGGAGGTGACCCTTGAAACCCATTGCCCCGACTCCCTGCTGGTGACGGCCGATGCCGAATACCTGAAGGAGGCCCTCGGCAACCTGATAGACAATTCGCTGAAGTATTCCGACGAACGTGTCACCATCCGCCTCTCTGCCGAGGAACAGAACCGCCACATCCTCATCCGGGTGTGGGACAACGGCTGGGGCATCCCGCTGAAACAGCAGAAGCACATCTTCGAGAAGTTCGACCGCGGCGGGCTGGAATACAAAAAGGAGAAGAAAGTGTCCGGCTTCGGCCTGGGTCTGAACTTTGTCCACAAAGTCATCACGGCCATGGGCGGAAGCGTTTCGGTAAACAGTATAGAGGGCAAGTTCAGCGAATTCACGCTGACGCTGCCCGTTCCAAACGAGAAACTATGATAAGAGTATTGCTGGTAGAAGACGACAAGAACCTCTGCTTCATCCTGAAGAGCAGCCTGGAGCAGATGATAGGCGGTTACGAAGTGACCACCGCCCCCAACGGCCGGGAGGGGCTGGAACTGCTGGAGCAAAAGGTGTTCGACGTGATTGTGTCCGACGTAGAGATGCCGGTCATGGACGGCATGACCATGGTGCAGCACATCCGCCGGCGCCATCCCCGGCTGGCCATCATCTTCATCACGGGACTGACGACGGCACGCGACGTCATCAACGGCTACCAGTCGGGCGCGGACTTCTACATCAAGAAGCCTTTCCTGCCCGAAGAGCTGAATGCCCACATCCAGGCCGTGCTGAAAATGAAACAGAGTGCACCCGCCCCGCAAACCGAAGAAGCTCCCAAGGAAGAAGAATATGCCATCGGCAGCTACCGCTTCCTGCCCTTGCAACACCAGCTCTGCCACGGCACGGATCGCCAGGCACTGACGCCCAAAGAAGCGAAAATACTCGAAATGCTCTGCCGTCGGAAAGGACAGGTGGTCCGGCGCGACGACATCCTGACCGCCGTATGGGAAACGGCCGACTTCTACTCCTCGCGTAGCCTGGACGTTTTCATCACCAAGCTCCGCAAGTATCTAGCCCAAGACCCCGCCATCTCACTCAAATCGCTGAAAGGTGTCGGCGTCTGTCTGGAAGACTAAGCCTCATCGCCCTCCCACGAAGCACGGCATGAGGGTGTGACGCAGTGCTTCATCACCCCCTAACGAAGCACTTCCTGACACCCTGACGAAGCACCGTGTCAGAGGGTCACGAAGCACCGTGTCAGGAAGGCAGAAAGCACGGAGTCCGCACACCTCTATTTACAGGGACAGGTATAGTAGCCTTTGCCCCGGGTTTTCGAGCCGTAGGCTATGGCATGCGTGGGGCAATAGTGATAGCAGGCCAGGCAGTTGAGACACCGGCCGTGCCAGACGGGCATATGCTTGCCCTCACGCTGGGGGTGCACAGCCGTCAGCGTGATGTTGCCCACGGGACAGGCCTCCACACAACGGCCGCAACCGATACAGGCCTCCGCATCGGCACGGAACGCCTTGTCCGACGTCATGAAGCGGGCGAACAGCGGATAGACCACGCCGGTCTTCAGCCCCGGCAACGTGCCCCGCCAGGTAAAGTCGCCACGTACCCCTGCCCTGATTTGCTCCGCCACTTGCCGGACGGCACCCGGAGCGGCATCCAGCTTGCGGTCGCGCACCTCGGCACGGTCCACATCAAAGCCGGGAAAGAGGACATACGTGTTGGGCATGAACACCGTGAAGCCGGCATCAGCCTGTAGTCCTGCCCTACTCACCGTTTCGCTCCACATGCGGTACAGGCGGCCTGCGTCATCGCCACAGGTTGCCAGCAGGCCGACGTAGTTCTGCCCGGGCACATAGCCCTGCACGTCCATCGACGCCAGCACGTCCGCCAGATACTTGGGCAATCCCCACGAATGCACGGGGAAGACGAAGAGCAGCGGCTCGCCACCGGCCAGCGTCACCGTCAGCCGTTCCGCCCCCGGCCTCATGTACGGGCCCATATCCATCACCGGCTGGCCGTCCAATTCCCTAGCCAGCAGAGCCGCCACATAGCGACTGTTTCCTGTTGCTGAAAAATAGAGTATCATAACGTTTCTATAACAACGATGCGCCCCGTTCGTTCATCGGGCGGGGCTTCTGTCGGCAAAAATAAGGATTAATCCGCTCTGTCCGTGCAAACCGCCTCAAGAAAAAGGTCACCATCGGCCGTTTGCCAACAAAAAACGTCCACAAATGCGTCGCGTTGTTCCTTTCTTTCACTATTTTTGCAAAAACAACCATTAATCACAGAAAAGCCATGAGCAAGATTTATCCGGTAGGCATACAGAGTTTTGAAGAAATACGACGGGGAGGCTATTGCTACGTCGACAAAACCGCCTTGATTTATCAACTGGTGAAGACTGGCAAATATTATTTCCTGAGCCGTCCTCGTCGCTTCGGCAAGAGTCTGCTCATCTCTACGCTGGAAGACTACTTTCTGGGAAAGAAGGGGACTGGCTATATTTAAATATATTAAACAATAAATGGAATAAGATCTCAGGATATTTATTTTTCAGTTGTCCTATTGCTTTTTCTATAACCATTTAATTTATCTCTCGAATTTACATTATCATTTTATCTAAATGCTATTTGTCAGCAATTTATAACAAGAATTTTAGTTATGATAAAAAACTGGATATGGATTTTTTGTATAGTCTTTCTTTGCTCATGTAGCAAAAAAGATAGAAATTATCCTTATACGCTACAAGCTGTGGATTCATTTTTGAGCTATAATTTGGATTCGGATGTAAAGATTCCTTTGTCTGTACGTAGCTTTATGGATAATGAAGGTAAGGAATATTTGTATTTTCAGAATGGGGTTTCCCCGGAATTGTTAATATATGATATACAGAATGAGAATTTGGTGAAAAGAACTGTTTTTGAGGTGGAAGGTCAACATGCCATAAAGGGTGGTTTCTTGAATGGTTTTATGATGACTGATTTTAATCAAATTTATATTGCAGGTTTGGCCAGTCGTGAACTTTATGAAACAGATACAACAGGTTATATCAAACAGACAAGAAGTTATGCAGAGACTGTTGAAGGATATAAACCCGTATGCTGTTTTAAAGATAATGGTACCTTTCAGTTTATAGACGGGAAACTGTATTTGCCGCAAAGTCTTAATTGGCAGTTGGGAGAGGATGTAATTAGGGAAAGCGTGCTACTTTGCTGTATAGATACGCTGGCAGGAGATGTAAATATACTTCCCTTTAAATTTCCATTGGATGATCATTCTATAATTAGAGGAACATCTGCATCCATTAATTCAGAATATAAATACTGTTATGATGGTCGTCGCTTTGTTTATTCTTTTGCATATATGGATAAATTGATGGTGGTAAATCCTTTGACGTCAGAAGTTGAATATAAATCAGCTAAAAGTCAATATGCCGGTCACATAGCTCCCCCCTCTTTTCAAAATGTTGACAGCGAAACTTTACAAAGGAAAATTTGTGAATATCCAGCTTATGGGAATATAATGTATGATTCATATAACAAGGTTTATTATCGGGTGGTATATGTTCCTCAGGAGATAGACAGGGACATAAATCCTGTTTCTTTAATTCGTAGTGGACGGAAACAGTTTTCTATAATAATTCTTGATGAACAGTTCAATGTAATTGGAGAGCATTTATTCCCACCGTATATGTATAATCCAAGATTATGTTTTATAACGGGGGGTAAATTATATATTAGTACCAGTCATATTATGAATCCCAATTACAGTGATGATATACTAGAGTTTCAAATGATAGAACTAGTAAGAAGCAAGAGCTCGGAGAAGAAGTAACTTGGAATATATTCCTATTGGAATACTGCCATAATATACAACCGGAGAACATCGTTTCAAGTGAGTGCTTACCTTTGGGTGTATAAGTCGGTTACACAATGATATATCAGGACTAAACGATGATATGTCTGACCCTATTTTTCCAGGCAACACAACCCGGCGCAGAGATACCCATGGAGGCTGCGATTAACGAGTATAATGTTTTTCATGCCCACCCGGCTGCCATCAAAAGCAAAGAGGAAGTGAAGGGAATCATTCAGAAAGTGCAGGAAAAGAATATTCGACAATAATAGAGTGATATTGAATTATTAGCCCTACATTTGCAGCCCGAACAACCTATTGACAACTACTTTTTAAACAGAACACACAATGAAAAGACTGAAAACAATCCTGCTGAATCTGCTGTTGGCCCTGGTCATCCCGGCAAGTCTGTCGGCACAAACCGATGCTGAACGGAAATTCATGGCTTCCGTTGACTCGCTGAACACACAGTTTATCAACGCATATACCGGGAAGGACTATCCGGCTGCCGAAGCCCTCTGCCAAAAGGTTATGGACCTCTACGACGCACATGCGTCGCAACTGGCCGAAGGCTATGCTTACGTCAAATTCTCCTATTACTATAACATGGCCAGCGTCCAGGCAATACAGGGGAAAAAGCAAGAAGCCGTCAGCAACCTGTTCAAAGCCCTGAACAGCAATAAGATGGAAGTCAGCTACAAAAGGGTAGTCAATGATGAGGACCTGAAAGGCATTCTGGACGCACCTGAATTGCAACCCGCCCTGAAGCGACTGAAAGAGACCACCGATTACCTTTATATCCTGCAAAATGCGCCGGAATATACCCGCACGCAGCAGGCCGACAGCCTGCCCCGGATTGTCTATGCGCAGGCCGACGAGCCCGACTTGAAACGCGTCCGTGACTATTTCCGGCTGGACAGCGTGGCCGTGGCGGGCGACGAACTGGCCACCATCAAACGCATCCTGACCTATATCCACGACAAGATACGCCACGACGGCGGGAACGGCAATCCGACGGGCGGAAACAATTCCATCAACTTTGCCGAGGCCTGCAAGGACGGCAGCCGGGGCCTGAACTGCCGCGGACTGGCCACGGTGCTGAACGAGTGTTACCTGTCGATGGGCATCCCTTCGCGCGTCATCACCTGCATGCCGAAGACGTACATCAACGACTGCCACGTCATCAACGCCGTCTATTCGTCCACCCTCGGCAAGTGGCTCTGGATAGACCCCACGAACAACGCCTGGGTGACCGACGAACAGGGCAACCTGCTGAGCGTGCAGGAAGTGCGCGCACGCCTCAGAAGCGGCCAGCCCGTCCGGGTGAACGAAGAGGCCAACTGGAACAATGAAAAGAAGACCACGACGGAAGAGTATCTGTACGAGTACATGGCCAAGAACCTGTTCTACCTGGAAAGCTGGACGCGCTACGGGTTCAACACGGAAAGCGACTATGAGAACCTCATCAACTACATTTTCCTGCAACCCACCGGCTGCGACAGCAAGCAGCGGAACCCGAGGAACTTCTCCGTCAACGACGACCGGTACTTCTGGCAGGCTCCCCGGTAAAGCGTGCCGCATTTGTCAAACAATCTAACCAAATCATTTCTCCCGGCTCCGGATTCTTTCAGAGAGCCGTCGGGGGGCTCTCTCCAGTATGTTTCAAACCCAAGGGGGGAATGTTTGAAACATTCGACCCTTATGTTTCAAACATAGGGGCCGTAGGATTGAAACCCACCTTCGGACTGCTTTTTCGGAGAAAGCCCGAAGCGAGAATACAATGTAAATTATTCTAACCATCCCTACATCATACGGCAAGACAGGATGCGGCTTGGCATAGTCAAATCGAAAAACTTTGTTTTTCATTTGCCTCTGCTCTCGCCTTTCGTTATCTTTGCCCCATAACAAAAAACCGAACAAGATGATGGAAACAAGAATCACATCCCCCCGCATCACCGAGCTGAAGCCCGGCGAGATATTCGTTTTCGGCAGCAACCTGGAAGGAGCCCACGGCGGAGGCGCCGCCCTGCTGGCCTGGAGAAAATGGGGAGCCGTATGGGGACAGGGCGCAGGCCTGCAGGGACAGACCTACGGCATCCCGACCATGCACGGAGGCCCCGACGCCATCAAGCCCTATGTGGACGACTTCATCCGCTTCGCCCGCGAACATTCCGAACTGACGTTCCTCGTCACGGAGATAGGCTGCGGCATCGCCGGATTCAGGCCGGAGGAAATTGCCCCGCTCTTCAAGGACGCGGTGGGAGTAGCGAACATCCACCTGCCTCAACGCTTCTGGGAGGTGCTGAACGCAAAGTAAAGACGCGTGCGCCGACGGCCCAGAGCCACCAGAATGCACACCAGTGAGCAGAAGGCGCAGACCACGAAGACGATACCCGTGGACGAAAGGATGTTGCCCATACCGACCAGCGGCGATACGATGCCGCCCGCAGCAAAGCACACGGCACCGAGCAGCGCCGAGGCCGTACCGGAATTCTCACGCTGGCTTTCCATCGCCAAGGCTGTGCTCGAGGTGAACGTCATGCCCATGCTGAACAGCAAGCCCAGCATCAACACCTCGTAAACCCAGAAACCGCATCCCGACATGAGAGCCGCGCACTGAAGCACCGACATGACGGCCATGCCGCAACATCCCGCCAGCGTGCAGCTTTCAGGGCGGTGAAACTTGACCGACAAGGCAGCCGCCACCCCGATGGCCAGTGCATTGACACCGAAACAGAGGCTGAAGGCAAAGGCAGAGAAACCGTAATGCTGCTGCACAATGAAGGGCGAGGAAGCAATGTTGGCAAACAACACACCTTGGGCGAAGGCCATCTGAAGAACGTAGCACACGTAGCGCCGGTCGCGCAGAACGGTGCCAAAACTGCGGAACGTATCGCCCCACCACTCGGCCGAACGCCGGTCGCGGGGCAGCGACTCCCGGAAGCGCATACACCCCGCCAGCAGCAGGATGCCCAGCCCGAACAGAATCCAGAAAATGCCCTGCCAGCCTATCAGGTCGGTCAGCAGTCCGCCCACGATGGGAGCCGCCACAGGAGCCACCCCGTTGATGGCACCGATAACAGCCAGCATCTTGGCCAGCTCGCGCCCGGAAAACTTGTCCGTGGCCACGGAACGCGAAATGACGATGCCGCCCGCCCCCGCAATGCCCTGCACCAGGCGGAAGGCCACAAACTGCTCGATGCTCCGCGAGAACAGACACAGCAGCGTGGAGACAATGAACAGCCACATGGCCACCAGCAGCGGCAGACGACGCCCGTAGCGGTCGCTCAGCGGTCCGAAGAACACCTGCCCCACCGCCAGACCTATCATACTGGCCGTCAGGCCCAACTGTACCATCGAAGAAGTGGTATTGAAATAATCGCCCATCGAGGGCAGGCTGGGCAGATACATGTCGGTGACGAACGGACCGAAAGCGGTCAGCATGCCCAGCAATATCAACAAGAATACTTTGGAATTTTCTTTTGCCATACTATCTATATATCTTTGAAAAGCGCGGCAAAGTTACCACGAATTCCGGCAACCTGTAACACCCCGCACCGCTGCCTGTCACCCTTTTTGGAAAACATTTTCAGAAGTTAACAGGCCGGCAGGACTTCCACCCGGATGGGCAGCCCGAATTGTGCAGATTGCCACGGATTTATTTGCCGCAACTTCCGACTTTTCTTATTTTTGCATCCATCAAACCAAAGCAAGAACCACAACATGCAATACCTACTCAACGCCCCCGCCTCGCTGCACGCCTCCGTGCAGCTGCCCGCCTCGAAGAGCATCAGCAACCGTGCGCTCATCCTCCACGCCCTGTCGGGAGGAAGCACACGACCCGAAAACCTGAGCGACTGTGACGACACGCAGGTCATGATACGCGCCCTGGACCACATGCCCGACGTGATAGACATCCACGCCGCCGGCACGGCCATGCGTTTCCTCACCGCCTACCTCTGCGTGACGCCGGGCACGCACGTCATCACCGGCACCGAACGCATGCAGCAGCGACCCATCCGCATCCTGGTGGACGCCCTGCGCACACTGGGCGCACACATCGCGTATGCGGGCAACGAAGGTTTCCCGCCCCTGCGCATCACCGGTACCCGGCTGACGGGCAGCGAAATAGAGCTGGCGGGCAACGTGAGTTCGCAATACATCTCGGCCCTGCTGATGATAGGCGCCGTACTGCCCGCGGGACTGAAGCTGCGGCTGACGGGCGACATCATCTCGCGCCCCTACATCAACCTGACGCTGCAACTGATGCACGACTTCGGCGCACAGGCCGGATGGACGTCGGAAAGCAGCATCGCCGTGGCGCCCGGCGGCTACCGCGACACGCCCTTCCGCGTGGAGAGCGACTGGAGCGCCGCTTCCTACTGGTATCAGATGACGGCCCTTTCGCCCGATGCCCCCGAAGTGGAACTGCTGGGACTCCATGCCCACAGCCCGCAGGGTGACAGCCGCGGTGCCGAGCTCTTTGCCCGCCTGGGCGTGCAGACGGAGTTCACCCCACAGGGCGTAAAGCTCCGCAAGGAGGGCCAGCCTGCCGGGCGTCTGGACGAGGACCTGGTGGACATCCCCGACCTGGCACAGACCTTCGTGGTGACCTGCTGCCTGATGGGCGTCCCCTTCCGCTTCACCGGCCTGCAAAGCCTCAAGATCAAGGAGACCGACCGCATCTGTGCCCTCATCACCGAGCTGCGGAAGCTGGGCTATGCCGTGCACGCCGAGCAGGACAGCATCCTGTGGTGGGACGGCGAACGCTGCCCGGCCGACCCACAGCCCGCCATCGACACCTACGAAGACCACCGCATGGCCATGGCTTTCGCCCCCGCCTGCCTCGTATGCCCCGACATCCGCATCAACGAGCCGCAGGTGGTGAGCAAGTCTTACCCCCGCTACTGGGACGACCTGCGGGCAGCCGGATTCGGCATTGCGACATCGGCCGAAAGCTGATAAGCCGTGAGGTCCCGCCTTTTTTAAGCCCATCCTGTATCGTCGTGCCCAAATTCTGTGTATCTTTCGATAAGACAGGCTTCACTTCGGAACCAAAAGCTTGAAAACTTTGTTTTCACTTTGTGCTTCTCTCAGTTTGCACTATCTTTGCACCACGCTATTATATATATAAAGGTATGTGGATACTGATTGTTAGTCTGATAGTCCTGGCCGTGGTAGCCGCCGTAGCCGGAGTGATACGCAACCGCCGCCTGCGCCGGCAGGTGGAAAGCGGCGAGTTGGAAGCCATGCCCGAAGTTGTGGAAGTGGATTCGGAGTGTTGCGGCCAGCACGAGGTGTGCGAAAAGGAAAGTCTGCTGGCTGCCGTCAGCAAGAAGATAGAATACTACGACGACGAGGAACTGGACCAATACATCGGCACGCCCGGCGACTCCTATACGCCCGAGCAGGAAGAAGAGTTCCGCGACGTGTTCTACACCATGCAGGCCGAAGACGTGGCCGGATGGGTACGCAGCCTGCAACTGCGCGGCATCGCCCTGCCGGACAACCTGAAGGACGAAGTGTTCCTCGTGGTCGGGGAACTGAGGGCCAATCCGCATAAAAAATAAGAAGTTAAAGAAGTTATAGGAGTTAGAGAAGTTAGAAGCCGATACCAACTGCTAACCACTAACCACTAACCGCTAACCGTTCACCGCTAAAAACATGGACCTGTTACAATATACATTCTTCCAACACGCCCTGCTGGGCAGCCTGCTGGCAAGCATTGCCTGCGGACTGGTGGGCACGTACATCGTGACACGACGGCTGGTATTCATCAGCGGCGGACTGACGCATGCCTCGTTCGGCGGCATCGGGCTGGGATTGTACACAGGCATCCCGCCCATCCTCTCGGCTGCCGTGTTTGCCGTGCTGTCGGCCTTCGGAGTGGAGTGGCTCAGCAAGCGCAAGGACATGCGCGAGGATTCGGCCATCGCGGTCTTCTGGACACTGGGCATGGCGCTGGGCATCATGTTCACCTTCCTGTCGCCCGGATTCGCGCCCGACCTCTCGGCCTACCTCTTCGGCAACATCCTTACGATTACAGCGAGCGACATCGCCCTGCTAGGTGTGCTGGCAGCCATCCTGGCCGTGTTCTTCGGCCTCTACCTGCGGCCCATCGTCAGCATCGCCTTCGACCGCGAGTTTGCCCGTTCGCAAGGGCTGCCCGTGGCGTTTTTCGAATATGCCCTGATGCTGTTCATCGCCCTGACCATCGTGGCCTGCCTGCGCATGGTGGGCATCGTGCTGGTCATCTCGCTGCTCACCATTCCGCAGATGACGGCCAACCTCTTTTCCCACCGCTTCCACCGCATCATCTGGCTGTCCATCGGCATCGGCTACCTCAGCTGCCTGGGCGGACTGCTGCTGTCGTTCTACCTGAACGTGCCGTCGGGAGCGTCCATCATCTTCTTCTCCATCCTCATCTACGCCTTGTGCAAGACGGGGAAGAGTCTCTACATCGTCCGCCTGAGGAAGCGCGACCCGCAATGACTATACATTCATAAAAACAAGATACAATGGAAATCAACATCCAATCATTAGACCAGATTCACGAAGCCGCCCGCCAGTTTGTCGAGGCCATGGGCGACAACACCGTCTTCGCCTTCTACGGCAAGATGGGTGCCGGAAAGACCACGTTCATCAAAGCCGTCTGCGAGGAGCTGGGCGTGAGCGATGTCATCACGTCGCCCACCTTTGCCATCGTCAACGAATACCGTTCCGATCTGGCCGGAGAACTCATCTACCACTTCGACTTCTACCGCATCAAGAAGCTCGAGGAAGTTTATGACATGGGCTACGAAGATTATTTCTACAGCGGTGCCGTGTGCTTCATCGAGTGGCCGGAGCTGGTGGAAGAGCTGCTGCCGGGCAACACGGTGAAAGTGACCATCGAAGAAGTGGAGAACGGTGCGCGTCGCCTGACGCTGGAAGAATTAGCCTGACCGTCGCCATGGCCAGTCAATATCTGATACAAGGCATCTTTGCCGCAGCGGGCATCGTCAGCCTGCTGGCGGCCCTGCTGGACTGGGACTGGTTCTTCACAGCCCGCAACACGCAGTTCATCGTGCGCAACGTGGGACGCCGCCAGGCACGCCTGTTCTACGGCGTACTGGGAGTGATTCTGATAGCCACGGCCGTGTTCTTCGTGCTGAACACGCCACAAGCCTGAGACAGCCTTCCGACGAAGTGCTTTGTCCCCCCCTGACGAAGTGCTTCATGACCCTCTCAGGAAGTGCTTCATGACCACCTGACGAAGCACTTCCTTAAAACGTCATGCCGTGCTTCGTCAGAAAGCAACGAAGCACGGCATGAGCATAAAGGAAAAAACGGGCAGTTTATTCGCCGTCGCCCAGCGAGTCGGTATATTCCATTTCGCCCTGAACGACGAAGAGCAGGTCTTCAGGGTCGTATTCACCCATCTCGTCCTTCCGGGCTTCCTTGATGATATAGTCCACAATCTTCTCCAGATCGATGTCGATGTAACCGTCCTTGTCGGGCTGTGCATCGAGGATGCCGCTCTCCACGTAGTACTCGTCTATCACGTCGAGGAAGTAATACAGTTCGTCGTCGGAGAACTTCTCCTTCAAGTCCTGCGGCAAATAGTTTTTGATGAACTCGATGGTCTTCTCGTCATCCAGGTCATCCTGCAAGAATTCGTCCATTGTTCCCATGTTGTTGAATGATTAAAAAAGTGACAAAGGCCACAAATGTAACCGCCCCTGTACGGGATGCGCCCACATTTGCAGCCTTTCTGACTATAATTATAACAAAGCGTCAATCTTGGCAGCGTATGCCGATTTGGGAGCCGAGCCTACCTGCTTGTCCACCAGCTTGCCGTCCTTGAAGAACAGCACGGTAGGGATGTTGCGGATGCCGAATTCGGCAGCCACGTCACCGTTCTCGTCCACATCGCACTTGCCGATGAGCACCTTGCCTTCGTATTCGGCTGCCAGTTCCTCGATGATGGGGGCTACCATCTTACAAGGTCCGCACCACGGTGCCCAAAAATCTATCACTACAGGCTTTCCCTCTGCGAGCGTTGCCTGATAATTGCTGTCAGTAATCTCCAATGCCATTGTCTTAAGCTTTTAAATTATTGATTGTTATTAATTTATTATCTGGTCATTATTTCCAACCGATTGCATGGGCAAAGATAGTGAAAGGTGAGAGCATAAACAAATGAAAATGTAATTTTCAATTTGGTTATGCTGAACCGTATCCTATCTTATTCAGCACGATTACTAATTTATTCGGAAATCCAGCTCCGGACGTTCCTTTAAATAAGAAATCACCTCGCGCCCCACGGAAAGCTTCACCGGACGCGACACCATGTCGAGTGTCATCTTCGTTTCCGGGTCAGACACCTTGACGTAAAGTTCCGTCGAGCCGGGATGCTCCTTGGTGAGATCCACCAGCTCGTTCACCAACTCGGTGTTGAGCACCGTGAGCGGAATGAGGATGGTAATCTTGCTGATGAGCTTCTCCTTGACGTCGGGCAGCAGCTCAATGGACGTAATCTTCAGCTCAAGCTCATTCTGCCTCCACTGCTTGGGCTGGCAGCGCGCCTTTATATAAAGGAAGGTACGTTCACCCAGATAACCCTGATAGGTGACCCAGTCGTTACCGAAGAAAGGCAGTTCGGCGGCACCGGAGTAATCTTCTATCTTGGCGATGCCATACGGATTACCGTTCTTGCTGGTACCGCGGCGCAGGGCAGTGACAATACCTCCCATCGTGATTTCTCGTCCCACAAGCGCTTCCTTGTTCTCGAGTTCGGCCATGCGGGTATTGCATACATGCTCCAGCACCACGGCATACTCGTCCAGCGGATGGGCCGAAAGATAGATACCTACCAGATCGCGCTCCTTGTTCAGACGGTCGAGGTCGCTCCACCGTTCGGCATCGGGAATCTCGGGCGTAGCGATATCCACCACATTCTCGCCACCAAAGAGCGAATTGGCCGCCGCAGCCTTGTCGGCCTGATAACGGTTACCGTAGCGCACAAGTGACTCCAGAAAGACTTCTCCCTTGGAATTGAGAGCGAAATACTGCTCGCGGCGCAATTCGGGGAAGCTGTCGAACCCTCCTGCCAAAGCCAGACACTCGAGGTTCTTCTTGTTGCAGGCATTGAGGTTGACACGCTGCACGAAGTCAAATATACCGGTATAAGGCCCGTTTTTCTCACGTTCTTCCATAATACTCTGCACGGCGCCCTCGCCCACTCCCTTCACGGCACCCAGTCCGAAACGGATGTTACCTTCGGGGTTGACGGTAAACTTCAGGTTACTCTCGTTTACATCAGGGCCCAGCACCTTGATGCCCATCGACTTGCATTCGTCCATCAGCTTGGTGATGGTAGTGATGTCCGAGAGGCTTCGGCTCATGACGGCCGCCATATACTCGGCAGGATAGTTGGCTTTCAGATAGGCCGTCTGATAGGCCACCCACGAATAGCATGTGGCATGCGACTTGTTGAAGGCGTAGGAGGCAAACTTCTCCCAGTCGGCCCAGATTTTCTCCAATACCTTGGGATCGTGGCCGTTCTTCTGACCGCCGGAGATGAACTTCGGCTTCATGTGGTCCAGCTTGTCGCGCAGTTTCTTACCCATGGCCTTACGGAGGGCATCGGACTCACCACGGGTAAAGTCGGCCAGCAGACGGGAAAGCAACATCACCTGCTCCTGATAGACGGTGATGCCATACGTATCCTTCAAGTACTTCTCCATGATGGGAATATCGTACTCAATGGGCTTGCGTCCCCATTTACGGTCGATGAAGTCAGGGATATAATCCATAGGCCCCGGACGGTAGAGGGCATTCATGGCGATGAGGTCCTCGAAGGTACTGGGCTGAAGTTCGCGCAGGTACTTCTGCATGCCGGCCGACTCGAACTGGAAGGTTCCGATGGTGCGGCCGTCACAATAGAGTTTGTAAGTAGCAGGGTCGTTGATCGATATCTTGTCGATATCAATGTTGATACCGCGGTGCAGACGAACGTTCTCCACCGCTTCCTTTATAATAGACAGGGTCTTCAGTCCCAGAAAGTCCATCTTAATGAGGCCGGTATCTTCGATGACCGAACCTTCGTACTGAGTGACGAGCATCTTCTCGCCCGTTTCCTTGTCGTCAGCGGTGCTGACGGGCACCCAGTCGGTAATGTCGTCACGGCAAATGATGGTACCGCAGGCATGCACACCCGTACCACGCACGTTGCCTTCGAGCATCTTGGCATATTTGATGGTATCGCGCACCAACGGGTCGGGCGAGGCTTCGGCCGCCTGCAGCTCGGGTACATATTCGATGGCATTGGGCAGGTTCAGTTTCTTGTCGGGAATCTTGTCGGGAATCAGTTTGCACAAGCGGTCGGACTCGGACAAAGGCAACTTCTGCACACGTGCCACATCCTTGATGGCTAACTTGGTAGCCATCGTGCCGTAAGTGATGATGTGCGCCACCTTCTCCTGCCCGTATTTCTCGGTTACCCAGCGGAGTACCTCGCCGCGGCCGTCGTCATCGAAGTCCACATCGATATCGGGGAGGGAGATACGGTCGGGGTTCAGGAAACGCTCGAACAGCAGGTCGTACTGGATGGGGTCTATCTTCGTGATACCCAGGCAGTAGGCTACCGCCGAACCGGCCGCTGAACCACGTCCCGGCCCCACAGACACGCCGAGCTGGGTGCGGGCGGCATTGATAAAATCCTGCACGATGAGGAAGTAACCGGGGAAACCCATGGTCTTCATGATGTAGAGCTCGAACACGAGGCGTTCCTTTACTTCGTCGCTCAGCGGATCGCCGTAAAGGCGCTTGGCCCCGTCGAAAGCCAGCTTGGCCAGGTAGTCGGCCTCCAGCTTGATACGATACAGCTTCTCGTAGCCACCCAGACGCTTGATTTTGGCGTTGGCGGCTTCTTCATCGAGCACCACTTCGCCGTTCTCGTTGCGGGTGAACTCGTTGAACAGGTCCTGTTCGGTATATTTCTTACGGTATTCCTCCTCCGTACCGAACTCCTCGGGAATGGCGAAGGTAGGCATGATGGGCGCATGGTCGATGGAGTAGAATTCCACCTTGTCCAGTATCTCCAATGTGTTGGACAAGGCTTCGGGCACATCAGCAAAGATTTCGTTCATCTCGGCCTTGGTCTTCATCCACTCCTGCTTGGTGTAGAGCATGCGGGTGGGGTCGTCGAGGTCCTTGCCCGTACTGAGGCAGATGAGGCGGTCGTGGGCCTCGGCGTTCTCTTCGTCCACGAAATGGACATCGTTCGTACAAATCAGCTTCACGCCGAACTTCTTGCTGTACTCCAGCAGCTTGGCATTCACCTTCTGCTGCATGGGATAGGCCTCGTGGTTGGCCCGCGGCACGGTAGCCTTGTGGCGCTGCAACTCCAGATAGAAGTCGTCGCCAAAGAGGTTCTTGTACCAGCGGATGGCTTCCTCAGCCTCATCGTACTGGTCGTTGGTTATCTTCTTGGGAATTTCACCACCCAGACAGGCGGAACAGACAATCAGTCCTTCATGATACTTCTCCAGCTCGTTGCGGTCGGTACGCGGACGCATGTAGTAACCTTTGGTCCAGGCGCGCGACACGAGCTTGATGAGGTTATGGTAACCCTTCTCGTTCTTGGCCAGCACCACCAGGTGGTAACCACTCTGGTCGGGCTTGCCCTCCTTCTTGTCCATCGTACGGCGTGCCACATACATCTCGCAGCCGATGATGGGCTTGAAGATGCGTGCCTCCGCCGCGGCTATCTTCTCGCGACAGTCGGCCAGCGCGGCTTCCTTGTCCTCGCACTCCTCCTTGCCGCTTTCGATGTCGGCCATCTTCTTCTTCAGGTCCTTGATTTCTCCCTTCGGACCGCCGTTCTTCTTGTTGACGTAGTTGGTGAACTCCTTGATGCCGAACATATTGCCGTGGTCGGTCACCGCGATACCGCGCATACCGTCTTTCATAGCCTTGTCTACCAGACGGCTGACACTGGCCTGCCCGTCGAGCAACGAATACTGGGTATGTACGTGTAGATGAACAAAATCTTGCATAAGCACTCCTTTCAAATTGGAGGATAAAGGTACAACCATTTGCCAAATTAGGCAAGAGATTGTTTCAAAAAACGCCCCTTTTCCAACGGGTTCTTTCACTCATCTGCCTTCAATTTGTTACCCGCTTCCTCCTTTACCAAGCTATCCACCGACTGTGAGGCTCTTACTTGACACTTTTTACATCTTTCACGCCTTCACCTCATCCTTCACCGTATTCAATTCTCTTACAGAAAATTATAGACCTGTGAAGGCGTGAGAGCAAAAACGAAGAACTACTATCTTATAGGTTTGCCCAGCACAAACCAACCGTTTAAACGGGGTAAAGCAATGCTTTAAGCTGGGCAAACGGAAGCCTTGTCGGGCTTAACCCTTCACTTTGTTCCGCCAACCACCCAAGTCAAGCGGCTCATCAGCTACTTCAGCAAAATAACATCCCTTATTAACTTACACAAGATGGCATCTTATGCATCCAAACATACCTTGTTTCGGATAAGAACAAAGCCAAGTAATGAAAGAGGAAAGAATCTGCAATACCCTTGCTTCCTTATTTTCCCACGTTATCTTTCATCAGGGGTGCCATGTCGTATGATTTCAGACGTACATATTCCACCTCATAACACGACTTGATCAAATATTCAGACGGACCACGTCTGTGCCTCCTTCTTCTGTCTCTGCCAACCCATATAAATATTTTCCATCCGGGCTAATCGCTATTCGTGACACGTCACGGTCAGTCTGTACAATCCTAACCAGATTTCCATCCCAGTCAAACATCAGAATTTTGGAACATTGTCCCGAAGCCTGTAAAGGATATCCATGATACAAAACACATAACACTTTTTCCGTCCCTGTAACAGACAATGTATATTTTTCTTCATCGGAAAAATCAAGACATTCCTTTCCGTCACCCTTTGGCCATTTCCGTTCTTTTCCTATCACAATTTCTTTCAGTAGTTCGCCTTGCAAATTATAGAAAAACAAACTATTAGAATTTTTCATCGTCCGACAAAGCCCAGCTTCCGGATGAAGCAATAAATGACCAGACAACAAGAACGGAACCGATTCTTCGAAATAACCCTGAACCAATTCATCGACTTCCTTATTAAAACCGATACTCGTCACTTTGCGCTCCACTTTATCATACATAAAGAAAGCTCCATTCTTAGTATCAATATCCGTTCCATAAATACAAGAGTCCGTTTCAGCATAATCTTCCATCATGGGAACAATAGGAAGAGCTGTTCCACGAAGCGACACTCTCCCTAAAACCGTCGGTACCGTCTTAATCTCCTTCATACGCCAAGCGTTAACATCTACCATCTTTATCGATTCGCCAACTTGAACGATTTCACAAGTAAACAGAGGAAAGATAAGGTCATCCGGCCCCTGCCCCTGCATTGCATATCCTACAACTGACGGAGTGGATGCCAAAGAATATACTTTCAAGATGGAATCGTTATGAAAATCCAGGCAATAAAGAAAAGAATCGTCCACACAAATATTATAGAACACATTCAATGTTCCACTTTCAGGCAGAAACGGTTCCCACGTCACACTATCTGTCGTATTATCCGCAACAAAACAAACCTCATAAGTTTGTTTGACAGGAGAGCACGCATACATCAACAAATATATAAAAGAATAAACAATAAATAAATTAGTTTTCATCTCATTCAACATTAACACAAACAAAAAACATGGTACATAGACATCGGCCTGACTACATGTTTTATGTAATAACCAACCTTGTCTATGTACCACAATTCAGTCAGCTATAGTCCTCGAGTCAATTAAAATTCACTCATTTCTACAATATCCATCTCTTTTGGGATTAATCATATATTTAGCATGACACGTCCCGTCCGAATATCTATAACGTGTAAAATTACCATTGTTATTAAGTTCACCCTTATACGCAGGATATTGACTAGGCATCGAGGGATCCGTTTCGTCAGAGCCCAATGCCTCAATATTTTCCAATGTTAAATTGGAAACTGGATTCTGACCTTCCTGATTAGAATACGCTACATGACTCACCAAAGCAATACCAGCAAAAACAATACTGATTTTCATTACTAATTTCTTCATAACTAAAAATTTTAATATTATTTTATTACCTCAAAACATTAGTGTCCCGTTAAAATGGGACGAGTTAAACAATTAATCAAAAAGCCCCGGA
>NZ_CABUOL010000004.1 GCF_902493215.1 uncultured Mediterranea sp.
AACTCGCGACCCCAACCTTGGCAAGGTTGTGCTCTACCAACTGAGCTATTTCCGCGTTTGCGGTTGCAAAGGTAGGCATTTTCCTTAAACCTGCAAACATTCCAGCCACTTTTTTCTGAAAATAATTTCAAGTTGGCAAACAGCTGTCTGATTATCAGCTCATTCTGTCACGATAATCTTCGTAAGAAAATTGCTTGAAGACTTTGGCCTCACCCTTTTCGGTCCACATTCCGATGGCCGGATGGTGGATTCCGTTGAACATATTGGTCTTGACAGTGGTGTAATGGATCATGTCCTCGAACACAATCCGCTCGCCAATCTGCAGTTCGTGGTCGAAGCTCCAGTCGCCCATATAGTCGCCGCTCAGACAGGAATTGCCTCCCAGCCGGTAGACGTACGGCCCCTCCTTCCCCATCTGTGCGCCGCGAACGGCAGGCTGATAGGGCATCTCCAGGCAGTCGGGCATGTGACAGGTGAAGCTCACGTTCAGAATAGCAGTGCGGATGCCACGGTTCTCCACGATGTCCACCACCTCGGACGTCAGCACGCCCGTCTGCCACGTGAAGGCCGAACCGGGTTCAAGGATGATGCGCAGGTTAGGATAACGCTTCCTGAGTCCCTGCAGCAGGCCGATGAGATGCTCCACGTCGTAGTCCTTGCGGGTCATCAAGTGACCGCCGCCCAGGTTGAGCCACTTCAGCTGGGGGAACCAGCGGGCAAACTTCTCTTCCAGGTGCACCAGCGTGCGCTCCAGCTCGTAGGACGACGACTCGCAATGGCAATGGCAGTGGAACCCCTCAATGCCCTGTGGCAGGCGGTCGGGCAGCTGCTCGGCCATCACGCCGAAGCGGGTGCCGGGAGCGCAGGGATTGTAGAGTTCGGTCTCTACCTCCGAATATTCGGGGTTCACGCGGATGCCGCACGAGATGCCGCTCCCCTCTGCCTCCACCATCGGATAGAAACGATGGAACTGCGACAGGGAGTTGAACGTGATGTGGCTGCTGCAACGCATGATTTCAGGGAAGTCGGCTTCGGTATACGCCGGCGAATAGGTGTGCGCCTTGCTTCCGAACTCCTCGAGCGCCAGACGTGCCTCATAGACGGAGCTGGCCGTGGAGTGGTCGATGTACTCGCGGAAGATGGGGAACGAACGCCACATGGCAAACGACTTGAAGGCAAGGATGATTTCCACACCGGCACGGTCGGCCACACTCTTGATGAGCGTCAGGTTCTTGCGCAGCAACTCTTCTTCCATAATGTAGCAGGGAGAAGGGAAAAGGGTAAAGTCTATCATGTATCTGTCTTTATTTATTGTTCTTACAAATTATTTATATCACTGATATTCAACTCATTCATTCATCTCATCCGGAAGCGGCCTTCCGCCGCCCGGAATCAGGCAATGTTCTGCCTCAAAGAAAGCAATGTTTCGGGGCAAAGAAAGCAATGTTTTCCCTCGAAAGAAGCAATGCTTTTCCACGGCTCATCCGATGACCTTGAAACGGGCAAAGCGCAGGAGCAGCTGTTTCTCGCCCGCATGCTCGAAGCGGATGGTGGCCTTGGCATTGTCACCCGCACCTTCCACCCGCAGCACCTCGCCGCGGCCGAAGCGTTCGTGCTCGATCAGTTGCCCTGTCTGCAGGCCTTCCCCGCCCGACGGAGCCGGAGCGCCCCCCGTCACGGCCTCCACCCGCTTCAGCTTGCGGGGCACGGTGGGCGCAATGAGCGGTTCGCGCGAGAATTTCCGTTCGCCTGCGGGCGATGGAGCTGACGTGCCATACTGGGGACGTGCGGCGGAATGGAACAGGTCGTCCGACGAACGGCGGAAGCGTTCGGCTCCCTCGTCCACCCGCCGGCCCAACAGGGAGTTCTGCGGCAGGCTCAGGTAGCGGGCGTCGATGTCGTGCAGGAAGCGGCTGGGACTGCCGAACTCGGTCTTGCCGTAGCGCATGCGCGTCTTGGCATACGACAGGAAACAGTGTTCCTCGGCCCGGGTGATGGCCACATAGAACAGGCGGCGCTCCTCCTCGAGGGCACGGGGCGAGTCACCTGCCATGGCACTGGGGAAAAGGTTCTCCTCCAGCCCCACCACGAAGACGTTGCGGAATTCCAACCCCTTGGCCGAGTGGACGGTCATCAGCGTTATCTTCTCGCCGTCGTCGTCCTTGTCCGAGTCCTGGTCGGTGAGCAGCGACACTTCGGAGAGGAAGTCGCCCAGGGCGATGCGTTCGTTGCCCTCCTCCAGCCGCTCGGCGCAGAAGTCCTTCAGGCCGTTCATCAGTTCCTCGATGTTCTCCTTCCGGCTGAGGTTTTCGGGCGAATTGTCCTGGCAGACGTCGTTGATGATGCCCGCCTGCCGCACGATGTCCTCGCCCAGCTCGCTGGCATTCTTCCGCCCCAGGTCTTCCATAAAGGAAGCTATCAGGTCGCGGAAGCCCTGGAGCTTGCCCGCCGTGCCCTTGTTGAAGTTCAGGCCGTAGGTCAGCGGCTCGCAGAGGACGGTCCACAGGCTGACGTTGTTCACCGTAGCCGCGGCCACAATCTTGCCCACCGTCGTGTCGCCGATGCCACGGGCCGGATAGTTGATGATGCGCTTGAAGGCCTCCTCGTCGTTGGGATTGGCCACAAGGCGGAAGTAGGCTATCACGTCCTTGATTTCCTTGCGCTGGTAGAAGGACAGGCCGCCGTAGATGCGGTAGGGCATGTTGCGCTTGCGCATGGCCTCCTCGAAGATGCGGCTCTGCGCATTGGTGCGGTAGAGCACGGCAAAGTCGGCATATCCATAGCCCGACTGGCGGCGCAGGGCGGCTATCTTGTTCACCACCATCTCGCCCTCCTCCACGTCGCTGTAGGCCTGGAGGACGCCGATGGGTTCGCCGAGGTCTTTCTCGGAAAACACGTCCTTGTGTATCTGCCGCTGGTTCTTGCTGATGAGGCTGTTGGCGGCGGACACGATGGTCTGTGTGGAGCGGTAGTTCTGTTCCAGCTTGAAGACGCGTGTGCCGGGATAGGTCTTGGTGAAGTAGAGGATATTGTCGATGTCGGCCCCGCGGAAGGAGTAGATACTCTGCGCATCGTCGCCCACCACGCAGACGTGCTGGTGGTTCTTGGCCAGCTGGAGCACGATGCTGTGCTGGGCCACGTTCGTGTCCTGATACTCGTCCACCAGGATATAGCGGAACTGCTCCTGGTAGCGGGCCAGCACGTCGAGATGGTCGCGGAAGAGCAGGAAGGTATAGAACAGCAGGTCGTCGAAGTCCATCGCGTCGGCCTGGCGGCAACGCTCCCAGTAGCGGCAGTACACGTCGCGCAGGGCGGGCACCTTGGCCGCACAGTCGTACTCATACGCTTCCTTGTTGCGGGCATAGTCGGCAGGCGACACGAGGTGATTCTTCGCGTTGGAGATGCGCGACTGGATCAGCCCCGGCTTGTACACCTTTTCGTCGAGCTGCATCTCCTTGACGATGGAGCGTATCAGGCTCTTGCTGTCGGCCGTGTCATAGATGGTGAACTGATGCGTGAAGCCCAGCACATCGGCCTCGGCATGCAGGATGCGCAGGAAGAGGCTGTGGAACGTTCCCATCCACAACCAGCGCGCCCGTTCGGGACCCACCTGCCGTCCGATGCGCGTCTTCATCTCGCGCGCCGCCTTGTTCGTAAAGGTCAGGGCCAGGATGTTCCACGGCTGGTAGCCGTTCTCCAGCAGCCAGGCTATCTTGTAGGTCAGCACGCGGGTCTTCCCCGAGCCCGCCCCCGCTATCACCAGCGAGGGACCGTCGTTGTAGAGCACAGCGGCCCGCTGGCTCTCGTTCAGTTCGTTGATATAGTCGGACATCATCAGTCTGTTTTTTCCTTATTATATAATGCGATGCAAAGATAATGCAAAGATACGGAAAAGCCACGAACATTTCCCCCGCCGAAGTGTTGTTATTACAAAGCATTCTTCCTATATTTGTACTACAGAGAGGAAAAAGGCAACTTTTTAACAACAACCAGATATGACACTCATTACACTAATAACAAGCATTATGATGTTCAACATGCCCACACTTCCGTATGCCCACAACGCATTGGAACCTGTAATCAGTCAGGCCACCATCGACTTCCACTACGGGAAGCATCTGCAAACCTATGTAAACAACCTGAACAACCTCGTACCGGGCACGGCTTTCGAAGGCAAGACGCTCGAAGAAATCGTGGCCACCGCCCCCGACGGCCCTGTGTTCAACAATGCCGGACAGGTGCTGAACCACACGTTCTACTTCCTCCAGTTCGCTCCTGCCCCAACCCGCCACGAACCCGAAGGCCCTCTGGCCGACGCCATCCGCCGCGACTTCGGCAGCTTCGACAACTTCAAGAAAGAGTTCACGGCAGCCGCCACCGGCCTCTTCGGCTCCGGATGGGCCTGGCTCTCGGCCGACAAGGACGGCAAACTGCACATCACGAAGGAAGCCAACGGCAGCAATCCGCTCCGCGCGGGCCTCACGCCCCTGCTCACCTTCGACGTATGGGAGCATGCCTACTATCTGGACTATCAGAACCGCCGTGCCGACCATCTGCAGGCATTGTGGAACATCATCGATTGGCCCATTGTAGAAGGACGTTTCAAATAAAGGATATGAAGCTCATCGTTGTGACACCGCCCACATTCTTTGTGGAAGAAGACTAGATCATCACCGCCCTCTTCGAAGAGGGACTGGACATCCTGCACCTGAGGAAGCCGGAAACCCCGGCCATGTACTCGGAACGCCTGCTGACGCTCATTCCCCAGAAATATCACAGGCGCATCGTCACCCACGAGCACTTCTACCTGCAGGACGAGTTCAACCTGATGGGCATTCACCTCAACGCCCACAATCCCAAGGAGCCTCACGACTACGCAGGCAGCCTCAGCTGCACCTGTCACTCCTTCGACGAGCTGAAGGCCAAGAAGCATTTCTACGACTACGTCTTCCTGAGCCCCGTGTTCGACTGCATCACCAAGACCGGTGTCACCGCCGGCTTCACTCCCGAATCACTGCGTGCCGCCGGACGCGAAAAGCTCATCGACAGCAAAGTGATGGCCTTCGGAGGCGTCACGCCCGACAACATTCTTCAGATCAAGGACTTCGGATTCGGAGGCGCCGTCGTGATGGGCGACCTCTGGAACAAGTTCAATGCCTGTACCGACCGCGACTATCTCGAAGTCATCCGCCACTTCAAGCACCTGAAGGAGATGGCCGACTGATCAAGCCAAGTCATATTATACACAAAAGGGGGCGTCCATTACTGGACGCCCCCTTTCTTATTATTCCATTTTTGATGTGTCATCAACCTTCAATGGCAGCCTGCGCCGCAGCCAGACGTGCGATGGGCACGCGGAACGGTGAGCAGCTCACGTAGTTCAGACCTACCTTGTGGCAGAACTTCACGGACGACGGTTCACCGCCATGCTCGCCGCAGATACCGCACTTCAGATCCGGACGGATGGCACGGCCCTTTTCGGTAGCCATCTGAACCAACTGGCCCACACCGTTCTGGTCGAGCACCTGGAACGGGTCTACCTTCAGGATCTTCTTCTCCAGATAAACCGGCAGGAAGGAAGCGATGTCGTCACGCGAGTAGCCGAACGTCATCTGTGTCAGGTCGTTCGTACCGAACGAGAAGAACTCGGCCGACGAAGCGATGCGGTTGGCTGTCAAGGCTGCACGCGGCACTTCAATCATCGTACCTACCTTGAACTCGATGCTGTCTCCCACTTCTTCGAACAGCTTGGCAGCTTCGGCACGGATTACCTTCTCCTGTTCCTTGAACTCGTAGAGGATACCCGTCAGCGGCACCATGATTTCGGGATGTGTCTCCACACCTTCCTTTTTCAGCTCAAGGGCTGCACCCAGGATGGCACGGGTCTGCATCTGCGTGATTTCGGGATACGTGTTGCCCAGACGGCAGCCGCGGTGACCCAACATCGGGTTGTGCTCGCACAGAGCCTCTACACGCTGCTGGATGTATTGCAGACTTACGCCCATGGCATCAGCCATCTCCTGCTGTCCCTTCAGATCGTGGGGCACGAACTCATGCAAGGGCGGGTCGAGCAGGCGGACAGTCACCGGATAGCCGGCCATCGCCTTGAAGATGCCCTTGAAGTCGGCCTGCTGGTAAGGCAGAATCTTCTGCAGAGCCTTACGGCGTCCTTCGGCGTCTTCGGCCAGAATCATCTCGCGCATGGCCTTGATCTTTTCGCCTTCGAAGAACATGTGCTCCGTACGGCACAGACCGATACCAACGGCACCGAAGTTACGGGCCACGGTAGCGTCGTGAGGCGTATCGGCATTCGTACGCACCTGCAGTCTGGCATATTTGTCGGCCAGCTTCATCAGTTCGGCAAAGTCACCGGACAGTTCGGCAGCCTTCGTTTCCACTTTTCCTTTGTACACTTCACCCGTACTTCCGTTCAGCGAGATGAAGTCACCTTCCTTCAGCACTACGCCGTCCACTTCCACCGTACGTGCCTTGTAGTCGATGTTCAGGGCACCTGCACCCGATACACAGCACTTGCCCATACCGCGGGCCACTACGGCAGCGTGCGAAGTCATACCGCCACGGGCCGTCAGGATACCTTCGGCCACAGCCATACCGGCCAAGTCTTCGGGCGAAGTCTCGATACGTACCATCACCACGCGCTTGCCGGCAGCACGCCATTCGGCAGCATCATCGGCAAAGAACACAATCTGTCCGCAAGCAGCACCCGGAGAAGCCGGCAGGCCGCGTGTCAACACCTTGGCCTGCTTCAAAGCCGACTTGTCGAATACGGGGTGAAGCAGTTCGTCCAGCTTGTTGGGCTCGCAGCGCATCAGGGCTGTCTTTTCATCAATCATACCCTGGCGGAGCAGATCCATGGCAATCTTCACCATAGCGGCGCCAGTACGCTTGCCGTTACGCGTCTGGAGGAACCAGAGCTTGCCTTCCTGCACGGTGAACTCCATGTCCTGCATGTCGCGGTAGTGGTTCTCCAGCTTCGTCTGCAGAGCATCCAGTTCCTTGTAGATTTCGGGCATGGCCTCTTCCATCGAAGGATACTTGGCGGCACGCTCCTCTTCGCTGATACCTGCCAGTTCGGCCCAGCGTTGCGAACCGATCTTGGTAATCTGCTGCGGTGTACGGATACCGGCCACCACGTCTTCACCCTGTGCGTTGATCAGGTATTCGCCGTTGAACAGGTCTTCACCCGTAGCGGCGTCACGGCTGAAGCATACGCCCGTAGCCGACGTGTCGCCCATGTTACCGAATACCATGGCCTGCACGTTCACAGCCGTACCCCATTCGTCGGGTATGCCTTCCATCTTGCGGTACAGGATGGCACGTTCGTTCATCCACGAGTTGAACACGGCGCAGATGGCGCCCCACAGCTGTTCGTAGGCGCAAGTCGGGAAGTCCTGTCCGGTCTGTTCCTTCACGGCAGCCTTGAAGCGCTTCACCAGCTCCTTCAGGTCTTCCACTTCCAGTTCGTTGTCCAGCTTCACGCCCTTGGCATGCTTCACTTCCTCGATGATGGCTTCAAACGGATCGATGTCCTCCTTGTTGCTCGGCTTCATACCCAGCACCACGTCGCCATACATCTGTACGAAGCGGCGGTAGGAGTCCCATGCAAACCGTGCGTTGCCCGTCTTGCGTGTCAGTCCTTCCACAACCTCGTCGTTCAGTCCCAGGTTCAGGATGGTATCCATCATACCCGGCATGGAAGCGCGGGCACCCGAACGTACCGATACAAGCAGCGGATTTTCTACGTCACCGAATTTGGATGACATCAAGCCTTCCACATGGGCAATGGCTTTCTCAACATCCTCTTTCAGCAGTTCCACCACCTTGTCGCGTCCCATTTCGTTGTATTCGGTACACACTTCGGTGGTGATGGTGAAGCCCGGAGGTACCGGTACACCGATCAAATTCATTTCGGCCAGGTTCGCACCCTTGCCGCCCAACAGGTTTCTCATGTCGGCCTTGCCTTCTGCATGGCCGTTTCCAAATGTATAAACTCTTTTTCTATCCATAATATTGAAAAGGTTTGAATGTGATTCTTTCATTTACTGTCCGCAAAGCTAAATATATTTCACATACTATAAAACTTTTTGCACAGAAATTTTAGCGAAAAATGCAATTTCGACATTGCAATCCTTATTATTTCCGCAAAAACCCGATATTTGAGGAAAATTGTCTATTTTTGCACCGTAATTAATTAGATTGGTGTAAAAGTGGCAAGAAAAAGAAAAGAACTTCCCCTGCTGGAAGAAGTAACCATTACGGACGTGGCTGCCGAAGGCAAGGCCATTGCGAAAGTCAACGATCTGGTCATTTTCGTCCCCTACGTCGTTCCCGGCGATGTGGTCGACCTGCAGATCAAACGGAAAAAACATCATTACGCCGAGGCCGAAGCGGTCCGGTTCCATCAATATTCACCGCAGCGGGCTGTCCCTTTCTGCAGCCATTACGGTGTATGCGGCGGATGCAAGTGGCAGGTACTGCCCTACTCCGAACAGATCCGCTACAAGCAGAAGCAGGTCACCGACAACCTCACCCGCATCGGTAAGATCGAGCTGCCCGAAATCTCCCCCATCCTGGGTTCGGACAAGACCGAATTCTACCGCAACAAGCTGGAGTACACCTTCTCCAACAAACGCTGGCTCACCGCTGCCGAGGTGGAGCAGGACGTAGTCTACGACCAGATGAACGCCGTGGGCTTCCACATCCCCAATGCGTTCGACAAGGTACTGGCCATCGACAAATGCTGGCTGCAGGACGACATCTCCAACCGCATCCGCAACGCCATCCGCGACTATGCCTACCTCCACAACTACACGTTCAACAACATCCGCACGCACGAGGGCATGCTGCGCAACCTCATCATACGCACCTCCTCGACGGGCGAGCTCATGGTCATTCTCGTCTGCCGCATCGAGCGCGACGAAGAGATGGACCTCTTCCGCCAACTGTTGCAGTACGTGGCCGACTCGTTCCCCGAAATCACCTCCTTATTATATATAGTGAACAACAAGGTCAACGACACCATCACCGACCTCGACGTCTTCACCTTCAAGGGCAAGGACCATATCTTCGAGGAGATGGAAGGCCTGCGCTTCAAGGTAGGCCCCAAGTCGTTCTACCAGACCAATTCCGAACAGGCCTACAAGCTCTATAAGGTAGCCCGCGACTTTGCCGGGCTCACGGGCAATGAACTTGTCTACGACCTCTACACGGGTACGGGCACCATTGCCAACTTCGTTTCCCGCCAGGCCCGCCAGGTCATCGGCATCGAGTATGTCCCCGAAGCCATCGAGGATGCCAAGGTCAATTCGCAGATCAACAGCATCGGCAACACTCTCTTCTTCGCCGGCGACATGAAGGACATCCTCACACAGGACTTCGTTGCCCGGTACGGACGCCCCGACGTCATCATCACCGACCCGCCCCGTGCCGGCATGCACCCCGATGTCATCAACGTCATCCTGGGCGCACAGCCCCGCCGCATCGTCTACGTCAGCTGCAACCCCGCCACCCAGGCGCGCGACCTCCAGCTGCTCGACGGCAGCTACCGTGTCAAGGCTGTCCAGCCCGTCGACATGTTCCCCCACACCCACCACGTGGAGAACGTCGTCCTGCTCGAACTGAGAGAACAACCCGCATCCCAGACAACCGCTTAACCCCTATCCGCTCATGGCACAAGAAAAGAGAACCGCAAGAGCCCGCACCCAATACACGGACTATCTCGTCCGCGAACCGATGGAACTGATGGAGTTTCTGGCTGCCCGCATGCCGCAGGCCAGCCGCACCAAGCTCAAGACACTGCTCAGCAAACGCGTCGTGTTTGTCGACAATGTCATCACCACCCAGTACAACTTCCCCCTGAAGCCCGGCATGAAGGTACAGATCAGCCGCTCCAAGGGTAACCACGAGTTCCACAACAAACTGCTGAAGATTGTCTACGAGGATGCTTACCTCATCGTGGTCGAAAAGATGCAGGGCCTGCTCTCGGTCAGCACCGAGCGCCAGAAGGAACGCACCGCCTGCACCATTCTCAATGAGTACCTCAAGCGTTCGGGCCGCAACAACCGTGTCTACGTGGTCCACCGCCTCGACCGCGACACGTCCGGCCTGATGATGTTTGCCAAGGACGAGAAGACGCAGCACACCCTGCGCGACAACTGGCACCAGATAGTCTTCGACCGCCGCTACGTGGCCGTTGTGGCCGGCGAGATGGAGAAAGACCAGGGCGTTGTCCACTCCTGGCTCACCGACCGCACCCTCTACGTCTACTCCAGCCCCACGGACGACGGCGGCAAGGAAGCCGTCACCCACTACCGCACCATCAAGCGTGCCAACGGCTATTCGCTCGTGGAGCTCCACCTCGAAACCGGCCGCAAGAACCAGATCCGTGTCCACATGCAGGACCTCGGCCATCCCGTCATCGGCGACGGACGCTACGGCTTCGAGGACCTCAATCCCCTCGGCCGTCTGGCACTGCACGCCTTCAAGCTCTGCTTCTACCACCCCGTCACGGGCGAACAGATGCAGTTCGAGACGCCCTATCCCGCCAGCTTCAAGAACCTGCTGGTCAAAGGCTGAAACACCGCAACGTCAACTACCCACCCTCAACTAAAAAGCCCATAAAGAGGGTGTGTCAAAATGAAGTGAGACAATTTTAACTCCCCTCCTTCCGGAAGGAGGGGTGCCCAAAGGACGGGGTGGTAGGTCATCGCAATTTGCTATGAATCTTATGCTCTATGTTTTCACCTACCACCTCCCCCTGTCGGGTACTCCTCCTTCCAGAAGGAGGAGAGTTTCAGATACCTTTATTTTGATACAACCTCGCTTCGGAGTAGCCCCGGAGGTTCAGCCCTTGACTTTTTCTTTTGGTATCTTTTCTTTTGCGTCAAGGCAAAAGAAAAGTACAGCAACTCTCAACCCTCAACTCTCAACCCTCAACTCTCAACTCTCAACTAAATTAAGATTTCCCCTCCTATCACAAACCTCTTTTCATTTTCCATTCTAAAAAGTTCATTTTAGTTCTTTTCCCCCTTTTTTTCAAGAATAAAAGAGTTTTATTTGTTACTAAACGAATATTTTCCATATATTTGCCGCAGTTTTCAGCGTATGGGCGCCGTCCGGCTGCAGCAACCATGTACACATGGCATTTTATTTTCCCGCACTGCAAGCCATAACTTATTCCAACTGAAAACCTTACACACCGGTATCACCTGCTCCGGAAAGCGCCTCTGCCTGCAAGACTAAAACAAACAAAACAAACAAAAATTACATTTTTTCGGATGAAACAAAGTTTACAATTCAATAACAAGTTATTGAAGTGTATCATTATTTTTGGAGATCTCTGTGTCATGAATCTCCTGTTTGTGCTTCTCTACCGCCTGTTCGATGAAGGGACGTTGGGGACAGTCTTTGTACACTCCATCCCCCAGATTCTTATCCTGCTCAATCTGGTCTACCTTATTTGTAATTATTCCCACGGAGTCATCCTGCACCACCGCATCGTGCGCCCCGACCACATCGTGCGCCGTTCGGCCCGCAACGTGCTGGTCCATGCCCTGGCCTTCGGCACCCTCTTCTCGCTGGCCGATTTCGGTCAACTCTCGCTCCGTTTCTTCGTTGCGTTCTATGTGGCCTTCTTCATCTGCCTGGCCTCTTACAGGCTCCTGTTCCGGGCCGTCATCAAGTGTTATCGCCGCCACGGCGGAAACTCCCGCACCATCATCCTTATCGGTTCGGACGAGAACATGCACGAGCTCTACGGCGAAATCTCCATCGACCCGGCCTACGGTTTCCGCGTGATGGGCTACTTCGCCCCTGCCTCGTCATTGGTCTATCCGGACAATGTCCCCTATCTGGGCAACGTCGACGACGCCCTTCCCTGGATCCGCCAGCACGGCGTCGAGATGGTCTACTGCGGTCTTTCCTCCTCCTACGGCCCGCAGATACTCCCCATCATCAACTATTGCGAGAACCATTTCATCCATTTCTACAGCGTTCCCAGTATCCGCAACTACCTCAAACGCCGCATGTACATGCAGCTCGTGGGCAACACTCCCGTGCTCTCCATCCGGCGCGAACCGCTGGCCGATGTCCAGAACCGCCTGCTCAAACGCCTGTTCGACATCCTGTTCTCCGGCCTTTTCCTCTGCACCGCCTTTCCCTTTATATACCTCATCGTGGGCACGGCCATCAAGCTGTCTTCGCCCGGTCCCGTCTTCTTCCGCCAGAAGCGCACGGGCATCAACGGGCGTGAGTTCTGGTGCTACAAGTTCCGCTCCATGCGTGTCAATGCCGACGCCGACCGCGTGCAGGCCACCCTCCACGATCCGCGCAAGACGCGCGTAGGCGAGTTCATCCGCAAGACCAGCATCGACGAACTGCCCCAGTTCATCAACGTCTTTCTGGGCCAAATGTCCGTCGTTGGTCCCCGCCCCCACATGCTCAAGCACACTGACGAGTACTCCCACCTCATCGAGAAGTACATGGTGCGCCACCTCGTCAAGCCCGGCATCACCGGCTGGGCCCAGGTCAACGGCTTCCGTGGCGAGACCAGCGAACTCTGGCAGATGGAAGGGCGCGTCAAGCTCGACATCTGGTACCTCGAACACTGGACCCCCGCTCTCGACCTCTTCATCATCTACAAGACGGTCAAAAATGCCATCCACGGGGAGAAAGAGGCGTACTGAGATTCAATTATCAATTATCAATTATCAATTAACAATTAACAATTATCAACCCCAATATGAATTCTTCATTCTTCGTTCTTCATTCTTCATTTTCAATTTTAAAGACATTCGGGTTGCTGGCTTTCTCAACCCTTCTCCTGGCCGGATGCCAGAGCTACAAGAAAGTCCCCTATCTGCAAGACCTTGGCGCCGTCACCGCCACGGCCGACAGCCTCTACGATGCCCGTATCCAGCCCAAGGACCTGCTCACCATCGTGGTCAGCTGCCCCGAGGCACCCGAACTGGCCGAACCGTTCAACCTCACGGTCTCCAACGCCATCAGCAACAACAATAAGAACCTGACCTCCCAGCCCGTTCTCCAGCAATACCTGGTGGACAACGCCGGCTGTGTCGACTTCCCCGTGCTGGGTACCATCCGCCTCGGCGGACTCACCAAGGGTCAGGCCGAGCAGCTCATACGCGAGCGGCTCCGTCCCCAGTTCCAGACGCCGCCCATCGTCACCGTCCGTATGGTCAACTACAAGATTTCCGTCCTGGGCGAAGTGACCCGCCCCGGCACCTTCACTGTCTCCAACGAGAAGGTCAACGTCTTCGAGGCCCTCGCCATGGCGGGCGACATGACCGTCTACGGCATCCGCGACAACGTCCAGCTTGTCCGCGAGGACAGCGACGGCCGGCGCCAGATTGTCACGCTCAACCTCAACGACCGCGACATCATCCACTCGCCCTACTACTACCTCCAGCAGAACGACATCGTCTACGTCACGCCCAACAAGACCAAGGCGCGTACCTCGGCCATCAGCACCAGTACCACCATCTGGTTCTCCGTGGTCAGCTCCATCGTGTCGCTCGCTACGCTCATTATTGCCATTGCAAAATAATTAATCAGCGGTTAGTGGTGAGCGGTAAACGGTTAAGTATGCTTACCGCTCACTACTGACCGCCCACCACTAACCACTAACCGCTAACCACTAACCACTATTTTCATGAAAGAAGAACTTTACGACGACCTGTTCGAAGAAAAAGAAGAGAAGACCGACTACAGCGCCCTTCTCTTTCCCTACCTCATCCGTTGGCCCTGGATTGTGGCTTCTGTCGTAGTGTGCCTCGCCCTGGCGTGGTTCTACCTCCGCTTTGCCACGCCGGTCTACAACATCAGCGCCACCGTCCTCATCAAGGACGACAAGAAAGGCGGCAGCATCAGCAGCGACCTGGCCCTCTTCCAGGACATGGGCATGCTCAGTTCGATGGACAATGTCGACAACGAAATCGAGATTCTCCGCAGCAAGTCGCTCGTCCGTAAGGTAGTGGCCGACCTTGGCCTCTACATCAGCTACAGCCAGCGCGACGGCCTCCGTCACCCCGACCTCTACGGAAACTCGCCCTTCCGGGTGGACTTCCCCTCCGCCGCAGCCGACAGTCTGTCCGACCCGCTGAAGCTCGAGGTGACCCTCCAGCCCGGTGGTGCCCTTCAGGTGCTGGCCACTCAGGACGAGGCCGAAATCGGCTCCGCCCGCTTCGACAGCCTGCCTGCCGTGCTGCCCACGCCTGCCGGTGTCCTCACCTTCCTGCCCGTAGCCGCCGTTCCCTTCCCTGATAAGGAAACGGTGGTCGACGTCACCGTCGGTTCCCCCATGGCCGTAGCCAAGGGCTATGCCGCCGGACTCACCGTCGAACCCACCAGCAAGACCACGTCCGTCGTTACGGTTTCTATCTCAAATACCAACATCCGCCGGGGTGAAGATTTCATCAACCACCTCATCGAGAACTACAACCGCGATGCCAACAACGACAAGAACGAAGTGGCCCGCAACACCGCCCACTTCATCGACGAGCGCATCGCCATCATCAACGCCGAGCTGGGTACCACCGAAGCCGAGCTCGAAGAGTTCAAGCGCCGTGCCGGCCTCACCGACCTCAGCAGCGACGCCCAGCTGGCCGTAGCCGAGAAGTCCGAATACGAGAAGCAGGTAGTGGCCAACGGCACCCAGCTCAACCTCGTCAACTACCTCATCGACTACCTGGGCCGCCCCGAGAACGCCCACACCGTGCTGCCCGTCAACATCGGTATCAGCAGTGAGTCCATCTCGACCCTGGCCACCGCCTACAACGAACGCATGATCGAGCGCCAGCGCCTGCTGCGCACCTCGTCGGAGTCCAACCCCGTCATCCGCCGGCTCGACACCGAGCTGTCCGGTCTGCGCCAGAGCCTGGCCACCAGCCTCCAGAGCGCCCGTAAGGAGCTGCTCATCACCAAGGCCGACCTCGACCGCCAGGCCAGCCACTACGCCGGACGCATCAGCGACGCCCCCACCCAGGAGCGCCAGTACATGAGCATCCAGCGCCAGCAGACCATCAAGGCCGAGCTCTACCTCATGCTCCTCCAGAAACGCGAGGAAAACAACATCACCCTCGCCGCCACGGCCAACAAGGCCAAGATCATCGACGACGCCATGGCCGGCAATGCACCCATCTCGCCCAAGGGTAAGATGATCTACATGCTGGCACTGGTAGCCGGTATCGGCCTCCCCGTAGCGATTATCTACATCCTGCAGCTGCTCAGCTTCCGCATCGAAGGCCGTGCCGACGTCGAGCGCCTCACCACCGTCCCCATCCTGGGCGACGTTCCCCTCAGCGACGAGGGCGACGGTCCCATCGCCGTCCGCGAGAACGAGAACAGCCTCATGACCGAGACCTTCCGCAACCTGCGCACCAACCTCCTCTTCCTGCTGGACGGCCCGCAGAAGAACGTCATCCTCGTCACCTCCACCATGAGCGGCGAGGGCAAGACCTTCATCGCCTCCAACCTCGCTGTCAGCCTCGCCCTGCTGGGCAAGAAGGTAGTCATCGTGGGTCTCGACATCCGCAAGCCCGGCCTCAACAAGGTGTTCCACATCTCCCATCGCCAGCGGGGCATCACGCAGTACCTCTCCTCGCCGCAGGACACCGACCTCACCGGACTCATCCAGCCCTCGGGCGTTCATCCCAACCTCGACGTGCTGCCCGGCGGCGTCGTGCCTCCCAACCCCACGGAGCTGGTAGCCCGTCCGGCGCTCGACGAAGCCATCACCCTGCTGCGCAGCCGCTACGACTACGTCGTGCTCGACACCGCCCCCATCGGCATGGTCACCGACACCCAGCTCATCGCCCGCACGGCCGATGTCAGCCTCTACGTCTGCCGCGCCGACTATACCCACAAGAACGACTACCGCCTCATCAACGAGCTGCAGCAACAGAAGCGCCTGCCCGCCTTGTGCACCGTCATCAACGGTCTGGACATGACGCAGAAGAAGTATGGCTACTACTACGGCTACGGCAAGTACGGCCGCTACTACGGTTATGGCAAGAAATACGGATATGGTTACGGTTATGGAGTCGAATCCGAACAGCAGACGCGCAAGTAATCCCGCCGCCCGCCAGTGGTTGGTGGCCTACGTCAAGTCGTGCATGGAGAAGAAGACGGTCGAGCGTCTCCGGGCCATGGGCATCGAGTGCTACCTGCCCGTCCAGAGCGAGATCCACCAGTGGAGCGACCGCCGCAAGCGGATAGACCGTCTGGTGCTTCCCATGCTCGTCTTCGTGCACGTCACGCCCCTGGAACGTCCCCTTCCGCTGACGCTTGCCGCCGTCCTGCGCTACATGGTGCTGCGCGGCCAGAGCACGCCGGCCGTCATCCCCGACGAGCAGATGGAGCGCTTCCGCTTCATGCTCGACTACAGCCCCGAGGCCGTCACCTTCAGCTCGACGACCTTCGAACCGGGCGACCCCATCCGTGTCATCAAGGGTCCCCTCAGCGGACTCGAAGGCGAGACGGTGACGCTCAACGGCAAACACCATGTCCTGGTACGCCTCGACCTCCTGGGCTGCGCCCATGTCGAAGTCCCCGTCGGATACATTGAGCGTCTTTAGGGGGGAGGGCGATTTTCTTTCCCCCTCTCATCCCCCATTTCCGTCCTGATATGCGCCCCCAGCGGCATTTCATGCGGAAACCCCTCAGAAAGGCACCGGCGGCATTAACGGAAAAAAACTATTTTTGTTTCATCGTAACCTTTAACTAAAGTCAGAATCATGAACAAAGTAGTATTATCCGTACTCTCGCTGCTGCTGGCAGCATCGCTGCACGCACAGACCACCGACAACATTGTCTATCTGAAAAACGGCAGCGTCATCAAAGGAGATGTCATCGAAAGTGTCCCCGACCGTCACATCAAGGTGCGTACCGCCGACGGCAGTATCTTCGTCTACCCGATGACGGAAGTCGACCGCATCGTCCGCGACGAGACCTCCCGGTCCAAATCAGCCTCCGACACACCTGCCGGTTGGCAGCAGCAGGGACACCGCGGCCTCGACTTCACGGTAAGCCTCGGTCCGGACATCAACTTCGGCAGCGGCAACAGTTCCCGTCAATGCCAAGGTCGACTTCAACTGCGGTCTGGGCTACATCGGTGCCTTCGGTAACGGCGCTTCGGCTTCGGCTACAGCGTAGGTCCTGCCAGTACCCCCTACACCACCTACGAGGAGACCAGTACCCAGTCCGACTATTCCAACGCCACCAAGGGCGAAGAAAACGATTTTTCCGAGGAACCCATCCAGCACAGCCTCTTCGCCCGTGCCAAGTACCGCCTCAACGACAACCGCTTCTCGCCCTTCTTCGCCGTGGATATGGGCTGGCACTTCTTCGGCTGGGACGACAATGTGGGCAGCATGAAGCTGGAGTATGGCTACGGCCTCGACAAGGACAAGCTGCGTAAGGTAGGCTTCTTCCTCACCCCCGCCGTGGGCGGTTCGCTGCGTGTGGCTCCCAACTCCTACCTCGACATCCGTCTGGGCTACGAACTGGGCACCAAGGCCATCGGCAACGCCGAAAGCGAGTGGACCGGCTACCGTTCTTTCAGCCGCACCGTGCAGAAGGGCAAGAGTCTCTCGGGCCTCACCATCGGTGTCAGCTTCGTCCACACCCTGAAGTATTTCAGTAAGTAAAAGAGCGCTTGCCTCTATATAGCATTTCACCACAGACCAAGCGGACAGTTCCAGCTTCTTCTGTGGTGAAATTTTTATCCGGTTACGCCACACACGACGCAATTCCAAAAGCACCGGCCAGTGCCGTTGCCACGGTGATAATCACCTTGAGCACCAGGCTCCACACATTTTTCTTCTTCGTTTCCATGTTGCTTAAAATTTAAATTAGCGGTTAGTGGTTAGCGGTTAGCGATTAATATCATTAACCATTTACCATTATTTTACAGCGGACTCTCATCCTGTCCGTCATCTTCACCTCCTCCGCCACCACCGCCGGACGATCCGCCACTGCCGCCACTGCCGCTACTGCCGGATGTACCGTCCGCCTGTACCAGTTCGAACACCATGTTGTTCGCGGCCCCCTTGGTGGTAGCCAGCGAGTCGTTCACCAGTCGGAAGGCGTTGTCCACGCGGAACTGCACCCTCACCTTGTCGATGTTCTTCACCGTGCAGTCCTTCTCCTCCTCCGTGGCAATGCAGTGAAAGGTCGTCCGAAAGATGCCGAACCCGTCCAGTTTCACACTGTTGCCGTCCACCAGTTTCTGTTTGATGTTGCGCACGAGGCTCTTGCACACGTGCAGCACGTCTTCCGCCGACATGCCACCCAGGTCTTCTATCTCCTGAGCCAGTCGTTCCAGGTCATACGTCTTTGCATCGCGGTTCTTCCGTTTCAATGCATACACCATCGGCGATTCCTTGTCGCCCAAAAACTTTCTGCGCTGAATGCGCTCTACTAAAGCTGTTGCCATACTAAATTGATAATTAAAAATTGATAATTAAATTAGCGGTAAGCGGTTAGTGGTTAGTGGTTAGCGATTAGCGATACTGACCGCTAACCGTTCACCTTTCACCGTTTACCGCTACAAAGATACCGCCTCTCCTCCCCCCCCCTTCCCCTTCCGTCGCCCACCGGCACGCATAGGCGCACAATGACACCTTTCCGCACCTTATTCCCTTTCGCACGCTTGCACAAATCCCTAAAAATGAGTAACTTTAAAGCAAAATAAAAGAGCAAATATGAAATATGAAATATCAACGCGCAGCCCGGGCCTAATCGGAGGGGCGTAAAGCGGAGAAGTGGCTTTTGCGTCAGGAAAGGCAGGCTGTCTGAGCGAAGCGAGTTCCTGCAGATTAGTCAAAATGAAGTGAGGCTATTTTAGCTCCCCTCCTTCCCGAAGGAGGGGTGCCCAAAGGGCGGGGTGGTAGGTCATCGCAATTTGCTATGAATCTTATGCTCTATGTATTCACCTACCACCTCCCCCTATCGGGTACTCCTCCTTCGGGAAGGAGGAGAGTTTCAGATACCTCTATTTTAATACAACCCCGCTCCGCAGTAGCCCCGGAGGTTCAGCCCTTGACCTTTTCTTTTGGTATCTTTTCTTTTGCGTCAAGGCAAAAGAAAAGTACAACAGCTTAAAGCAAATATGAAATATCAAATATCAATTTTCAATTTTCAATTAATTAAATAATGGAACCGACATTTGAAATCCGCAGCTACAGCAAGAGCGAGCTCGCCTCGCTCTACAGCCCCTATACCACACAAAAAGCCGCCGTCCGCAAGCTCAACCGCTGGATCGCCCTCCAGCCCGACCTCCAGGCCCGACTCCAGGCCACCGGCATCACCCCCTGTGCCAAGTGCTACACCCCTCTCCAGGTCCGCCTCATCGTCGAGGCCCTCGGCGAACCCTAAACACAACGCAACGTCTCATCCCCCACCTCTTTCAGCCGGGCAAACCGCCCGTTTAAGCTGGGCAAACCACCCGTTTAAGCTGGGCAAACCATTTGTTCAAGCTGGGGAAACGGATGGTTTAAGCTGGGGAAACAAGCACTTTTTCTTTCGCTTGCCCGAAAGAAAAAGATACCAAAAAGAAAGGGCCCCGTCTGCACTTCCGGGGCTACTCCAGCTCCCCTCCTTCTGGAAGGAGGGGTGCCCAAAGGGCGGGGTGGTAGGTCATTGCAATTTGCTATGAATCTTATGCTCTATGTTTTCACCTACCACCTCCCCCTGTCGGGTACTCCTCCTTCCAGAAGGAGGAGAGTTTCAGATACCTTTATTTTGATACAACCTCGCTTCGGAGTAGCCCCGGAGGTTCAGCCCTTGACTTTTTCTTTTGGTATCTTTTCTTTTGCGTCAAGGCAAAAGAAAAGTACAAAATCAATAAGCAATGCATAATGTACAATTAACAATGAGGAATGAGATCCTTCGGCAAGCTCAGGATGACAATACCTGTCATTCTCAATTTTCAATTCTCAATTCTCCATTAAAAAAGCGCTCACGCTCAACGCTCACCCGGCCCTCCCCGTCGAGCGAGAATGCCTCAGAAGCGGTTATACCCTTTTCCGTCGCGCCCCAGCAGCCCGCGTTCCACGGCCCGTTTGAGCAGTCGCCGCATGGTCGACTCCGGCAGTCCCTGGCGTTCCGCCTCCGCCGCCAGCTCCGAGTACGTGAACGTCGTCCCCATCGCCTCCAGCACCGGCCTCAGGCGGGCGAACGACTTCAGCGGCCGCACTCTTTCCTCGTGGCCCGGCAGCGACGAACTCAGCAGCAGCGTATGCTCCAGCAGCACCGCCGACACCGCCAGTGCCGCATCCAGATCCTCGTCCGTGCAGTAGCGGTCGTCCATGGCCCACAGCTCGTCCTCCGCCTTGCGCAGGGCCGTCATCACCGCCGCCATGCGGATGGCTATCAGCCCCATGCGCAGCACCGACGACGCGATGTGCTCGCCCCCTTCGGTCACCACCTCCTGCAGCTTTCGGCCGAAGAAGTCCGTGTGCCGCTGCCACTGCTCCGGCGTCAGCCTCACGTCCGTGCGCCGTCCCTTCATCATCTCGTGCATGTGCAGCACCTCCTTGCCCAGCTCCGTGAAGTAGTGCCGCAGGTCCGGTACGTCCTCTCCCCCGTTGGCCGGGCGCCACACGTACTGCGGCTGCACCTGGTAGAACGCAAAGCGGCTGAAGAGCCCGTCCTCCGTGTTGTGCACCAGCGACACCAGCTGCATCGGCGTGCCCGTCATGCAGATGGACAACATCGGATAGTGCACAAAGATGGGCTTCCCGTCCTGCTTGAACGACGTGCTGATGGGTTCATGGTGGAAGCAGGCCCGCAGCACGTCGTCCTGCCGTCCGTAGTCCTGCCCGATGGCCGAGGCCAGCGCGTCGATTTCCGACGTGTGCAGGATGCCGCCCATCCCCTTGTTCGCCGCCAGCTGCCGGTAGAGCATCGACTTCGACGTGTTGGGCGAGATGAGGAAATACACCCGCTCCGGTTCCTTCGGCTTCGGCTCCGCCTTCTCCCCCTTCTTCCCCTTGCGCATGCGTTCGCTGAAGTCCTCGTTCCACTGCTGGAGGCGTGCCTCGTAGGCCGCCTGCTCCTCCTCGCCCAGAGCCACATAGCGGTCGTGCAGCGGGTGCGACAGGTAGGACACCTGCGACACAATGCCCTTTCCCGTGCCCGCCGGTGCCACCACCGCCAGGTAGAAGTGCGGCCGCATGTCGTGCCGGTCGTAGCGGAAGTGCACGTCCGGCAGGCAGGCGCTCAGGTGCACCAGCATGGACAGCAGCACCATGTCGCGTTCGCGCCGGTCCTGCGCCACCTTCACCCCCTGCTGCAACAGGCGCGGCAGCGTGTCGAAGACGGCATCGTCCACATACGGCAACGCCGCCCGCAGCCTTTCATTATTTTCTGACAAATCCAGCTCCAGGTCACGGTCGTCGCCTCTCGACGGGGCGCTCGAAGGTGAGCGTTGAGCGTTGAGCGCTTCCGGCACCTGGACAGGCGGCGGTGTTTTCCGGCTAATATACTGATAACCAGCGCGCAGACTGCTTCGTATCTCCGCTGCGGCCAGCGAGGCGTCCGCCAGCTGTTTCACCGCCAGTTCCGTCAGTTCGTTCAGCTCCTGCGCCGAAAGATTTTTACACCTTGCCGTCCGTCCCAGCTTCAGCAGCAGCTCGTGGCGGTGCCCCTTCTCGAAACCGTTCTGCTGCACGAAGTAGTCCAGCAGCCCCTGCAGCATGCCGCCCCCTTCGTTCGGCAGGTTCCCGTCGGCCGTCTCCGCCTCCTGTTGCAGCCGCCGTGCCGCCTCGCGCCGGTCCTCGTCCGTCTCCAGTCCGCGCCACGCCATCATCCGCGCCCCGTAGTTCACGTACAGCTCCTCATCGTGTGCCGCGCTGCACAGCCGTCCCACGTTGCGGCATGCCTCGTCCACCCGGCATCCCGTCCGCTGCTCCATCCACCGTCCGATGACGCGGTATGCCCTGAGATACTCCTCCGTGCTTGTCACGTCCACGCGTATCACCGCCTTCACCCCCTGTCCCGAGACGGACGTCCAGGCCAGCATCACGCAGTCCGTCATCCGCAGCCGTTCCAGCAGTTGCGTGCGTGCCGGTCCCACGTCGTCCCAGTCGAACATCATCAGCCCCGTCAGCCGTTTCAGGTCCTTCTCCTGCCTTCCGCCCTCGAAGACCCCTGCCATCGTCGCCGCCGGCAGCGCGCGTTTCACCCGTGCCGCCTCCTCCTCGCGGCCTTCCGTCATCAGCCTCCGGTACTCGTCCGTCAGCCGTTTCACCTCCCCGTTCGTGCGAGTCCATTCCACGAATCGGGCCACTGTCATCTCCATCGGTTCCTTGTCATACAAATTGCGGAACCCCGAAATCCTTGTTGTTTCCATGATCTTAATTTATAATTGAAAATTGAAAATTTAAATTAGCGGTTAGTGATTAGTGGTGAGTGGTTAGCATCATTCTTCATTCACCATTCTTCATTCTTCATTCATCATTCTTCATTCTTATTTTACAAAGTTCTTTCTTCTTTTCCACCCCCGCAAATCCCCCTCAACGGCCCTCACCCCCACTCCACACCCTCCATCCGCAGCATTCCCCACCCCATCCCCGTTGAAAAAAAAAATTCAATCTTCCAAAAATCCGTAAATTAGCGGCGTAAACTTTAAAACATTACAACCATGAAAAAAAGTACAAAGTCGAAGTATGGATCGACGGAAAGCGCTTCCATACCCTTCAGGGAGAAGTCAATCATGTCCGCAACGTCCGCCTGGCCCTCACCGTGGTGTTCCGCAACTGCCTCCGTGCGCTCTACGCCCGCGGTTGTCCGCTCCCCAGCCACGAAGAGCAGCGCACCCTCGTCACCCTCCGCACCCTCGTCAATCAGCTGGAGCGCCGCTTCCTCCGCCAGCAGGCAGTGAAGCGGGGTGAAGAGCTGTAACCGGCCATCCGCCGGACGGAGTGCAGACGAAGCATCCCCTGCTGTCATGCTGAGCGGAACGGAGTGCAGACGAAGCATCTCTACTGTCATGCTGAGCGGAACGAAGTGCAGACGAAGCATCTCCTGCTGTCATGCTGAGCGGAACGAAGTGCAGACGAAGCATCTTGCATGCTTGCCGCAAGCCCTTCCGTTCCGCTCAAATTACATTCAACTCGAAAATCTCAAGAATTCCCTGCCCGAAATTTTGCACTTTTCCCGTCTTGTGCTATCTTTGTTTCAATTTGATGTACAACCAATCAATTACCCAGAAAATGTCTCAGATTCCCCATCATTCCATACAAAACTTCTCCAATAAAAAGAACTATTATATCAAAGGAGTTCCAACCATAAAGAATTGCAACTACACAACAATACACAATATTTCAGTTACTGGCGATGCTCCTAAAGCCATCATTCGAATACACAATCCCAATCAAAGGCATTATTTTAAGAAAAACAAGCATCGATGGAGTATTTATATTGCTAAAACAGGTCATAAATGGTATCCTATAGAATCCATGACAGAATATCTGTTAAATTTGTTAGGAAAAGATTTTGGCTTGAATATGGCCGAATCATCCATAGCCATGATTGGGGGACAACTTCGTTTCCTCAGCAAGTACTTTCTCACTACCCGATGGGAAGAATTAGTACATGGAGCTGATATATTTGCAGGTTATTTGGGTGACAAAGAATTGGTTGAACAAATCGAGGAGCAACAACTCTCGCGTGACTTATTCACATTGCAATTTGTAGAAAAAGCAATCGATTATCAATTCTCTTATCAAAAATCTGAAATAATGAACCATCTGGTCCGTTTGCTTCTGTACGATGCCTTAGTCGGCAACAACGACAGGCATTTTTACAACTGGGGAATAGTACGATCTATCAAACAAAGTTTTCAACCCTATTTTTCTCCAGTATACGATACCGCAAGAGGATTGTTCTGGAACGATGATGATGATAAAATTATCCGTTGCACAAGTGACAGACAACATCGAATCAATTACATCATCAAATATTGTAGAAAATCCAGGCCTAAGTTAGGTTGGGAAGGTGAAAAAAACATCAATCACTTCAAATTAGTAGAAAAAATCTATAATAATCAATTCTATATTTCAAAAACAGAAATAAAAGAATTATTTTTGCCGCCAGTTTTAGAAAAGATGTTTGCAACTATAGATGTTAATTTTTCTCATTTATTCTGTAAACAGCGGATTTTACTAATAAAAGACTGTATTGAATATCGGTATAACGAAATTTGTAAGTTGTTACAATGATGCATAATAAGATAAGCAAGAAATTTTCATGGTTTATAAATAGTAAAGGGAAAAACAATACTACTGAGGATAAGCCTGTTGACTTTATTTTAAAGTTTGACAAGCTGGAGATTGGTATTTTGTCCTTTACGGATAACACATGGTTTTTCTCTTATTCGGAAGATTTCAAAAGCCAAAAAGAAATACTGCCATTAGTGAATTTCCCTACTGTCAACAAGGAATATATGTCTGATGAGCTATGGCCGTTCTTCGTTTCACGTATTCCAAGTAAAGCCCAGTTGCAGTTGCCTAAAGACACAGAGAATAAGGCAATCACTACACTCTTAAAGATATACGGGCGTAAAACGATAGCCAATCCCTATCAGCTTGTGCCCGTACAATAAATCGTTGTCTTCCGAACGTACAGGAGCATTGCAAGCGATTATGCGAAAGGCAGGAAACATCACCTTGTTCCAAGCTACCTTCCACCCCGAAATCCAGTTTCACGCAATGCCCATCTTTCATAAGTCCGTTACGACCAACGGCGAAACAATTGATTTGATGCCCTTGCTAAAACAGGTATAAATAAAGGCCATTGTACATTCTCTGTCCCGCCTCATACCATAAAAATAAAAAAAGAGGAGGACGCCCCCAACGTCCTCCTATAAACCGTGAGCCAGAACCCACAAAACAAGAGGCCATCCTCCCCTTTCAGGTTCATAATGGTTCATTCCAATAATTTTTCATTTTTCACGCCCCATTTTCAATTATCAATTATCAATTATCCATTAAAAAATTCTTCATTAGCTTCGCTCAAAACCACTTCTGATTTTTTTCACTAAGGAATAGTCGTCATTCATAATTCTTCATTTAACAAGATTCACCATTTACCATTCACCATTTATCATTCCACTTGTCATCCTGAGCACCGTCGAAGGATCTACTAATGAGTAATGAAGCTCACCGCTTACCACTCACCGTTAACCGCTAATTTAATTATCAATTAAAGAAATTCTTCATCTAATACGTTCTTCTTTCATTATTTATTCGTACTTTTGTCAAAAATACAGTTCATTGATTTCTGTATTAACTAAGACATATTTATGTTAAACCTTAGAATTTAGTTGTAACTAAACTATATTATGTCTACTTTTGCACTTGAAGAAATAGAAGCTGTTAAAGGAAAACAAGTGTTCCACAAGCTTGTCATAGATAACGAATGTCCATTTGATAAGTTTGAGGCCGAAATCGAGACATGTTATAAATCAGAATTAGTAGGTATATATGCCATCATGAACCAAGTTGCCAATTTGAAAAGTGTCCCATACACAAAATTTCACTTTTATGATCAAACAAAAGGTGAGCATCGGGAATTTGAATTCAAGAGTAAGCATCTTCGTGTATATGGCATTACTCAAGCAGACGGAAAAATCATCATTACAGGAGGGACCAAAACCAACCAAAAAAAAGATGAGACCCTATTTCGCAAATATAAAAAAGACTATATAGAATTCAAACAACAATCAGATAAAAGCTCCAAACCATGAAACGAGAAGATTTATTGAAGGATCCTGTTTACTGGACAAGTAACCTTCAAACGGAATTATACAGACAAATAGAATCGTTCATGCAAAAGCATCAGATGAATCAGAAACAACTGGCCGAATATCTCGGCTGCTCCAAAGGATACGTTTCCCAACTTCTTTCAGGAGACTACGACCATAAACTGAGCAAATTTGTAGCATTGTCGCTGGCTATTGGCAAGATACCAGAATTCAATTTTGTTGATGTGGACGAATATATTGAAAACGACAAACAGCCCTATACCAGCATCGTTTCCAATGATCTTTTTATCACATCACCCAATCGCGATCAATTTACTTCTGATAATTATATAATAGCAGCCTAGCCATGCCATCAATTCCATATAAAATACAGCAAATCAAAACATTGCAATTTGCTATTTTCCCTGAAAAGTTTATTAATGGAGAAAGAGTACAAACATCCGCCTCTTTCAATTTTTCATACAATACCTCAATCAGCAGCATTCGTTGTACCGCCACCATTCATTTTATGCAAAATGAAGAACTACTACTGACAACAGAAGTCCAATGTTTCTTCAATATTGCTCCAGAAGGCATCACACAACTACAAAAAGAACAAGAAATCCCCGTTGGTTTTCTGCAATATATGGGTACCATTACTACGGGTACCGTACGTGGCATTATCCATGCCAAAACTGAAGGAACCGTACTGAATTCCATTGTACTTCCGCCCCTTAACCTGACGGAAGCCATTACAGAAGGAATGCGTATAGAATCAGTAAAATAAAATTTTGCATTCACATCATCACAAACAAACATGAATATCGTTTATTTAATCGGTAATGGATTCGATTTAAATCTCCGACTCCCAACCGACTACAAACACTTTTACGAGTATTATGTAACTAGTCACTCAACGTCAGAGATTATTGAACGACTTAAGAGACACATTCGCAATTATGAGGATCAAAACTGGTCAGATTTGGAAGTGGGCTTAGGGGAATATACTGCCCAGCTCTCTACTTATAAAGAACTGGAGGAGATTTTCATTAATCTCAACTTGGAGCTGACTAAATACATACAGATGATTGACAATCAACTCCCCCAATACTCCCAATCCTATAAAGATAAATTTTTAAACGATTTACGTACTCCCTATTCCTATTTAACATCAAAGGAACAGGCTATCATGATGTCGCATTACCAATCGTTCTCTTCAGACATATATACAAACATCGTTAATTTCAATTACACACATACAATTGAGCACATTACTCAAATCGAAAAAGGTAAACATATATCAATAGGACAATATGAAAAACGAAGTGTATATTTACGTCCAATTAATCACCTTCATCGAGAAATCGGCGACCGAGGGATCATTTTAGGGGTCAATGACGAAACACAAATCACCAATCAGGAACTAGCCTCCGATATACGTGCTAAAAACTTATTAATCAAGCCAGTTTGCAATGAACAACTAGGCTGGCTCAATGATGTTACCTGTAAACAAAGGATACAAGGTGCAAATTTACTATGCCTATTCGGGCTTTCACTAGGGAAAACCGACCGTTTGTGGTGGCAAATAATTGGAAAGCATATGGAAATGTCAAACTGCCACCTGATTTATTTCCACTATACAGATAAGACATTTCCTTTAGAACAACTAGAAATCAATTACAAATTATCACTTAAAGAACAATTATTGGACACACTAGAGATAATGAAAAATAAGCACGAAAATGTTCTCTCTAGGATTTTTATCGTTATTAATAGTAACATGTTTGTTAATCCCGAATTAACCCAAAGTATCGATGAAAACTTTATCGACATGATATTTTAGATCTAAAAATATGGAAAACAATAACTTAATAAAAAAGGCCTTGATAATTTGTTCGATATTATCTATAATAATGTTATTTCTCTTCGCATGGAAACAAGATTATGGGACAAAATGGCCTCTAGCGACCGATATTATAGGTCAATATGGAGATTTTATCGGAGGAGTTATAGGGACAATATTAAGTATTGTACTCCTATATTCCACTTTCCAATCTCAAATAAAAGAATCCAGAAAAAATGCAGATGTTTTTACAAAACAACAATTTCACGAAATATTCTCTCATTTAATACAACAACATAATTCTATTATCAACAATTTTTCTATGCAATTTCAATTAGATAACGAAACTAGCATTTCATTATCTGCAAAAGAAGCCATTCACTTCTATTTAGCACAAATGCAAAGAGATTTTGATAAAAACAAAGAGCATGGTCGTAAAGCCGCTGTAGAATACTATATGAATTTCTATGCTTCAAACAAAGATTTCGCACCAATTTATTTCAGAATTCTATACCGGATTTTCGATTTAATAAAAACGACAAATATTGATGCGAACGAGAAAGTAAAATACGCTAAAATCATAAGGGCTCAGCTGACAGATTCTGAACTTATTATGATTAGATATAATGCCATGACCAAATTAGGAAAGAATATGCAAAATTATATTGTCCAATATAATCTTTTAAAGCATATGCCACCTCTAAGCTTACTTGAATTCGGAGAATGGAGAGCATTATTTATAGAATCCCTACAAAATAAAGCCAACATCATATTATATACGACACACAAACTAATTCACGATCTTATAACATCAACAACATTAACAACATTAGCATATACCAGCAGCAAAACCAAATACAACATCAATGTATCAAAAACAAAAGATGGTAGTCAAGTAAAATTAGACTTCAATCGCCGTCTACACCTAACAATGGGGACTTTTGATGAGTTCTATTGTTTTGAAACTATTTCATTAGAACAGATTGAAGGACTTTTTGAAGCATGGATCAAGGAAATTTTTATTTTCTCTTGTTTTAATGCTAATCGGATTACAATTGAGAATTCTGTAGATTGTTCTAAAAAAAACAACGAACATTTCACGATAATAGTCACAAGTAAAAATAACAAAGTCCTTATTATCTAGAAACATCTCACCATGGAAACAACCGACGTAGTATTTATAGATACCAGCGTATTCATCGCAGAAAATTATTTCAACCAGAAGAACCGCATCATGACCCTGTGCGATTTGGCCGCCAAGAGACGCATTCATCTGGTCACGACCGCCATCACCAGCCGTGAAATAGAGCATCATGTGATAACTGACATGCGACAGGCCTTTGAGAAACTTCATAAAGACTGCAAAGCCCTACGCAATGACCCAACGATAGAAGCCTATCTGGATTCACATAGTAAAAGCCAGATTGTCAGTTTCGCCCGGAAGCTTTACAGCCAATACCTACGACACTCCCAAACCCACGTTATCGGTTACGAATATTGTACCGATACCCAAGCCATCTTCGAAAAATACTTCGGAAAAGAAAAGCCTTTCGGAGAGGGGAAAAAGAAAGATGAGTTTCCAGACGCATTCGCCCTACAGGCTTTGGAGAATTATTGCAAGAAGACAGGACTTAAAGAAATCCTTGTACTTACCTGTGACAATGACCTAAACCAATACAAGAGCCAATACCTTCGTCCGCTCAACCACATGGCATATGTCCATCAGAAACTTTCAGAGGATACCAGATTCACTTCTTTTGAGACAATGTTACACGACGAGTGTCAACGTCTTCAAGAAGAAATCCGTACCCAAGTATACGAAATGCTGGACAACGAGACCTTGTATTATTACCGATTCCAGTTAGCAGAAATATCCGAAATCGATATTACCGCATGCGATGTCAAAGTCAACCCCAACCAATACTATATCACCGAAAGTACCCCCGCTTTCATAGAAGCAGAGATTTTGCCCGAGGTGACATTCTCTGTTGACGTGCATCACCAAGATCTGGACTACGGCTATTACGACCGGGAGGACGGTTGTTGGTATGGCGAACAATGGACCACTACCACGTTTGACAGGACCTTAGACATGAAAGTTCTGCTTCATTTTGATATAGATAGTGATTCCCTCGAAATAGCCGACTTGGATTTGGATGCCATTGAAGATTCTATCTGAGATGCAAACAATTCATTAACCATTAATCATTCACCATTAAAAAGCATTATCTTCGCCTCCCCAACATACGGAACATTGCAAGCAGTTATGAAAAAGATAGAAATCAACATCCACGAATTCGGTCCATTGTCCGGCCAGACCATTACCCTGGCCCCGTTCATGATATTTACCGGAAAGTCCGGCCTCGGCAAGAGCTATGTCAATTACCTGACCTATTACTTCTTTTCATCCTTCACCGAAGGCCGCCTGAAAGACCTTGTCGAATACAAGCTCCGTGAGAGCCGCCCCGACCAGCCGCTTACCATCACCGAAGACGAGCTTCGCCAATGGCTGAACGACGAAGCCGAACCCTTCATGTGCGAATTGCTGGGCAACGACCGGCTGACCTGTCAGGTAAATTTCGCGTTCCATCTGGAAGAAAAGCAGCTTACCATTTCCTATACCAAAGAAGACCTGACCCCCGAACTCCCGAAAGAACTGGAAGGCGAACAGATGATAATATACTATGTCACCGTCAACGCATCGTCCCCCATCCGTTCCATTGCCCATACCCCTGACAGGACGACCGACCCTACCGCCTCTTCCCTAGCCCGGGCCCTCGGCTATTACCTGCAAGACCATCTGTTCGGAGAAGAATTTTCCCGTTCCGTCCTGTTGCCTCCGGCCCGTAGCGCCTATGCCAGCAAACTCTATACGGCCCAGGACAGAGCCACCTCCTCTGCCGACCTGTACCACCGTGCCCTGCGTGATGCGGGCCTGAGCCGAATCGGCCTAACCGTCGGAAAGCCCAGCCGCCGGCTCATCACCCCTCTGGTCGAAAAGATGCTTGGCGGGAAACTGACCTACCGGAAGGGCCGCTTCACGCTGGAACTGCCCGACGGCCCCAAAATCCCCCTCACGGCCTCCGCCTCCTCCGTCCAGGAGCTGAGTCCGCTGCTGTTCCATCTGATGAACTGGTCCAACATCCCCCACATCCTCTGTCTGGAAAATCCCGAAGCCCAGCTTCACCCCGACATGCAGGTCGAAATCGCCAATCTGCTCGCCATACTGGTCAACGAATCCTCCTTCCTTCACCTGACCACGCACAGCGACTACTTCCTGCAACGCATCAACCAGCTTATCAAGACCGGTTACATCCGGCAGGAGCAGCCCAAGACCTTCAAAAAGCTCTGCAAGGAACACAAACTCAACAGCCGCCTCTACCTGGACGCCAGCCAGATCAAGGCCTACTATTTCCATGCGGACGAAAACCGCCGTGTCCATATCGAGGAACTGGCGATTGGCCGGAACGGCATCCCCTTCTCCACATTCTTCGACACCGTAAAAAAACTGAGAGACGAAGACGACTTCCTCAACACCCTCCTGTAAAACGCATTCACCATTCATCATTAACCGCTAATCGCTTACCACTCACCGTTAACCGCTAATTTAATTTTCAATTATCAATTATCAATTATCCATTTAAAAAAAATCATGGCATGATTTTTTTTACTACCTTTGCCCCGACAAACAAAACAACAAGGGTTCGTGTCTCCTGACAGCGCTTGGGAGGGGCGAACGCGTAGCGTGCAAAATAATGCCATTTTTCTAAATTATCAAACTATCCAACAGCTATAAAATTGAACTATATCTAAACATGTATCCATTTAGCGCAATTAAGAAATATATAGATAGCAAAGATCAAAGGAGTATAGAGTCTTTAAAAAATTCCATATACATGCTCATCATAAAAATCATGTCAATGGGCATTAGTTTTTTATATGTACCTTTATTAATTCACCAATTAGACACTACAAATTACGGAATATGGTTAACATTAACGTCTATTATTTCATGGTGTAGTTTTTTAGATATAGGATTGGGACATGGTCTAAGAAATTTATTAGCAAAAGCTATTGCCCAAAATGAACAAAAAAGAATAAAAAGTCTTGTTGGTACATCTTATGCTATCCTAGGATGTGTTATCATAATACTTATACCACTGACTCTCATTATATTTCCATTATTCAACTGGGCGCGAATATTGAATGCTCCAGACTCCATGAATAAAGAATTGCTATACCTTGCTATTATTGTTACAATCTGTTTTTTCCTTCAATTCGTCCTGAATTTAATCAAATCAATTCTATTCGCTATTCAAAAGCCCGCATTATCATCGTTCATTACATTCATATCACAATTTACTGCATTTCTTATCGTATATATTCTGTCTTTACAGCAAACCAATTACTCATTAATTACTTATGGTGGAATAATTTCATTAGTACCTGTGATTACCACATTATTAAATACTATACAATTGTTTAGAACCAAATTAAAATCTATGTCATTTTCAATAAAAGACATAGATTTCTCTCTAACAAGTTCCTTATTCAATTTAGGAATAAAGTTCTTCTTTATACAATTAACCGCAATCATGTTATTTCAAACAAACAATATCATCTTAACTCATGTCGCAGGACCTGAAAAAGTTACTGATTTCAATATATCATATAAGTACATAGGTATCACATCTATGATTTTTACGATTATCATTACTCCAATATGGTCTGCGACAACAGATGCATATTACCGTAAAGATTACGATTGGATTAAACAGACTATTAAAAGATTAAAGAAGATATTTTTACTGATGACAATATCAGGCATACTTTTAGTATTAATTTCAAAATGGATATATCACATTTGGATTGGTAATCAAATACAAGTTGATTATGGTGTACAAATACTTGTTCTATTGTATTTTACTGCAAGTATGTGGTGTGGAATTTATTGTAATATATTGAATGGTATAGGAAAAGTGAAGCTGCAATTTATTATTACATTTATTGAAGCTATAGCACATATTCCTCTTGCAATATTATTAGGAAGAATATACGGAATATATGGGGTATTAGCATCCATGTTCCTTATGACGTTTATTAACACTATTTGGGAACCCATACAAATCAAAAAACTTTTAACTAATAAAGCAAAGGGAATATGGAATTCATAAACAGAATAAAAAGCAGAATAAAAAACAAAATAACAAAGAAATCCAATAAAACAATAGCAATATATAATATAAATTATGACGCTTCAAAAAAACAAAAGAAAATAGCATTTATTTATCGCGAAACTTTATTTTCCAACCCTATTAAACTGGAAAATATTAGACATGTAAATGTTCTACACCAATTTCAAATGATAAAAGTTTTAATAGAACATAATTATTGCATTGATATATATTCATGCTCTTCATATACCCCCAATCTAATAAAAAGCGATTACTATGATACGATTTTAGGTTTTGGAGCAAATTATATAGAACTATGCAAACATAATAAACAAGCCATAAAGATTCTATTTATAACAGAAAATGCACCATGGATAGTAAAGAATAAATTTGAAGAACGCCTTAAGTATTATCGTGCCAGACATCATAAGAATCCATACTCTATTTCAAGAACCCAGTTCTACAATAAAGAGATGTTTGACATATCAGATATAGGGATTGTTATGAATGGTAGTCATAATCTAAAAGAAATAAGTAAATCATTCAATAAATCCTATCAAATTAATGTAAATGCTCTTTTTAATCCCAACATTCAATCAGTACCTTTCAAAGATTATAAAAAAATAAGGAAGAACTTCGTATGGTTTGGTTCAAACGGACTAATACACAAAGGATTAGATATTTTAATAGACGCATTTTCCTTACTTCCTGATTATACTTTGAATGTCTACGGAGCTCCTGAAAAAGAATTAAGAGAATTCAAAATACCCAGTAATGTTATAATTCATTCAAGTGTAAATGTATATTCAAAGGAATTCATCAATGATGTTGTCTGCCAAAATACCTTTACATTATCCTTGTCATGTTCCGAAGGAATGATGTCTGGGATAGCAACATGCATGGCACACGGCCTTATTCCTATTACAACTGTTGAAACCGGATTTGACGATTTTAAAGACAATATTATTTTTAAATCCCATAAACTAGAAGATGTTATAGACACCATCAAAGGTACTACAAAATTGGATGAGCAGCAATTACAACAATTGTCATCAAGAACTTTCGAATACAGCCAAAAAGCTTATTCTATTAACAATTTCACAAATAAATTCAATGACATTATTTCCGAAATTGAAAAGCAGCCTATATTATAATCATGAATAATATTATAGTATTAAAAAGATTTAGATTACCAATATTTGAATATTTCTATGTATTCATTATGATTATATATATGGCACAGTCCACTCCTGAAACAGGAAGAATGGTTGGCCTGATATCAGGGAATCCTATTCCATTCTTATTCCCTATAATTCTAACTTTCATATTATGCCAAAGGCATTCTATAACATTCAATAATAAATATCTACATCTTACACTAATAATATATGGAATATGGGCTATATGTTCACTTACTAAATATAATATCTTCAATACCAAAGAATTATCATATCATTTTTTTATGGTATATGCTATTATAATAGCCTATATACATAACCAAATTTTTGGTTATAAATTATTCCATATTTATGAGCACATACTAGTTTTGCTTTGCCGCATCGCTCTCATCGGCTGGCTCATAGCCATTTTAATTCCATCTACAAATTCTTTTTTCAGATTATTTCCTGAAACAGGCTATGGGAACCATATTTTCTATATTTTCAATTGGATGGATCCAGCTAAGGGACAAATATATGCTGGTATATTACGAAACGCTGGTTGTTCATGGGAACCGGGTAGATTTGCAATCATGATAACTCTTGCTATATATTGCAATTTATGTAATAATGGAATTAAATTTAAACAGAATATAAACATCTGGATTTTACTTATAACACTAGCTACAACACAATCTACTACTGGTTATTGCATTTGCTTAATATCATATAGTATCTTTCTTGTAAAAAGATTCAATATTAAATACCTAACAATCACTATATTATTCTCTATATCTGCAATTTATGCAATTTCCCAAATTGATTTTATAGGGAATAAGATTTCTACTAAAATTAAAGAAGCCAATGATGTATCAAGATTAGAGGAAAGCTTTGCTTGGCAAGAAACCGTATTCAAAAAGGGTGAACAATCATATGCCATCGACAGATTAGACGCTATGGTATTTGAATGGATGAATTTCAAGAATGATCCAATATTAGGATATGGTAGAAACACTGAACATTCCTATTTTTATAACAATCTATCAACCAATTGTTCATTAGCTAATGGATTAATGGTTACTTTCAGCATGTACGGAATATTCCTAGGTTCCTTTTTCTTTTATATTCTTTTCTTATCCTCAAAAAAGATTGCTAAAGATAGTAACTATAGCAGGCCAATAGCTTTATTCATTCTAATATGCCTATCGGCTATCTCATACACAATTTTATCGATCCCTATTTTTACAACATTTTGGTTTTATGGTTTATTCTCTTCTAATATACATAAAGCCCATAAAATTAAATGCAACTAAATTCGTATAATCACTAACTAATAATTATGAAAATATTTTTTATAATAAAAAATCACTTTCCACATGGATTGGCAACCACAACCCGTGCAATTAATTATTGTAAAGGATTTATCGAAAACGGTATTGAATGTGAAGTTATTATACCTATTGCTTTTGAAAGATATGAAGAACAGACAATAAATAAGGAATACAAAGGAGTATATGAAGGAATTCCATTTCAATATATATCAAAGACACCTAAAAGAAGCAAGCACTTATTCTATCGCAAGATTAAAGATATTCTTGATTATGTAAAAACTCTTATCTACGTATATAAACATGTCACAGAGAAAGATATAGTTCTAGTATATGAAGGTGGAAATGTCTGGTTCAGATTCCTAGCTCAAACGGTTCATTGCAGAAAGAGCCATATCGTCATGGAATTAAATGAACTACCCTTCGGTACTGGCATAGAAACAAATAAAACAAAGAAAAAGAGAGAATATATCCTAAAAAATATATTCCCACTGTACGATGGTTTCATCACCATTTCTGAAAACTTATCCAACCTAGTATTAAAATATTCTCCAAATTCAAAAATCCTCAAAGTACCTATTATTGTTGATTCATCTATTTCTGAATGTGTTAAATCTATTTCAATTAATAGGCCATATTTATTTCATTCCGGTTCTTTATCAGAACAAAAAGATGGTATTATAGGTATGCTTGAGGCATTTGCAATTGCAAATAAAAAACTAAACTATCAATTAGATTACATATTAACTGGCTACCCCGAAAAGTCAAGAGACTATCATTTAATTACACATATCATAGACAAATACAAGTTGGCAGATTATATTCATTTTGTTGGATACCTAGCAAATGACGACCTTAGAGCATATCAAAAAAATTGCCTTGCCATGATTATAAACAAATACGATACTCAGCAAAACAAATACTGTTTTTCAACAAAGTTAGGAGAATATTTATCCTTTGCCAAACCAATAATAATAACAGATATTGGTGAAGCAATGCATTATTTAAACGAAACAAATTCATTTATTGTCAAGGCTGGATCGTCCCAAGAAATAGCTGAAAAAATAATCCACATTGTTCTAAACGAACAAGATGCAATTAATAAAGGAAAAGAAGGATATAAATTAGCCAAAGAAATTTTCAATTACAAATATCAAAGTAAGCGAATTATTCCTTTTTTTAAAACAATAATTGAATCATAACATCAATTATTATTTTTATAAAACACTTTTCAAACAATCAAATAACAAAGAAAGCTGTATGAAAATAGTACATATTATTGATACCTTCAAAGGTGGCGGTATTGCAAATTTCTTATTATCGCTATTACCTGCTCAAGGTAGATTAGGACATAATATTACATGTATTATCGTGGAAAAATTCGACAATGAATATTGTTACAACCTATCCCAAAAACTCAAAAAAAACAATGTAGAAATTATATGCCTAAACAAACTACAAGCCAACAAAATATCGCTCATTAGATCTTTACTAAAATGTCGGCGATTATTAAAACATTTACATCCTGACATTGTAAACACTCATGGTCCAATGAGCCATTTCATAGGAGGATTCTCTACAATGTTCACAAACCTGTCACAATGTTGTACCATTCATAGCGCTCCTGAAAAATGGGGGAAAGATATAAGATGGATTTGCTCTAATAAGCCACTTATCTTTTGTTCTAAAGCTGCATATGAAAACCGCGCGCAACAAAGTAACTGCATGATATCTATAGACAATGGAGTAGCTCCAGAATTAATACAAACTTCTTCCATTACAAATTTAAGATCCGAATTAAATCTACAAACAGACGATAAAATTGTAGTGTTAGCAGGATCACTACGACCAGTCAAAAATTATGAATTCTTAAAAGATATTGTTGATGAATTAAACAATACATCCATACATTTCTGCATATGTGGAGGAAATTATGGTACAGGATATATTGATGCCGATACATTTAACGGCTATCCAACAATACATTGTATAGGACTTCGTTCTGATATGTCTGCTATAGAGAATGGGAGCGACTTATTCTTAAGTTGTTCCCTACGTGAAGGGTTACCAATCTCTGTACTTGAAGCTTATTTCAACGGAATACCTTGTGTTTTATCACCAATTCCACAACACAAAGCTATTGCTCAAGACATAACAGCTTGTATCATCCCAGAAGATTTCACACCTAAAGCATTTGCAACAGCGATTCTAAAATCATTGAAAAATCACGAAACTCACAATGAGATATATTTAAAAAGAAAAGCAAATATAAACAAATTTACAATAACCAATACCGCTAAACTATACATTAATTTTTACGAACAAATAAAGAAGTAATGCATAACAATATATCCTATACACTAAAAAATGATTTATGCACAGGTTGTGGTATATGCAAAGGCGCCTGCCCATCAAATGCAATCTCAATAATCACACAAAATGGAAGATTCCTTCCTAAGGTAGATACGGCATTATGCAAAAATGACAAAGGTTGTCACAGATGTATAGATACATGTCCTGGGATAGGTATTGATCTTACAAGAATAGCTCAAGAACAATTTACTAGTAATAGTACAAAATCGGATAAAATGATTGGCCGTTATTTGAAGTGTTTTGTCGGGCATAGTAACAACCAAGAAATCAGATACCACTGTGCTTCAGGAGGAATGACCAGTCAATTTTTAATATATTTGTTAAACAAAAAATATATTGATGGTGCAATAGTTACAGCATTTGACCCAAGCAATGAATTTTTAGTAAAAACATATATTGCGACCAATGAAAAAGAGGTTTTAGCAGCGAAAGGTAGTAAATATTCTCCTGTTTCTTTTCATAATATCGTAACAGAAATAAAAAAAGCTCAAGGTAATCGATATGTAATTGTTGGATTACCATGTCATATACATGGCTTTAGAAAATTAGAATCTATAGATAGAAGGTTTAAAGAAAAAATAATTGGTTATTTTACAATCTTTTGTTCTTCTGGAAGAACTTTCAATTTAACAGATTATTTATTTAGAGAAAGAAAAGTTGCTAAACAGAACTTGACTTATTTTTCATACCGAGATGAAGGTTGCCTTGGTTCAATGGTTATTCAAGAAAAAAATGGTAGAAAAATTGTAGACAAATATCAGAACTATTATCATCCGCTCAGAAGTTTCTTTATTCCGCGTAGATGCCTGTTCTGTATAGATCATTACGGAGAATTAGCAGATATATGTTTTGGTGATATCCACATAGAACCATATATACAAGACAAAATCGGAATCAACTCCATTATTGTAAGAAAACAACAATGGCTAGATTGGATATTAGAAGCCCAAAAAGAAGGATATATTGAAATACAAGAAATATCCTCTACTATCTTAAACAGTTCGCAAAAGATGTCTAACAAAAAGAAAGGACGAAATGGAGAATTCATCAGTCTAAATAAAAGGTTTGGACGGGAAATACCCAAATATGATGTAAACTATTTAAAACCTGCCTCAATAAAGACAATATTCAACTATATACAAAATAGATGCCAGCAATTTATCGGTTGTCACAAATCATTATGGTGGTTAATAGCCCCTCTAAAAAAAGATACAAGTAACTTGAAATAATTAAAGTATGATCAAAATAGGTTGCGTAATAGCGTACAATGATAATCATAATAATTACGGCACATCCCTACAAGGGTATGCAATGTTAAAGAAAATCCAAGATTTAGGATACTCTTGCGAAGTAATACGTTACATCAAGAAACTTTCTTATAAACAAAAAATACAATATATCATAAATGCTATCCGGGCTGGAGAAACTAAAAATATCATCGCCCGTATTACAAAAAAAAATAATTTACGAAAACATCCTCAATATGCAGAAGGCATAAAGCAACGAACCAAAGTAGTAAACAAATACAAAGAGATCAAAATTATCCCCTATTTTCACAAGTTCATTGGATTTCAGGCATTACAGGAAGGAACAAAAATATACGATGCCATTGTAGTAGGGAGCGACCAAGTTTGGTCCCCATTAAGCCTTCCCAATAAATTTTTCAATTTACTATTTGTCGACAAGAATATACCTAAAATAGCATATGCGAGCAGCTTTGGAGTTAGTGAAATTCCAACCTTTCAAAAAAAAGCTACCGGCAAATACTTAGACAGATTCCAAGTGATAGGTGTCCGAGAACAAAGAGGAAAAGAAATTGTAGAATCACTTTCTCACAAAAAAGCTCAAGTAGTTGCAGATCCTACATTGCTTCTCGACAGAAAAGAATGGGAAAAGGAAATTAGAGAATCAAAAAAACTTGAATCACAACCATTTATCTTTTGCTATTTTTTGGGGAATAATCCCAATGCAAGAAAAGCGGCTAACGAATTAAAAGAAAAAACCGGATATAAGATTATAACAATCCGGCACATGGATGAATATGTTCCCGAAGATGAGTTTTTTGGAGACGAGGCACCTTACGACATTGACCCCAATGACTTTATAGCATTGATCAGTCAAGCGGCCTATGTTTGTACAGACTCTTTCCATTGCACAGTATTTTCTATCATTTTCGAAAAACAATTTATGACCTTCTACCGATTTGCCATAGGTAGTAAAACTGCTAGAAATTCCAGGATTGACAGCCTATTTGCTGTACTGGGAATTAACAGAGAAAGAATTTATTCAAATGAAATATGTGAAACCATTAATCACCCAATAGATTATATTTCCGTAAATCAACGCTTATCTCAACTAAGAGAAGAATCTATAAAATTCTTGACTAATGCTTTAAAATATAAATCATGATTAATAAACAAATCAGTAATGCCGTTCTAATGATTGGTGTGTATTATAAAAACAATGCACCCGGAGGAATGGCAGCGGTCATTCAATACTACAAAAAATATTTTGAACAGCTAAATTATGTAGCTTCATGGAAGTTAGGAAGCAAGTTCACCAAAATTCGATTTTTCATTATTTCATTCGTACAAGTCCTTGTACAACTCATTGTAAATAGAAAGATAAAAATTGTTCATATTCATTCTGCAGCAGACCAATCATTTTGGAGAAAATCCATATTCATCAAACTGTCCAAGCTATTTAAAAAGAAAGTCATATTACATATACACGCTTCTCGATTTAAAGACTTTTTCAACGAAAGCAACAAAAAACAAAAAATCATTTCCAATATATTAATGGCCGATACTGTAATAGTACTTTCAAAATCATGGAAAGATTGGTTCACACAAATCGGAATCCCAGCCAATAAAATAATTGTACTTAATAACATCGTCGATTATCCACTTATTTGCAACAGCGATAATTCAGACAAAAAAATCAAGATGTTATTTCTTGGCGAATTAGGAGATCGAAAAGGGGTTTTCGATGCGTTAAAAGCTCTATCAATAAGTCCTAAAGAGTATTTGAACAAATTATCTTTTAGAATAGGCGGAAATAAAAATGAAGAAAAACTGAAGAATTACATTACAGAGCATCAACTATCTTCATTCGTCAGTTTTGAAGGATGGGTTGCTAATAAGAAAAAAGAAGAGCTACTCAATTGGGCTAACCTATTTATATTACCGTCATATAATGAAGGATTACCAATATCTATTCTTGAGGCAATGAGTTATGGTTGTGCAATTATTTCAACACCAGTAGGAGGGATACCAGAAGTATTACATGACCACACAAATGGTATTATTGTCCAGCCGGGTGATATTAACTGCATTAAGAATGCAATAGATTTCTTTGTTAACAACCCCGAAATATGTCAAGATTATGGACAAAAAAGCAAAGATTTTGTAAAACCATTCTTACCCGACAGTGTAATAAATGAATTAAACAGCATATATAAACAATTATTAAACAAATAGGTTTATCATATGAAGAAAGAAAAAAAAATAAAGATTTGCCTTACATGTAATAGTGGTGGACATTTCCAGCAACTTAAACTTGCATTAAAATATGTACCACTTGAGAACTACGAATCGTATTGGATTACAGATAAGGCTAAAAATCTGCAAAAGACTCTCAAGGGAGAAAAACATTATGCCTTTATAAAACCAGCATTGAATAGAATCTACTGGATTATCAATGCCTTACAATCTCTTTGGGTATTATTCAAAGAAAAACCAGACATAATTATTTCTACAGGAGCAGGAGTTTCTTTTCCGACTATGTATTTCGGAAAAAAAATCTTCAAAAGTAAAATCATCTTTATTTGTTCTGCAGCCAATGTAACAAAACCTTCCAGAGTTCCTTATAAGGTGTATCCTATAAGTGATTTATTTTTAGTACAATGGCCAGAATTAAAAGAAATATTCCCTAATGCTATTTATATTGGTGTCTTATGATATTAGTAACAGTCGGAACACATAACCAAGCTTTTGATCGATTGATTAAAGCAGCTGATAATTACGCAGCGACAACAGATGAAAAAATTATTATCCAAAAAGGTTGTTCTTCCTATTCATGTATTCATGCTGAATCTTTTGATTATTGTTCAAAAGAAGAAATGTCTAAACTTATAGAAGCCGCAAGTATTATAATTATGCAGGGAGGATGGGGAGCTATGTGTGAAGCCATTGATAGGAAAAAAAGTATTATAGCAGTTCCTAGAATTGAAGGTATAGAACATATCCATGACCAGGAACAAGTTGTTCGCAAATTAGAATCATTAGGTTGCGTAATTGGTGTATATGACATAAACAAACTGCCCGAAGCTATACAAAAAGCAAAAACATTCCATTTTGCACCTCTTCAAAGAGGAAATGCCTTTATAATTAATGAAACCATTAACAAATGGTTTCCAAGATAATTAAATTTTTATATATATCATCATGGAAAAAATTTTAGTTACAGGTGGTTCAGGCTTTATTGGAACAAACCTTATTGAATACTTAATAAATAACACCCAGCTAGAAATTTTAAGTATAGATATAGTTAATCCCAAAATAAAACGGCATGAAAAGTTTTGGAAAAGAATAGACCTGACAAACAGCTCTTTATTATCTAAAACAATACAAGATTTCAAACCAGATTACGTTATCCACTTAGGAGCTCGTACCGATTTAAGAGGAGAAAAAATATCTGATTACAATGCTAACATCCAAGGAGTATCCAATCTATTAGATGCTCTTGAAAACATCCCCAACTTAAAACGTGCTATATTCACATCTTCAATGTATGTATGTGAACCTGGATACATGCCTAAAAACTCGGAAGACTATGCACCACATACTCTATACGGAAAGAGTAAAGTTGAGACTGAAAAAATAATCAAAAGTAGAAATCCTCAATATACATGGTCTATCGTCAGACCAACTTCTATATGGGGACCTTGGTTTGGTGAACCATATGACAAGTTTTTCTGTATAGTTCTAAACCATATGTATTTTCATATGGGAAAACGTGCATGTAAAAAAACATATGGATATATAGATAATTTTATCTATCAAGTAATGTCCATCTTACAAGCTCCTCAAGAACAAGTTGCAAAAGAAGTTTTCTACTTAGGAGATTATATTCCCTATGATATAACAGAATGGGCGAATGAAATAGGCCACTATGCCCATATTAAAATCCCTCATGTTCCTTTTTTCTGTTTTGTTATTATGGGGTGGTTTGGAGATTTTCTCAAGAAAATAGGAATAACCTTTCCTATGACAAGTTTCAGATTACATAATATGACAACAGACAATGTGCATAATCTGGATAAAATTAAGGCTATAGCGCCCAATTTACCGGTAGAGCGTATAAAAGGAACAGAAATCACTATTAATTGGATTAAGAATGTAGAAAAGGAACTACACAAGAGTAAAAGACAATGAAAGTTTCCATAATTACATCCTGTTTTAATCGCGAAAAAACTATTGCACAGGCTATAGAAAGTGTTTTGTCACAAGATTACCCAAACATCGAATACATCGTTGTAGATGGAGCCAGCAAAGACAATACCTTGGCAATAATCAACCGGTACAGAGGACGTATCTCTCATATAATTTCCGAACCAGACAATGGAATGTATGAGGGAATAAATAAAGGAATTCGCGCAGCAACAGGTGATATCATAGGGTTACTGCATTCAGACGACTTCCTGTTTTCTACCAATACTATCAGCCGTATCGTAAAGCGATTTGAAGAGACTCAGGCCGACTTCATATATGGTAATGGGTTATTCGTGGATTCTGACAATACTGATAAGGTTGTAAGAAACTGGATGGGAGGAAAGTACAGCAAATGGAAAGTGCGTCATGGATGGTTACCTCTACATCCTACTTGCTATATCAGAAAGTCGTGTATGGACAAGTGGGGGCTTTATGATGAAAGTTATAAAATTGCCGCCGACTCGGATTTCTTATTCCGTTATCTTTATGAAGCAGACTTGAAAGTAGAATACTTGAATGAGTATATCGTGAGAATGAGAATGGGAGGATTGAGTACAGACAGCAAACGGAGAAAGATGATGTGGGAAGAGGACATACGAATGTACAAAAGTCATGGTATGCCCCCTACCCTAACCAAACTTGAAAAAATGGCATGGAAAGTGCCGCAGTTCATTTCAGCCAAACTGAAAAGATTTTAAATATGGATTTCATGAAGCAGGTATTATGAATCCTGTAATCCCATTTTTCGGAAATTTATTATTACGCTGATTATACAAAGAAATAAAATGAAGGATTATAAGATTGCAGTAGCCGGAACGGGCTACGTAGGACTTTCGATCGCTACGCTGCTGGCGCAGCATCACCAGGTGACGGCGGTAGACGTCATCGCCGAGAAGGTGGAGAAGATAAACAACCGCATCAGCCCGATACAGGACGAGTACATCGAGAAGTATCTGGCGGAGAAGGAACTGAACCTGAGGGCGACACTGGACGGACGGAAGGCGTACAGCGACGCGGACTTCGTGGTGATAGCGGCACCGACAAACTATGACCCGGTGAAGAATTACTTCGACACGAGCCACGTGGAGGAGGTGATCGACCTGGTGCTGGAGGTGAACCCGCAGGCGGTAATGGTGATCAAGAGCACGATACCGGTGGGGTACTGCCGGAGCCTGTACGTGAAGTATGCGCAGCGGTTCAAGGAGTCGCCGGAGATGGAGGGACGGAAGCTGAACCTGCTGTTCTCGCCGGAGTTCCTGCGGGAGAGCAAGGCGCTGTATGACAACCTGTACCCGAGCCGCATCATCGTGGGCTATCCGAAGATGATGGACGACGGACGCTTCGGGGAGGAGAACGCTGCCATACGGGCCATAGCGGACGTGCCGAGGCTGGAGGAGGCGGCGCATGCCTTCGCGGCACTGCTGCAGGAGGGTGCGCTCAAGGAGAACATCGACACGCTCTTCATGGGGATGAAGGAGGCGGAGGCGGTGAAGCTCTTCGCAAACACGTATCTGGCGCTGCGCGTGAGCTACTTCAACGAGCTGGACACGTATGCGGAGGTGAAGGGGCTGGACACGAAGGCCATCATCGACGGCATCTGCCTGGACCCGCGCATCGGGACGCACTACAACAACCCGAGCTTCGGATACGGGGGCTACTGCCTGCCCAAGGACACGAAACAGCTGCTGGCGAACTATGCGGACGTGCCGGAGAACCTGATTCATGCCATCGTGGAGAGCAACCGCACACGCAAGGACTTCATAGCGGACCAGGTGCTGCACAAGGCGGGGTATTATGACTACTACAACCGGGGGACTTTCGACCCGCAGAAGGAGCAGCCGTGCATCATCGGGGTGTTCCGCCTGACCATGAAATCGAACAGCGACAACTTCCGCCAAAGCTCGATACAGGGGGTGATGAAGCGCGTGAAGGCCAAAGGGGCGGAGGTCATCATCTACGAACCGACGCTGGAGGACGGCTCTTCGTTCTTCGGCTCGAAGGTGGTGAACAATCTGGAGGCTTTCAAGCAGCAGGCACAGGCCATCATCGCCAACCGCTACGACACCTGCCTGGACGACGTGAGGGAGAAGGTGTATACGAGGGATTTGTTCGGGAGGGACTGAGAGCAAATATCAAATATCAAATATCAAATATTAAATATCAGGTATCAAATATCGGGTATCAGGTATAAAATATTACTCAAGTTTCGCACTTGCGAAACTTGCAGGAGTTAAAGCCAATAGAATAAACAAAAGACTGTAAGATTGTATTAAAGATGGAACTTGAAATTCTGGATATACTAGATTGCAAAGACTATGAGCATGAACGCATCGTTCTGCAAGTAACAGATAACTGTAATTGCTGGCCTTTCATGCTCTTTAAAAGCCAATCGGGAAGTAACGGTACAAAATCGGCCTTTATTTTCCCAAATCTGGAAGTACAGAAAGGGGATATGATAACCATCTACTCCAAAAAAGGAAAGGACTACAAAATACGTCTATCGAACGGCTACAAAAATCACTGTCTGTTTTGGGGAGAAGATAATTCTGTTTGGACAGATTCAAGAAATGCAGCAATGCTGGTTAAAATAGAAGAGTACAACTATAAGGTTTTCTAAACACATATATGAACTTCTTATTCTGGAACATAAAAAAGAATACGAGCGAAGACTTTTTAAACAAAATATCAGAGCTAAGAGAAGAACAGAAGATAGACGTTCTAATGTTGGCAGAATTACCTGAAGAGGATATAGAGGTGGTAGAAAACAAGCTCAAGACGCAAACAGAGAACAAATTCAGACGAATAGGAGGTCTTGTTTTTAAAAAAGTCGTTATCTTTGCATCAAACGACATTCAGATATCACCTTTTGACGAAACAGGCAAGAGAATCGGCGCCTTCAAAATAAAAAGTGATGTCTTGGACAAAGAGGTATTATTGTTCGTCATTCATTTTTATGACAAACGGAATACCCCAAGTGATGAACAAAACGAAAAGATACCCCTAATAAAGGAATACATTGAAGAAGTGGAAAAAAGACAAGGTGACAACGAGCATTCCATCATCTGTGGAGACTTTAACATGAATCCTTTTGAAACGTCCATGATAAAGGCTGGAGGAATGCACGCGGTAATGGACAAACAAATTGCCGAAAAAGGAACAAGAACCGTTGAAGGCAGAAAATACACATTCTTCTACAATCCGATGTGGGGCTTTCTAGGAGACAATGGCAAAGGGGATGTGTCTGGTACGTATTACTATAGAAGCAGTAACCATATAGAATACTTCTGGCATCTGTTAGACCAGATTCTCCTAAGAAAAGGATTATTAGAATATCTGAATGATTGCGAACTAAAAATTGTGACAACAATTAAAGGCGAGAATTTGTTAAAAAAAGATGGGACAATCAAGACAGAAGGACTGTCGGACCATTTGCCAATAAAATTCTGTCTTACTATTTAAATGACAAAGTATGTGTAAAAATTTGTGGCCCACAATAGAGGCAAACCAGGAAGAAACTCCTAAAAACATCCTGAAGCAACAGGCTGATTATTTAAGCCAAAATACTAAAGGCAGAATTGTAGGAGAAATTGAAATAACAAATGGTGCAACTTATGAAATGCCTACCAATCTAAGAACTCCCCAAAGAAGAGGTGAATTGGAGTTGTGTGTCAGACTAGTCGTAACCGTACCAAGCATGGGGTATGTGAGATATCTCTTGGTGAGTATGCTCCAAAACCCGGTACAAACTTACCCCTGCCTCCTGAAAGATGAACTCAACGAAACAGAATATACCATTACAGATCTGGAAACTTTCATCGGACGCTTGAAAGAAATACTACAAAGCGAAAAAATGAAAACATTATTGTCAACAATAATGCCCAACGAATAACAAGTATAATTTGTAATCTATCTACTTTTTTTCTATCTTCGCATCATAACTAACCAATCGGACAGAATTATGGAGAAAGTGACAACCATAGCATCGTACATTTACCAGCGTTACCGGCAGGACTACGGCAAACGCATGGATGAGATGAAGTTGCACAAACTTCTTTATTTCGTCCAAAGGGAGGCCATCATTCAAACGGATGAACCGATATTCAAGGAACAGTTTGAAGCGTGGAGATACGGACCTGTAATGGTGGAAATAAGACGGATGTATAAGGATGAATGCCTCACGGAAAAATTGACGCAGGCAAGCATCGAAAAATACAAAAGTGTATTTGACATGGTATTCGCCACCTATGCACAAAAGGATTCGTGGAGCCTGAGCAGCATCACACATGGAGAATACTGCTGGGAAAAGGCACGAAAGGGAATTCCCAAAGATGAAAACTGTGACAGAAGGATTGACACCGACGACATCAGAAAGGATGCGGAAAGGGTGAAAATCCGCAGACTGCTCTATAACAAGCTAAACAGCGCTACTGAACAACGGATATGAAAATAACCGAACGACAAAAGGAGGTTATCTCCTCACTCATCTGTGAACGTTTGTCTGCCAACAATAGCAATCTGCGCTGTGTAGGGGATTTTTCCAATTCCAAAAACGAAAGCCTGACACGTACCTTGCAAAACGAGGCTTTTGAGGAAGATGGAAAAGGGAACATTGCATACTATGTAATCAAACATCCGAACGGGAACATCCTTTTCTACTTTTCTTTAAAATGCGGCTCTCTCTATGAAAGTATCAGAGGTATGGATTCCCTTAGCAAAGCCCGTGAACTCTACGATGCTGTGATTGAAATGAAAAATGACCCGGAACTGAACGAGAACGACAGAAAACTCATCGATTCGATTATCGAACGAATCAGGACCGGCAAAGGTTTAATCAAAAATGAACTGGCCCAACTGTCTTACAGCAAGAAAAAACAAATCATTAAAGAACTGGAACATCAGTCGGAAGATGACTTGAAAAGGGTAGGCAAAACTTTTGCAGGTATAGAGATTGTGCATTTCTGCGCGAATGACAACCACCGGGATGACTGGGAAAAACTGGGAATGGGGCAAAAACTGGGAGCTGTAGTTTTCTGGTGCTTTATTGTACCCAAAATACAGGAAGTGATGAAACATATCGGATGCGAACATATCTATCTGTTCGCCGCTGACATGACGCCTGACGAAAACCTGGTCAATTACTACAAAACTTATCTGGAATTTGAAAATACAACTGATTACGGAACAGCCATATCATTGTATGACTACGGATGTAAATTCATGCATCAGAAAACAGAATCTCTTAAAGAAAGGCAGATGAGGTTTTTCGAACACTTCAACCGCGACGAAAATGCCGTGTAAAAACGGCCTATATCTGAAAAAGAGTGCTACGACGCCTGCCTGGATGACGTGAGGGAGAAATATCAGATATAAAATATAAAATATTAAATATCGGGTATAAAATAAATGATGGTGAGATCCCTCGACAAGCTCGGGATGACAGGATTGCATAATTTTCAACCCCTCCACCCTCCACTCTCAACCCTCCACTCTCAACTCTACAAAAACTCTCCACCGGTAACTGTTTTCCTGAACGAAGTGAAGGATCTCATATTCCGGTAATGATGGCAGGCGGGAGGTGTGAGAGAGAAGTGGAACAGATGTTGTTTTTCTGAGAAAAAATTGCTTTCTTTGCAAAGAATTTAAAACATAAGGCAGATGACCCGAGATGATATTTTAAAACTGAAAGCTGTGACATTGTATATTCTGAAGCAATGTGGAGGGGAACTGGACTTTATCCATTTGTTCAAAATCCTGTACTTTGCTGAAAGAAGTCATTACGCCGCTTATGGAAAACATCTGGTAGCTGATACTTTCTGTGCCATGGAACGTGGACCTGTGCCTTCATTCCTTTATGATGCAGTAAAGGTGGCCACAGGTATCAGTGGGTGTACGGATGCAAGTGCATTGAAACTGATTTCGTCTGCATTGGCTCCCGCGGGTGGAGAATGTCGTTACTATATAGTCCGTGCGCTGGAAGAACCTGATATGGACGAATTGAGCCGCGCAGCTATCGCTTCATTGGACAAGTCCATTTCTGAAAATCAGAATAAAGATGCCCGACAATTGTCTGAGGAATCTCACGACGAGGCATGGAGAGAAGCTTGGGACCATAAGCACGCCTCACCCATGAAAAGTATTTCGATAGCGAAAGCCGGTGGTGCAGAAGACGGTTTTGCTGCATACATTGCCGAACAGGAGAAGTTGGACAAGTATTTGGCTGATGATGGGAAGTATTGCTGACAAGTTATCAGAAAAACAAAAGGAACGACTTGTCACCTCCTCCATTTCAGAAGGTGATGTCTTCCGAATGCATTTGGGAGATGAAGAAAACGTAAAAGGAAAAAACAGCGGTGACGACGGCCGAAACAAGTACTTTATTGTCATAGGACATGATTCTGAAGGAAATGCCATCGGCTTTGTTTTAATTGACACTCAAATCAATCCACACTTGCCGGAGAAACGCAAGAATATGCACTATCCATTGTCTGCTAAAAAATATAACTTTCTTGGAGGAATCACTCGGTTTGTAGATTGTTCTGATTTAAAAATCATATCTAATAAAAGATTTTCAGAATTGTTCGGAAAGAACAGCCTGAAAGGGTGTATTCAAGCGGACGATTTGTCGTATATCAAAACTGCCGTTGCCGACTATGAAGACGCTTCACCCAAATTATTGAAACGTTTTGGACTGATATAATGCGAATTAGACTCAATTCTGAAACTATTGTAAATACTGAAATGAAACACTATAAGATAGCAGTAGCCGGAACGGGCTACGTGGGACTCTCGATCGCTACGCTGCTGGCACAACATCACCCGGTGACGGCAGTGGACGTGGTACCCGAAAAGGTGGAGAAGATAAACAACCGGATCAGCCCGATACAGGACGAGTACATCGAAAAGTATCTGGCGGAGAAGGAACTGGACCTGACGGCGACGCTGGACGGACGGAAGGCGTACGGCGACGCGGACTTCGTGATCATCGCGGCACCGACAAACTATGACCCGGTGAAGAATTACTTCGACACGAGCCACGTGGAGGAGGTGATCGACCTGGTGCTGGAGGTGAACCCGGACGCCACGATGGTGATAAAAAGCACGATACCGGTGGGCTACTGCCGGAGCCTGTACGTGAAGTATGCGCAGGTGTTCAGAGAGACGCCTGCCCTGCAAGGAAAGCGGCTGAACCTGCTGTTTTCGCCGGAGTTCCTCCGAGAGAGCAAGGCGCTGTATGACAACCTGTACCCGAGCCGCATCATCGTGGGTTATCCGAAGATGATTGCGGGGCTGGACGAGGAGAACGAGGCCATCCGCTCCATCGCCGGGGAGAACCTGGAGGAGAAGGCGCGGGAGTTTGCGGCACTGCTGCAGGAGGGGGCCATCAAGGAGAACATCGACACGCTCTTCATGGGGATGAAGGAGGCGGAGGCGGTGAAGCTCTTCGCAAACACGTATCTGGCGCTGCGCGTGAGCTACTTCAACGAGCTGGACACGTATGCGGAGGTGAAGGGACTGGACACGAAGGCCATCATCGACGGCATCTGTCTGGACCCGCGCATCGGGACGCACTACAACAACCCGAGCTTCGGATATGGGGGCTACTGCCTGCCGAAGGACACGAAGCAGCTGCTGGCAAACTACCAGGATGTGCCGGAAAACCTGATTCACGCCATCGTGGAGAGCAACCGTACACGCAAGGACTTCATCGCAGACCAGGTGCTGCACAAGGCGGGGTATTATGACTACTACAACCGGGGAGCGTTTGATCCGCAGAAGGAACGGACGTGTACCATCGGGGTGTTCCGCCTGACCATGAAATCGAACAGCGACAACTTCCGCCAGAGTTCGATACAGGGGGTGATGAAGCGCATCAAGGCAAAAGGGGCGACGGTGATCATCTACGAACCGACGCTGGAGGACGGGACGACGTTCTTCGGATCGGTGGTGGTGAACGACCTGGAGGCCTTCAAGCGGCAGTCGGATGCGATTATCGCCAACCGCTATGACGCGTGTCTGGATGACGTGAGGGGGAAGGTGTATACGAGGGATTTGTTCCGGAGGGACTGAGAGCAAATATCAAATATCAAATATTAAATATTAAATATCAGGTATGTCATTCTGAACGAAGTGAAGAATCTCGAAAGCCATTGCTTGTGTGAGGAGATCCTTCACTTTGTTCAGGATGACATTACTATGTGATAACTCATTACTATTTTTGACACAGCCTCAGTTTCAGATACCTCTATTTTGACTCTCTCGGAAATTGTCTCCACTCTCCACCCTCAACTCTCCACCCTCAACTCTCCACCCTCAACTCTCAACTCTCCACTCTCAACCCTCACCCATTTTCAATTACCTGGTGTCAAGTGACTCTATTCCATACTGAATTATGACAAATATAAAGAATTTCCATCTGTGCTGAAAACAGAGGGAAAAAGTCTTGGACGTTTCCATATTTTTTCGTTACCTTTGCCGCCGGAAAGGCCGTTACGCCCATGATTGACGATAAAAAAGGCAAAGAAATGGAAATTTCAGCACAGATAAGTACAGACCAAAAGTTATATAAAAATATGGAAAAGAAAAATGTAGCCTTGATTACAGGCATCACGGGTCAGGACGGATCGTTTCTGGCAGAATTCTTAATGGAAAAAGGGTATGACGTGCACGGTACCATCCGCCGCTCGTCGGTGGACTATCGCGAACGCATCGCGCATCTGGAGGGGAAACCGAACTTCCACCTGCACTATGCGGACCTGACGGACTCGATGAGTATGCTGCAGGTGGTGAGCAAGGTGCGTCCGACGGAGATATACAACCTGGCGGCACAGAGCCATGTGCAGGTGAGCTTCGACTCGCCGGAGTTTACGGCGAACGTGGACGCAACGGGCGTGCTGCGTGTATTGGAGGCTGTGCGCCTCTGCGGACTGACGGACACGTGCCGCATCTACCAGGCTTCGACTTCGGAGCTGTATGGCAAAGTGGAAGAGGTGCCGCAGAACGAGAATACGCCGTTCCACCCCTACTCGCCCTATGCGGTGGCGAAGCTGTACGGGTTCTGGATTGTGAAGGAGTATCGCGAGGCGTATAACATGTACTGCTGCTCGGGCATCCTGTTCAACCACGAAAGCGAACGGCGCGGTGAGACGTTTGTGACGCGCAAGATTACGCTGGCGGCGGCTCGCATCGCGCAGGGCAAGCAGGAGAAACTGCTGCTGGGCAACCTGGACTCGCTGCGCGACTGGGGCTACGCAAAGGACTACGTGGAGTGCATGTGGCTGATATTGCAACAGGAGAAGCCGGAGGATTTTGTGATCGCAACGGGCGTGCAGCACTCGGTAAGGGAGTTCTGCTACCTGGCCTTCAAGCATGCGGGCATCGAACTGGAGTTCAAGGGCGAAGGCATCAACGAGAAGGGTTACGACAAGGCCACGGGCAAGTGTGTGGTGGAGGTGAGCGAGGACTTCTACCGCCCGACGGACGTGGTGAACCTGTGGGGTGACCCGACGAAGGCGAAGGAGAAGCTGGGATGGAACCCGCAGACGACGTCGTTCGAGGAGCTGGTGCGCATCATGGTGACGCATGACATGCAGAAGGTGGCGGCGGAACACGTGGCCAGCGTGATGCGGACGAATCTGGCGGAGTATCTGGAGAAGGGGATCGTAAAATAATGGAGAATGGATAATGGAGAATTGAAAATTAATTATCCATTATCAACTATCAATTATCAATTCAAGCAGTGGAAAAGACAGCAAAAATATATGTAGCCGGACACCGGGGTATGGTGGGATCGGCCATCGTAAGGGAACTGCAACGGCAGGGATATACGAACATCGTGACGCGTACGCACAAGGAACTGGACCTGACGCGACAGGACCAGGTGGAGAAGTTTTTCGCGGAAGAACAGCCGGAATATGTGTTTCTGGCTGCGGCGAAGGTGGGAGGCATCGTGGCCAACCAGGAGGCGCTGGCTGACTTCATGTACGAGAACATGATGCTGGAGATGAACGTGATACATGCGGCCTGGAAGAACGGATGCCGGAAGCTGGAGTTCCTGGGGTCGTCGTGCATCTATCCGCGCATGGCTCCGCAGCCGATGAAGGAGAGCTGCCTGCTGACATCGGAACTGGAGAAGACGAACGAGGCGTATGCGCTGGCAAAAATCAGCGGACTGAAGTATTGCGAGTATCTGAACAAACAGTACGGGACGGACTACATCAGCGTGATGCCGACGAACCTGTACGGACCGAACGACAACTATCACCCGGAACACAGCCACGTGCTGCCGGCCCTGATACGGCGCTTCCACGAGGCGAAGGTGCAGGGGCTGAAGGAGGTGACGTGCTGGGGCGACGGCAGTCCGCTGCGGGAATTCCTGTACGTGGACGACCTGGCCAACCTGTGTGTGTTCCTGATGAACCGCTACAGCGGCAACGAGACGGTGAACGCGGGTACGGGCAAGGAACTGACCATCCGCGAACTGACGGAGAAGGTGGCGAAGATTGTGGGCTACGAGGGACGCATCCTGTGGGACCCCACCCGACCGAACGGCACACCGCGCAAGCTGCTGGACGTGAGCAAGGCGAAAGCGCTGGGATGGGAAGCACGGACGGAACTGGACGAAGGCATCCGACTGGCCTACGAAGATTTTTTGAACAATCCGATGAGGGCGGAAAGGTAAAGAGTCCGCACACGGTGAAATAAAAGAAAAAACAAGCATTTCTAAAATAAATGCTTGTTTTTTTGCATAAACGACTTAACTTTGCAGCGGCTAAACGCCAAGTATACAAAAAAGAAACAAGACTTACCGAAAACGTAAACGACAGCCTGCACGGGACAGGCGGAAGCGTAGCTGTATACATTCCTCTCATTGCAAGACACTTATCTTACATCTGTAATCTTAGTAAAACGTCATGACTATTGCCGTCGATTTTGATGGAACCATCGTGGAACACCGCTATCCACGAATCGGAGAAGAAATACCCTTTGCCACCGAAACACTGAAAATGCTCATCAAGGACCAGCACAGACTGATACTCTGGACCGTGAGGGAAGGCGAGCTGCTGGAAGAGGCAGTGGAATGGTGCCGCAAAAGAGGGGTGGAATTTTATGCCGTGAACCGGGACTATCCGGAAGAGGAGAAAGGAGACAGGGGGTTCTCCAGAAAAGTGAAAGCGGACCTCTTCATCGATGACCGGAACCTGGGAGGACTGCCGGACTGGGGAGACATCTACCGCATGATAAAGGAACGGATGACCGCAGAAGAGCTGTACCTGGGAAAGAACCGGGAAGAGAACGGCCGCACGGGGAAAAGGAAGAAAAAAAGAAGCTTCCTGGGACTGAAATTCTGAAAAAGGACGTCCCTCCCCTCTACCCTGCCCCCAAAAAGACGGGGAGCAGCACGGAAGAAGAAGAAGAAACAAAACAAACAAAATACAATGATATGAAAAGTTTTTCCAAATTGAAACGGTGGGCAGCCGCAGGAGTACTCCTCGGCGTGTCGGCACTGGCCGCAGCACAACGGACAGGCAGTGCTTATGCCGCCAACGAAAAATGGTTCATCACCGGTGCCGTGGGTGTACACGGATATGTGGGTGATGCCGACAAAGACAGAACATTCGGCGACAGAATATCGGTAGGCGCAGAAGTGGGTGCCGGAAAATGGTTTACCCCGCTGATAGGTGCCCGACTGATGGTGGGTGGCATGCATGCCAACGGAAACCGGGTGGAAGGTAGCGGAGAGTCGTGGAACTTCGTACACATCCATGCCGACGCCCTGCTCGACCTGAACACCCTGCTGAAAGGGGCAGACGAGGAACGCGTGTACAGCTGCATCCCCCTGATGGGTATCGGAATGGCCGTGGCTCCCTATGACGGAACAAGAAGCACGGTGGCATTCAGCCTGGGCATACTGAACCGGATCAGACTGGCCGAACAGCTGGACCTGAACATCGAAGCCAAAGGTACCATCGTGGGCGACAAACTGGACGGGGAAGTGACCGGAAGCCGCGGTGAAGGATCGGCTGCACTGACCGTGGGGCTGGCATACACCTTCTGAACAAACGAATTTCATAAAACGAACCCGAGAAAATTAACGAGAACATGATAAAGAAACTGATTCTAACAGGAATGCTGGCGGGGTGCATCGGAATGACACACGCGCAGAACATTGAGTACAAGGATCCGTTCGTGACCAATCAGGAAGATCTGTCGTTCGCCGAAAGATGGGCTTTTAAAACCAACATGGTAGGATGGGTACTGATGGCACCGAACATCGGACTGGAATATGACCTGTCGAACTCGATTTATGGAAAATGGACCGTGGGAGCACAAATAACCTGGAACGGTACCACCGGACTGAAAACGGACCAGAGCATACAGGCCAGGGTGAACGACTACCGCCTGGAAGTGAGAAGGTACAAGAAACCGGGACTGACCACGAAAAAGGGAAAAAACAGCATACCCAAATTCTGGAGAACCTACTATTGGGGAATATATGCCGCATACGGCGACTACGGACTGCTGTGGGGAAAAGGCAAGAAAGGACAATATTACTCGGCCGGACTGAGCGGCGGATGGCAAATCCCGCTCTACGGATGCAGGAACAGAGGAGAAGTGGCACTGGACCTGGGCATGAGCCTCGGACTGGTGGGTACGAAGTTTGACAAATACCGGGTAGAGAACAACCAGGTGGTGAAAACCGCTACGGAAGACTGGCATGTGGTGCCCTTCCCCGTACCGACGGAAATAAAAATAGGACTGGTGTACCGGTTTGATTCCATCAAGAATAAATACAAAAACAGATAATGAGCAGCATGAATATGAAAAAGAACAACTATAGGACCTGGGGAAAATGGGCCGCTCTGACAGCACTGATGATGGTCATGGCCTGCAACGTACAGGCACAACTGCTGGCGGCCAGGACAAACGCACTGCTGTGGGGAAACCTGACTCCCAACATCGGACTGGAACTGGTGACATCGGCGAGAACCAGTGTGAGCGGAAACGTATTCTACAGCCTCGACGCAAACCCGATGGACTGCAGTACCAAGGGAGCAGAGGTACAGCTGAGATACTGGATCAGCGGAAGACCGATGGTGAGAAGCTTCGTGGCACTGGGCGTACAGGGCATGAGATATGACGCGGAATGGTCGGACAACAGACACTTCGGTGACGCCGTGGGGCCGGGAATCGTATACGGATACTCGCTGCCGCTGGGCAAACGCTTCAACATCGAATTCAGCGCAGGTATGTCCATCATGTGGTTCAGAGAAAGAAAATACCCCGTGGGAACAACCGAACCGGAAGGAGACTATAACTTCAAAGGGAACAAGGTGATGCCGATGGGACTGGGAGTAACATGTACATACATCTTAAAATGAAAGGAAACATGAAAAAATATATCGCAACTATTGGAATCGGCCTGCTGGTTGCAGCTGTCGGAATTCAGGAAGCGGCTGCACAAAAAATGACGAGGGTCTCGGGAACCGTGTACAACATTGCCGGGAAAAAGAGGGTCCCCTTTACAGACGTGACCGTCAGCGTATATGCCACCAAAACCGTGGCCGAAGGAAAAGACCTCGTGGAACTGCTGAACAGCGACAACGAGGACAAATATCTGGAACTGGACAGGGAGGCACACACACAGACCGACGCAAACGGATACTACGAGGTGATGGTGCCCGACAACGGAGCGCTGGTGTTCAAGGTGGGACTGAGCCCGGCCGTTCTGGAGGAAGTGAAGCAGCGCATGAAAATAGACAAGGAGTTTGACGACGGCATGCACCTGAAAAGTGTGGTGGTGACAGGCGTAAGAACCCTGCTGAACCCCGAACCGAAGGCACCGAGAATGACCGGAAACCTGTTCATGCCCTACAATACCTTCAACATCCCGCCCCACATGGGCAATACCTTCTCCCGACTGATTATCCAGCCGTATGTGCTGGACTGCCAGACAAACGACACCGTGGCCTTCGGCAGACCGGTGGTGATAGACGGAAAGGAATATGGCATGACCCAGGAAAGAAAACTGGGATGGGACATGGACCGCGACCCGCTGAAACCCTATATCCTGAAGGATGAGTACCTGAGCAAGCAGTCGATCAACGTGGAATGGGCCGACACAATCATCGTCCCCGACCCGGACCGCTCGTACAGCTGCTTTGCAACGGTGAGCATCGAAGACTATGCAGCCGTGGTGTACAGAACCTTCAAAATAAACACCTGCCAGACCAAACGGCCCCTGCAGTTCCTGCAAATGAACCTGGCCGCCACGGAAATGAACCTGGCCGACCACAAGGAGAAAGCACAGATTGAAAAGAGAAACACGGCGGATAAGGTGACGCTGAGCTTCAAGATCAACACAGCCGAACTGGAGGACACACAGGACAACAAGGAGAAGCTGGACATGCTGAAGAAAAAGCTGACCGACATAGCCGAATCGCCGGGTAGCGTGCTGAAGGAATTCCACGTGACGGGTACGGCTTCGCCCGACGGTAACGCGGACGTCAACCTGAGACTGGCCGAAAACCGTCTGAAGAAGATAGAACGGGAAATCACTTCGGTACTGCCCGAATACATTCTGGAAAGAGTGTACAGAAATCCGCAGGCCAGAGTGGCCGAATGGGGCGAAGTGGCCGAACTGATGAGAAAGGACGGCAAGAACGAACAGGCGGAACAAATAGAACAGACCATCAGTACCTGCAAGGACAAGAACCGGCTGGGACTGGAGATGAAGAAACTGGACTTCTACCAAAGCGAAATAACGGAATACCTGAAGCAGCTGAGAGCCGTGAACTACAACTGCATCTACGAGGTGTACCGCGAGCCCAACGAGAAGGAAATCATGGCGCTGTACAAGCAGAAAGGTATCGATGGAGACTATACACGCTATGAATACTGGAGACTCTTCGAACTGGTGAAGGACGAACACGAACGCGAACTGCTGTACAAAAAGGCGTACCAGCAATCGCTGGAGGAAGAAAGACCCTGGGCACTGGCAGGCAACAACCTGGCCGCTGCCTACCTGAAAAGGGACACGACGGACACCAGCATCCTGGAACCGCTCATCGACCGAACCGTACACATCACCGACTATGAACGGGCCAGCGACGACAACGCACGCAAGACCCTCATCAACTCCTCGGAGGTGGTGAGCAACCAGCTGTGCATGTACATCAAGCAGGGAGACTTTGAAAATGCCAGCATCCTGGCCAAAATGCTGCCCGACGACTCCAAATATGACCTGATGAAGGCTTATGCCTGGGCCATGGGCGGATATTACCACGGAGGCAGAACGGCGGAAGAAAAAGAAAGGGCGGAAAAGACGTTCAACACCATCAAGAACTCGTCGCCACAGAATGAAGTCGTGATGTACCTGGCTCTGGAAACACGCGAAGGAGACCGGATGGCAGAAGAGGCTGTGAAGAAACTGCCCGAGAACAAGGCACTGACACAGTACTTCATGGCCATCATTGAAAACAGAAAGGGAGAAGTGGGATTCATGAACGCAGCCACCAGGCTGGTGAAATGCTTCAAACTGGACAAGAGCTTCGTGGCCAAAGCACAAAACGACGGAGAATTCAGCGAAGACCTGGTGATGACAGCCATGGACATGTGTAACTTTTAACAGGCAGACATTATGAAATTGAAATATATCATTCGGACCGTTTGCTTATGTACCGGACTGGCTGCAGCGGGAGGCACATACGCACAAAACGGCATGACAAAGGCCGACTCGGCCAGACAATCGTTCAACGCACTGGACTACACGCTGCAGAAAAGATACATACCGAACGGCAGAAGCATCGACCCGAAAGCTCCGGGAAAGAATTTCTTCATCTCGGTAACAGGAGGCATGCAGAAACTGACGGGAATGGGTGCGGGACTGCCGGCCGTATTCGACGGAGGACTGTCCGTGGGCAAGGAGGTGAGCCCCTTCAATACCTACAGACTGTCGGTCATCGGCGGATTCAACAAGCAGATGAAAAGAGGCGGACTTGAAATAGACCACCTGTTCAATCTATCGGACTACCTGAAAGGGTATGAGGAGGGACAACACTGGAACCTGTATACGGTGGCCGGTCTGGGAGGATATGTAGTGAAAAGGGACGGCGCAGACCTGAAAATCGCAGGAAGTGTACACGCCGGCCTGCAACTGCAATATCACCTGGGGAAAAACTGGGACGCCTTCCTGGAACCGAAAGTGTATATCTACACCGACGGCATAGATGCCCTGACTTCGTACAAGCGCTATGACATCGGGTATGGTATAACGGCCGGCATCAATTACCGGTTTACAGCACTGCCGGGCGTACGGATGAAATCGGAAGATCCGGGAGACAACCTCTTCATCGAAGCGGCTGTGGGTACGCAGGGTGACTTCGCCAGAGGTGTGAGAAGTAACCTGAAGGGACTGAAACCGCTGGGACCGTCGGTAGCCTTCTCGGTGGGCAAATGGTTCATGCCGCTAGGTGTAAGAGGAACCCTCTTTACCGGATACAACCACACCTGGAGCCCCGGAGACTACAAACAGAAGGAAGGATACGGAGGCGCACGCGTCGAAGCGATGCTGAACCTGAACACGCTGTTGAAGCCGTCGGTAGACGACCCCAGACTGGAGGTGAACCTCTCGGCCGGATATGAAGTGGGAGCCGTGGCACACAGATACTACACGTATGCAAAGAAGATCAGACTGTTTGACGGACCGACCGGAGCCGTACAGGTGCTGTACTTCGTCAACGAACAGATCGGTGTATTCGGCGAGGCACGCTACCGCAGAGACATGTACACACAGACCTTCGTCAACGGAACATCGAGCAACAGAAGACAGCAGAACCTGGGACTGATGTTCGGTGTGCAGTACCGCAGAAGAAAAGCGAACTTCGACGCCAAGAAGGGCGGATTCGAGCCCTACAAGTTTGCCTATGCCACCGTGGGAACAAACTTCCCGGTCAGAACAGCCGGACTTGACGGTAAGGACCTGCCGAAGCTGCTGGGACAACAGATCGGCATCGGTATCGGCAAGCAATATACACCGGTATCGGCACTGAGAGCCACTGTCGAGGTGGGAAGATATGCCATCGACACGAAGTCGGGAGCTTATCCGTTCTCTCTGTCGGCCGACTATATGTTCAACCTGACCAATATGGTAGGAAACTACAGCGATACCCGCATCTTCGACCTGAACGCCTTTGCCGGAGTGGTGTACACACACGTCGACACGGAAAAGAAAAACTACGTGGGACTGCAGGGAGGCGCACAGCAGAGCTTCAAGCTGAACGACAAATGGAGCCTCTTCCTGGAAGAGAAGGCACAGGCTTACAAGGGTAAGATCACACCGACAGCCCGCCAATATACTTCGGGCAAAATATCGTTCGTCATGAACGCCTCTATCGGTACAAGCTACCGCTTCTAAGGCAGGAACGACGACGGGACACCGGACAGGCACGGATAACACGCGCAGACGGACGGAAATCTTTTTCCGGACGGAAATGGCGTGTAATCCGTGCCTTCTTTGTACCTTTGCGTATCATCATCTCAGGAACCCCGCTTATGGAATTACTTGTCTACAAAGCATCGGCCGGATCGGGAAAGACATTCACACTGGCCGTGGAATACATCAAGCACCTCATCGAGAACCCGAGGGCGTACAGACAGATACTGGCCGTGACCTTCACCAACAAGGCAACGGCCGAAATGAAGGAGCGAATCGTGCAGCAGCTCTACGGCATCTGGAAGGCGGACCCCGACTCCGAAGCCTACCTCGGACGGCTGCGCCAGGACCTGAAACCCGGACTGACGGACGAAGAACTGAGGCGCAGAGCCGGAACGGCCCTGCTGTACATGCTGCACGACTACAGCCGCTTCCGCGTGGAGACCATCGACTCGTTCTTCCAGTCGGTGATGCGCAACCTGGCACGCGAACTGGAACTGAGCCCCAACCTCGACATCGAACTGAACAACGCCGAAGTGCTGGACGAAGCCGTGGACAGCCTCATCGAGAAGCTGACACCCGACTCGCCCCTCATGGGATGGCTGCTGGACTACATCGGCGAACGCATCGCCGACGACAAGCGCTGGAACGTGTCGGACGAGATAAAGGCATTCGGCCGCAACATCTTCGACGAGAATTACCTGGAGAAGGGGGAGAAGCTGCGGCAATGCCTCGACGAGCCGCAGATGATGAAGCTGTACAAGCAGGCACTCAAGGAGATGGAGACGGAAGCGCTCGAGCAGATGAAGGCCTTTGCCGACCAGTTCGAGGGAGAACTCGAAGGGCACGGGCTGAGCCCCGACGACCTGAAAGGTGGAAGCAGGGGCATAGGCAGCTACTTCCGCAAGCTGAGGGACGGACGACTGGCCGACAAGGACGTGGCAAACGCCACACTGGCCGCCTGCCTTGAGAAAGCGGACAACTGGAGCACCAAGACGTCGAAGCTGCGGAAAGACATCGTGCAGCTGGCCGAACGGAGCCTGATGCCGCTCCTGCAAGAGGCCGAACGCATGCGTCCGCAACGAAGCATGACCGTAAACTCCTGCCGCCTGACGCGACAGCACCTCAACAAACTGCAACTGCTGAACCATATCGACCAGGAAGTGAAGACGACGAACCGCGAACAGAACCGCTTCCTGCTCTCGGACACGAACGCACTGCTGCACCGGCTCATCAGGGAGGGAGACCCGTCGTTTGTCTTCGAAAAGATAGGCACCACGATACGCAACGTCATGATCGACGAGTTCCAGGACACAAGCCGCATGCAGTGGGACAACTTCCGGCTGCTGCTGCTCGAAGGCCTGTCGCAGGGCGAAGACAGCCTCATCGTGGGCGACGTCAAGCAGTCCATCTACCGGTGGCGGAACGGAGACTGGCGCATCCTGAACAACCTCGAACACAAGCTGGACCACTTCCCCATCCGACTGGAGACGCTGAAGGTGAACCGGCGAAGCGAACCTACGGTGGTGGACTTCAACAACCGGGTGTTCACCGAAGCCGTAAACCTGCTAAACGCCCGACACCTCGAGGAGCTGAAGGCCGAATGTACCGAACTGAAGGTGGCCTACAGCGATGTGGTCCAGCAGTCGCCCCGCACGGAGCAGCGCGGATACGTGCGCGTGGACTTCCTCGAACCGGAGGAAGGCTCCGACTACACCACCGCCACGCTCGAAGCGCTGGGGCAGACCGTGACCGAGCTGACGGGGCGCGGCGTCAAACCCGAAGACATGGCCATCCTCGTACGCAAGAACCGGAACATAGCTACCATAGCCGACTACTTCGACCGCCAGCTGGGCATGCCCGTCGTCTCCGACGAAGCGTTCCGGCTCGATGCCTCGCAGGCCGTGTGCATGCTGGTGGACGCCCTGCGCTACCTCGGCGACGAGACCGACCGCATAGCCCTCGCATCGCTGGCCATGAACCTGCGCTCCGCCGAAGGGGCAGGCGACGGCTCCGCACGCGAGCTGGCGCAGCGCAACCCCGAAGACTGCCTGCCCGAAGACCTGCGCCTGCGACGCGACGAACTACGCCTGATGCCGCTCTACCTCCTCCTTGAGGAGCTGTACCGACTGCTGCGCCTCGACCGCATCGCGCGGCAGGACGCTTACCTCTTCGCCTTCTTCGACGCGGTGACGGACTACCTCACCAGCCATCCGTCCGACCTGGGCAGCTTCCTGCGCCACTGGGACGAGACGCTCTGCCGCAAGACGATACCGAGCGGCGAACTCGAGGGAATCCGAATCCTGTCCATACACAAGTCCAAAGGCCTCGAGTTCCACACGGTGCTCATCCCCTTCTGTGACTGGAAGACGGAGAACGAGCGCAACGACCAGCTCGTGTGGTGTGCGCCCCGCACCCGACCTTACGACAGCCTCGGACTGGTACCCGTGAGCTACTCCCCGCTGATGGCGGAGTCGGTCTACAGGCAGGACTATCTGGACGAACGCCTGCAGCTGTGGGTCGACAACCTGAACCTGCTGTACGTGGCCTTTACACGCGCCGGAAAGAACCTCGTGGTGTGGACCCGCCGCGGACAGCGCGGAACCGTGGCCGAACTGCTGGCCGACGCCCTGCCCCGCATGGCGCAGGACGGACACGGCGCGTGGGACGACGAAGCCGCACGCTATGAGCAGGGCACCCTCCTCGCCTCGGAGCCGCGGACCGAACGGCAGGCGGCGAACCGCCTGGCACGCCGGCCGCTACCACAGCCCGTGGCGATGCAGAGCCTGCGACACGACGTGGAGTTCCGCCAATCGAACCGTTCGGCCGACTTCATTGCCGGGCGGGGTGAAGCGGACTCGGACCAGCGCTTCATCGACCGCGGACGCCTGCTCCACACCCTCTTCTCGGCCATCCGCACGAAGGACGACGTGGACGAGGCCGTGAGCCGTCTCGTCTTCGAGGGCGTCATCACCTCGCCCGAAACGGAAGCCGACATCAGGCAGCTGACGCACCGTGCCCTCGCCCAGCCCCAGGTGGCGGAGTGGTACGACGGCACGTGGCGGCTCTTTACGGAATGCGATATCATCTGGACGGAAGGCGGACGCCTATGCACCCGCCGCCCGGACCGCGTGATGATGAAACAGGGGCGGATTGTGGTGGTAGACTTCAAGTTCGGCTCGCCACGCCGCAGCCACGCCGCGCAGGTGCAGCAGTACATGCAGCTGCTGGCCGGCATGGGATACGACGCCAGCCGCATCGAGGGCTACCTGTGGTATGTCGAGCAGGGAAAAGTCCACCCCGTAAATCCTCCCCGAGCGGCATCCGAATCCGCCTAAGACGTGGTAGAGATGCAGTCGGACAACGTAAAAAAACAACACACTGCATATAGAGGCAAGCACTGCACTGGCATGCGTCGGAGAACGGATGCCGCAGCCGACGAAAACGGATGCCGTTGCAGTGTAAAACGGAAGCGCATCCGTTTAAAATGGAAGCGCATCCATTTCCGACGACTTAAGCATCTCGTTCAGGCCCCGCCCAGAAGCACGTGTGGACGGGATAGGATGCAAATAGGACGAAAACGCAGGAAAACAAGAAACAAATCAGGAAAAGGAATCAACGATATGGAAACGTTTTTACAAATGGTCGCACGCGACCTATATAATAAGGTGGGACGCGACATGAGCCGAACGGTGGTCGTCTTCCCCAACAAGCGTGCCGGTCTCTTCTTCAACGAGGGACTGGCCGCGATAAGCAGCGGGCCGATGTGGTCGCCCGCGTATGTCAGCATCAGCGACCTCTTCAGGCAGCTGTCGCCGTGGAAGGTCGGAGACCCCATCCGACTGGTATGCGAACTCTACCGCGTCTTCTGCCAGGAGACGGGCAGCACGGAGACGCTCGACGACTTCTACTTTTGGGGTGAGCTGCTCATCAGCGACTTCGACGACGTGGACAAGAACATGGCCGACGCCGCGCGCCTGTTCGGCAACCTCAAGGACCTGAGGGACATTGCCGACGTGCCTGACTTTCTGGAACCGGAACAGGAGGAAGCGCTGCGCGAATTCTTCCGCAACTTCTCCATCGAGCGGCGCACCGAGCTCAAGACGCGCTTCCTGTCGCTGTGGGACCGGCTGGGCGACATCTACACGCACTATCGCCGCCGCCTCGCCGAGGCGGGCATTGCCTACGAGGGCATGATGTACCGCCACGTGATAGAGCACCTCGACACGGACGCGCTGACGGACTACGACCACTACGTCTTCGTCGGGTTCAACGTCCTCAACCGCGTGGAGCAGGCCTTCTTCAGCCGCCTGCAGGAAGCCGGGCGGGCGTGGTTCTACTGGGACTACGACGTGTTCTACACCCGGCAGCCTGCCCTCTGCGACCCGCCCTACAGGCACGAGGCAGGGGAATTCATTGCGCGCAACCTCCGACAGTTTCCCAATCAGCTGCCCGAAAGCTGCTTCGACGTCATGCGACGGCCCAAGCAGATACGTTTCCTGTCGGCTCCCACGGAAAACGCGCAGGCCCGTTTCCTGCCGCGCTGGTTCGAAAGTCTGGGCCCGACGGCAGGCGGCCGGCTACAGGAAACGGCCGTGGTGCTGTGCAACGAGGCTCTGCTCGTGCCCGTACTGCATACCCTTCCCGAAGGCGTGGCGGAGGTGAACATCACCATGGGCTTCCCGCTGGCACAGACGCCCGTCTACAGCTACCTGAACGCACTGACGCAGCTGCAGACCGACGGCTACCGCGCCGACACGGGCCGCTATACCTACGAGGCGGTGACGGCCGTGCTGCGCCACCCCTACGTCCGCCAGCTCTCGCAGCAGGCCGAGGAACTGGAACGCCGGCTGGTGCGCGACAACCGCTTCTACCCGCTGCCGTCCGAACTCTGCGCCGACGCCTTCCTGGAGCGGCTCTTTACGCCGCAGAACGGCCTGCGTGCCCTCTGCGCCTGGCTCACGGAGCGGGTGCAGGACGCCGCCGCCCTCTACCGCACGCCTTCGGCAGCCGGCGACGACGACATCTTCGGGCAACTCTACCGCGAATCGATCTTCAAGGCCTATACACTCGTGGGCCGTCTGCTCGGCCTCGTGGACGAAGGGCAGCTGCAAGGAATCCGCACCGACACGTTCCGCCGTCTGCTCGTCCGCCTCCTCACGGGAGCAAGCATCCCCTTCCACGGCGAGCCGGCCATCGGCATGCAGGTGATGGGCGTACTCGAAACGCGCAATCTGGACTTCCGCAACGTGGCCGTCCTGTCGCTCAACGAAGGCAAGCTCCCCAAGGCCGAGGGCGATTCGTCGTTCATCCCCTACAACCTCCGAAAGGCATTTGGACTGACTACCGTCGAACACAAGATGGCCGTCTACGCCTACTACTTCTACCGCCTGATGCAACGGGCTGAAAACGTAACGCTGATGTATAACACGTCCAGCGACGGGCTGAACCGTGGGGAAATGTCGCGCTTCATGCTCCAGCTTCAGACGGAATGGCCGCACGACATCCGGCTGGAGTATCTCGAAGCGGGCCAGTCTCCGCAGACGGCCCGCACCATCCGCGTGGACAAGACGCCCGACATGCTGCTGCGCATGCGCCGCCGCTACGACGCAAACGCCCGGCCGGAGGCTGCTTTCTCGCCCTCGGCGCTCAATGCCTACCTCGACTGCCGTCTGCGCTTCTACTACCGCTACGTGGCAGGGCTCCGCCGGCCCGACGAGGTGACGGCCACTATCGATTCGGCGCTGTTCGGCACCATGTTCCACCGTGCGGCCCAGTTGGCCTACCTCCACCTGACGGCGCACGGACCGGACGTCCGGCGTGAAGACCTGGAGGCCCTGCTGCGCGACGACGTCCGTCTGCAGTCGTTTGTCGACCAGTCCTTCCGCGAAAACTTCTTCCACACCACACCCGGCGAGAAACCCGAATACAACGGTACGCAGCTGATACACGCCCGCGTCATCGGCTCGTACCTGCGCCAGCTGCTGCGCAACGACTTACGTCAGGCCCCCTTCCGTATCGAAGGCATGGAGCAGCCGGTAAGCGAGGCCATCGGGATAGATACGCCCGGGGGCAGGCTCGACGTGCGCATCGGCGGCACGATAGACCGCATGGACAGCCACGGGGACACGCTCCGCATCGTCGACTACAAGACGGGGGGCACGCCTCGCACCCCCGAGGACATTGCACAACTGTTTACCCCGGCCGACGGGCGTCCGGGGTACATCTTCCAGACGTTCCTCTACGCGGCCATCCTCTGCCGGACGCAGTCACGCAAGGTAGCCCCTGCACTGCTCTATATCCATCGGGCTGCGCAGGACACCTATTCGCCCGTCATCGAGATGGGCCCCGCCCGCCAGCCCAAAGTGCCGGTGACCAACTTCGCCCTCTACGAAGACGAGTTCCGGCACCGGCTCCAGTCGCTGCTGCAAGAGATCTTCGACCCGAACGAACCCTTCGTCCAGACGGAGCAGACGCGGCAGTGCGAATACTGCGACTTCAGGCGTCTGTGCCGCCGCTGAGGTCAGTCTTCATCAAAGTCGTACCGTTCCTGGCTGGCCTTCACTTCGCTGACTTCCCGCGTATCGGGGATGGTGAAGTCCTTGTCAGCAAAGAGGTCGGCCAGGCCGGTAATCTGTTTGAGGCGGAGCACTTCGTCACGGTCCATTCCGATGTGTTTCATGATCCACTCGTCAGTCATGCCGGCACGGTCGAGTTCGGCCACGATGTGACTCATCAGTTCGATGTTGTGCGTGCCGCGTGCGCGGTTGTGCCGGATGGTAGAAGCCATCCGGTTCGACATGTCCTTGTCGATGACGACCACGGGCAGCAGGCCCTTCTCACGGTCGTACACACGCTTCGACGTCTTGAGCACCTGATAGCGGTGGAATCCGTCGACCAGCACATAGACATCCTTCTCTGCATCGTGATAGCACACGCAGGGCATGGTGAAGCCGTCTTCCCAGATGGACAGCTCGAGCAGTTTCATTTCGGGCGGCGCCACGACATTGGGGTTATAGTCGTTGGCCTGCACTTTCTCTACGGGTACGGCCTGTACCCGGTATACGGGGCTTGTAAAGGTATCGTTCATAACATCATGTTTTTAAATTCTTCCATAATCTTGTCGCGCTTGTAGGCGTCTTCCTTGTTGAGGGCAAAGCCCATGTACTTGCAGGCGTGGTCGTTCTTCAGGATGCAGATGCACATGCGTTTGTAGGTGGGTATCTCCTTGAACTCGCGGATATTGATGTCGTCCAGGTATTCCATCCTGACGGGCCGTTTCTGCGTCTTGTAGTTGCTCTTCCCCATTACCTCGATGGGAATGTTCAGGTCCTTGAGCTTCTGTATCGTCTCTTCGCTGAGGCAACCTCCCTTCTTGCGCCAGAACTCGATGCTGACGGTCAGCTTGTTCAGGTAGTTGCGGCGCGTCTTCTCGGGCAAGGTGGAGAGCAGGAAATACATGTACTCTTTCCAGGTATAGCCTTTGGGCAGATTGACGCGGTGTCCCACTCCCAAGGCGCGCGTATTGCCGTAGATGCCCACAAAGTTCACCCCGTTCACCCGACACACCATCTTACCCCACGTATTGGGGTCGATGGCCCTGTAGAGCTTGAGGCTCTCCTGCGCCTCGCACAGGAAAGGACTGGCCACCCGCTGGCGTTCGATGTTGACGCCTGCCTTGTAATAGAGGTCGTACAGTTCGTTGTAGTCGAAGTGGAACTTCCCGTTGGCCACCCAGATGTCGGTCGTCTTCCAGTCGAACAACGGATAGGCATTGTATTCGTCGTTACCGATCTTCGACGTCCAGCGGTACGTGTGATACATCTGGTACTTGCGTGCCAGGTGGATGCTGCGCCAGCGGCTGAAACTCTCCTGCGTGCGTATGCCGATGAGGAAACACGAACGGGTAGCCTTCTTCCGCTCGTGCAGCCAGTGGGCAAAGTGCATCTGAAAGTTATAGTCCCACATGTCTTCCTCGTAGAAGGGGAAGTCTTCCTTGTTGTAGCACCCCTCGGGCTTCTGCCGCACCCACAGGTCCTTCAGTTCATCGTCCCACGGACGCCAGTAAGCCTGATACATCGAGGTACAGGTGGCCACCTTGAAGGGCACACACACCCGATAGACCTCCAGAATGTCCTTGTTGGCCTCCAGAATGCGGTCTACATAGTCTATCGTCACCTTGTACTGCACTTCGTAGTCGAGGTGGAACACGCTGATTTTACGATCCAGCTTGTTGCGCCTCACGTAGTCCATACACAGGTTCAGCAGCAATCCGCTGTCCTTTCCTCCAGAAAAGGACACACAAATGTTGTCGAACTCCTTAAAGATGATGTCCAGCCGCTCCTGCGCCAGTTCATACACATTTTTTGCTGTCTTCTTTGCCATAGTCTTCCACTTTGTCTTTCTTCATTTTTACATAGCGGGTCCACCGCTTCTCTTCCAGGAATCCCAGCTTCTGATACAGGGGGCCGTCTTCGAGAAAGGCCACCGCTTCCATAGCCATTCCGGCTTCCTCCGCATCGGTCATCACCTTGGCCAGCAGGGTGACCAGCACCTCTTCGTTGCGTCCCTCCACGTAGTAATTGTTGATGATCCACGTGTACGTCTTGCGCTCTACCGGAATGAATCCGATGACCGTCTCCTGCTCTACCGCGATGTACCAACGGAACTTCTCCGTCGTGCGGAAAGGAAAGTTGTAATTCTGCTTCAGCACTTTCGGATTCATCACCAACGGGCCAACCCACTGATACAAAGCGCTGTCCAGTCCTTCCAGTTCTATAATCTCCATAATATACGTTTATTGTTTTGCAGGAGGATATGCCAGCACAAAATCCAGCCGGACTTTCACGCCCCGGCACAACCTTCCTAACCCTCTATAACCTGCAAGCCTGCAACCTGTAAGATGGTTGCGAAAACAGGTTCCTTATTTCTCCCTCCAAAGATAGTGAAAGGCGAGAGCAGAACAAAATATTGAAACCGGTTTCAACTATTTTTTATCCCGAACCGTATCTTGTCTTATTTCATGAAAGCGAAAAAAGAGAGGAGAAACAAACCGAAACGACATTTCCGCTCCCAGCAGAAGAAAGCATACATTTAAGCTGGGAAAAACATTGCTTCAAGCAGGAAAAAGCATTGTTTTAAGCTAGGAAAAGCACTCATGTAAGCAGGGGAAGCCCGTCGGCTTGACATTGGTCAATTATCATGACAAAACAAGGAATTCATAGCTCATATATCATTTTTTATTCCTAACTTTGCACTTGATTGACATTCTATCAACATTTACATAAACAGTATTAAGTATGACGTTTAAAGCAATGAAGAACAAATCGAACCAAGGCCAGGCCATTCTGCTTGCCGCCCTGTTGCTGGGAGGCGCCACCTCGTGTTTTGATGACAGTTATGACCTGAACAAGGACATCGACATGACCATCAACGTAGGAGGCGAGAATCTGGCATTCCCCGTAGGAAACACCGAAAAGGTGACACTGGACAAAATCATCGAAATAGAGGAAGGCGACGACCTGCAGACCGATGCCAGCGGCGCCTACCACCTGCTGAAAAGTGGAAAGATAGACGACGTTAACACCCGCGTGGAGCCGGTGACCGTACAAGCTACGGACACGGAGATTGACCCCATCGAGGTGGCCAACGATACAGACTTCCCGGCAGGAGAAGTAGAGGTTACAACAGACAGAAAGCAAAGCAAGAATATCGAAACCCATGCCGAAAACATCGACGAGGCGATGAAGGAAATCTACAAGCTGACTGCACAAAAAACACCAGAAATGCCGGGGACACCCATCCACATCACCCTCGTCAAAGGAGGTAATATCGAACTGGAAAAACTGACAGCCGACGTTACTATTACCTTCCCAAAAATACTGAATATCAAAGAAGCGAACGAAAACAACGAGGTAACCTTCCAGCTGACAGAAAAAGACAACAATTTTACTCATACCGTACATCTGACCGGAATTACTTTTGGTGACGGAACGGTGGGCAAGGGATACGTCATCAAGGAAGACCGGTTGGTAGACATCTGCGAAGAGGTGACAGTCAAGGCTCACGCTACCATCACAGTTGAGAAAGTCCTGCCCAACACATCGCTGACCCTCACCCCCACCATCCACATCGGTGAAATGGAAGTGGTACAGGTAGAAGGTATCATCGACCCCACACTGGACGAAAGTACCTCGAGCATGGAACTGACCGGCCTGCCCGATTTCCTGGAGAACGACGAAACCAAGCTTGACATCGCCAACCCGATATTCACCTTCCATGCCAACAACCCACTGAACACGCCTGTGGAAATTACCGGCATCCTGTCCGGCAGCAAGAACGGACAGCCCATCGAAGGATCTGAAGTAGCGATTGGCAGCGGAGCCACCGACCCCATCATCCTACAGCCGGGTGACAATACCATCGCCCTGTCGCGCCTGGGCGAAGGAGGCCCGGATGAAGCTATCAAGATTGAGGTGAAAGACATCAACGACCTGATTCAAACCATCCCCGACGTTGTGAACGTCAGCATACAGCCTTCGGTGAACAGCCAGGAATACTACACCGTAGATCTGGACAAAACCTATACCGTAGCCTGTGACTATGACATCGACATTCCGCTGGCCTTCGGTGCCAACCTGAACATCGTATACGAAGAAACCATCGAAGATCTGGGCGGCGATCTGGAAGACGTGGACTTCAGCAAGGCCGTGCTGAGCGCATCGGTAGACAACACCATCCCGCTGGCACTGACACTGCCTGACGAAAATGTGGAAGTGCTCGATGCCAACGGACAGAAGATAGAAGGCATACAGGTAAAAGTAACAGGCAACATCGCCGCCGGCAACGGTACCGACCAGCCTGTAACAAGCAAACTGGACATCCAGCTGGAAACTACCCAGCCGGGCACACTGAACCAACTGGACGCCATCAAACTGAAAATTGTAGCCGCATCGGGCGGAAAGGAAGGCTTACAGCTCTACGACACCCAATGGCTGCAACTGAAGGACATCAAGCTGAAAGTGCCCAACGGTGTCAAAGTAGACCTCAACTAAATGGACAGACATTCTTATCGTATACATTACATTATATATAGAACCGTTTCAAGATGAAAATACGTACACTACACCCCATACTGACGGCCGCCTTCGCACTGGCCGTCACCGGTAGCGCCCTGGCGCAGACACAGAGTTCGCGCTCGGCCTACTTCCTCGAAGGAAGCACCTACCGTCACGAACTGAACCCTGCCTTCATCGGCGAAAGAGGCTACTTCAGCTTCCCCGCCCTGGGCAATCTGGACTTCGGCGTACAGTCTACCGCCGGCATCGGAAGTTTCCTCTACAAGCTTCCCGACGGACGGCTGACCACCTTCATGCACGAATCGGTGTCGGGACAGGAGTTTGTCGACGGCCTGCCCAACCGCTTCAAGCTGGGAGCCGATGTCAACGAAAACATTTTCTCACTGGGTTTCCATGCCTGGGGAGGCTTCAATACGCTGGGCATCTCCATCAAGTCGGACACACGTGTCAACATGCCTTCCGAACTGTTCAAATTCATGAAGCTGGGCATGGCCAGCGAAACAGGCAGCCAGTACATCGTAAACGGACTGAACATGATGAGCACCAACTATGCCGAAATAGCCTTCGGTCACGCCCGTACCATCAACAATCACCTTACCGTAGGTGCCAAGCTGAAGGCCCTTGTCGGACTGGCCAAGGCCAATGTGCGCATAGACAAGCTGACCATCACCGCCTCGCAGGATGCCTGGACCATCACGCCACAGGGAGCCGAACTGTATGCCTCGGCCAAGGGCCTCATCGTACCTACCAAAGGCGAGACAGGAAACTATCAGGAAGACGACTACATACTGGACGCCAACGGAAACCGTACCGACCAGCTGAAGACAGGTACCGACCAGCAGATAGACTATGACGGCGTGGACTTCGACGACAAGAACATCGGTCCCACCGGCTTTGGCCTTGCCCTCGACCTGGGTGCCGTCTACAAGCTGGGCGACTGGCAGTTCTCGGCCGCCGTGCTCGACCTGGGCTTTATAGGCTGGAAGAACACCGTCAAAGGCACGATGAGCAACGACTTCGAGTTCAGCGGCTTCGAAAACATTGCCGTAAAGGACACCGAAGGAAACGCCAACTCCCTAGAGAACCAGAGTGACGCCCTGCTGGACGATCTGAAGGACATGGCCAAGTTTACCAAAGAAGCCGATGGCATGAAGCGCACCACCGCCCTGGCCGCTACGCTGAACTTTGGTGCACAGTATACCCTGCCCGCCTACGACCGGCTGAACTTCGGCCTCCTCTCCACCACACGCCTGCAAGGCAAACACACGTGGACCGAAGCCCGCTTGTCGGCCAACGTCTCCCCGCTTTCGGGTTTCGAGGCATCGGTGAACTACGCCCTGTCCAACTTCGGCTCTGCCGCCGGCCTGATGCTCAACTTCCATCCGCGCGGCTTCAACTTCTTCGTGGCAGCCGACGTACCACTGGGCAAGCTCGAACCGGCCTACTGTGCCCCCATCGGACGTGCAGCGCTCAACGTCAACCTGGGTATCAACTTCACCTTCGGCCCGAAGTACAAACGCCAGTACAAGGTGACAAACGTGCAGAGCCTGTAATCCACCTATACAACAACCCTACATAAACATTCGAAAGAAATGAAAAAGATATATACCCTGATGTGCGCCCTGCTGCCTCTTGCAGCCATGGCGGACGAAGTGAAAGTGACAACTCCGTCGCTCTCCCTGAAGAACGACACCCTGACCCTCAGTTTCCAGATGGACGTGGCCGACGTCGAGGTGAACAGTACCCAGGCCTACGCCTTCACCCCCGTACTCAGCAAACAGTGGCGTCTCTATGCCCTCCCTCCTGTCGTGGTGAGCGGCAAGAAAAAGTTCAAGATGCGCAAGGCCGACCGCAAGATAGCCCGTAACGGCGACTACAAGGCTCCCTACACCGTCATCTATGGCAAGACTGACGACCGTAAGGACGTTGTGGACTACACCTTGCAGATTCCCTACCAGCAATGGATGTCTTCGGGGATGGACATGATTATCCTCGAGGAGGGTAAAGAAGCCTGTGTCATCGACCTGCCCGAAATCCAGCTCGTCGTAGAGAAACCGGTCGAAGAACCCAAGGCAAAGCCTCAGTTACCCCAAGCCGGACAGTTCTGCGAACCGTGCGTACAGATGGTTTCGTTCATCCCCTATACCGAACGTACCGCCAAGACACGCTCCATACAGAAAACCCTCTACATCGAATACCCCGTAGGCGGTACCGCCTTCAAGGCTGACTATAAGAACAACGCCCAGGAACTGAAGAAGATGCAGGATGAACTCACTCCGCTCACCCAAGATCCGCTCGTCACTTTCAAGGCCATCCGCATCTGCGGTTATGCCTCGCCCGACGGCTCCGTGAAAACCAACGAGCGCATGGCCTCGACCCGTGCCGCCTCGTTTGCCACACAACTGAAGGAGCGCAACCACTTGGCCGACAGCCTGATGCAGGTACAATCCGGCGGAGAAGACTGGGAGGAATTGAAGCGCCTGCTCAACGAGCGGAAACCCGCCTTCGCAGCCAAGGCTCTCGAGGTCATCGCCCAGTACGACAATCTTGACGTTCGCGAAGCCAAACTGAAAACAGCCCTCGGTGCCCAATACAGTACCTTGGTGAAAGAATACTACCCCAGCCTGCGACGCCTAGGCATCACCGTGGACTATGAAATTCGTGAAGTAACTCCCGAAGAGGCCGCACAATTCGTAAAGACACGTCCCGAAGCCCTCAATCTGCGGGAAATACTCAGTGCCGCCAAACTCTACAAGCCGGGCAGCCCCGAGTACAGGGAAATCTACGAAGTGGCCGTGAGCCGCTATCCCGACAATGCAGCAGCCAACATCAACGCAGCCGCTGCACAGATTATCTACGGAGACTTCGAACGTGCAGCCCGCTACCTAAGCCGCGTAAAGGACGACCCGCGCGCCTGGAACAACCTGGGCGTACTGGCCTGGCTGCAAGGCAACACCGAAGTGGCAAGAGTGTGGTTCAACAAAGCTTTGCAGAGCGAACCTGCCAAAGCCAAGACTAATCTGGAGATGATGGAACAATACTAAGCCACGACGGCTCTACAAACAAGAAGAGAGGCTGCGCCAAAATACTCTTGGCACAGCCTCTCTCTTTATATTCTGTGTTTCCCGTCAGGCCGAAGCCACCAGTCGGCGGGCATACAGCCACACTACCATATAAGCCACCAGCGGCACACTGAATGACAATACCATGGTCGAATGGTCGGCCACCAGTCCCATAAGCAACGGTCCCACCACACCGCCTACGGGCGACATCATGAGGAACGACGAAGCCCGCTTCGTGTGGCTACCCAATCCCCGCAACGACAGAGCGAAAATGGTAGGGAACATGATAGCTTCGAAAGCATAACCGCACAGTAACGCCACGAGCGAAACATAGCCCACATCGAGCAGTACGACGGTCGTCGTCAATACCGTCCCTGTGGCACACACCAGCAGCATCTTCTCGGCCCGCACACGGCGCATGATCCAGCTTCCCGCAAAGCGTCCCAGCATAAACAGCGACAACCCGCCGAACGACAACACCAGCGAAGCCTGACGCGCGTTCATCCATCCCTGCTCCACTACATAATTGATGAAGAAGCTGTTGATGGAGATTTCGCCAATCTCGTAGGCAAAGAGCGCCACCAGTCCGAACACAAACAACCGGTGATGCCACAGGCCCACCTTATGGCCTCCGGCGTCCACCTCGTCGGCATGCTCTATTTCCGGCAACCGTACACGAGAAAACACCAACGCCACCAACAATACCAATACGCCCATGCAGGCATAAGGTAGCGCCACGTTGCCCGAACCGTTGCCCCCGTCATCCGAAAAGAGCAGCAATCCCGTCACCAAAGGTGCACAGATACAGCCCAGACCGTTGAAAGACTGGGCAAAGTTCAAACGGCTGGCTGCCGTCTCACGCGGCCCCAGCTCTGTGGCATAAGGATTGGCTGCCGTCTCGAGAAACGTCAGTCCGCACCCGATGACAAACAGTGCGAAGAGAAACAGACGGTAAGACAGCACGGCCTGCCCCGGAATGAAGAGCAAGGCACCGATACCGTAGAGTATCAGTCCCAACACCACCCCACGACGGTAACCGAAGCGGTTGATGAACAACCCGGCCGGAACGGCCATCACAAAGTAACCCATGTACATCATGGCCTGTATCAAGGCCGACACCGAACGGTTGATGTGCAGCAACTCCTGGAAATGCTTATTAAGCACATCCAAAATGGCGTGGGCAAATCCCCACAAAAAAAACAGCGAAATAATCAGTACGAAGGGTACCATGTATTGTGCCCCCACGAGGGCAACCCTTCCATTTGTTTTTGTATGGTCCATATTTATATCCTTCCTATTTGCCAACAATATCTGCGATTGTGGCCAACTCGTCATCAGTAAAGTCCGTACAGCGTAAGGCGGCCAGATTGTCGTCCAGTTGGGTCACGGAACTGACACCTACAATAACCGATGTCACCCGCCGGTCCCTCAACAGCCAGGCCAACGCCATCTGGGCCAACGTCTGGCCACGACGACGTGCCACGGTATGCAGAGCACGCACTTTAGCCATCACCTCAGGCGTCAGCGATCCGGCTTTCAGGAAACCGCCGCGAGCCACCCGTGAATCTGCCGGAATGCCATCCAGATAGCGACCTGAAAGCAACCCCTGTGCCAGCGGCGAGAAGGCCACAAAACCAGCCCCCGCCTCTGCTGCCTGTTCCACAAGTCCCTGCTCCTCAACTGCACGGTCCAGCAGGTTATAGCGTCCCTGGTAGAGCAGGCAAGGCGTATCGTGATCCCTCAGATAGGCATAGGCGCGCTCTGCCTCATGGAGCGGATACTTCGAGAGACCTACGTAAAGCGCCTTGCCCTGACGGACGATATCCACCAGCGCCTGCATTGTCTCTTCAAGTGGCGTGTCGGGGTCATAACGGTGTGAATAGAAAATGTCCACATAGTCCAGATTCATACGCCTGAGACTCTGGTCGAGGCTGGCCATAAGCGACTTGCGCGAACCCCACGTACCGTAGGGTCCAGGCCACATGTCGTGTCCCGCTTTTGTGGAGATGAAGAGTTCGTCACGATAGGGTGCCAGGTCGTGCTTCATCACCCGCCCGAAGGCTTCCTCTGCGCTACCGGGAGGAGGTCCGTAGTTATTGGCCAAGTCAAAATGCGTGATGCCCCGGTCGAAGGCATAAAGCAGCTTGTGCCGGCTTTCAGCCGGAGCGTCAGCAGTACCGAAGTTATGCCACAGACCCAGCGAAAGTTCAGGCAGAAGAATGCCGCTACGCCCGGCCCGCCGGTAATTCAGACCTGCCCCATAGCGTTCCGGAGCAGCGATATAGGTAAAATTGTCTTCCATTATAGTAGGTCGTTACATTTTAGGAAGGCAAAGATACGGAAAGGCGATAGCAGAAACAAATGAAAATATAAATTTCAATTTTCATTTGTCCATTCTCCATTTTCCACTATTTATAAAGAACTTACATCCTGTCCTCCATCCTTCCTGTTTCGGAACTCCTCTACCAGTCTCAAAAGTTCTTCTCCATATTTTTCCACACTCTTCTTTCCCATGTAGGGAATAGCCAACAGTCGTACGGTGGAATCAGGCAACAGATTGGTAATGCCCAGCAGGGCTTTCTGCTGGAGGACCGTATAGGCCGGCAAGCCCAGTTCGGCAGCTTTGGAGGCACGCCAGGCACGCAACGACTCGAAAAGGGCTGGATGTAGGATGTCCTGCGGCACTTCGGCCTTTTTCTCTTTCGCCGACTTCCTGCGTGGCGATTTGGGCGCTTCGGACAGATCGATAATCAGGCGATTCTTGCGGGTCAGGTAGCCGGCCACGACAAAACCGTGTTCTTCAATCCAGGCTAACAATCCGGACTTCAACCGGACTTCCATGAGCAACCCGTCCAAAGCTTCGTCTACCCGCTTCTTAAGGTTCTTGTTGTCTGTAGTCACCGGATTGTCTTCGAGCAAGGAAAGCAGAGCAGCCACCGGCTGACGAAGATAGACAGCAGCGGCATGGAAGCGTTGCTGCAGATAAGCATCGTTTGCATAATCGGTACTGGTAGCAACGAGGCGGCGGCATTGAACAATGAACTTCTGGCCTACGGCATCGAGTTCCTTGACAGGTCCTTCGGCCTGAGCTTTGAGAGCTGTGAGCAATTGCGGATAGAGGCGGAACAAATGTTCGTCCAACAAACGGATGTAAGCCTGCAAAAGACGTGACAGACGGGCAAAACCGAAAAGACCCGCTACCTGATCTTCAAAATAAGCCTGTTGCAAAGCCGATATACGGACAGCATCAGGTATCTGCTGAGGAATATGGCTGACAAAATCGGTGACCACAGCATCGGACAAGATGGACGAAGCCTGAACCGGCGCACTGAGCACCAGTCCCTCCAGACTACGGCACCGGCTGAGCGCCACGTAAGCCTGACCGGGCGCAAAGGCCTGACGCACGTCAATGATAGCCTTGTCGAAGGTAAGTCCCTGGCTCTTATGAATGGTGATGGCCCATGCCAGCCGTAAGGGGTATTGTCTGAAGGTACCGAGAATGGTTTCGGTAATCTCTTTGGTTTCGGAATCGAGAGAGTATTTGCAATTGGTCCACTCCTCACGATCGAGGGCGATGACTTGACCGTCTTCGGCCTCCACTTCCACCGGTCCATCATCAGACAGGCTTACAATCCGCCCCAACATGCCGTTGTAGTAACGATGCTGTCCTGAAATGTCGTTCTTGACAAACATGACCTGAGCCCCGGCTTTCAGAACCAGTTCTTCTTCCGTGGGATACATGTAAGCTGGAAAGTCTCCATCTGTCTCAGCACGAAAGACGCTGGGCTTGCCCGGCAACCGCTCGAGCCGACCTGTATTCAAGTCATTGGCTTTCTGATTATGAGTGGTAAGATAAATGTAACCACGAGGCTGTTCGGCTGCAAAATCAGGAAGGCAACGGCGGTTGAGCCGTTCCAGCACAGAGGCGTTCACCCGATTATCACGGATACAATTCAAAAGATCCAGGAACTCAGCATTACTCTGACGGTAAACTTTGGTAAGTTCTACCGTCACGTAGCCCGACTCCTGCAGTGCCCGGCTACCGAAGAAATAGAAATGATCGTAATAGGGAGAAAGCAATTGCTGATCCTGTTCCTTGACGACGGGCGCAAGTTGCTGCAAATCGCCTATCATGAGCAGCTGCACACCCCCGAAAGGCTTGTAACGGTCGCGGTAACGGCGTAACACATCATCGACGGCATCGAGCAAATCGGCCCGTACCATGCTGATTTCGTCGATAACCAGCAAATCGATACTACGGAGTATATTAAGCTTTTCCTTACCGAAACGATACTGATACTGGGCTTCTCCACCGAAATGGGACTCGGGAACGAAAGGAGCAAACGGCAACTGGAAAAAGGAATGGATGGTGACACCGCCCGCATTCATGGCAGCCACCCCCGTAGGGGCCAGTACCACCATACGTTTGGAAGAACGTTCCCGAAGACTGCGCAGAAAAGTTGTCTTACCACTGCCGGCCTTACCGGTGAGAAAAACATTCACGCCAGTGTATTCCACCAACTGCCATGCCAACTCCAGTTCGGGATTGGACTCAATATGTACCTCTGCCTCCCGCAAAGCCTTTCCTGTATCCAGTTTACTTGCATCCATATTCACTTCTTTCGTATTAGGTTCTGCAAATATATAAAAAAGGCACAGAGAACGCGGACCATTGGGTGGAATAAAAAAATCCACAGGTATCCGCACTCTCCGTGCCAGAATATTGAATGCAAGACAAACTTACTTCTTGTAGTTGTCCAGTCCCGTCTGCAGGAAATCGACGTACTTGTCGATATCCTCGTCATAAGAATAGGACTTGTTCAGCGGCTTGCCTTCATTGTCTATCAGCACATAGAAAGGCTGGGCATTGGCACCGAACTTGACACGCTGCAAGTAGCTCCACTTGTCGCCCACGGTACGCAGAGTGCGCTCCGTACCGTTCTCCACCACTTTGATGGGTTCGGGCAGACGAGTCTTGTTGTCCACGTAGAGGGTGATGAGTACGTAGTCGTTATTGATGAGGTCGGCCACCTTCGTATCGGTCCAGACGGCAAGCTCCATCTTGCGGCAGTTCACGCAACCGTAACCGGTAAAGTCGAGCATCACGGGTTTGCCGTGTTCGCGGGCATACTTCATGCCGGCATCGTAGTCGTCGAACTTGGCATGTACCTCGTTATTGTAAAGATTGAAATCCTGCGTCTGCATGGGCGGGGCAAATGCACTGACAGCCTTCAGCGGGGCACCCCACAGGCCGGGTACCATGTACACGGCAAAAGCCAACGAAGCCAGTGCCAGGAAGAAGCGGGGCACAGTGACCTTGGTATCGTCATCGTCGTGGGGGAACTTGATTTTACCCAGCAGGTAGAAGCCCAACAAGGCAAAGAGAACAATCCACAAAGCAAGGAAGGTTTCACGGTCGAGAATGCGCCAGCCATAAGCCAGATCGGCTACGGAAAGGAACTTCAGTGCAAAAGCCAGTTCGAGGAAACCCAGCGCCACCTTGATGATGTTCATCCAACCACCCGACTTGGGCATGGACTTCAGCCACGAGGGGAAGAGGGCGAAAAGCGTGAAGGGCAAGGCCAGGGCGATGGCAAAACCCAGCATACCGACAGCCGGAGCTATCACATTGCCCGTGGTGGACACCTGTACCAACAGGAAGCCAATGATAGGACCTGTGCAGGAGAAAGATACCAGCGACAAGGTGAAAGCCATCAGGAAGATACTCAACAGGCCGGTAGTAGCTTCGGCCTTGCTGTCGACAGCATTGCTCCACTTGGAGGGCAACGTAATCTCGAATGCCCCGAAGAACGAAGCGGCAAACACCACCAGCATCAAACAGAAAATGATGTTGAAGATAGCGTTGGTAGAAAGAGCGTTCAAGGCATTGGCACCGAAAATGGCCGTGATGGCCAGTCCCAGTGTAACGTAGATAACCACGATGGAAGCACCGTAGGTCCAAGCGTCGCGGATACCTTTCTTCTTGTCCTTACTCCGTTTCAGGAAGAAGCTGACAGTCATGGGAATGATAGGCCATACACAAGGGGTGAAAAGCGCCAGCAGACCACCTACAAAACCGGTAATGAAAATATAGAGCCACGACATGTCTTCCTGTGACGTCGTTTCGCCCATGGCATTCAGTTCGTCGATGACAGGACTCCACAAATCATTCTCGGAAACAGCTATGGAAGTTGGACCGTCGGCACTGCCAATGACAGCTGCAGAATCCGCTTCGGCAGGTGCTGCAACAGAAGCCTGATCAGCCGCAGTGGCAGAAGCGGCAGCATCAGCCTTACCGGAGAAGCTGAACTCTACCTGGGTGGGCGGCAGACAGTTCTCGTCGTTACAGGCACCATACTCCAGGTAGCCCGTTATCTGATAGTCACCGCCAGTAAGCTTCAACTTCTGAACAAACTGAGCGTTGTGCTCGAAATAGCGTACATTCATCTCGAACAACTTGTCGAACGAAGACACCTCCTTGCCTACGGGACGGAGCTTGCCGTCCAACTGGGCACCGGTCAGTTTGTCTGTATTGAATGTAGCCGAGATGGGACCTCCGTCGCCCAGTTCGGTCGAATAGACATGCCATCCCTGTTCAATGGAAGCAGTGAATACAATTTCCACCTCGGTGGCGGACACATTTTTCAACTCGGTCTTGAACTTCACCGGCTCCTGAATCTGGGCATGCACGGCAAAGGCCAATAAGGAAAGAATCAGAGGAAATAAAATTTTCTTCATCAGCAATAAATATTATCAGGTTTAGAAAGTCATCACAATTCGTAATCGACACATGCACGGCTTTCCTTCACGTCGGCCAGCAATTTTCCGGCTGCTACATGGTCGGGATGTACGGCATAGCGCTTCACGTCGTCCAGACTGTCGAATTCGCTGTAGAGGGCAATACTCCACGTCTCGGAAGGATTGATGTTCAGTCCGACTTCTATCTTACGGATAAAAGGTATCCGGGCCGGAAGAGCCTCGATAGCAGCCTTGAAAGCATTCATGGCTGCCAGTTTCGTTTCGGCCGGCACCTCGTCTTTCAACTTAAACAAAACAATGTGTTTCACCATAACTTTGTTATTTTAATGATTTATACTATATTTGCAACTAAATATGCAGTCCTTAAACGGGTGCAAAAATACTTGTTTTGTTTCAGAAATTCATATAAACGGATGTTAATAATCGGAATAGCCGGCGGTACAGGTTCGGGAAAGACCACCGTCGTAAAGAAAATCATTGAAAGCCTGCCCGCAGGCGAAGTCGTATTGCTGCCTCAGGATTCGTATTACAAGGACAGCAGCCACGTGCCTGTAGAAGAACGGCAGAACATCAATTTCGACCATCCCGATGCCTTCGAATGGAGTCTCCTGTCCAAACATGTGGCCATGCTGCGTGAGGGCAAGAGTATCGAACAGCCCACCTACTCCTACCTGACCTGTACCCGGCAACCGGAAACCATTCACATCGAACCTCGGGACGTTATCATCATCGAAGGAATCCTCGCCCTGTGTGACAAGAAACTGCGCAGCATGATGGACCTGAAAGTTTTTGTCGACGCCGATCCGGACGAACGGTTGATCCGCGTCATCCAGCGCGACGTGGTGGAACGAGGACGAACGGCTGAAGCCGTCATGGAACGGTACACCCGTATTCTGAAACCCATGCACCAGCAGTTCATCGAACCGTGCAAACGGTATGCCGACCTCATCGTACCCGAAGGAGGAAACAATCAGGTAGCCATCGACATCCTGACGATGTACATCAAGAAACATATCCATGACAACGTCAACAACGGATAATGGAGAAATACAGGCTGACTAGAATTATCAGTATGGCTGCATTGCTGCTACTGCTGGCCGTTACAGGCTGCCGGAACCATACAGGCAGCCAAGAAACAGAGGCAGGCACACACGATCTGCAACAGATAAAGGACAGCGGCCAGCTGGTGGTTCTAACACTCTACAGCTCTACTTCCTACTTCAACTACCGCGGACAGGAAATGGGCTTCCAGTACGAACTGAGCGAACAATTTGCCAAAAGCCTTGGTGTAGAACTGAAAGTCAAGGTAGCCCGGAACGTCAAAGACCTCATCCGCAAACTACAGGCAGGCGAAGGTGATCTGATAGCCTATACCCTGCCCGTCACCAAAGAATGGAAAGACAGCCTGCTCTATTGCGGCGAAGACGTCATCACCCATCAGGTGGTAGTACAACGTAAGGGCGGACGGAACAAAACGCTGAAAGACGTCACCGAACTGATAGGTAAAGACATCTACGTGAAGCCGGGTAAGTATCACGAACGTCTGGTCAATCTGGACAAGGAACTGGGAGGCGGTATTCATATCCACCTTGTACGGGGAGACAGTGTGAGTGCCGAAGATCTTATCGAACAAGTAGCACAAGGTAAAATACCATATACCGTAACGGACAATGACATTGCCCGACTGAACCGCACGTATTACCCCAATCTGGACATCGACCTGGCCATCAGTTTCGACCAGCGCTCGTCATGGGCAGTACGCAAAGACTGTCCCCAACTGGCTAAAGCCGCCAGCGAATGGCACAAGGCAAACAGCACTTCACCCGACTATAAGGCGAGTACCAAACGATATTTTGAGATCAGCAAATCCACTCCCCACACTCCCATCCTTTCGCTGCGCGAAGGAAGAATCTCACACTACGACGACCTCTTCAAAAAATATGCGAAAGAGATAGGTTGGGACTGGCGGCTGCTGGCTTCACTGGCCTATACCGAATCGAACTTCGACACGACTGCCGTATCGTGGGCAGGTGCCAAGGGACTGATGCAGCTGATGCCCTCTACAGCCCGTGCCATGGGAGTGCCGCCGGGTAAGGAGCAAAATGCGGAAGAAAGCATCAAGGCGGCAGTCAAATACATCGGAAAAACCGCACAAAGCTTCAAGAACTTACCGCCAGAAGAACAGGTTAAATTCGTTCTGGCATCCTATAATTCCGGCATCGGACACGTACAGGATGCAATGGCCCTGGCCGAAAAATACGGGAAAGACAAGAATGTGTGGAAAGACAATGTCGAGAAATATATCCTCCTGAAAGCCAACGAAGAATACTTTACCGACCCGGTCTGCAAGAACGGTTATTTCCGTGGTACGGAAACATACAACTTTGTAAGGGAAATAACTGCACGCTATGAACAGTACAAGAAGAAGATAAAGGAATAAGCTTCAGGAAACGGCCTGATTCATTAAAGAAGATACATTCCCCATCTGCAATTCCCCATAACGGATGACAGTCCAGTTGCCTTCCTCGTCCTCGGCCAAGGCAGACATGGTCTCTACCCAATCGCCGGAGTTAAGGTAATGAATATCTCCGTACCAGATGTCGGCCGGATGATGTATGTGACCGCATATCACCCCGTCGCACTTGCGGGTACGGGCGAACTTCACCAGTTCCTGTTCGAAATCGGAAATATAGGAAACCGCAGTCTTTACCTTTTGCTTGATAGCCTGCGACAGCGAATAGTAGGGCAGGCCGTGACGCGTGCGGTAATTGTTGTAGATTTTATTGAGCCATAGCAGGAAAGTGTAGCCCCAATCACCCAATTGTGCCAACCATTTCATGTGAGTAGTCACTGTATCAAAGATATCGCCATGCGTCACATAATAGCGCTTGCCGTGGCTCTCGTGAACGAAATCCTTCACAATACGGATATTGTAGAAGGTGAAGGGAACCAGACTGTCCAAAAAGTCGTCGTGGTTGCCCCGCACGTAAATAACCTCCGTACCCTGCTTCTCCATCATCTTCATAAGGACTTTGAAGAACTCCGTATGGCGGGCCTGCCACTTGCGGGTACCTCCCTTACGCAAAGCCCATCCGTCGATGATATCCCCGTCCAGTATCAGGCGGCGGCAGTTCACCGACTTCAGAAAGTTGGTCACTTCGGTTGTCTTGGAATGTGATGTCCCCAGATGGATATCGGACAACACAATGGTCGAATAAAATGTACGCAGACGCATCATTGTTCAGTTTGTAGTTTTCCTGTCACAAAGATGTGCACAACCTGTGTCAAGAATGTGTACAAAGCGTTACAATGATGTGAACTTCCTGCTCAACGCACCAGAAAGTCATAGAAAGGAGTATAAAGCCGGTCGTTCACCTCCAAATAAAGAAAATTATTCTTGAAGTCATAAAGTTGGTTGAAACGTTGCAGGAAGTTGTTGCCCAACACTCCGTCCATCACGTCACTGGCCTGTACACCCGTTGTCACCGTAGAAAAGGCGCCGGGGATGCGGGGCAAAGTCAATACATCTCCCAGTGTCACCGCGTCGAAGTACACGTTCTGAAGTTCACCACCGTCCTTCACCGTACCGGCTATGCGCGAGATGGCAAATGGTTTCTGTGTGCCCAGCAGGCCGTTGCGGCGGACGAAAGGTGTGTTGAGGTCGAACACACGGTCGGAACCGGTATCCACCTCTACCGACACCTGGTAATCCACTCCGCCGACACGCACGCCGACCGGAACGACCGGCACTCCCAGACGATAATCCATCTTCAGCCTAACAGCCTTGTCAGATACCGCTTTCTGCCCGTCGCCCAGTTCATACAGGAAGATGGATTTCCGCCGATAATCGATGCAGACATCGAAATTCCTCAGATAAGACAGGCCCAGCACGCCGTCCCAGGCATCGGGCGGATAAGGAATAGCTATCAGTTTCAAGCCGGAAATGGCCCGGCTGCCCATCCTCACCACCTGAGAGGACTCTGTGGAAGGAATGGTTTCCACCGAATTGGCGCCATTGTTCGCCACACTTCCCGTAAAGGAAGCCAACCCTTCGGTACGCGGCGAATTGGAATTGAGCACCACATCCGTTGCCCCCGTATCCAGCAGAAAGCGTAAAGGACGGTCGTCCTGACCGTTGATATAGACTGTCACATACAAACGATTATCGACACCCAACTCGAAAGATATCGTGTCGAGTGGCACGACTTCTGCCCGAAGAGGCAGGCTCAACAGACAGATGAAACATATACTTAGCCAAACAATCTTTTTCATATTATTCCTTCATTCGAAATTCTTCCATGAGTACAATCTTCTCTTTTGCATCTTCTCCCCATTCTCTCCACACCTCATAAAACAGGCGGTAGCGGGTGGGAAGATTGGGGAAGAGTTCGGGATACAGACGGGCTGTGAAACGATGTTCGGTTCCGGGCTTGACAATGATGCCGATATCTTCGGCATAAGTGTTGATGGGCAAGTAGCACCAGTGGCCGGGAGACTTTTCGTAGGCCAGGGAGTAGTGCTTGCTGCATAAGATGTCCGTATCGCTTTCGTTGCTGAATACACAAGAAAGAGTCTGTGTGGACAAGGGCCGGACTTCCGCTTCGGTCCATAGATGCAAGCCGTACAGATGGTTCACGCCTTCTTCCACGCAGACATCGTTCCCGTCGTAACCATGAAAACGGATAAGAGGATGGTCGGCCACTTCTTTTCTGAAACGTTCCTGCCATTCCGGTGTGTTGGCTATCAGATAGACGTTCTCATACTCTCCCATACCGTAGCCGATGATACTACAACGAAGCAACGTATCTTTCAAGGAGTGTATCTTGGAAGATAAGGCTGTATGAAGCGCAGCCCCGTTCTTTCTGACAAACGCTGTATCGGCAGTCGGGCGGACAATACTGTCGATAATGTCTGTCTTATTCGTCTGTTTTTTTTCATAACCGGTACAAGAAATTCCCAAGAAAGTAACAAACAATAGACTTAGCAATAAACTCGATTTCATATCCAATGTTTTACTTTCCGGCAAAGATAGCATTTATTTTCTACAACTCATTACTTGAACCGCGACGTATCCACCGCCTCACGCTTCTTCTCCTTGTAGCCACCGAACTTCCAGGTAAAGGAAAGGCCGACACTGCGGAAACTGGAGTACTCGTTCGTCACCCATTGGCGCTCGTAGCGTATCTGCGGACAGGGCATCGAAGTCTGGAGGATGTCGCGGCACCAGGCGGTGAGTACGGCATTGCCGCCAAGGAAAGTATAGCGCAGCGTGGCCGAAAGGTCGCCACACGTGGGGATGTCGTAGATGCCCTGGATGGCGCGCCCCTGCAGACGTCCGTCGATGGTCAGACGGATGTCGGGCTTGCGGCTCAGGGTGAGGGTATTGTTCAGCACGGCGACACCCAACAGGCGGTGGCGGTCGAAGGGAAGGTCGTAGAAGTCGCTGTCCTTCTGACGCATCCACAAACCGATGAGGGTGAGGCGCGAGTTGAGCCATCGACCAGCTTTGAAGGGTATGGAGGCCTGCAGACCGGCCTGCTGCTCGAAGTCGAAGTTCAGGTATTTGTACAATTCCAGCAGTTCGTCGGGCGACTGGTAGAGCGTCTGCACGGCGCGGTCCTTGGTATGGTTGAACCAGGCACGGAAGACGTATTTCGATTTCAGGATATAGGTCAACGAAGTGGAATAGTCGATGGCCGGCTTCAGCAACGGATTGCCATGTATCTCGCTGTAGCCGCCGCCCAGGTAGGAGACGACGTCCTGCACGGCCCAATAGTCGGGATAGCTCTTGTCACTGCTGAAGTTGAGCTGGAGGATGTGTCCGTCGGCAGGCAGGTAGGTCAGGTTGAGGACGGGATAGACGTCCCACTCGTCCCACACGGGTGTCTTGTAACGCTCCATGGCCAGCGAGAAGTCTGTCATCAGCTTCTGCCCGAACGACTTGCTGAAGCCTGCATACAGGTTGAACGTCTGTTCGCGGCGGCGCGACCGGACGTCGTCCGGCAACCCGGATTCTTCATTCTTCGTTTTCAGTTCTTCATGCTCATACGTCTGGTACGAATGATCCACGCTCGTAGTATAGATGGCTCCGTAGTTCAGCCCCCAGCCGTTCTTCAGCTGATGTTCCTGTGCAAGGAAGAACTTCCAGGCATTGATGCGCTGCCCGTCTTCGGTATAGAAGTCGAGGGCATCATCGCCCATGCGGCTGTGCAGCAGCTGGTTGCCCGGAGCATTGTACCACGTGAACTCCGCACCCGCCTTCAGTCCGATGGACGTCCGATAATCCAGGCGGCCGTTATGCAGCCACGAGGTCTGGCCGCTCAGGCTTTCGGCCGTCTGTGTGCCCGTAGAGTTCTGCTGAGTGTGACTGGTGGCATAGGCACCGTTGTAGACAAAGCTCAGCGAATGGTTCTCGGCCAGCGTGTAGTCCGTGCCCAGGCGGAAGCTGTGGGTATGGCTGCGGGCGCGCATCTCCTCGTGGTTGTCGATGAGATGCGTCGAGCCGTCGGCCTGCTGCCAGTGGCGGGCTTCCTTGTCGGTGGTACTGAAGCTTTCGCCATGAGTGTGAGAGTAAAGAAAATCGGCCGAGAATTTCCGACCGTTATATAATAAGGAAGCACGCTCCTCAAAGGAAGCCTCGTGTTCCTGATTGTATTTTCCATAAAGTTCACCCTGAACCACGCCGGGGTCACCGATGCGATGGCGCAGACGGACGTTGATCATCGCCCCGCGCACCTGATAGCGGGCGGGTGCGTTGTACATCACTTCGACGCACTCGATGCGGTCGGCAGGCAGCGACTTCAGCAGGGCGTAGAGTTGCGCGCCGCTCATGTTGGTCACCTTGCCGTCCAACACGACCGTCACACCCTGCATGCCCAACGTCAGGGCGCCGTCCTGCTCCACTACACCCGGCAGTTCCTTCAGAGCTTCGTAAACGTTGTCCACGGGGCGGTCCTTGATCATCCGCGGCAGGTCGTATTCCAGCTTGCCCGCCGATGCCTTGACGACGGGGCGTTCGCCCACCACCATCACTTCGGGCAGGTGACGGTAGAGGCTGTCCATGCGGGCGTCGCCCGTCAGGATGCTGTCGGCAGACAGCGTCCGCAAGTTCTCATTTTTCAGATTCTCCTGAGCGGAGAGCGGCAGGGTCAGGAGAAGACAGACTGCCGGAAGTAATGTGTTTCGTTTCATCATTCTCTATGCTACATTGTACCTTATCAATCGTTTCAAGGCAAGGGAAAAACTTGAAGCCAGCAGTTTCAGAAAAGTTTCATTGCTTGAAACCATTGGTTTCATAGCATGAAACCATCGGTTTCCTACGTTGAAACCGTCGGTTTCCCCGCACGAAACCAACAGCAAAGCCAGCTGAAACCAACGGAAAGATACGGCAAACGTGCCACTCCCCTTCTTTTCCATGCCGCCACAAAGGTAAGCAGATACAAAATAAGCCCGCGTTACCGCAGGCTTACGAAGTCTTATCGAGTGTTATCGGAATGATTTATGCTGTTTTTCCGTCCTCCGCAATCTCCTTCAGATGCTGCTCTATCTTCTGGAAGAACAATGAAAGATGGGAGCCGTCGACAAAGGCATGGTTCACATAAATGGACAGAGGCATCATCAGACGGCCTTCGCGGGTGACGGCCTTGCCGGCGGTCATCAGCGGATAGTTGCAGGCATTGCCCGCCTCGGCCAGCGTGTAGGTGATGGAAGTGAAGTACATGCCGGGCACGGCACTCAGGTGCACCACGTCGTAGTCGCCCTGTGCCATCAGTGTCTTCTCGGCGCCGTAGGGGTCACCGTCAGGCGGAATGTTCTCAATGAGGCGGCGAGCCTCGGCGTAGAAGGTGCCGAAGTCTTCGTGATAAGGTATGCGCAGGGTAAAGAACGTGCGGCCGGGCACGGCGATGGGCGTGATGATGTCCACCCGGTCGTGAAAGACCACCTGTCCCTGCTTGTCGACGCGGTAGCGCAGCTCGTCCACCTCGTTGGCGGCACGCACCACAGCATAAAGGTAATGAAGAAAGAAGGAACGCCCCCGGCGACGGGCTGCCTCGCGGGCCTCGGTACAGTCGATTTCGGTGGCCACGGCATACCACGAACTGACAAAGCTCTGGAAGAAACGGTAGTTGTCGCGCCGCACCCAAGTATCTACATCAATGATATGTTTCATACGTTCAGCGGTTATAATTTTGCGGCAAAAGTAATACATGCAACCGAATAAACGAAACAAAGCGGCTACGAACAGGATGAAAAAGAAGTGTTATTTAGTCTTACCATATTCGCAGGGATAAGGATTAACTCTGTATCTTTATCGCCATGAAACTGCCCTCGAAATACATCGCCCTGCTCGTCGTGCTCTCGCTGGCAGGCATCTTCGCCTATCAGGCCTACTGGCTGACGGGGCTCTACCGCACCATGCGCACCGACCTGGAGCGCAACATCATGGAGGCCATGCGCATCAGCGACTACAACGAGATGCTGGTGCGTATCCAACTGATGCAACTCCGCAACAAGGAGCATGGCGAAATCTCCGTATCGGCAGGCTATGGCGACAAGGGAGAGAAAATCGTACAGAGCAACACGACCTTCCATACGTCTCCCGGCGATACAACCACCCATACACGGGTGGATACCCTCTACCAATCCGTCCCCACGGATACTACCTCGTCCGACGCCATGCTCCATAGTCAGGAGGGACTGGACATGCTATTGCGCGACCATAACAGTATCACCGACTTTGCCGCATATCTGCAACGGGGCATGCACTCGGGGCTGGACATCTTCATCGAACCCTCGTTCGCCACTTACGACAGCCTGCTCAACGCCCACCTCCGTGAGTTGAACATTCCTATCCGCTACCGCCTGCAATACCTCTACTCGGGCTATGACATCCAAGACCGCTGGATGTATACCGACACTCTGGCTACGGGCGGCACACCCGGCTATGTACCCGGCCACGATGCCGTCAGCTACCAATATGCCTTCTCTTCTTCCGGCCACGATGTATACTGGCTCACCACCGAGCCGTTGGGCGGACTCGTCCTGCGGCAGATGGCGGGTATCCTCACCACCTCGCTGGTCATCCTCCTCATCCTCGGCTTCTCCTTCTGGTACCTCATCCGTACCATCCTGCGGCAGAAGACGCTGGAGGAGATGAAGAGCGACTTCACCAACAACATCACCCACGAACTGAAGACACCCATCGCCGTGGCCTATGCCGCCACCGATGCCCTGCTCAACTTCCATCAGGCCGACGACCCCAGCAAGCGCGAACGCTACCTGCGCATCTGTCAGGAGCAGCTCGGCCGCCTCGGCGGACTGGTGGAGCAGATACTCTCCATGTCGATGGAGCGGCGCAAGACCTTCCGCCTCCACCTTGAAGAGGTGCGGCTGGCCGACCTCCTGCCCCCGCTCGTCGAGCTGCACAAACTGAAGGCCGACAAACCCGTCCACGTCGCCCTCGACATCGTCCCCGAGGACCTGACCGTCACTGCCGACCGCACACACCTGGCCAACATCGTGAGCAACCTGCTGGACAACGCCGTGAAGTATTCGCGCGACAGGGCCGACATCACCGTCCGCTGCCGCCGCACCGAAGCCGACGGCCGTACGTGGACGGAAATCATCGTCGCCGACCACGGCATCGGCATCGCCCGCGACCGCCTCCCTCATGTGTTCGACAAGTTCTACCGCGTGCCCACCGGCAACCTGCACGAAGTGAAAGGCTACGGTCTCGGTCTCTTCTATGTCAAGACGATGGTGGAGAAGCATGGCGGCACGGTGGAGGTGAAGAGCGAACCGGGAAAGGGAAGTGAGTTTATTGTAAGAATTTAATCGAATGGAAAAGATAAAAGTACTGTTAGTCGAGGATGAACAGACCCTCGCCATGATTATCAAAGATACCCTCAAAGGCCAGGGTTTCCTCATCCATACCGCCGCCGACGGCGAAGAGGGGCTGCGCCTGTTCTTCGACCTTCGCCCCGATGTGCTGGTGGCCGACGTCATGATGCCTCGTATGGACGGCTTCGAGATGGTACGCCGCATCCGCCAGACCGACCGACACACACCCGTCCTCTTCCTAACAGCCCGCTCGGCGGTGAACGACGTGGTAGAAGGTTTCGAACTGGGTGCCAATGATTACCTGAAGAAGCCCTTCGGCATGCAGGAACTCATCGTGCGCATCAAGGCACTCATGGGCCGTGCCTGCACCTACACCCCATCTGCCGAAAGCGAGCAAATCCTCTACGAAATAGGCCGTTACCAGCTCGACACACGCCGTCAGCTCCTGCTGCACGAGGGTACGGAACAGGAACTTTCACACCGCGAAGCCGAAATCCTGCGCCGTCTCTGCCAGAACCGCAACTGCGTGGTGAACATGCGCGACATCCTGCTTGACCTTTGGGGAGACGACTCCTTCTTCAACCAGCGCAGCCTGCACGTTTTCATCACCAAGCTCCGCCACAAACTGGCCAAGGACGAACACATCCGCATCATCAATGTGCGAGGTGTCGGATACAAATTGATTACAGAATAATCACCAACCACCTCATCCAACCTTGAAAAACCGATAAATTGTCTTAAGACGGAGTGAAGAGTGTCAGGAAAAGCAGTATCTTTGATGCAGACAACAATGTATAGAGATATGAAACGATTCTTGACTCTGTTTTCGCTCCTTGCCATATACTGCGGCATCGCCTTTGCACAGACTGAAGCGTCCTCCGACACCCTACGGCAAGTAGCAGGCGACATACCTCCGACAGGAGAACAACTGCTGCCCGACGGTGTAAAAAACTACGACGGCTTCCTGATAGACATGAACAGCCTGGTAAAAATGCCCAAGCCAGATTTGGAAAAATCATATAAGATAGTTGTCCCCGACGCCAGCAAGGACTACAACTGGATATTTCGCCTGAATCCTAATGTCACCTACTCCTCGGGACTGAGCAACATGTTCTCCCTATCAGGTTCACCCTATTTCAGCAGTAATCCGTTCGGCATTATGGGCTTCGGCTTCGGTAACACGACAGACAACCTGCAGATGGGCAGTTTCCGCCTGAAGAACGGCTGGCGGCTGAACACTTACGGCGAATATGACAAGGATGGCTGGCGGGTACCCAATCCTTCGGCCTTGCCCTGGCAGAAAAACAATTTCAAGGGTGCCTTCGAACTGAAGTCACAGAACGGCTCGTTCGGCATCCGCATCGAAGTGCAGAAAGGACGAGAAAACCCGTTTTTCTATTAAAACCCAGAACATCATGCAACAGAAAATACTGATAGTAGGAGCCAACGGATTCACAGGCCGACGCATCCTCGACACACTGTCGGCCAAGACGGAATACCAAGTGACCGGCTGTTCGCTGCACGCAGACATCCATCCACACTCATGCTGCAACTACCGCTTTGTGCAAGCTGACATCTGCAATGAAACGGCTGTCAACCGCCTGTTTGACGAACTTCGGCCCAACGTTGTCATCAACACTTCCGCTCTCTCTTCACCTGACTATTGCGAGAGTCACCGCACAGAAACGGACGAAATCAATGTCCATGCCGTTGCCCGTCTGGCCACGAACTGCGAACGCCTCGGCTGCCGGCTCGTCCATCTGTCTACAGACTTCGTGTTCGGTGGAGACTGCGACCGTCTTTACACCGAAGAAGACACACCTGCTCCCGTGAACTATTATGGTCGAAGCAAATGGGAAAGCGAACGCCAAGTTGCCCGTCTGTGCAGCAACTACGCTGTGGCTCGCATCGTAGTAGTCTACGGCCAGCCCCTGCCCGGCCAGCACGGCAACATCGTACGCCTTGTGGCTGACCGCCTGCGTAGCGGACAATCTATCCGCGTGGTAAACGACCAATGGCGTACACCGACTTTTGTGGACGACGTTGCACAAGGTATCGAACGGCTCATCAGTTATCCGTCAAACGGACTCTTCCACATCTGTGGTCCCGAATGCCTGACCATTGCCGACATAGCCTATCGGGTGGCCGACGTCCTGCAACTGGATGCCTCGCTGATTCAACCTGTCAGTACAGCCGAAATGCAGGAAGCCACTCCCCGACCCCGTTTCAGCGGTCTGAGTATAGACAAAGCCCGCCAACTGCTGGGCTACAGTCCGCGTTCGCTGGAAGAAGGTATACGCAGCATGTTCTAAAAAAATGGAGGGCATGCACCGAAAAAACGATGCATACCCTCCTCTACAACCAACGAAAGTTTGAAATTTCACATACACTGATAATCGGGGACAGAATTATGACTGCACACATTGATGCCCAATGTTTCCAACAGTTCTTCCAACCCCACAGGCGTCAACTGCTGGGCCGCATCTGAAAGCGCCTTTTCCGGGCAACAATGCGATTCCAGGAAAAGCCCGTCGTTGTGATGCCCGAGAGCTTCGCGACACAACTGATAAAGCAATTCTCTCTTTCCTGCAATATGACTGGGGTCACAATAAACGGGAAAATCAGGAAATTCTGCATGCATGCTGTCCACCAATTCCCATAAAGGGGTATTACGATAAGGTGCATTGTCGGGCAGACAAAAGCCTCGATGTATCAGCGAAAGCCGGCAAATGCCAACCCGTGCCAAACGCTCCACTGCCCCAATCCAAAGTGACAAGTCGGGACAAACAGGATTCTTCACAAAAAGAGGAATATCGACTCCACGCAATGCCTCAGCCAATTCGGACATCATAAAAGGATTGACTGTGGTCCGTGCTCCAATCCATAGCATATCCATTCCCCCCTTCAATGCAGCCTCCACATGCGACGGCATAGCCACTTCGGTCATTACTTTCATTCCATACAAGCGTTGAACTTCGTTGAGCCACGGCAAAGCCTGGACACCTACCCCTTCGAATGTCCCACAACGTGAACGAGGTTTCCACAAGCCGGCACGCAAAACAGAAATGCCGGCTTTCTTCAGTCCTGCTGCCGTTTCGAGCACCTGCTGCGCAGATTCCGCACTACAAGGGCCGGCTATCACATCCATTATTCTTCCTCTCATCATTACCCTGTCTTTAACCTGTTTATTTCATAATACACACATCCGATATCATGCCGAAACGTTCATTATCGTTCAGACTCCATACCACTTTACCGGATTCATCCATTTCAAAAACCTGAGGACTTCCTGCCTCTTTGGCTGTCTTGTCATGACCTTGCCAGTTGCAAACATAAATGCCACCGTTTTCGGATTTGCAAAGACCAGCCACAAAGAAAAGGCGTACTCCCTGAATATCATCCTGACCGTACTGAGCCACAACCTCACCCGTCTGCATATTTGCCTTGAGCAAAATGTGACGGTCACCACAGGCTACCCAATACAAATCGTCCTTGTCGTGAAGGACCGTAAAGAAGTTTCCACCCAAATCTGTTGAACGCACCAATTCTCCTTGCGGAGATACTTCACAAACTGTTTTACCTCCCATCAGGGGAATCATATAATTACCTATTGTATTCTTATTGACTTGACGAAACTGAGCATGCGAACGTTCGATGCCCGTCTCATACTCTGTGCGGCAGATTTCTTTTCCTTCTTTGTCTACTTCCATGATTACCGACGGATGACCGGCCCATGCCAACAGAATGTTTCCGTCAGGCAGGACACGCGCTGTCTGCATCTCACAACCTTCAGGGGCCGGAATGTTCCAAAGTTCCTGATGATCCTTTGTAACAACCTTGGCACCTTTACGGTAAGAGAACAGAATATTCCCTTCGGGGGTACAAGCAACCGAATTGCATTCCCAACCTTTCTCCAACGGATATTCCCATTCTATCTGTTTGGTTTCCTTGTCGATGATGACAACCTTATTCCAACCGGAACCTCCCAGCAACAATTTGACCTGTTCCTGCCGGCAGGAAGCCAGAGACAGGAACAGAGTCAATATACTTGCCAACACAAGTAACCTACGCATAACTTACTTGTTTTTGAGTTCCAGGAACAGCTGATAAGCCTGTTCGGGTGTAAGGCCGTCATGAACTACGGCATGTACAGCCTGAATCATAGCGGCAGGCGATTCACTCTGGAACACATTACGTCCCATATCTACGCCGGCAGCACCGTCGTTAACAGCTTTATAGCACAATTCAAGCGCTTCCTGCTCGGGCAGTTTCTTACCACCTGCAATCACTACAGGGACAGGACAAGAAGCCGCAATCTTCTCAAAGCCTTCGCAATAATAGGTCTTGACGATGGAAGCTCCATTCTCGGCACATACACGGGAAGCCAAAGCGAAGTAACGGGCATCGCGGGCCATCTGCTTGCCTACTGCCGTCACACCCATAACAGGAATGCCATAGCGGTTACCCAAATCGACTGCACGTACCAGATTGGCTGCTGTAATAGCCTCCTGATCACCGTCTCCTGCCGAAAACATGACTGCCATAGCCGAAGCATTGCAACGGATAGCGTCCTCTACATCAATCAGGACATTGCGGTTCAACTCGGTCAGAATCGTCGAACCTGCATCAGAACGCAAACAAACGGGCTTGTTCACATTGGCAGGAATCGAAGTCTGCAGAATGCCGCGCGTACACATCAGACAGTCGGCATACTGTACCAAGGGAACAATATTCAAGTCGATGCGCTCCAATCCAGAAGTAGGTCCCATAATAAAACCGTGGTCGAAAGCCAGCATTACCGTACGTCCAGTCTTCGGATTAAAAATGCGGGACAAACGGTCTTTCATACCCCAACTCATACAAGAAGCGCCTTTTACATGAAAATTTGCCTGCGAAGCAGCTTGGTCCAAACCAAAATTGGTCGCTTCTCTAAATCCATCCATATCAGCCATAATGTTTATTCTTTTTATGTTTTAAGTTTTGTAATATCTGTTTATTCATTCAACGCCTGTGCAAACGAACGGAACATGCAACTCCACGAAGTGGCACCACTGTCGGCAAAACCGACGGAGCGTTCACCATAATTCCGGGCACGGCCAAAATTAGCTTTCATCTGTACAGTAGCCTTGGCACCAGCTTCAGCCGCATCGGCACCTGCGCACATCACGACGGCGATGTCTTCATCCTTACAGCCTTGCATAGCCTCTACAGCCGGAACCAACGCATCCATCATGGTTTTGTCGCCCGGTTTGGCCTGGGTTTGTTTCTGCACGTTGGACAAACCACCGGCAAACATACGGCGAACACCTTCCGCATCCAATTCAGTTCCGGACGCACAATCGCTCATACCCAAAAAGAAGGCACCCAGCAACGTACTGGTAGAACCGCTCACCTGAAGCATCACATCGAAGCCCATATCGTTCAGCATCGTCTTGAATTCCGTTCCCTTACGGGCCGTCTCCACCACAGCCGTCATGGCCGTAACGATGGCCTGTCCATGGTCACCGTCACCAATGACTGCGTCAAGACGGGAGAACTCCTCTTCGCGCTCGCGGATATTCTTCAAGGCACATTCCAACATGGCCTTAAAATCGTCTATCGTCAAAATATTCTTCATCGTTTATCTGCTTTTATTTGCCAATGACAGTCCAGTAGGGGGCATTCGAAGGCTTGTTCTTCAAATAATCGATATGGTCATCGTCCAAACGGGCCATAATCATTTGGAAACCGGCCTGTTCCTGAACAGTCAGCAATTCCTGAATACGACTTACAACGACCTTCAGGCCACGTGCTTCCAATTCCTTATAGGCTTTGCGGAACACAATGTTCAGCTCCATATGCGTAGTGGCACCCACTCCATTGATGATAAGCATCATCTTGTCGCCCGACTGGGGTTGCAGCTGACGGCAAAGCAGGTCAACCATCTCAGCAGCTGTATCATCGGCCGAAACCAGCGGCTTCTGGCCACCACCACCTTCACCGTGCTGACCCATACCTATCTCCATGATACCGGCAGGCAGATCGGTAATGACTGCTCCATTCTGAGGATGTGAGCATGACTTCATGGCTACAGCCAGCGTAGCCACATTCTTGTTATAGCGTTCGGCAATCTCTACAAGTTCTTCCAACGACTTACCTTCTTCTGAAGCGGCTCCCAGAATCTTATACAAGGGAACACATCCTGCCAATCCGCGACGGTCATTGATATCGGCTCCGATACCGGCACTGATATCATCGTGTGTCAACACTTTGGCTACCTTGATGCCTGCGCGTTCGGCCAACTGGCATGCCATGTTGGCACTCATCACGTCGCCCGAATGATTGAGTACAACAAGCAGGATACCTGCTTCGCGCTTCATCAGTTGCAAAGCCTGAAACAGGCGCTGGGCACCAGGAGCTGCAAAGATGTCGCCCACTACGGAGCAGTCCAGCATACCTTCGCCTACGAAACCGCTCAAAGCAGGTTCGTGGCCCGATCCACCCAATGTCACGATAGCAACCTTGTCCGCAGCCTTGGGATTGGCACGAACTACAATATTCTCAGCAGCCAGCTTCACCTGGTCGGGATAAGCCAATACATAACCTTCCAGCAATTCGGCAGTAATATTCTCGGGATTGTTGATAAATTTAGTCTGCATAATGATAGTCCTCCTTCATTTATTATTTGATTTCCATTAATTCGATAGCGATGCCTTCTTCCTCGATGAAAGCAATCGTCAGGTGTTCATCACAAACGGCAGGTCCGAAAATAACATTCTTCCCCTTCAGCTCTTCCTCCAACGAAGGAACTGTATAAGCGATGTGTCCCTGCTTTTGCACGAGCTCAGGCATGCAACTGCCCGGTTCGAACTTCAGAAATTCTATCTTGTTGGGGCTCTTGCTGAAATCCGTAAGCCATACGCTCAAACCTTCGTTATAAAAAGCTCCCTGAGGGATGGTGTCGGTAACGAGTCCGACATGATTAAACGTTCTCATGGTTGTTGTTTTTAAAATTAATATTTGGATTGATTAAAGTATTTTTTCATCGACAGCCAAGACATGAATCCCAGCAGGAAAACCAGCCCGAAAGCAACCCCAATCCATACAAACAGATTGGACACATGGTCGTTCTGGCCATAGGAATGCATGCCGCTCAAGAAGTAATTGACACCGAAGAAGGTCATCAGTACAGATGAAAAGGCCAAAACGGAGAGGAAATTGAACAGCCACTCCTTCAGCCGTACCTTCAACAAATGAATATGTGTCACTATTGCATAGACTACCATCGTGATAAGCGCCCAAGTTTCCTTGGGATCCCATCCCCAATAACGTCCCCACGACTCGTTGGCCCAGACGGCACCCAAGAAAGTACCGACCGTCATCAAGACCAAACCGATCCACAAAGACATCTCGTTCATAATGCTCAATTCGTCCACACGGCCCATGAGACGGGCAGCCTGCCTGTTTCGGGGTACCATGCACATCAGCAGCAGATTGGCAATTCCCACCAGGCTGCTCAGGCCGAAGAAGCCATAAGCGGCCACAATCACTGCCACATGGAACATCAGCCAAGGCGACTTCAAGACAGGAACCAGAGTCGTAATCTGCGGATCCATCCAGTTCAATCCCGAAACAAAGAGAATGACACCGCCAAAGAGAACCGCGAGGGCAAACACCAGCATATCGCGTTTCACAAAGAGCAAACCAGCCAGGACGGTAGCCCATGCCACATAGACCATGGTTTCATAAGAATTGCTCCAAGGAGCGTAACCGCCCACATACCAGCGTATGCCCATACCATAGACATGGAAACAGAACACCGCTGCCACACCAGCCACAAGCACCCACCGTACCCAACGGTAACGGCACAGACCGAAAAGTGAAAGGACAGCCCAAAGCAGGCTCAAGCCTCCCAACACCAGATAGCCTACACGGCAACGGGAAAATACCTTCTGATGATTGTACTTCACCTCCATCTTCATCTTCTCGGGCGACACGTCAACTCCTTCGGCCTTGGCCTGCTGATAAGTGTCAATCATACCCAGCACTTCGTCGGCCGTCTTCCAGTCGTTACTGCCTATGGCACCCGAAACTTCTTCCAGATACCAGTCGAATATACGCGAAACAAACATTGAGTCCTGTCCGCTATAAGCCGAGAGGTCGTCGCCAGGCGCATACCACGTGTGTGTAGAGTCACCCTCCAGAGGAAACAGACGAATCATCTGGCGGGAAGAAAGCAGATGGAATACATTGGCTTGCTCATCCAGCTTCAGCATGTCCTTCTCCATCCGACTACGCTGGGCAGGATCTTTCTGATATATGACCTCAAGCGAATCCTGCAATTTATATTTTCCTTCCTCATCGAACAACTGTACGAACGAGACATGGGGCATCGACAAACCATAGCGTGACGCAAGCTCTTCGTCATCCAAAGCAATGCAAGGCACCTGCGCCCATACATCGGGCATCAGCAACAGGCTGAGCAGGAATTGGTCGGAATTCAGCGAACGGATATGGTCGGCCTTGTAGAGCTTGCGCAGGACTTCCGACGAAAAGGTATTGACTGGCATCATACGCCCTCCCTCACCCTGTACGGGTAACTCACCCCAACGGGCAGCATGAGCCTCGCTCACACGATAGCGTTCTATCATCTGCCAGGCATCATCGGGGGCAGCATTCAGTGCCAACCCTCCCCCCAGGAAGAGCAACAGGAGCGATGCCCTGCCGGCCTGCATCGTCTTCAGACGGCGGAACAGGCGACGAAAACGTCCGTCACGCCCCACAAGCGAAAGAATCAGCCCCAGGAGCAACAACACATAACCCGTATAGGTGACATTCCTGCCCGCCACATCGTGGTTGACCGAAAGGACACTACCCCGCTCGTCCGAATCGAAAGAAGCCTGATAAAGTCTGTAGCCCTCCACGTCGAGCACATTGTTCATGTAGATATGCGCGTCGTACTCTTTGGCCTGCGTATGTACGGTAACGAAGCTCTCATAGGAAGAAGGGCTGCCCGAGCCCGGATAGCGCTTCAGTACGAAATCGTTCAGACGGACACTGAAAGGCAACTTCTGTTCGGCATATTGCCCGTCGGCATCGCGAACCATCATCGATGCAGCCGATTCTCCCTCGCGCAGATGGAGTATTCCCTCCTCACCCCAAAGGTGAGTGATGACAGCTCCGGTCAGAATTACAACGAAGGAAAGATGGGTGAACATCAGCCCCAATCGGTTCTTCGACAGATATTGATGCTTGCCCGCATACAAAAGGAAATTGGCAACCAGCAACAGCTGTAAGAAAAGAAGAAACGGAGAACGATAGATCCAACGTCCAGCCACCGGAGTCCCCCAATATTTTTCGACCCAAGTAGCCACCGCCAGCAGCATTGCATAAACAACCAGCAACACAACCGACATGCGGAAAGAAGAGAACCACTTAACGAACTTATTCATCATGGTATTCATACACTTTTACTCTAAACCTGCAGGATGGAAAAGCATTGTTTTCATCAGGAGAAAGCACCGTTTTCGCCAAAGGAAAACATCGTTTTCTCCAAGAAAAGGCATCGGATACGGATGCCATCCCTTTTCTGCAGCATACATCAAAAGAAAGACAGAGGGGAGAGAGGATTTCTCCCCTCTGTCCAGTCACACTACCTTTAATCTTCAATAATCACACGGAAACCTACGTTGAATACACGCTGATAAGGATAGAATCCCTTGCGTGAATAAGAAGTGGAGAACTTGGGACGCTCGAAGAACGAACCTCCACGAACCACTTTATATTCGGCTTCCACTTTGCTGTTCTCCTTATACGGATAGGGCACATAGTCGGAACGGGTCCACTCGCCTACATTTCCATGCATCGAATACAGGCCGAACGGATTGGCTTCGTACTGCTTGCCACCTACCTGAATCAGGTTACCGTCGTCTACGCTCTCCTCTTTGGGCAGGTAGATATAGTACTTATACCAAGGATTGTTCGGACTCATCGGCTGAGGATCCACACCATATACAGCAAACTTCAAAGTTGTCTTGTCGGCCAGGTTGTCCTTCCGTCCGAAATCGGCATGCATGTCGCCATACCAGAAGTCGTCGGCACTTCCTGCACGGCAGGCCCATTCCCACTGAGCTTCGGTAGGCAGGGTCACGTTCAGACCTGTCTTCTCGCTCAGCTTGCGGCAGAATTCCATCGCGTCATTGTAGCTGACACGGATCACAGGTTGTTCGGGCTTATTGGCCGGATACCCCTGTACCACGTGGTCTTTCCACTGCTGGTCGATGAAACGGCTGTCATGCTCGGGGAAGAAGACGTTGAACTGCTCGTTGGTCACTTCCAGCTCGCCCATCCAGAATGCCTTGCGCACCTTCACCTTTGTAGTAGGATAAGTGTCGGAAGGACCGTTGTAGCTTCCCATTACGAACTGGCCGGCAGGAATGCGCACAAAGGTCATCTTCACGCCAGGAGCCAATTCGATAACCTTCTTGGTTTCTCCTTCGGCTTCCTGCATGGCGCGGGCGGTCTGTGCATCGAACGGCCAGCCTTTCGCCTTCAGTTCTTTCACCTTCACGGGCTTCACAGGTTCGGGCATGACAGGAGTAATTTCGCCTTTGCTCTTCAGGTAAGAAGCATAATCGGCAATTTCCTTCTTCCAATCCACACCTGCACCGTTACCATATTTATTGGTCAGCTCGATACGGCGTTCTATCTGGTCGAATCCCTTATAGGGCACCATATTCAGCACATTGGCATTGAAGTAGCCCTTGTCAGGTGCATTGTAGTCAATCCAGTTGTACAACGTACGCCATTCCTTATCGGTCAGCTGGACGTTGTAGTGTCCGCGCTTCAGCATACGAACCAACTCACTGGTATTCGGATGATATTCGTAGGGCTGGAGCACTACCATATCGCCTTCACCTCCCTGACGATGAACATAAGGATGCAGGTTCAGGTACGACGTACCATAACCTCTCTTGTCTTTCTTGCCTCCACGCAGGTCGAAAGCCTTTTCACCGTTATGACAGGCAATGCAGGCACGGTCGAGGATGGGTTGCATCTCCAGGTCGAAAGTAAACGAACGGACACCACCTTCGGGCGGGGTCAGCTTGTTGGGCTCTTTCTGAGAAGCGATAACACGCTTGGGAATGGCAATCTGATTCTGGTCTTCGTGGCAACCTACGCACGATACCACTTCGCCCGGCTGTCCTGTTACCCAGCTGCGCATCCATTGTATAGCCACACCATCCTTGTCGATAGGCTGAATGGAAATAGGCGTATTGGCAGGTGCCTTGAAGATAACGGAACCGTCTTCCTCCACAGGTACTGTACCCAGCAGGCGCTTGATATCCCAACCTGACTGGATGCCGTGCCAGTTGTGGTCCGAAGTCGTCTTTACATATGCATATTCGTAAGCGTGCAGACGGAGTTCCTTCACCGTACCACGAGGAATGCCACGCAGGCCTTCTCCTTCATAGATATCCTGAATGAAGAAAGTAGCCTCCTTCTGATCGAGCTTCACACGGTCGGGAATAACAGGAGGAGTAGCCGTCTTTCTCACCAGAATAGGACTGATGAAGCCCTCTCCTTCCGTCTCCATGATACAAGTCACGTTATCGAAGACATCCACCAGATAGATACCCCACAAAGAATTGGGAGACAACTTGGCAGCTACCAGGAAATATTTTTCATTCAGCACCGTCGGCTTGATGAACTGAGGCCATACGCCATCCACCAGCTGGTCCTTGATCAGTTCCTGAATCGGACGGTTACGATAAGGAATTTCCTGCACCATACCGCTTACACTCTTGCGTCCCTTGGCCGGATTGAAGACAATCAGACGACCTGAACGGGCTACACCATGGTGACCCGAAATGATACCCACAAAAGCAGAACCGCTGTTGGGCAAGGGCTGAACGTCGAACGTACTATTGGGGAACATGGCACCACTTCCATAAAGAGCCTTGTTCTCAGTACCGTCCGGATTCATGTGCATCACGATACGCGAATAATAGTGTGTCAGGTCGGTATACTCCCAACGGGTATACATCACCTTACCGTTGTTCATAATGACAGGATTCCAGTTGGCATCCTGGTCGAAAGTCAGACGGCGCAGGTTCTTGTCCTTCGGATTGTAAAGCACCAGATTACCTACCTGGTCGCTTCCGCTCACACAAGGCACACCCTGATAACCGATGTTCGAGATGGCCAGAATACGTCCGTCGGGCAGATAGGTACCATCATAGAACTCGAGATCGGGTTCTTCGTTGTGCACCAGTTTCTTGAATCCTGTACCATCCAGATTCACTTCGAAGATGTTCCAGCGCTGGTCTTCCTGAAGCTGTGTAAACATCATGCGGTCGCCATCCCAATGCAGACGCAAGTCGGCAATGGAAGAACCGTTGTCGGGCTTGTACACCTGACGCGTCTTAATATCGCCTCTCAGATTGGAGAGTTCGACAATCTCGGCATCGAAACCACCGCGACGAGCCGACTCCTGATTACTCCAGTTATTGGATTGCGTACCCAACTGGGGTGCCATCGCTCTACGGGCGTTACCTCCCAAACGATAATGGGAAGCCACAATCTTGTCCGAATCGAGCAACGGATTGCCCAACAGAATGGATCGTTTCAGCTGCAATGCCTTCCGCGCATTATCGATAGCCTGAGCATCTCCTTTGTAAATACCGGCAAACCCCTTTTGTACCAGGGAAGCCAGTTCGTTCAACTGAGGTTCGTAAACAGACGTCTTGAAGTTTCTGTCCCGCTGCATATCCTTGTAAGCCAGACGCACAGCTTCCATATTGAGCCAACGCAACTGCTCCTGCAGGTCGATGACAGCAAGCACCTCTTTCTGAAGATTCTTGACCTCGGCTTCTGTCAAACCGGCTTGTGCCTTTGCTTTCAATTCACCAAGCCGAGCTTCGAAGTAAGCCTTGTCCTTCAAACCGTCCACAAGTCTCTGCAGCCCCTTCAATTCAGCCTCGAACGGTTGCTTGTCCGCTTGGGCCACATATAGGGTGCTTGGCATCGTCCCAGCCATTGCCGTACCTTGGGAAAGGCATCCGGAAAGCAGAAGAAGGACTGTGTAAAACTGTCTATTCATGGTTCATGGTATTTAAATGGAAATACTTACAATTTAGCCTTCGTGTTCGTGAAGCGAAGTCCGTCATTGTCGTGGTAGCATGCCCACTCGTCTACAATGGCACCTTCAGGACCAGCCATCATGAAATGGAACGTACCCAGTTCTTTCAGACGAAGTACATCACCTACATTCTGCACAACAAAGTTCTTGCTCTTGATAGGACCGTGAGTAGGAGAAATGGCGGGTGCATTCGGCGTTTCGTCTCCCACTTCAGAGAAGTTGTATACCCAACCGTGTTCTACCATCCAGGACTCGTGCTTGGCAGGGAAGCCCGGAGTAGCGACATGAGCATGTTCGGGAATCATCTGGCCCGGAAGCAAATAAATGGCATGAGCAAAATACTTGTATTCAGGATCGTTCACCCAGAAGATGCCACCCATACCTACATTTTCAAAATCGCCCAAACCGAAATCGGTTACCCACATGTCCTTTGCCATCAGTTCAGTGAAAGGAACATTATAGAACTTGAACATGTCTTTCATGGCTTCCATAGCCACATCCTGCTGGAACTTGCCGTCCTTGTAGAAATCGGCATTCGTAAATTTCTTGCTATACTTCATGGTTTCTTTATTTTGATTAAGTTCAACATTGTCACACTCTTTTTCACAAGTTTCGCTCTTGTTCGCATTGCCCGAACAAGCAGCCAACGAAGCACATACAAATACTGTAAGCAACTGTTTCATAACATTCTTCTTCATAATAAATCTATTTAATCAGTTAATAATTATACATTTTCATTCCATCGCAATGCCTTCTATCTCTATCAGCAGCTCTTCCCTACAGACATCAGTCTCCAGATAGCAGACCGAAACCGTTTTCTCACGAGAAGCCAACTTGCGCTTGACTGCTTCATAATCTTTCGGATACTTCAGGTACACCCTTAACAGACAGATTTCGGCATTGCCCGTCAATTGGGCTATATTCTCCATCGTAATGTCCAGTTGCCTTTCTATTCCTACACCCGTCAGGCTTTCCTCTCCACGGATGGCTGCAGTGCCCGATATATAGACCAGACGGTTTCCATCGGTCGTTATACTCTTGGCGCGTTCAAACTTTGGAGTTGTTTTCTTCGATCCGGCCTCTAGCAATACATCATCCGAATAGGCGTGAGCCGCAACCTGCAACTTATTGTCTATCGGCGTAATCAGGCAGGAACCCGACTGAGGGACAACCGCATCAAAGTCAACCAATACTCCACCCCAACTGCTGCCTATACCTGTTGCGGCCGGATAGCCGTCCTTCCATTGGGCAGCCGAGTAAAATTCGCTACGGGCATTGTTGAACATTTGATAATGTTGGTCTTCACCGTCCTGAGCCGTGATACGTTCGATGTAATTCCATTGCCTTACGATAGAATCAATGGGAAAACTTTCCTTTTCCAAAAGTCCATTCATCTTCCGGAAAACCTCCTTCGACTGGGTGTAGATATCCGACGACAAATCGGCTTGCCACCCTCCGGAAAACAAGAAACGTCCATTGGCATTCTCCACCAAAACGTATGCTGTACCTTCATACGACTTATACGAAATCTTGTCATCCTTATCGGGAGAATAGCTGTGCACCTCCATGACAAGCCCACCTTCCAAAGGCGGCTGAGCCACATAATTCAACACAGGTTCCTTGCCTGCAAACCGGCTACGGACCTGCTTGCGCAACATTTCCCGCTGTTCTTCGTATTCCCGATTGCCGTCAGGCGCGCCAAAGAACACCAAACGGACAATGTCCCCCTTCTCGGGCAAACGGGTAAAGAGTTCTCCTGCCATCTGCTCAAAATCGCCTTCCGACGAACGGCAGAGGGTATAATGAATCTTTTCGCAATAATTCATAAGGAATTCACATATTCGGTTAGTGCTTCAATGTCTTTCTTGGATACTTTCTTTTCGATACCATGGCGGTGTACCTCAAAGACTTCCTGCATCGTGGCTGCACGCCCGTCGAACAGATAGGGAGCCGTACGCCATACTTCACGCAAGGTCGGAGTATCCCATCCTTTTTCAAACTCCACATCCTCGCCGATGCGGTGCATCTTCAAGTCTGTATAGTAGATACCGCTATGACACTCACCACATTTCAACTTGTCGAAGACCTTCTTGCCGGCCTGTGCCTTCTCGGACAATTCGCCATTGACCAGATAAGGACTGGGCACAGGTTGCAGGGACTTCAGATAAGCATCCACGCAACGTGCATCTTCTTCCGACACGTCAAAGAACTGGATAAACTTGAAACCGGCACGTACAGCCCATTCGGCCGACTCACGGACACCTGATATCATGCTGGGCGGAGTGACATGGCTGAACAACATGCTCTTACAGTTCTTGGAATTGCCTACACCATCGTTCATCAAATCCCAATTCATACCATCGGTACGCGCATCGCCCGGATGGCAACCGTTACAGCTCTGCCAATTCTGGAAACAATGTGAAGCGTCATTGAAATATTTTTCACCCTTGTCGATATCGCTCTCCACGCGCTCCGGATTCAAGTTGGCCGAAGTCAAGGCAAGGGTATGTATATCCATTACATTCAAGATGTCTGCAAAATAGGTCGGTACAAACAAACGACGGTCGGCCAGCAGAATGGCGCGGGGACCATTGCCCTGCAAGGGAATGCGTTCGCGCAAGCCATACAGGAATGTCAGGTCGTACTCCAGCAATTTCTTGTCGGGATAGGCCAGGAACTTATCCAGCATCTCTTTATGACGTATCACACTGATTTCGTGCGTACCCGAATGGGAAATGAAAATGCTCTCGTCGTTGCAGGCTATACTCCAGATACCTGCTGCACCACGTTCGGGCTCATCTACAATCACAACGCCGAGGAACTCCTGCTTTTCAGTATCAATCACACTGAAAGCACTTGTGTTCATCCAACCCTGCTGCAGCTGGGAAGTAGGAACCGTATAGCGTCCCAAGTTGTGGGACACATAAACATATTTTCCGTCGGGAGTTATACAGATTCCGCGCAAGGCATTGCTGCCGTTGGCCAATTTGATATCCTTTACTTTGGTAAAGCTCTCCAGATCGATAACCGACACACAGGCAGCTACATAATCCAAATCGGCCCGCTGGGCGGGGAGAAAATTCGTCACATACAGATATTTGCCATCTTTGCTGACAACGGCCGACTTCGGTTCACGAAGGACAGGAGCCGTACGCAAGACCTTGTTGGTGGACATATCCACTTCGGAAACCGTGTTTTGGAACTGGTTGCAGACATACAGACGACCTGCCTCCTTATTGACAATCGGACTGCAGGCACCCGAACCGGTTTCCACCACCGCAATTTCCTTGCCTGCGGGCCAATCCAGCACATGGAGCAGTCCCTTGGTTTCGAATGTAGTGACATACACCCGATTTCCATCTGCTGCCACTCCTGTCGGAATTTCCGGCATGGCAAACGATTTTTCCAACTTCTGGCCGTCTGCCGAATAGACCGCAACTCTGCGGCTTCCCTTTTCCGACATAACCAGTTTTCCCTGAGCATCCAAAACCAGACCTGTGGGATACAACGGGTTATGGCCAGCAAAAACTGTCATGGCCATACCCGTCATAAATCCCAGTAACAAACCTTTTATGTTTCTTTGTGTCTTCATGGTTTAATTATATCTTATTTAGTTCGTATATACCCCAATTCTGCGGAGATGCGGGCAGCCGTTTCCTTTATCAAGGCCGCATCTTCCTCTATCACTTTTTCAGGAAGCCTGTCTTTGGGTCCTGAAATCCAGATGGCTCCACAAGGATAGCCTCTGAAGTTGAAGACAGGAGCACCTATGCAGATAACCCCCGAAAGTTCTTCTTCATTGTCCATCGCAAACCCCTGCCGGAACACGTTTTCGAGTTCCTCCAGATAGCGTTCACGGGACGTGATTGTCCGCTCATTGAACCGCTTGAACTCCATATAGGAGAGATATCTGTCTCTTACCGTGTTTGGGAGATAGGCCATGATAGCCTTTCCCGGCGCGGAACAATGCAGTTCAAACGGCTTGCCCGGCGACAACTTGAAGCTGAAGGCGTAGGAACCTTGGGCCTGATCGATAAAAATACCTTTTTCTTCACCCAGTACCCCGAAGCACACCGTTTCCTTCAGCTTGTCACGCAGCTCCCGCATGTAAGGGAAAACCGTTTCGAGCAGCTGATGCTCGTTCAAAGCACGGAACCCCAACGTCAGCAGCTTGCGGGACAATTTATATCGTCTGGAATCCTCTTCATACATCAGATACTCCAGCCTTACCATCGCATTCAGGATGCGATAGGCCGTAGTCTGCGATATTTCAAGATCATCCTTTATTTCCTGCAAGGTTTTTCCTTGGTAACTATATGAAAGATAATCCAACACAGCCAACCCCTTTTCCAAGTTGGGCACCGAATAACCCGTATCCTTTTTTTCCATATTTGAACACAGCTTTTCCATATTTGGAATATTAATTCATACTGGAATTAAACATAAGAATTTATTTTCAGGGAGACAAATGCTTTAGCATTTTTTTATACTACTCATTCTCCACAAAAACCTCTCCCAACAATCTGTCTTCCACAAAGCATTGTTTTAGCCAGACAAAAGTAATGCTTTATCGTGGAAAAAGCATCGTTTTCGCACACGGACTTCCTACGCTTTACACTATTTTAAATATAGGTAAGCTTTCGGCACAGGCAAAACTGCGTTTTCCCCCTCTGTACTTCGCTCGGTTTGCACTATCGGTTCAGAATATAGGCGGCACCTCGGATGTACAAAAGATGAAAACTGTGTTTCCTCTTTTGTACTTCGCTCGGTTTGCACTATCTTTGCCATTCGAAAATCAATAAGGAGACTTGACCATCGTGAAAAAGAAACCGATCAGAAAATCGTCACTGCGCTTCCGCCGCTGGAGCCACAAGAGCTATGCTGCATTTGCCAGCATCGGGCGGAATGTCACTATCGGACGCCTGTCCAAAGGCGTGGCCGACAGTTCGCTGCGCAAACAGACGGACACGACGGATACACTCCTTCCATCCTTATCATCCATTATGACCATCGAACAACTGAAACTGCGGGTACTGGCAGGCACAGCCCTGTCGCCCGAAGAAGCGGCCTGGCTGGCAGGTACGGCCGACCGCGAGGCGCTCTACCGCGCCGCCCACGAGATTACCGAGGCATGTGCCCCGCGCGAATTCGATATGTGCTCCATCGTCAATGCCAAGTCGGGCCGATGCCCTGAAAACTGCAAATGGTGCGCACAATCCTCCCACTACCACACACAGGCCGACATCTACGACCTGCTGCCCGCCGAAGAATGCCTGCGGCACGCCCGTGCCAACGAAGAGCAGGACGTCAACCGGTTCTCCCTGGTGACCAGCGGACGAAAACCTTCCAAGAAACAGATTGAACAACTTTGCGACACGGTGCGCTACCTGCGCCGCCATTCGTCCATCCAGCTCTGCGCCTCGCTGGGCCTGGCCGATGAAGACGAACTGCGGCAACTGCACGAAGCCGGCGTGACGCGCTACCACTGCAATCTCGAGACGGCTCCCAGCTACTTCCCCACCCTCTGCTCCACACACACGCAGGAGGAGAAGATACACACGCTGGAAGCAGCCCGCCGCGTGGGCATGGACGTGTGCAGCGGCGGCATTATCGGCATGGGCGAAACAATGGAGCAGCGAATCGAGCTGGCTTTCACGCTCCGCAAGCTGGGCGTGCAATCCATCCCCATGAACCTGCTCAGCCCCATCAAGGGTACGCCGCTCGAACATCAGGCACCGCTGACCGAGGACGAGATACTAACCACCATTGCTCTTTTCCGCTTCATCAACCCCACAGCCTACCTGCGCTTTGCAGGCGGACGTTCGCAACTCAGCCGCGACGCCGTGAAGAAAGCCTTATATATAGGTATCAACTCGGCCATCGTGGGCGACCTGCTCACCACCCTCGGCTCGAAGGTAGCTGAAGACAAGCAGCTGGTGCGCGAGGCAGGTTACCGCCTCTGCGACTCACAGTTCGACCGCGAACACCTGTGGCATCCCTATACCTCGACCACCAATCCGCTGCCCGTCTACAAAGTGAAGAGTGCGCAGGGAGCCACTATCACACTGGAAAGTGGTGAAACACTGATAGAAGGCATGTCTTCGTGGTGGTGCCAGGTGCACGGCTACAACCACCCCGTACTGAACCAGGCCGTGGAGGAACAGCTGAAACGGATGTCGCACGTCATGTTCGGCGGCCTGACACACGACCCTGCCATCGAACTGGGCCGTCTGCTGCTGCCGCTGGTGCCGCCCTCCATGCAGAAAATCTTCTACGCCGACTCTGGCTCCGTAGCCGTGGAGGTAGCGCTGAAGATGGCCGTACAATATTGGGTCGGACGGGGAAAGGAGAAGAAAAACAATTTCGTCACTATCCGCTCGGGTTACCACGGCGATACATGGAATGCCATGTCGGTCTGCGACCCCGTCACGGGCATGCACTCGCTCTTCGGCAGTGCCCTGCCCGTGCGCTACTTCGTGCCGCAACCCCGCTCGCGCTTCAACGGTGAATGGAATCCTGACGACATCCTGCCGCTGAAAGAAACCATCGAACGCCATGCCGACGAACTGGCCGCCCTCATCCTCGAGCCCATCGTGCAAGGCGCGGGCGGCATGTGGTTCTATCATCCGCAATACCTGCGCGAAGCCGCCCGCCTGTGCCGCGAACACGGCCTGCTGCTCATCTTCGACGAGATAGCCACGGGCTTCGGACGGACGGGACGCCTCTTCGCCTGGGAGCATGCGGGTGTGGAGCCTGACATCATGTGTATCGGCAAGGCGCTGACGGGCGGATACATGACCCTGTCTGCCGTACTGGCCACGAATGAGGTGGCCGATACCATCTCGAACCACGCCCCCGGCTGCTTCATGCACGGCCCCACATTCATGGGCAATCCGCTGGCCTGCGCCTGCGCCTGCGCCTCCATCCGCCTGCTCACGTCGACGGAATACGACTGGCAGGGACGGGTTCGCCGCATCGAAGCACAGCTGCGCCGCGAACTGGAACCTGCCCGACTGTTTCCGCAAGTGGCCGACGTGCGCGTATTGGGTGCCATCGGCGTCATCGAAACCAAGACACCGGTGGACATGGCCTGGATGCAGCGCCGCTTCGTGGAAGAGGGCATCTGGGTACGCCCCTTCGGACGACTGGTTTACCTGATGCCGCCCTTCGTCATCGAACCGGAGCAGTTGAGCCGACTGACGGGAGGATTGCTGAAAATTGTAGCGGAAATGAAATAACAAATGACCATGAACTTTACCCAAGAACTGCAACAAGAACTCGACGCCCTGCGCGCCCGGGGTAACCTACGCCACCTGCCCCGCCTGGAGCACGACGGACGCTACATCACCACCCCCGACGGACGGCGGATGCTGAACCTCTCGTCCAACGACTACCTGGGCCTGGCGGCCGATACCGACCTGCGCCGCGAATTTCTGGAAACGCTGACGCCCGAAACCTTCCTGCCCACCTCGTCGTCATCGCGCCTGCTCACGGGCAACTTCCGCGTCTATGACGAGCTGGAAGACGAACTGGCCCGGCGGTTCGGTACCGAAGCCGCGCTGGTGTTCAACTGCGGCTACCACGCCAACACGGGGATTCTGCCCGCCGTGGCCGATGCGCAGACGCTCATCCTGGCCGACAAGCTGGTGCACGCCAGCCTCATCGACGGCATCCGTCTCGCCGCGCCCGCCCGCTGCATCCGCTACCGCCACAACGACCTGGCGCAGCTGGAACGGCTCGTCAGCGAACACAGCGGCCAGTGCCACCGCCTCATCATCGTCACCGAAAGCGTGTTCAGCATGGACGGCGACCGCACCGACCTGCGCCGCCTCGTGGCTCTGAAACAACAATACGACAATGTGCTGCTCTACGTCGACGAGGCCCATGCCTTCGGTGTCTTCGGTCCCACGGGGCTGGGCTGCGCCGAGGAAGAGGGCTGCACAAGGGACATCGACTTCCTCGTGGGTACCTTCGGCAAGGCCTGCGCCTCGGCCGGAGCCTACGTGGCGTGTAGCCGGACGGTGCGCGAGTACCTCGTCAACCGCATGCGCCCGTTCATCTTCACCACCGCCCTGCCGCCCGTCAGCGTGGCATGGACGCTGTTCGTGGTGCGCCGGCTGGCCGCGATGGACGACCGCCGCCGCCACGTCCTGCGCCTGGGCGAACGGCTTCGTACCCGCCTGGCCGAGGAAGGATACTCTACCCCCAGTGTCAGCCAGATTGTGCCGATGATTGTGGGGCCGAGCGCCGACACCGTGCTGCGCGCCGAAGCCCTGCAACGCCACGGCTTCTACGCCCTGCCCGTCCGCCCGCCCACGGTGCCCGAAGGCACGTCGCGCATCCGCTTCTCGCTGACGGCCGCCCTGACGGAAGAGGAAATAAACGCCATTCCCTTTACTGAAGAAAACGATTGATAAAAATAGAATTCACATGAAACAAGTATACCTCATCCACGAACGCCATCCCCGCCTGCTCCTGTTCTTTGCCGGATGGGCGGCAGACGAAACGCCGTTCCGCCACTACCGTCCGCAGGGGATGGACTACCTGATCTGCTACGACTACCGCACGCTGGACTTCGACGCCGCGCCCCTGCGCGACTATGCCGAGGTGCACGTCGTGGGCTGGTCGATGGGCGTATGGGCCGCCTCACACGTGCTGCCCTCCGCGGGCCTGAACGTGGCCAGCTGCACCGCCCTGAACGGCACGCCCCGCCCCATCGACGAGCGGCGCGGCATCCCGCCCGCCATCTACCAGGGCACGCTCGACGGACTGACGGGCGCCTCGCTCCACAAGTTCCTGCGCCGCATGTGTGCCGACAGCACCGCCTTCCGCGAGTTTCTCGACCGCACACCCCGCCGCCCGCTGGACGAGATACGCGACGAGCTGGCCTGCATCGCCCGCCTCGACACCACGCTGCCCGACGCCGCGCTGGCGTGGACCGAGGCTGTCGTGGGACGCGCAGACCGCATCATCCCGCCCGCCAACCAGCTGACGGCCTGGCGCGAGCTGGGCACGCCCGTCCTCGAGACCGACGACGCACACTACCAGGAACCTCTCTTCAAACACTACCTGCAAGATCGATGGACAAACAACTGATAGCTGAACGATTTGCCCGCGCCCGCGCCACCTACAGCCGCGAGGCGCGCGTGCAGCAGCAGGTGGCCGAGAAGATGACCGCCCTGCTCCGCCGCACCCTGCCCGACGCCCGCTTCGACCGCATCGCCGAGTTCGGCTGCGGCACGGGGCTGTATTCGCAGCTCATCCACGACACATGGCATCCCTCGCTGCTCCACCTCAACGATCTCTGCCCCGAGATGCGTTTCTGCCTAGAGGAACTGACGGCGCAACCCGGCGTGACCTTCGAGGCGGGCGATGCCGAGACCTGCCCCCTGCCCGGCGGGCTGGACCTGCTGACGTCGTGCTCCACCCTCCAGTGGTTCGCCTCGCCCCGTGACTTCTTCCGCCGCGCCGCCTCACTGTTCCGCCCCGACGGCGTGCTGGCCTTTACCACCTTCGGCCTGCGCAACCTGTACGAGATACGCACACTGACGGGCAACGGGCTGGACTACACGCCGCCCCAGCAGCTCCGCCGCGAGCTGGAAGACGCCGGCTTCCGCATCCTCCATCTGGAGCAGGAAGAGGCCGTGCTCCGCTTTCCCACTCCCGTCGACGTCCTGCGCCACCTGCGCATGACGGGTGTCACCGGCACGGAAAAGCAGACGTGGAGCCGCGGCCGCCTGCAAGCGTTCTGCGACGAATACATCCGCCGCTTCGGCTCACCCGAGGGAGTGAGCCTGACGTATCAACCGATATATGTGATTTCTTCCAAAAAAACACCAACATTATGAACAACATCTACTTCATCAGCGGCATCGACACCGATGCCGGAAAATCTTACTGCACCGCCTGGTATGCGGCGCAGCTCATCCAAGAAGGCCGACGGGTAATCACCCAGAAATTCATCCAGACAGGCAACGTGGGCCACAGCGAAGACATCGACCTGCACCGCCGCCTCATGGGCACCGGTTACCTGCCCGAAGACCGTGAAGGCCTCACCATGCCCGAAATCTTCTCCTACCCCGCCTCGCCCGACCTGGCCGCACGCATCGACCACCGCGAAATAAACTTCGAACGCATCGGGCAGGCTACGCAGGAACTGGCCCGCCGCTACGACACGGTGCTGGTCGAAGGTGCCGGCGGCCTGATGGTCCCCTTGAAGGACGAGTACCTCACCATCGACTACATCGCCGAACGGGGTTATCCGCTCATCTTCGTCACCTCGGGCAAGTTGGGCAGCGTGAACCACACCCTGCTCAGCCTGGAAGCCGTTGCCCGCCGCGGCATCCGGCTCGACACCGTGCTCTACAATCTCTACCCCACCCTGGCCGACACCACCATTCAACAGGACACGCAGCAGTACCTGCGCCGCTACCTCGAACGACACTTCCCTCAATGCCGCTTCCTGACGGTACCGGTACTCGAAAGGTAAGAAAAAAGAAAGGGCAGGCCGTACAAGGTGTGCACGAAAATTCGTACTTTTGCGGCAACACTACTATATATAAGGAAACATAATGGAAGCATTCGCACTCGACACTACCGAACAATATCTGCTGGCCGCTACCGGCATCCTGTTCATCGTTCAGGCCCTCTACTACCTTGCCCTCTACAACCGCATCCACCTGCGCAGCCGCAAGGCACGGCGCGAAGAACTGCACTTCTCGCAGGAACTGCCGCCCCTGTCCGTCATCCTCTGCGCCCACGACGAGGTGGAGAACCTGCGCCGCAACCTGCCCGCCATCCTTGAGCAGGACTATCCGCAGTTCGAAGTCATCGTCATCAACGACGGCGAGAAGAGCGAAAGCGAAGATTATCTGACCCAGCTCGAGGACCGCTACCCGAACCTGTACCACAGCTTCGTGCCCGACTCTTCGCGCTACATCAGCCGCAAGAAGCTGGCCGTCACGCTGGGCATCCGCGCCGCCCGCTACGACTGGCTGGTGCTGACCGAAGCCAACTGCTGCCCGCAGAGCAACCAGTGGCTGCGCCTGATGGCCCGCAACTTCACCTCGCGCACCGAAGTGGTGCTGGGCTACAGCGGATACGAGCGCGGCCGCAGTTGGCTGCACCGCCGCGCCGCCTTCGACGGCCTGTTCACCGCCATGCGCTACCTGGGCTTCGCCCTGGCCGGCAGACCCTACATGGGCATCGGCCGCAACCTGGCCTACCGAAAGGACCTCTTCTTCAATCAGAAAGGATTCTCCGCCCACCTGAACCTGCGCCGAGGCGACGACGACCTCTTCATCAACCAGGTGGCCCGACGCGACAACACCCGTGTGGAAACCGATCCGGCTGCCATCGTCCGCATGCAGCCCCTGCTCCGTACGAAGGACTGGCGCGAAGAGAAGATAGGCTATGCTTCCACCGCCCCCCTCTACCACGGCCTGCAGCGCTGGCTTCTCGGGTTCGAAACCTTCAGCCGCCTGCTGTTCCATGCCGCATGGATAGCGACGGTCGTCCTGGCTGCCCTGCATGCCCACTGGCTGGCGGCAGGTCTCGGCTTCCTGCAGTTTGTATTCCGCTTCGTGATGCAGGCACTCATCATCAACATCACGGCCAAAGATCTGGACGAGAAATACCGCTACTACCTGCTCCTCCCCGTCCTTGACATCCTGCAGCCGCTCCAGTCCCTACGCTGGAAACTCTACTGCCTCTTCCGCGACAAGCGGGAGTTCCTGCGGAAATAAATACGTTGCACACATCTTGCAGACAGGTTGCAGATATCCTGCAAATACGTCGCATACTTCCTGTAAATGCGTTGCACACATTCTGCAAGGCACATGCAGCTGCACTGCAAGGCACATGCAGCAACACTGCAAGGTACATGCAGTAGCACTGCAAGGCACCCGCAGTGGCACTGCAAAGCACCTGCAGAACTTTTGCAGCGGTACGACAATGAATATCAACCAGTTATAGAATCGGAGAAAATGCGGCCGGACGGCATTATTCGTAACGCATGGAGTCGGCCGGACGGATGCGCGTGATGAGATAGGACGGCCCCACCAGCATCAGTACCGAGGCCAGCAGCGTGCCGGCATTGAGCAGCAGGAATATCCACAGGTTGAAAGAAACGGGAACCGTGTCCATATAGTACGTGGCAGGATCGAGCTTGAAGAGACCGAAACATCGCTGCACGACGTAGAAGGCCAGCCCGATGACGTTTCCCCACAACATTCCCCTTCCGATGAGGAACACCGAAAACCACAAGAACAGGTGACGGATAGTACGGTTGTCGGCCCCGAGCGACTTCAGCACGCCGATCATCGACGTACGCTCGATGATGATGATGAGCAGCCCCGATATCATGGTGAACCCCGCCACACCGATCATCAGCACCAGAATCACCCAGATGTTGACGTCCAGAATGCCGAGCCAGGCAAAGATGCCGGGATTGAGCTGTTCGATGTTGCGGGCACAGAACTCCTGCCCGTAACGGTCGGTCTTCCCCTCCAGGGCGGAAGCCAGCTCCCAGGTGATGTCTTCCAGGCGGCTGTAGTCGTCCACCGTCAGCTCCAGCCCGCTGAAGCGGTCGGCCTCCCAGCGGTTCAGACGGTTCACCGTGTAGAGGTCGGTCACGAGGTACAGGTCGTCAAACTCCGTCAGATTGGTCTGATAGATACCTGCAATGGTCAGGCGGCGGGCCCGGATATCATCCTGAATGAAGTACGTGTCCATCTTGTCGCCCAGCTTCAGCTTCAGCTTGTCGGCCAGCGAGCGGGATACAACCACCCGGTTGGACGAAGCCGTGTCGCTGAACTGGGGCATCTCGCCCTCCAGCAGGTGACGGCGGAAAAACTCCGTATCATAGTCCGGCCCGATACCCTTGAGCAACATGCCCTGAAAAGCCTCGTCGGTCTTGATCATGCCCGCCTTGAGCGAATAGCGCTGCACATGGCGGATGCCGGCCCCGGCACGGAGCGAGTCGAGTTCGGCCGCCGTCATCGAGACGGGCAGCGACTCGTAGAGGGAACCGGCATTGAGGTTGGTAATCTGTATGTGCGCCCCGAAACCTGCAATCTTGTCGCGCACCTCCTTCTTGAAGCCGACAATGACCGAAACGGCCACAATCATCACCGCCAGTCCGATGGCGATGCCGGTCATGGCTATCAGTACCGCCGGGCGCGATACCTGCCGGGCGGGGTCGTTGTCACGATAGATGCGGTGGGCAAGAAAAAATGGCAAGTTCATAACCTCATTCCGTTCTTCCGGGATATGCTTCCAAAGCTTTCTGAAGTACAAAGAGGGCACGTGTCAGGTCTTCCTTCTTCAGCACGTAGGCGATACGCACCTCGTTACGTCCGGCACCGGGCGTGGTGTAGAAACCCGAGGCGGGCGCCATGAACACCGTCTGCCCCTCATACTCGAAGTCGGACAGACACCAGGCACAGAACTTGTCGGAATCGTCCACCGGCAGCTTGGCCACGGTGTAGAAAGCTCCCATCGGGATGGGCGAATAGACACCGGGGATGCGGTTCAGCCCGTCGATGAGGCACTTGCGCCGCTCCACATACTCGTCGTACGTGTCGCGCAGATAGTCCTCGTCCGCGTCGAGCGAGGCCTCGGCAGCAATCTGCCCGATCAAAGGAGGACTCAGGCGGGCCTGGCAGAACTTCATCACGGCGTCGCGGATTTCCTTGTTCTTCGTAATCAGCGCTCCGATGCGGATGCCGCACTCCGAATAACGCTTGGACACGGAGTCGATGAGCACCACGTTCTGCTCGATACCCTCCAAATGGCAGGCCGAGATATAGGGCGAACCGGTATAGATGAACTCGCGGTACACCTCGTCCGAGAAGAGGAAGAGGTCGTACTTCTTCACCAGGTCGCGTATCTGGTTCATCTCGCGGCGGGTATAGAGATACCCCGTCGGGTTGTTGGGATTGCAGATGAGGATGGCACGCGTGCGCTCGTTGATAAGCTCCTCGAACTTCTCCACCTTGGGCAGCGAGAAACCTTCCTCGATGGTCGTGGCGATGGTGCGTATCTTGGCACCGGCCGAGATGGCAAAGGCCATGTAGTTGGCATAGGCCGGTTCAGGCACAATGATTTCGTCGCCCGGGTTCAGGCAGGCCATGAAAGAGAAGAGCACCGCCTCCGATCCGCCCGAAGTCACGATGATGTCATCCGCCGTCAGGTGGATGTTATACTTCTCGTAGTAGCCCACCAATTTCTCGCGATAGCTGCGGTAGCCCGCACTGGGACTATACTCCAGCACCTTGCGGTCGATGTTGCGGATGGCGTCGATGGCCACCTGCGGCGTGGGCAGGTCGGGCTGTCCGATGTTCAGGTGAAACACATGTATGCCCCTTTGCTTGGCGGCATCGGCCAGCGGAGCCAGCTTGCGGATGGGGGATGCAGGCATCTCTGTCCCCCGGATGGATATTTTCGGCATGGGTCTTGATCCTTTTTTACAGTTTAGAGGTTTGCATTTGCTGATACTTTCATTCCAATCATTTAGAAACTGCAAATGTAGCGATTTATTTGATACCACAGGAACGCTTGGCATAAAAACTTTAAAAACCTTATCTATATTAAAAACGTTATGCTATGTGGAAAGAAACTCTTACCTTTGGATATACAAAAACGTCAATTATCATACCATGGTCATCAATCTCATAACATTTGCCTCGCTGCTCCACAAGCAGGCTTCCGTACGCAGTTCGCACGAAACCATTCTGGCCGAACTGGAAAAATATTTCACCGTCAATCTTGTCGATTACCAGCAGATGGGCCGCCTCACCCCCGACGACTTCAGCGTCCTGTTCATTGCTACCGGTGGGGTGGAACGGCTGGTCATCCAGCACTTCGAACAACTGCCCCGCCCTGCCATCCTGCTGGCCGACGGCATGCAGAACTCGCTGGCTGCCGCCCTCGAAATATCGTCGTGGCTGCGTGCCCGCGGCATGAAGAGCGAAATCCTGCACGGCGAACTGACGGAAATCATCAAGCGGCTGTTCGTGATGTACAACAACTTCAAGGCCCAACGGCAGATTTCGGGTTCGCGTATCGGCGTCATCGGCACTCCCTCCAGCTGGCTCATCGCCAGCAACGTAGACTACCTGCTGGCCAAGCGCCGCTGGGGCGTGGAATATGTAGATGTGCCTCTCGAGCGTGTTGTGGAATACTATAACGCCATTTCGGACGAAGAGGTGGGCGACGCTTCGGCCCAACTGGCCGGTCAGGCTCTGGCCTGCCGCGAAGCCACTCCCGACGACATGCTGAAAGCCATGAGAATCTATCGTGCCCTCAAACGGATAGCCGAAGAAGAGAAACTCGCCGCCCTGACGCTGAGCTGCTTCCGCCTGATTGAGCTGACTGGTACTACGGGCTGTCTGGCCCTTTCGCTACTGAACGACGAAGGCATCATTGCCGGATGTGAGGGCGACCTCCAGTCGGTCTTCACCATGCTGGTGGTAAAGACACTCACCGCCCAGTCGGCTTTCATGGCCAACCCGTCGATGATCAACGCACGTACCAACGAAATTGTACTGGCCCATTGCACCATTGGCCTGAAACAAACCGAGAAATTCATCCTCCGCAGCCACTTTGAAACCGACCTGAGCATCGGCATCCAGGGACTGCTTCCTACAGGCGACGTAACCCTCGTAAAGTGCGGCGGTGAATGTCTGGATGAGTACTACCTGACCACCGGTACACTGACGGAAAACACCAATTACCTGAACATGTGCCGCACCCAGGTACGCGTCCGCCTCAATTCGCCGGCCGACTATTTCCTGCGGAACCCGTTGGGCAACCACCATATCCTGCTGCACGGCAATTACGAAACCGTCTTCAACGAGTTCTTCCAGGTAAATTCCTGCAAACGGACGGAATGAGAGGGCGAGCGGTTAGCGGTTAGTGGTAAGCGGTTAGTGACCATCCGGATGGCATACTAACCGCTAACCGTTCACCGCTAACCACTAAACATCACTCATCGTGCAACGCCTCCGCCGGCTGTATCTTCATGGCCCGACGGGCGGGATACCAGATACCGGCCACAATAATCAGCCCCAGCAACAACAGAGCTGCCAAGAAACATCCTGCAAAACGTCCCCCTGTCACGTCTGTCAGGGTATGGACGGTGAGGTCGGCCAACTGGATGTTGAACGCCACCACCAGAGCCGGCACGGCAGCCATCATCAGCAGCATGAGTCCTTCCGACACGAAGTAGGTCATCACCTCCCGACGACTGCTACCCATAGCCATGCGGAGCGCCACCTCACACCGCCGCTTACGGGTGCGGTACCAGAAGGTGGCAAATACACACAGAAATACATTGAACAGAAAGAAGGCTGCCACGGCATAGACCGTGTTCAGATAGTTCACCGTGCCTTGTTGCAGGTCGTAGGCCGTCTTCATGTCGTCGTACGAACGAATGTGGTCCAGATAGAAGATGCCGCGGTCGAATACCGGCTGCATGTCCTTGCGAAAGCGTTCGGCAAAGCCAGCCACGTGGTCGGGCGACACACGCAAGGCCACATGCTGCCAGAAGAGAGGACGCTCGACGGGCAGGTAAATCAAAGGCTGGTAGCGCGCATAGTCATCCAATTTCTGACGGGGCAGGACGGCAGCCAGCCGGTAGTTTGTCACCGGACGGGCCGACTTCAGATAGTAAGGATTGAAACAAGTCTTGCCCACGGCATCGGCCACCCGAGGCTGGTGGAAAAGGGAGTCGGCCAGGTCGGCACTCATCAGTACCGGTACGGGATATTCGGCAGGTGACCAGTGAACCTCATCCAGTTGCCCGGCCAGCGGTTTCACACGGAACACCTTGAAGTAGGAAGCCGAAACGTAACGAACGAAACAAGCCACCGTATGGGTAGAATCGGTATGCGAGGCATATCCTTCGAACATGGCCTCGTCGGTGTAGGGAATGCTGCCATGGTAACTGCATACCTCCTCCACACCGGGATAATCCTTGATCAGGTTGTACAGGTAAGTGAAGTCCTCCCCTGCCCGACGGTTGTCGGTATCGTTAATGACTTCCAGCGGTTTCGTTCCCACCGTCAGGTCGAAGACACACGAGGTGTCATACCCCTTGGGATGACGGGCCGCACCTTCATAATTGTACACCAGGTCGGCACCATACCACAGCAGTACGGTCACGATGCACAACTCCACCCACAGCCACGCATTGGCGCGGCGCTGGTTCCATATCTGACTGAATATTTGTTTCCACATGGTTTTATTCTCCTCCTGTTAAAGTATAAGCGATACTGCGTCGGACTGCCATCCAGGCAGGCAGCAGCGTAGACAGCGCGTTGAAGACGAAACAAGCCGCCAGTACGGCCAGGAAAATGGACGGGCGCAGCAACAGGTCTCCTCCCAAAACAATGCCTTCGATTCTGACTCCGCCCGTACCGAAGAGCCAGGTACTGCCTGCCACCACCAGTACACACGACAAGGCGTAACCCAGCACACCTCCCATCAACGTAGTGCCCAGGCTTTCGACAAAAAGATGGCCGATGATGTTGGCGTTCGAGGCACCATAGGCCTTGCGGATAGCTATCTCGCCCAGACGGTTCTGCATCTGCGCATGGACCAGCCCCGAAATGCCGACAGCCGGAACAACCAGCAGTACAACCAGCAGCAAGGCATAGACCAGCCGAGCGTCGATACTGCTGCCGCGGAAAAAGGTGTACTCCGTATGCGTATACAGACGAGGGTCTTTCAGCACGTACTCCAGGCCCTGGCTGTTGAGCTGTTCCATCCGGCGGTTTACCTCAGCACGCACCTGGGCGGCCGAGGTGCCGGGCGACAGGTGGAGCACGGAGTAGCGGTATCCAATCAGGCCGCCAGTATCGGTGGCCGGACTGAGGTTTTCTTCGTTGGTCAGGGTAAACGGCTCCCATACATCGGCGTAGGCAGTCTGGAAGATGGAGCTGACGTCATTCACCACGCCCACCACGCGCGCCTCCTGAAAATCCAGCAACAGCTGTTTGCCTACCGCCGCAGAAGCCCCGCCGAACAGTTGGCGTGCCAGGCGTTCGCTGATAACGATGAAACGGCGCACGACACCGTCGTCACGGTTGCGCACCAGACGCCACTCGTCGTCGGACGGCTCAAAGGCGGCACGGCCGGCGTCGTACTCGGACCGGGTGAAAGGCCGGCCCGCCACGAAGTGATAACGGAAGAAATCGAACCAGTTGGCAGCCACAGGACGAAGCAGCACGGAATGTCGGTCGGATGAGGCAGGCAAGGCACACAAGGCCGATTGCAGCCCGCCGTGCCACGTCAGTTCATCCACACCGGGCAAGTCATCAAAAAAAGCGTGGAAGGCAGTGGGTCCCAGTCCGCGGTAACCCCACATGTTCGTACCGTCGGGACGCATGCACTGTGTACCATCGTTGTAAAGCATACGGCTGCGACGGGTCTCCGGCGCCACATTGGCCGTACGAAAGTCGTAGACCATCACCACCACCATGATGAAGGCAATGGTCACCGCCGTACCCGCCACGCACACTGCCGTATAAAAGCGGTGCTGGTCCAGCACGCGGAAGAACGACCGAAAATTGTGTAACAAAGAATGTTTCATTTTATTTAGTGGTTAGTGGTTAGTGGTAAACGGTGAGCGGTAAACGGTGAGCGGTGAGTAATATCATCCGGATGGTATACTAACCACTAACCACTCACCGCTAACCGCTACCTATCACTCATCATGCAACGCCTCCGCCGGCTGCACCTTCATGGCACGGCGGGCAGGATACCACACGCCCACCACAATCATCACGGCCATCAGTAGCCACGATAGCACGAGGGCGAACAGGAAGCGGGAAGCATCGAAAGGAAGCTGTGTCACATCCACCAGCTCGGCCACGCCGATGTTCAGCGCGATGATGGCAGCGGGCACGGCGGCCAGTGTCAACAGCAACAGTCCCTCGGCAATCAGACGCACGAAAATACCCCGGCGCGTACTGCCCATCGCCATGCGGAGAGCCACCTCCTTGCGGCGGTGCTGCGTGCGGAACCAGAAAGTACCGATCACACCCAGGAAGATGTTGAGCAGCAGGAAGCCCAGGATGCAGAGCTGCGTCTTGACTTCGTTCACCTCCTCCAGTTCGCTGATGTATTGCAACTGGGTGAAGGGCTGGATGTCGAGTATGTAAATGTTGCCCACACGGTAAAGACGGTCGGCATCGGCCATCAGCGCGTCCACAAAGCCGTGATCGGCATCGGGCTTCACGCGCAGGCTCAACTGCAGGTAAGCGGGATTCTCATATTGCACCATCACCTCGCGCGGGAAATCCGCAGCCAGGAAGGGCCCACCCCACTGGTCGGACGTCTCGAAGTGATTCCAGCGCATCGGCTCGGCAATGCCTGCCACACGCAGACGGTTGTCGCTGTCCGACTTCCACAAGGGTAACTGGCGGCCCAGCAACGGAGTGGCATCGGGCAAACCGAGCGCGTCATAGCGGGCAGTCACGTTACGCGACAGAATCATCGTACCCGGCCCCAACACAGCGGCCAGCGAGTCGGAGCTTGTGGTCCGCACCGTCTTTCCATCGGCTCCCTGCACGGCTGCACCTTGAATGCGGAACAGACGCATATAATCGGGCTGCACCAGACGGAGCATGGCGTAAACGGAAACCGTATCTACAAAGGTCTCAATGCCGTTGCTGCCGTTATTGTAGGGAATGCTGTTCTGCGAGATGGCCACCGCTTCCACGCCGGGACGGTGGCGCAGGCGTTCGGCTATCTCCAACAAGGCATCCATGTCGTCTTCCGCCGTATGGCCATCCTCGTAGAGGGCAGAGTTCGGAGTCAGCCGGTTCACCGTCAGGTTATAGCAATGTTCCGTATCGAAGCCCATCGGGGCGAAATAGACACGGGCCGTCGTGCAGCACCAGTCCACGATGTACCACAACACCACGAAGACAACCAACAGTTCCAAGGCGAGGAAGAAGTTGCTCCGCCATTCGTTTCGTATTTGAGTAAATATTTTCTTTTCCATCATGATTGTGTTTTCCTTCTATACATCCTTATCCTTCCCTGCCATTAATGGCCTCCACTATGTTCATCCGCGATGCCCTCCAGGCGGGGATACCCGCACTGAGCAGGTTCATCAGCAGGCAGAAGGCAAAAGCGGCCAGGAAAATCCACGGGCTGAGCAATTCGCCCGCCGTCAGACTGGTTTCGCCGGACAGATAGGCGTTGGTAGAGTTGCCGAAGAGGAAGCCGTTCAGCACGAAGGTGGCGGCATAGCTCAGCGCCAGCCCCAACAGGCCTGCCAGGCAGGTCAGCAGCAGATTCTCCAGGAACACCTGGCGCATCAGTTCGTTGGCCGTGGCGCCGAAGGCCTTGCGCACTCCGATTTCCGCCATCCGCTTCCGCATCCGCGACAGGGTCATGCTGCTCAGGTTGATGGCGGGCACGATGAGCAGGATGAGCATCACCATCACATAGCGCAGTACCACGCCCTGAACGTCGGGTTCCTGGCTCCACGTGCGGTAGAGGTGGGTGAACTGTGTGTCGGGCTGACCACGGTAGAACACCTCCACGCCCTCCTGCGCATCGTTGTACTTCTGCCGCAGGCGCTCACATTCCTCACGGATGGCGGGGAAGTCGGCGCGGCTGCGGGCCAGAATGACGGCACGCATCGGTCCCATCAGATTATAGCCCCACGAGTTGGCCTCGGCATCGCCAGCCGTGTAGGGTATCCACACCTGGGCATAGGCGTCCGTGGCCAGCATGGAGACATCGGCCACCACGCCGCACACCTGGAAGTCCACATGGTTCAGTTCTATGTGCTGTCCGCTGACATCCGTACGCCCGAACAGGCGGCGGGCCACCGAAGCAGCAATGACGGCACGGGGCAGGCCGCTGCTCAGGTCGGCCACCGTGAAAGGTTTGCCGTCGAGGAAGCGGAACTGGAACACTTGCCAGAAGGCCTCGTCGGTCTGCACCCTGTCGGCCGTCATCTTGGCCCCGGCAGGCAGCGAAACGCGTACCTTGCCGGGATTCGATACCAGCGTGACAGCCTCGGCCGTGGTCAGCGTCTTGAAGCATTCGCGGCCGGTCTGCACCGACATGCTCGAGTTGGCGGAACTGCCGCTCAAGTCGCCCTTGGCGCGGTAGGACATATTGGGCACATAGAGCGAACGGCTGCGGTTCACCTCCGGCTCGCAGTCGGCTACACGCACCCGCAGGGTGATGACGATGACCATAATCATGCAGATGGAAAACGCCGTGCCCAGCACCGATATCCAGCTGATGACGGGGTTCTCGCGCAGGTGATAAACAGCTTGTTGAATATAAAGTCGTAACATTTTTAACGGTTAGGGGTTAGGGGTTAACGGTTAGGGGTTAGTGGTTAGCGGTCAGCAATCATCCGGATGGCATACTAACCACTCACCGCTAACCACTATCTATCACTCATCATGCAGCGCCTCGGCCGGCTGCACCTTCATGGCTCGGCGGGCAGGAAGCCCGATGCCGACACCGATCATGGCGGCGATAAGGACAAACGTAGTGACAGCACAGAAAGCCAGACGGGGCCACTCCAGCGTAGTGCCGTTGCGCCAGCTGTTCAGCTCGAAGTGGGCCAGCACGATGTCGATAATGACGGTAGGCACGGTGACAATCAGCAGCAGGAAGAGACCTTCGCTCATCAGACGGCCGAACACCGCACCGTCCGTAGCGCCCATCGCCTTGTGCAGGGCAATCTCGCCGCGCCGTTGCTGCGTGCGGAACCAGAACGTACCGAGCAGTCCCAGGAAAATGTTGAGCAGCAGGAAGCCCATGCCCACAACCAAGTTGCGCATCTCGCTGGTCTCGCCTTGCTGGAAGCTGTGGCGGATGTCCTTGAAGCTCCTGACGTCGCTGATGTAGAGATTGCCGATGCGGAACTGCTTCTCGCTGTCGGCCTTCAGGTTCTCCATAAAGTTCTGGTCACGGTCGGCACGGACGCGGACACAGAGCTCATTGTCAGCATGAATCCAATCATCCGACAGCAAATTCATATTGAACACCATGGAATAGCTGGAACGTGCCTGACTGAAGTCGTCGTAGCGCACATTCTGCAAGGCGGCGCCCAAACGGTACATCTGGGCCGTATCCCCGAACAGATAGAATTCCTTCTTGCCTACCAGCGACGTCATCGGGACGCTGTACTTGCGATACAGGTTGTCCGAAGCCAGGAAGTCGCCCCGCTCCAATATTTCGGCCAGCTGCTCGGGCGTCTCGCCACGCGCCCCCTGGTAACGGAACACGCGTACGAAGTCGGGCGTCACAATGCGACGGATGGTCCAGCGGGGTGCATGAAGCGTGTCGTAATCCACTTCCGCAGAGCCGTTACTACCATTATAAGGATAGGAATTTTGCGACAGGCTGACCGCCTCCACCTCGGGGCGGCGGCGCAGGCGCTCCACCAGCTCGCGCACTTCGTCGGTCTGCTTGTGGGTATCGCTATAGGGTGTATAGTCGGGACTCTTGTCGGTGAGCACGCCCATGGTTATCAGGTAGCAATGCTCCGTGTCGAAACCGCGTGGCTCCATATAGGTGGCCAGGCGGCAGTAGAGCAGGTCGATGATGTACCACATCACCACGCTCACCACCAGCAACTCCAGCGCCAGCCACAGGTTGCTGCGCCACTCGTTGCGTATTTGGGTAAATAGTTTCTTGTTCATAATATAATCCTATTTTATACATTCACATCACTGCGCCTTGCCGTTAATCGCCTCCACAATATTCATCCGCGACGCCCGCCAGGCAGGAATGCCGGTGCTGAGCAGGTTGAGCACGAAGCAGAAGAGCAACGCCCAGCCGAAGGTGGAGGCATGTATCAGGATGGAGGCATCGACCACGGGCGGATTGAGCGTAGTGTTCCAGCTCTGCACAAAGAGGGTATCGCCCAGCAGGAAGGCAAAGAGCAGGCTGATTATCAGCCCCAGCACACCGGCCAGCAGGGTGACGATGAAGTTCTCGCCCAGTATCTGCCCCAGCAGTTCCATGCGTGTGCAGCCGAAGGCACGGCGCACCCCGATTTCCGCCACGCGACGGCGCAGGCGGCTCTGCGTCATGCTGCTCAGGTTGATGGCAGGCACGATGAGCAGGATGAGGAAGATGATGAAACGGGTCCGGCGGGCAGCCGTCACATCCGGCTCCACATTGGCGCCGGCTGCCAGGGCATTCTTCTCCTGGTCGTAAGGACGGTTGCGGTTGATAATTTTATAACCGTTCTCGCCTATCACCTTATTGAATTCGTCCAACCGCCGGGCTGCCTCCTCGCGGATGGCAGGGAAGTCGCTGCGGTCGCGCGCCAGGATGGTGCAGCTCATGTCGCCCATCACGCCGTTCTCCCACGTATTGTTCACCTGATCGGTCGAGGTATAGGGAATCCACACCTGCGCGTAGGCCGTCTCGGCCAGCGTCGATACGTCCTTCACCACGCCGCACACCCTGTAGGGCGCATGGGCCAGCAGGAATTCTTTTCCCACGGCCTTCGTCGTGCCGAACAGCAGGCGAGCCACACTTTCGGTGATGACGGCCACCGGCCTGCCGGCATCGAACGTGGCCTGGTCGAAAGGCTTGCCGTCGGTGAAGGCGAAGTCGAACACCGTCCAGAACTGGCTGTCCGTCTCGCGCACATCGACCGCCGTAGTGGGCTGGCCGGGCAGGCTGACCGGCTGGGGCAAGGAATAGACCACATAGACGGTGACGGCCTCGGGCGTCGTCAGCTTGCCGTAGATTTCTTTCAGCGTAGTTGCGCTCCACGGGCCGTTGCTGTTGCTGTCGCCCCACGCTTCGTTGGTGATGCTGCCCCACTTCACGTGCAGGAAGCGGTCGCGGTTGCTTTCGGGCGCAAAAGGCTCGACCTGCACCTGCTGCATCATCACCACCAGCATGATGAGGAAGATGGAAAGGGCCGTACCCGCCACCGTCACCCCGCTGATGAGCGGCTGCTGGCGGAGCTGCGCCCAGGCTTGTTGGAAATATTGCTTGATCATACGTCGTTATTGAATAAAGAATGTGCCCACGGCTGCGGCAAACGCCAGCACCAGCGCTACGATGATTCCTATGATATTTGTATTCATTGTCTGCTGTTTTGTCGGTTTGTCACACGTTATCCTATCTGGCGTCCGTCGAAGAACTGCACGGTGCGGCTGGTCAGCTTGGCCTGTTCGCCGTTGTGCGTCACCATCACGATGGTACGTCCGTCGTTGCGGTTCAGCTGGTGCAGCAGTTCCATCACCTCGGCACCCATCTTCGAGTCCAGGTTACCTGTAGGTTCGTCGGCCAGGATGATTTCGGGATTGCCGATGATGGCACGGGCGATGGCTACGCGCTGGCATTGACCGCCGGAGAGCTGCGTGGGCATGTGGCGCATGCGGTGCGTCATGCCTACCTTCTCGAGCACCTCTTCGGCCAGGCGGCGGCGTTCCTTGGCGGAGACCTTGCGGTAGAGCAACGGCAGTTCCACGTTGTCCAGCACGTTGAGCGAGTTGATCAGATGGAACGACTGGAAGACGAAGCCCAGTGTCTTGTTGCGGAAAGCTGCCAGTTCCTTGTCCTTCATGCCCTCCACACGCGTACCGGCAATCTCGATGGTGCCGCTGGTGGGCGTGTCGAGCAGGCCCATGATGTTGAGCAAGGTAGACTTGCCGCAGCCCGAGGGGCCCATGATGCTGAGGAACTCACCCTTCGAAACGGTGAGGTTCACATTTTCCAACGCTTGTGTTTCAATCTCGTCTGTACGGTAAATCTTGTTGATACCGGTTAATTTGATCATGTCCATAATTGTATGTTGTTTATAGTTATTGTATTCTTTGTTTGCACCACAGAGGGCACAGAGTTCTCTGTTTTACCACAGATTACGCAGATTAACACAGATTTCATCGATCCTTCTGTGATAATCTGTGTAATCTGTGGTGTCTCATTCACCATAGTGTGGTGTCTCATTCACCATAGAGAGAACAATGTTACATTTTTCTCCTCTGTGAAACTCTGTTTTCTCTGTGGTGAACTTAATTCAAAAGTCGTGCCAAAACCAGCCGTTCCTGATAATCTGCAAGTTAGCAAAAACGCAGGTGTCCGAAAATGAACACCCTGTCCGATTTTGGCGGACAGCCGCTCCTCATTTGTCCGCCCTGCCCCACCCCAACGGAAACTATCGGCGGGGAAGAGAGGAAGCAAGCATCTGATAATCAGAAAGAAGAGTTTCTACCCCCTTCTCACAGGCGGGGAAAGTCTTTCCCTCACCGAGGGAAAGGTCTTCCCTTTAAAAGGGAAAGGCTTTCTCCTTTAAAGGGAAAGGGTTTCTCACGGCGTGAGAAAAGGCGTATCACGTCGGGAAAAGAGAAGTCCCGTGCCGGAAGACCGGCTCCCCAATGCAGGGACAGCCGGAGCAGGTACTCACTCGTCTCTCAACGCCTCGGTAGGCGGAATGCTGCTGATGCGGCGGGCCGGGATGTAAATACCCACCAGCACCACAACCAGCAGAATGAGGTAGATGATGAGCGACACGATGGCAAAGTGCTGCCCGAAGTGGTCCACCCAACAGGGCATGGTGCTATTCATCCAGGCACTGCCCCGATGCAGTCCCTCGCTGAGCCCGTATTGCAGGTAGAGGAAGCAGCCCGCCAGCGTGGCCACCGTCGTGAGCACCATGCCCTCGCCCAGCAGCTGGAGGCGGATGCGGCGCGGTGTGGCGCCGTAGGACAGCATCACGCCCACTTCTTCACGGCGCGTGCGCGTCTGCAGCCAGAAGGTACCGATGACACCCAGGCAGAGGTTGACGAGGAAAAACAGGGCGATGCTCAGATTGCGGCGGTAGACCGACGTGGAAGTGAAGAACTCGCCCGAGGCAATGAGGTCGTCGTACGACTGGAGCTCGCGGGCATAGAGATTGCCCGCCCGCATCTGGCGGAGCATCCACGGCTTGAACTCATGCAGGAAGCGGTCCATGCTGACCCCGTCCTTCAGGCGGATGACGATGTGCATATCCTCCAGTGCCGAAAGGATGTCGGGATGCAGCTCGGGCACGAAGGCCACAGGGATGGGGCGCCAGTCGTTGGCATACTTGAAGGCCTCCACCACGCCCACCACCGGGTTGTAGAGCGTATCTCCCTGCCGGGTTTCCCAGCAGCGTTGCCGGTTGTAGGCGCGGGTGTGGAACAGCCTTTCCATCGCGTCCTCGGTCACGACGATATCCGATTCCTGGTAGGCATAGTCCGATAGCTGCTGCGCCGTCGGGCTGCCCTGCCCAGGGCGGAAGCCATACGTCTCGAAGAAATGGGTGTGGGGCCAGAAATAAACGTGCAGGACGTCGAGCTCCGTCGAGTCGCCCTCCGCCGTCAGGGTAGAACTGCTGTTTCCCATCGAGCCCGGATAGACAAAGGAGACGAGCGGCGTAGCCTGCTCCACATCGGGATGCTGGCGGGCCCGCTCCACGAGGTTCAGACAGGCCTGCATCATCGAGGCAGAGTCGGCAGCCTGGTCGTCATAGCCCGACGCCTGCGGTTGGAGTGCGGCCACAGACACCATGCAGAGGCGGTCGGCATCGTAGCCAAGCGGAAGGTGACGGTCGTAGGTCACCACAATGACGGGGTCGAAGATAATCCATGAGAGGACAGCGACCAGTATCAGTTCGGCCAGCAGCCAGCCGTTGCGGCGGCGACGGGTCCATAGGGTTTTAAGAATGAGTCTGAACATAAAGGAAGTATTTTAGGAGTTAAAGGAGTTAGAGAAGTTAGAGAAGTTAAAGCCGATAGTCTTGTAAACCATTCAGCAGAGTATTGACTTTAACTTCTAACGAAGTGATAACTTCTCTAACTTCTTTAACTCCTCATGATTCATTTATCTTTTCTCATACAGCGAATAAACAATCGGTTTGCGGAGCGACATCCACGCCGGCAGGAAGGCCGACAGAAGGTTCAGTGCCAGGCAGAGCAGGAAGGCGATGCCAAAGACGGCAGGTGCAAAAAGCATCTCGCCCGATACATAGGCATCGACACCCTGCGGCACAACTTCAGGCCACTGGTCGAGCAACGTGAAAACCCATTCACGTCCTACATAGACAACGATCCATGCCAATACCAATCCCAGCAGACCACCTGTCAGTGTCAGGAAGAAGTTTTCCCACATCACCTGCGAAAGCAGTATGTTGCGTCCTGCGCCAAACGACTTACGCACTCCCATCTCGGGCAAGCGGCTCTCCATACGACTGGCAATAAGGCCGCTCAGGTTGAGGGCAGGCACCAATAACAACACCAGTACCACGACGACCAAATAACCCGCCGTCTTCCAAGGATTGAAGTCGGCATCCGATGGATGACTTTGGAAAACGCTGAGCCAGTGCGAAGTTGGCTGCTTCCACAACTCCAGCTGCCACTGATCCTTGTACTGCAGGTTCACCCGCCTCGTCAGGTCTCTGATTTCTGCCCGCAAAGCATCAGCCTGTGCCTTGTCCTTCACAAGAAAAGTGACGGAGAAAATGCCACTATACGGGAACTGGTCTGAATACGGTTTCGTATAATTTCCGAAAACCGAATAAGGCAAATAGACCTGAGCATACGACTTCGAGGTGAGATAGCTGGCACCGCGTACCACACCGCACACACGATAGTTGACATAATCCAACGAAAACGAACGTCCGACAACATTTTGGGTCGTACCGAACAGACGACGCGCCAGGTCATCGGAGATCACAGCCGTATGGATGCCACTTGCCAAATCGGAATCGGTGAAAGGATTTCCTTCCAAAAAGCGGAATGAGTAGATGCGGAAAAAGGCTGGATCTGTAAGCTTTAAAGCCACTTTAAAGTCACCGCTCAAATCGGTAGGCTGTATGTAAAAGGATTCCCATGCCATAGTCCACAATGGCAGAAACTGCCTCTACGTTCTTTAACGGATACATCCACTCCTGCACAGCCTGAAACGACAGTCCAGCCTGAACGGTATATCCCTCCGAACGAAAACTGGCATGAGTCAGATACAACGTATTTTCCCGGTTTACCTCGGGATACACAGGTGCCAGCTTCACATAGTAAACCACCGCCACAATCACCGTCATGGCGATAGCCAGCCCCGTACCGGCAATGTAGAGCGTACTGAACAGGCGGTTCTGCCTGAACAACGCAAGGGCTTGTCTGAAATAGGTCTTTAGCATCATGTTTCGGTTTTATATTTATTCTTCCCTCAACGCCTCCACCGGCAGCGTACGGGCCGCACGGCGTACAGGGATATACGTTCCGACCAGCGCTATCAGCATCAGAATAATGTAACTGAGAGCCAGTACTACGGTGAAATGGAAACCGAAACGGTTTTGCCCGTAGGCGGGATTGGGCACGAAATAACTCCTCATCTCTACCATGTACAGGCCGTTGGCATGGGCATGGTAAAGCAGGAAGGGGACGACCAGCACAAAGGCCACCGTCAGCAACAGCCAGGCTTCGATGAGGAACTGCCGCACGATGCACCCCTGCGAAGCGCCCATGCTGCGCATCACCCCAATCTCGCCGCGACGAGCATTGCTGCGTATCCAGAAAGTACCCACCATGCCCAGGAAGATGCAGAGCAGGGCGAAACCCGTCAGGGCGTATTGCAGGCGGAGCTTGTTGGTGACGCCGCTCTTCATGGCATAAGCCTCGCTCAGCTCCGAAAATTCCTTCAGGCTGTCGAAGTAGAAGTTGCCTACGGAGAGCTGCGGCGCCACTTCCTGCCGAAAACGCTGCTTGAAGGCTGATGCGTCCACACCCGGCTTCAGACGGAGCACGAAAGGATACATCCATGCCATATAAGGACTCCCTTGCATATCATCATACATACGGACAATAAGTGGATAGGGTTGCTCATAGTCGCGGTGCTTGAAATCGCGGAACACGCCCGCCACTTCGGAAGGGGTATCACCCTCATAGACTTTTCTCCCTACGACATCGGCCGTACCAAAAAGACGCCGGGCCAACAGTTCGGAAATGAAAACCTTTCCTTGTGTTTGTTCAGGCAGTCGGATGTCACCGCCCGTACAGGCATCTTTCATACCGTAGGTGCGGAGCAGGTTACTGCCATCAAGTGTTATAAAATTGTACCACTGGGCATGCACGTATCCTTCCCTCTTGTGCAGGGAGGCAGTATCGGCAAAGACTTGCGTACCGCTCCACGAGTTACTGTTGGGGAAGCTTTGATTGGCGGAGATAGACCAGCTGTCCACCTCGGGCAGCTCGCGCACGATGCGGGCAATACGGCGGTAGGCCACCAGATTCATCGAGTCGGAAACCATGTCAGGGTCGAAGTTGCCGTTCGTCTCGTCGTACATGCCGATGTTCACCACGTAAAGCCTTTCGGGGTTATACCCTCGGTCGATGGTACGGTTGGCGGTCAATACATAGATAGGGTCGATGACGGTCCAAAGGAAGAAACTGACGACCAGCAGTTCCAGGAATATCCAGGCGTTCTGACGACGCTGGTTCCATAGTTGGTGTAAGATGGTTTGAAGCATGAGATTTTATCTTTTCGTATTCAACGATTCCATAATCGGGTGGCGCATCGCCCCCAGCGCAGGCACGAGAGCCGACACCACATTGAGCACCACACACACGGCCAGCGCGCTGCCGAACACGGCGGGATTGAACAGCATCTCGGGCGTGAGCGAGGTGGAGAGCGAAGTGTTGTAGATGTTCTTGTCGAACAGCGTCAGAATCCAGTCGCTGGCCGTCAACACAATCAGGTAGGAGAACAACAGGCCTGCCAGACCACCCAGCAACGTGAGCAACAGGTTCTCGCAGAGCACCTGCTCCAACAGGCGGCGGCGCGTAGCCCCGTAGGCCTTGCGGATACCCAGCTCGGCAATGCGGCTGTCCATGCGCGAGGAAATCATGCCGCTCAGGTTCAAGGCAGGGATGAAGAGCAGGGCCAGCAGGATGTAGAGGAAGTCCTTGGCCAGTTCCACCGTGTCGGGCGCCTTCTCCACATCCTGGCGGAAAGTGCTGAGCCAGTATGGATCGGGTTGCCCCATCAGGTCGTATTCATAGTCCTTGTCCTGCTGGGTATAACGCCGGAACACATCCTGCACCTCGCTGCGCACGGTTTCGAAGTTCTCCGCATCGTCCACCAGCAGCGACACAAACACATTGCCCAACAAACCGAACCGATCCAGTTCTTTGGAGATATACTGCACATTGAGCAAGGGCAGCCACAAGTCGCCTGCCGTCTCGGGCGTAGCATTGGAAACATCCCGCACTACGCCGCACACGCGGTAGTCGCGCCCGTTGAAACTGAAATGACGCCCCGTCACTCCCTCGACGGCGGCAAACAACCGCTTGGCCAGCGACTCACCGATGACGGCCACTTGCGCCTTGGCCTCCACATCTTCCTGCGTGAATGGCTGGCCGTCAACAAAACGGAAGGAAAAGACTTTCCAGAAAGCGCCGTTGGCAAAACGGGGAGTAGCTTTGAAGGGCTTTACGTCTGTGGCAGACACCTGATAATCTCCCCAAAAATCAATCACACTGCCCGCCACCTGCTCCACATGAGGCAATCCCGGCAGCATCTGGTCCACGACATAATAGGCCACGCCACCGTTGATGGTCCAGCTCTCGGGCTTGTCCTTCGGGTAGCGCTTTATCGGCTTCAACACCAGCGTGCGGTCGCGGTTATACTCGGGATAGACGGGACCGAACTTGACGTAGAAGATGATGAACAGTGTCATCACCAGCGCGATGGACAGCCCCGTGCCCACCACGTAGATGCCTGTAAAGAGGCAGTTCTGCCGCATCAGGGTCCAGGCTTGTTTGAAGTAGTTTTTCAGCATAGCTATGTTTTTGTTTGTTTCACCACAGAGGGTGCAGAGTTTTTATTGAGTTCACCACAGATTACACAGATTGACACAGATTGTGGATTATCTATGATTCCTTGGTTCACTTCAAATTATACAGACTATACAAATACGTTGCACAAATCTGTGACAATCTGTGTAATCCGTGGTGCAACATACACATATTTCCTCTGTGAAACTCTGTGTACTCTGTGGTGAGCGTTTCTTATTTCTTCAGTTTCAGCTTGTTCTTGTTCTTATACTGGCTCATGTCGCTCACCACCACCTGGTCGCCCGGTTTGAGGCCCGAAATCACCTCGACGTACTCGAAGTTGGAGTCGCCCAGCTGTACCTTGCGCTTCACGAGCTGACCTTCACCGTCGCGTACAAAGAGGTCGTACTCGCCACGGCCCACATAGTACGAAGCGTTGGCCACGCGCATCACGTCTTCCTTCACGGCGTTCATCACGTAGACATCGGTCTTCAGGCCCGAACGCAGGCGGCGGTTACTGTCGTCCTCCAGCTGCACGGTAAAAGAGATGACACCGTTCTTCGAAAGCGGGGTGACACTGCTCACCTGCCCTTCCAGCTTCTCGCTGCCAATCTTCACGATGGCGCGCCCGCCGGCTGCCACACGGTCGCCGTAGGTATCGGCTATCTCGCCCTCCACCTTGAAGTGGCTCAGGTCGGAGATGACGGCAATCTGCGTGCCCTCGCCTACCTGCGCACCAATCTGGTTATTGATATAGGTAAGGATGGCCTTGCGGGGCGAACGCACCTGTGCGTCGTCCAGCGTACGCTTGGTTTCGGCCAGGCTCTTGCGGAAGATGCTCAGGTCGAGTTCCTGCACCTTGTATTCGGCAGCCAGCACCTCCTGCTCGTTCTCGTACTGCTGGCGGAGCTGTTCCAGTTCCAGCTGGGCCACGTTGACACTCAGTTCGGCCTGACGCACCTTGTCGGTAGTACCCGAACCGAGGCTGTCCAGATACTGCTCGTTGCGCAGCTCCACCTTCATGCGGTTCAGCTTCATCTCGGACACCTTGATCTGCATGGCCAGGTCTTTCAGCTTGGTTTCGTTGTTCACCTGCAGCTGCTGCAGTTTGTAGGTACGCATCTGTTCCTCGTCGAGCTGTTTCTTGTACTCGGTCTCGGCGCTCTGCAGGTCGAGTTTCAGGATGGGGGTACCCACATCCACACTGTCGCCACCCTTCCTGTATACTTCGAGGATGCGGGTATTGATGGGCGAATTGATGATTTCCTCGAATGCCGGCACCACCTTGCCCGAGGCACTGACGCTGACCTCGATGGTCCCCTGGTCTACCTGCGAGAAGACAAGGTCCTTCTCCTTGACTCCCGTCCGCATCAGCGAGATGAGGACACTGATGACCACAATACCCGAAGCGGCCACGATGCCGTAGCGGATCCACTTCTTGTTGCGCTCCTTGCGGCGCACTTCTTTCGGAATTTCTCTATCCATATATCTGTTCTTAATGTTTATATTTTCCTTGCTTCACCGGTCTGCCGGTGCCTTCGTATCATTGCTCTGAAAACGAACACCCGGACAAACTTCACCTTATCTATATGCGAAATCCGTGCCAAAAATGCAAACCATTCATAATCAATGGAAAGAGTAAAATCAGAAGTGTCCGATATCGGACAGTGTGTACATTTTCGGATAGTTGACAGCAATCACATCCAGCCGTAAAAAAAAGATTCCCCTGCTCACCCGTGAATGGCAAACAGGGGAAAAATATCAACAGGAAAATCCAGCCGAAGCTGAAAAGAAAGAATCTGGCAGATTACCGCAGCCGCAGACGGTCGCCCACTTCGGGAACATATTCGCCGTCCTTGCGGTTCATCTTGTAGAGATACTTCAGACGGATACCATACTTCTGGGAAATGCTGTGCATAGAGTCGCCGTCGCGCACAATGTGGACGGTATAAGGCTTCTGTGCCTTCTTGTTCTTCTTCTTCAGATAGATGATGTCGCCCGCCTCGAGGGTATACTCACGGTGCAGGTCGTTATAGTCGACCAGCTTCTTCCAGCTGATGTCGAACTCACCGCCCAACAGTTCGAAGCTGTCGCCGTCACGGGCCACCACATAAGCCAAGCCATTGGCGATATACACCTGATGGGGATTGAGCAGCCAAGGTTTCTTCTTGATTTCCTTCTCCCACTTGCGGGCTTCACGACGGCCCATTCCCTGATTGTCGTACTTATACAGTTCGTAGTCCTCGATAATCGTTATCAGTCGGTTGGCATACGAGGGATCGGTGGCATATCCGGCCTTCTTCAGTCCGCGGGCCCAGCCCTTGTAATCGGTAATCTTCAGTTTGAAGAGGAAGGCATAGCGTGCGCCGCTGGTCAGGAACTTGGAATGGTCTTCGTAGGAATCGCGTACATTGCGATAGGCACGGAAGCATTCACCCCGGGCATCGTCGTCGTGATACACCCGACGGCCGCGCCAATTGCTATGACACTTGATGCCAAAATGGTTGTTGCTCTTGCGGGCCAGCACACTCTGCCCCGCCCCGCTCTCGAGAAGTCCCTGAGCCAGCGTAATGCTGGCCGGTATCTTATGCAACTTCATCTGCTCTACCGCAATGGGAGCATATTGCTTGATATATTCGTTGTAACGGGAGTTTCTGCGTTGTGCCTGGACAGGCAGAAGCAAAACGAGAAGAGCCGTAAGGGCCAACAGTCGGAACATATATTTCATGTCGTTGTCATTGATTCGGGCACAAAAATCTGCAAAAGAATTGATATTTCCAATCACTTTCCTATCTTTGTAACATTAATTACATAAACCCTCTCCCCATGAAAGAACTGAATATACACATCGACATCCGCATTTATCCATACGAAGAACTCACTGCTGCCGACCGCGAACTGATAGACGCCGCCCGCGAGGCCACACATCGCAGCTATGCCCCCTACTCCCATTTCTCGGTAGGAGCCGCCGCCCGTCTGGCGGACGGGACTATGGTCTGTGGCAGCAACCAGGAAAATGCCGCCTATCCGTCGGGCCTCTGTGCCGAACGTACCACCCTGTTCTATGCCAACTCGCGCTATCCCGACCAGGCTGTGGTGACACTGGCCATCGCTGCCCGAAACGAGCAGGGTGAATTTCTGGACGACCCCATTCCGCCGTGTGGCGCCTGCCGTCAGGTAATGCTCGAGACAGAGGCCAGATACCGGCAACCCATGCGCATCCTGCTCTACGGACGCCGGGGAATCTACGAAGTGAAGAAAGTAGGCGACCTGCTTCCCCTGTCGTTCGATGCCTCGTCCATGCAATGACAGGCTTTCTGAGCCTTCCTCCGGATGCCGTTGCATCCACCCGTCGTAACGAAGCACTTCGTGACCTTCTCATGCAGTGCTTCGTTACCCCCTAAGGAAGCACTGCATGACCACCTGACGAAGCACTTCGTCGGACCCTCACGAAGTGCTTCGTCAGAACCTCATTCCACACTTCCATCACACGACTGCCGGCCGACGTTTTGCCAGAAAAAAACGGATGTGCACAAATAACCGTAATTCTGGTATCTCCGTTTCTCTATTTTTTTCTTATTTTTGCAGCGTATCACTCGAAAAATGATACACGACAATTTTACCTTACTAAAAACAGACACTTTATTATGTTACGTAAAATCAGACTGACTCTGGCCATCGTATTCTTTACGCTGATTACCCTATTGTTCCTCGACTTCACGGGGACACTGCACACGTGGTTCGGCTGGATGGCCAAGATCCAATTCCTCCCTGCCCTGCTGGCACTGAACGTGGGAGTGGTACTGGCCTTGGTGATTCTCACCCTGCTGCTGGGCCGTGTCTATTGTTCGGTCATCTGCCCGTTGGGCGTCTTCCAGGACATTGTAGCCTGGTTCGCGAAAAAGAGCAAGAAGAACCGCTACCGCCATTCGCCCGCCCTGTCGTGGCTGCGTTATGGTGTGCTGGGCGTGTTCGTCATCGCACTGGTGGCAGGCATACATTCGTTTGTCGCCCTGCTGGCACCCTACAGTTCGTACGGACGCATCGCAGGCAACCTATTCGCCCCTGTCTACCAGTGGGGAAACAACCTGCTGGCCTATCTGGCCGAACGGGCTGACAGCTATGCCTTCTACGACACCACCGTCTGGCTGAAGAGTCTGCCCACGTTCGTCATTGCCGCCGTCACGCTGGTGGTACTCATTGTACTGGCCTGGCGAGGCGGACGTACTTATTGCAACACCATCTGCCCCGTAGGTACCGTACTGGGCTTCCTGTCGAAATATGCCTACCTGAAGCCGGTCATCGATACTGACAAGTGCGTCAACTGCAACCTCTGTGCACGCAACTGCAAAGCTTCGTGCATCGACGTCAAGAACCACCGCATAGACTACAGCCGCTGCGTGGCTTGCATGGACTGTCTGGACAAGTGCAAACACCAGGCCCTGCACTATGCCCATCCGACCCAAACAAAGACTGAAGCAACCGGAAAGAAGGACGAAGGAGGCAGTTCGCGCCGCGCCTTCCTGGCCTCAACGGCACTGGCGGCCTCGGCTGCCGTACTGAAGGCCCAGGAGATGAAGGTGGACGGCGGACTGGCTACCATCGAAGACAAGAAGATACCCCGCCGCAAGACACCCATCCTGCCGCCGGGAGCCCAAAGTGCCCGTCACTTCGCCCAACACTGCACGGCCTGCCAGCTCTGCGTGTCGGTATGCCCCAACGAGGTACTGCGTCCCTCTACCGGCCTGATGACGCTGATGCAACCTTTCTCTTCGTACGAACGCGGCTACTGTCGCCCCGAGTGTACCAAGTGTTCGGAAGTCTGCCCTGCGGGAGCCATCAAGCCCATCACCGTGGCCGACAAGTCGTCCATCCAGATAGGGCACGCCGTATGGATCAAGCGCAACTGCGTGGTGAAGACCGACAAGGTGGAATGCGGCAACTGCGCACGCCATTGCCCCACGGGAGCCATCACCATGGTGCCGTCGGACCCCAACAATCCCGATTCGCTCAAGTTCCCGGCCATCGACACGGAACGCTGCATCGGTTGCGGTGCCTGCGAGAACCTTTGCCCGGCCCGTCCCTTCAGCGCCATTTATGTGGAAGGACACGAACGGCACCGGATTATTTAGCGGTGAACGGTAAACGGTGAGTGGTGAGCAGGGCATCGGTTGCCCTCCTTACCTCGCCTTTAACTTCTATAACTTCTTAACTTCTCTAACTTCGTATTTTATGAACGACCAGAATCATTCCAACGATATGTCCCGCCGCGAGTTCCTGAAGATTGTAGGTATCAGTACGGCCACCACAACCGCGGTATTAGCCGGATGTGGACCGAAGGACTCCGCTTCCTCCTCCCTGCAGGCCGAAGGAGAAATCCCCACCGACAAGATGACCCTGCGCGAAAACCCGAAAACTAAAGAGAAAGTATCGCTGCTGGGCTACGGCTGCATGCGCTGGCCCACCCTGCCCGCTCCCGAAAAGGGCGGCAACGTCATTGACCAGGATGCCGTGAACGAACTGATAGACTATGCCATGGCCCACGGTGTAAACTACTACGATACGTCACCTGTTTACGTACAGGGTTGGTCGGAACGGTCAACAGGCATCGCCTTGAAGCGCCATCCGCGCGAGAAGTTCTTCGTGGCTACCAAGCTGTCCAATTTTTCCAACTATACGCGCGAGAACTCCATCGCCATGTACAACCGTTCGTTCTCGGAGCTGCAGGTAGACTACATCGACTATTACCTGCTGCACTCCATCGGCAACGGTGGCATCGAGACCTTCCGCGCCCGTTACATTGAGAATGGCATGATAGACTTCCTGATGAAGGAACGCGAGGCCGGCCGTATCCGTAACCTGGGCTTCTCTTTCCACGGTACCAAGGATGTGTTCGACGAGGTACTGGCCATGCACGACCAGGTGCACTGGGACTTCGTACAGATTCAGCTGAACTATGTAGACTGGAAATACGCCTCGGGACGCAACGTCAACGCCGACTACCTCTACGCCGAACTGGAAAAACGCCACATACCGGCCATCATCATGGAACCGCTGCTGGGCGGACGTTTGTCCAAGCTGCCCGAACACTTGATTGCAAGACTCAAGCAACGCGGCCCCGAAGCGAGCGTAGCCTCATGGGCTTTCCGCTTTGCAGGCACGTTCCCCGACGTACTGACGGTGCTGAGCGGCATGACCTACATGGAACATCTGCAGGACAACCTGCGCACCTATTCGCCGCTGGTACCCCTGACGGACGACGACCTGGAATTCCTGCAGCAGACGGCCGACCTGATGAAGCAGTACCCCACCATCCCCTGCAACGACTGCAAGTACTGCATGCCCTGCCCCTACGGCATCGACATTCCTGCCGTACTGATACATTATAATAAATGTGTGAACGAGGGCAATCTGCCCACTTCGCAGGAGCACGCCAACTACCGCGAAGCACGCCGGGCCTTCCTCATCGGGTACGACCGCAGTGTACCCCGCCTGCGCCAGGCCAGCCACTGCATCGGCTGCGGCCAATGCGTGTCCCACTGCCCACAAAGCATTGACATTCCCGAAGAACTGCACCGCATCGACCGCTATGTGGAGCAGTTGAAACAAGAAACGCTGTAATCCGAAAAGACAAAGAATGAAAGAACTCATAGACATGCTTCACGCAGGAGGATACTCCTGCGTGATAGCCAATGGTGACCGCATCCGTACGTTCACACAGCGGGGTGTGGCCGACCTTTATGACCTGCTGGTACAGGAGCCCGAATTCCTGTACGGCGCATCCGTAGCCGACAAGGTCATCGGCAAGGCGGCTGCCTCACTCATGGTGCTGGGCGGCGTGCGCGAAGTCTACACACGCACCATCAGCCGGCCGGCTCTCCAGCTGCTGCAAGAGGCAGGGGTCATGGTGACCTGCGACGAGGTAGTGGACCACATCATCAACCGCGACCGTACGGGCTGGTGCCCGCTGGAACAGGCCAGCCGCGACCTCCACTCGGCCAAAGAAATTTTCCCAGTTATCGAAAAATTTATTGCCAACTTAAGAAAAAAAGCATGAAAGAACGGAACCTGACAGGAAGCCTGCTGGCCCTCCTGCTACTGACATCGCCTGCCGTCCAGGGACAGCAGGACACCACACGCATTGACCGTAACCTGACCATCGACGAAGTGGTAGTAACCGGCACCCGCAACAAGACCGACATCCGCCACCTGCCCATGACCATCTCCGTCGTGGGCCGGAAGCAGTTGGAAAGCAACTACCAGCCCTCCGTACTGCCCACACTGACCGAGCAGGTGCCCGGTTTCTTCACCACCAGCCGCGGCATCATGGGCTACGGCGTGTCCACCGGCGCTGCCGGAGGCATGAGCCTACGAGGCATCGGCGGAAGCCCCACGGCCGGACTGCTGGTGCTCATCGACGGGCATCCGCAGTACATGGGACTGATGGGGCATCCCATAGCCGATGCCTACCAGACAATGATGGCCGAACGCGTGGAGGTGCTGCGCGGACCGGCCTCGGTACTCTACGGCTCGAACGCCATGGGCGGCGTCATCAACATCGTCACGCGGCAGATGGAGGAAGAAGGCTCGAAGACCGACGTACAGGCCGCATACGGTTCCTACAACACCCTGCAAACCGAGGTAACCAACCGCCTGAAGCGCGGACGCTTCAGCAGCATCACCACCGGTTCGTACAACCGCAGCGACGGACACCGGCCGGATATGGACTTCGAGCAGTATGGCGGCTATGCCAAACTGGGCTATGACTTCAGTGACCGGTGGAAGCTGTGGGGCGATGTCAACGTAACCCACTTCAATGCCTCCAACCCCGGCACCACCGCGGCGCCCTACATCGACAACGACTCGCGCATCACCCGCGGCATGGCTTCGGCCGCCCTCGAAAACCACTACCGCCGCACCTCGGGCGCACTGAGTTTCTTCTACAACTGGGGACGCCACCGCATCAACGACGGATACCATCCGGGCGAAGAGCCGCAGACATCGCACTTCAACTCCAAGGACCGCATGATGGGCCTGTCGTGGTATCAGAGCGCCACGCTGTTCAAAGGCAACCGCATCACCGCCGGCATAGACTACCAGCACTTCGGCGGCGAGTCGTGGTACAAGGTACTGGCCACGGGCGAAAAGCAACCGCAGGTGGACAAGCAGCTGGACGAAGTGGCCGGATACGTGGATTTCCGGCAGAACATCGGCCGATGGTTGTCGGTTGACGCCGGACTGCGTGTAGACCATCACTCACACACGGGCACGGAGTGGATACCCCAGGGCGGACTGGCCTTCCACCTGCCCCGGCAGGCCGAGTTGAAGGCCATGGTAGGCAAAGGCTTCCGTAACCCTACCATCCGCGAGCTGTTCATGTTCTCCAAGAATCCCGACCTGCAGCCCGAGAGCCTCGTCAGCTACGAGCTGGCCTACACGCAACGTCTCTGCGACGGCGCACTGGCTTACGGCCTCAACCTCTACTACATCGACGGGAAAAACATCATACAGGTAGACCCCGCCCAGCGCAAGAACGTGAACACGGGACACATTGAGAACTGGGGTACGGAGGCCACCGTGTCCTACCGGTTCAACGCCCGCTGGCAGGCCAACGCCAACTACAGCTGGCTGCACATGGAACATCCCGTGCTGGCTGCCCCCGAACACAAACTGTACGTTGGTGCCAACTACCATCAGGGACGGTGGACAGCCTCGAGCGGCGTGCAGTACGTCCGCGGCCTCTACACCTCCGTGACGCAGGGACAGGAAAAGCAGGAAACTTTTGTGCTTTGGAACTTGAATATCGGCTACCGTCTGTGTAACTTTGCAAGCCTCTTCGTGAAAGTCGAGAACCTGCTGGCACAGCGCTACGAGATCAACGCGGGCTACCCCATGCCGAAGGCCACCTTCATGGGAGGTGTACACGTAAACTTTTGACCCTACCTAACTGCTGAAACGATGAACGAACAGGAATGCGACCGCACCGCCCGCCGGTGCATCTTCTACAACGACCAGCTGCTGATACAGAAACACCCCGACGGCACCTGCACCCTGCCCACAGGCGAACAGCTGCCCGTGGCCCCCGCTGCAGAGCAAACGGTACACCGCGTCACCCTGCCTACCGGGGAACAGGTCTATGCATTTGCCATCGACTATCCCGTAGCCGAAACCTCCGAATGGATGATGACAGGCCTGCGTGCCTCGTTCGACCATCTGCCCCTTTCGGACTACAAGGCAGCCGGCAAGGCCTACCAGATACTCTACTGGGACCGGCACAGCCGCTACTGCTCCGTCTGCGGCACACCCACCGAGCAGCAGACCGACATCATGAAGAAGTGCCCCCGCTGCGGCAACGAGCTCTATCCGCCCATCTCCACCGCCATCATCGTGCTGGTGCGCCGCGGCGACGAGATACTGATGGTGCACGCCCGAAACTTCCGCGGTACCTTCTACGGACTTGTGGCGGGCTTCCTCGAGGCGGGCGAGACGCTGGAGCAATGCGTCCGCCGTGAGGTAATGGAAGAAACGGGGCTCACCATCCGAAACATCACCTACTTCGACAGTCAGCCCTGGCCCTATCCCAGCGGCCTGATGGTAGGTTTCTTCGCCGATTACGAAAGTGGCACCATCAAGCTGCAGGAGGACGAGCTTACGGCCGGCGCCTTCTACCACCGCAACAACCTGCCCGAATTGCCGCGCAAGCTGAGCATCGCCCGCCGTCTCATCGACGCCTGGCTCGAAGGGCGCGACAAGTCCTGAAAGATTTCTTCGTACGCCGACGGGGCAGGTAGTAATTGCCACACAGGCAGGTAGCGATTACTACCCGAGCAGGCGGCAATTGCTACACAGGCAGGCGGCAATTACTGCACAGGCAGGCGGCAATTACTGCACAAGCAGGCGGCAATTACTGCACAAGCAGGGATATAAAAAACGTTCCCCCTTTCCGCTCTTCCCTACAAAAGGGAAGCATACGGAAAGGGGGAACGGTCAATTAGCCGTAACGCAGGCCGCAGGTCAGATACCCAGCGACGCACGCACTGCCTTCACCTTTTCTTCAGCATCGGCATTGGCACCGGCGTAGCACTTGGGACATCCCATCTGGCCCTTCACCTCGATGTAGAACTTGATCTTCGGTTCCGTACCCGAGGGGCGGACAGAAATCTTCGTACCGTCTTCTGTGAAATACTGGAGTACGTTCGAAGGTTCGGGCATGTCGAGCTTGCTCACCTTGCCGTCGGCACCGGTCATCTCCAGCGTCTTGTAGTCCTTCACCACGCATACCTTCGAGCCACCGATTTCCTTCGGCGGGTTGGCGCGGAAGTTGTCCATCATGGCCTTGATTTCTTCGGCACCGCTCTTGCCCGGCTTCACCACGTTGACGGTAGTTTCTTTCGAGAAACCGTATTCTACGTAGATATCCATCAGCACGTCGTAGAGTGTCTTACCCTGATCCTTGGCCCAGGCACAGATTTCAGCCAGCAGCGAGCAGGCCGAAACTGCATCCTTGTCGCGCACGAAGTCTTCGGCCAGGAAGCCGTAGCTCTCTTCACCACCGCCGATGTACTGCTGCTTGCCTTCGCGCAGACGGATTTCGCGGGCAATCCACTTGAAGCCCGTGTAGCAGTCGAGCATCTCGACCTTGTTCTTGTCGGCCACAGCCTTGATAAGCTCAGTCGTCACGATGGTCTTCACGATAAAGTCGCCCGGCTGCATCTTGCCCGTAGCCAGACGGTTCTTGATGATATAGTAAAGGAAGAGCAGACAGGTCTGGTTGCCGTTGATGAGTACCCACTCGCCCTTGTCGTCCTTGCAGGCCATACCTACACGGTCGGCATCGGGGTCGCTGGCCATTACAATGTCGGCATTGATTTCCTTGGCCAGCTTGATGGCCAGTGTCAGTGCCTCGGCATTCTCGGGATTGGGCGAAACCACCGTCGGGAAGTTACCGTCCTTCACCATCTGTGACTCCACGCAATGTACGTTCTCGAACCCCCATACCTTCAGAGAGGCAGGAATCAACGTACGTCCGGCACCGTGAAGCGGCGTGTAAACGATGTTCAGGTCCTTCTGACGCTTGATGACTGCGGGGTCGATGGAGATGGAGTGTACCTTCTCCAGATATGCCTTGTCCACATCCTCACCGATAATCTGGATGAGTTCCTTGTTGCCGTTGAACTTGATGTCGGCCACCTTCACCTTGTTCACCTCGTCGATGATGGCGGTGTCGTGCGGAGCCAGTACCTGTGCGCCGTCGTCCCAGTAGGCCTTGTAGCCGTTGTATTCACGCGGATTGTGGCTGGCAGTGATGTTGATGCCGCTTTGGCAGCCCAGGTGACGGATGGCGAAAGACACTTCGGGCGTAGGACGCAGGTCGTCGAACAGATAGACCTTGATGCCGTTGGCCGAGAAGATGTCAGCCGAGATTTCGGCAAACTTGCGGCTATTGTTGCGGCAGTCGTGACCCACAACTACGGAAACGGGCTGGCCGGCAAAGCACTTGTTCAGATAGTTGGCCAGACCTTGCGTAGCGGCACCCACGGTATAGATGTTCATGCGGTTGCTGCCGGCACCCATGATGCCGCGCAGACCTCCCGTTCCAAATTCCAAATCCTTGTAGAAGCTTTCTATCAGCTCCGTCTTATCATCGTTCTCAAGCATTTTCTTCACTTCAGCCTGAGTCTCGGCATCGAAAGCCGGTCCCAGCCATTCCTGAGCTTTCTCGGTAACCACTTTAATCAAATCTTGATTTTCCATAAACTCTATTATTTTATAGGTTAAAACATTATCTTTTTTATAGTCCGACAAAGATAATCAGATAAAATGAACAAACAAATTATTCGGGAATTTTATATCGGTCGCCGGTCTGCTTCACGTATTCCTCGAGGAACTCCTTCGGATAGCCCGGACGGATGACACCTGCCGGCTGGCCGATGGCATTGCGTTCGAACTTGCCGTCCTTCACGCGCTTCACCACACCGTCATTGTATTTCACGATAAGGAATTCGCCGAGGCGCTTCCAGGCGTCGTGAGTGCTTTGGGCCGTCATCACGGTGTAGTTCGTCAGGAATTCCTTGGCCTTGGCCGGATCGGTTTCCAGCAGTTTCACGGCAACGGCTTCGATACCCTCCTGTGCCTGGTTGAAGGTAGTCTCTATTTCGGTCTGCACGGCCCGCACGTCGTCCATCATCAGGTCGTAGCGCGGATATACCATGTTGGCCACCCAGTTGTATATCCAGAAGGAAGACTTCCAGGAGAAGGTGATGTAGTCGGCACCGTCCACACGGGTGTAGCACTCGGGCACACGGGTGGCACAGCAATAGACGGGCGTGAACACCGTCATATTGGCATCGTCCAGGCCGAACCACAGCACACCGCCCACGGCGTCGGGCAGGTTCTCGCGCATCTGCGCCACGAAGACGAAGCCGCTCTGCTGGGTGGAGATGGGACGCTCGTTGAAGTATTTCTGTCCGTTCACCTCAAACTCCAGCGGCGAGAGGCGGTAGGGAGTGTGGTAAGGGCCGGCACCGAAGTCTTTCGTGATGTCGAGCGCCGTGCCTTCGTAGTGGTCGCGCATGGCGTTCTTCACGTCCTGTACGGAGATTTTGCGGTTGGGCTTCACGTAGAGGGGCATCGGCTCGTCGGTTGTACCCTGAATATAGGACAAGAACTCCTCGCCGCGGTCGGTAAACATATTGAAGTAGCTCCACACGCGGGCCTCGCAATAGCGGCGTGCACCAAAGTCGAGCGGCGCATAGGCTTTGGAGAAGCTGAAGTCCTTGTTCACCCCGTTGAAGTAGCCCTTCTCGCGGGCAAAGGAGATAACGTCGGGCGAATACATGCAGTTTTCCTTGTCGTTCATGTCGAACTGATGGATGCGGCTCTGGTTGGCATGGGCCGAGATGCAGTCGTCCGGCACACGGACAGCCACCCACACGGCTCCACGTACGCCAGGGCCTTTGCCTATCATTTCCATAATCCACACCTCATTGGGGTCGGCAATGGTGAAAGACTCGCCACTGCTGTAGTAGCCATACTCCTGCACCAGCTCGGTCATCACCTTGATGGCCTCGCGTGCCGTACGCGAACGTTGCAGGCCCAGATAAATCAGACTTCCATAGTCGATGATACCTGTTGTATCCACCAGCTCAGGACGACCGCCGAAGGTCGTTTCGCCGATGGTCAGCTGGAATTCGTTCATGTTGCCCACCACGTTGTACGTCTGGCGTGCCTGCTCTATCTGTCCCAGGTACTTGCCCGTATCCCACTCATAAATGTTAATCATCGTTCCCTTCTTGTGCATGCCAGCAGGGTAGTGATACAACTCGCCGAACAGCGAATAGGAGTCGGCCGAATAGGAAATGATGGTCGAACCGTCGGCCGACACGTTCTTGCCCACAATGAGGTTGGTACAGGCCAGTGCATCGGCCACGGCTGCCGCCATGCAGACGACGGCAAGGGTCAATTTTCTAATCTTCATAATCGATACTTATTAATTAATTTATCATTTACCATTAATCATTAACCATTTATCTTTTTTACCACACAAAACGGTACTGGCGGGTGGTGACGTTGCCGCAACCGTCGGTGACACTCATCACCAGCACGTGGCTGCCCCCCTTCTTCACCCGACGCGGGTCGAGCCGGCACACCAGTTCTCCCTTCACCGAGTTCGGCTTGCCGAAGAGGGCATACTTCCCGTCGATGGTGCCGCGATAGGAGGCAATGCCTGTCTGCGCGTCCTTCGCCTTGAAAACGATGCGACCCGAGCGTCCCCAGCCGGCCTGCCCCACAGGTGTCAACACGGGCGGAACGGTATCGATGGCGACGGTGTAGGTAGCCAGGTCGCGCACCTTCACCTCCATATAACCGTCCACGTAGCGGCCGCCCATGTTGTACTTGCGGCCCTTGGCACTGATGCTGGCCACGTAGTACTTCGTGCTGTCGGCCAGCGGACGGCGGCGCAATCCGATGCGAAGGTTGCATGCCTTGTACAGAGATATGTTACGGTCGTTCAGCTGATAGGTGAAAGCAATGTCACCGCTGTCGGCACGGACGGCATAGTTCAGGTAAGCATCCTCGTAGAGCACACCGCGGGGCAACACCAGTTCGAGGCCGGGTTCCTGCAGGTAGTTCACCTTGTCCCAACGGAAATGATACTTCTCACGATGCTCCACCGCAGGGATGTCGCTCCGACGGCCCTGCACGGTGAAGCGCACCTTCGACTCGTTGCCCAGCGCGTCGCGCAGCGTATAGACAAAGCGGTAGGGCCGCTCCTCGTCGATGGTCACCAGTCCGCGGTTGCCGTTGGAGGCATGCAGCAGGCGGAGGCGGTTGCCGGGGTCGATGAACGACTTCATGTACTGCCCGTAGGTCCAGGAGTTGATGTAACGGTTCTCGTCGTAGGCAAAGCGGTTCACCACACTGCGGAAGACTTCCTGCCCGTCCACTTCGAGAATCACCGTATGCACGCCGTAGCGGTTGTGCACCCCGTCCATGTAGTCGTAGGCACGGATGCCCGCCCCTATCTCACCCCAGGCCGTGATGCCCGCCGTCTGGTTCAGGGCAAAAGCCTGCCTTGTCGTCTTGCCGTTCACCACGCCCCGTCCGCGTTGCGGGAAGAGCATGATGCCCTGTGCCCTCGGCGCCGTGTGGTCCTTCACTTGCTCGGCAAAGAAAGGCAGCGGATCGACATACTCGTCCGTGGCCGTCTCGATGACGTCCAGATGCAGATGCGGACCGAACGAATAGCCCGTATTGCCACTATAAGCGATGACCTGCCCACGGCGGACGGGGTATTCCCCCGCCTCGGGCACAATCTCCACCTCCCAACTCTCCTGCTCGTATTGCAGGTCTTCCACCCGCCGGGCCATGTCGCCCGCAAAAGCTTCCAGGTGGCGGTTGATGGTGGTATAACCGTTGTTATAGACCACGTCGAGCACGTAGCCCGAACCGTGCGTCACACGGATGCGCGAGATGTAGCCGTCGGCCAGCGCACGCACCGGCTTTCCCGTCACCCCTCCCGTCTTGAAGTCGAGCCCTCCGTGGAAGTGGTTGGCCCGCAGCTCGCCGAAGTTTCCGCTGAACGTAATGGGATGCGTGAAAGGATTGACAAAAGAAGCCGAATCGGCCGGCACTTCCACCTTCAGCGAAGCGGCTCCGCACAACCATCCGACCCATATTAATAAGGATATATAATGTTTTACCATCAGCAGCAATTTTAGGTTTACAAAGATAGTGCAAACCGAGAGAAGTACAAAAGGCGAAAACAACGTTTTCTGACTTTTTACTTCCGAGGTGCAGCCTATTTTATGAAAAGATAGTGCAAACCGAGGGAAGTACAAAAGGCGAAAACAACGTTTTCTGACTTTTTACTTCCGATGCCTAGGGAACGGCAGCCTCCCTCCCCACTTTCGCCTGCCTTCCCCCGTAGAAAGCATTCCTTCAGTCAGCCGGAAATCTATATCTTAGCCGCTCAGATGCACATCTTGCGTGCTCAGATGTATATCTCAGCAGCCAAGATGTATATCTGAGCACGCAAGATATAACATTCAGGCGGAGAAAGGATAAACTTCCGACGGAGAAACCCCGTCCGAAAGCCGGAGGAAGAGCGACCATATACGTAAGAAAGGAAGCCGGAAATGCTGCAAAACATACGCCTAGAGGAAACACTTTGTCAGCTTTTTCACTATATTGCGACATGTTTAACCCCTAACACTTTACATTATGGTTATTGGCGTACCGAAAGAAATCAAGAACAACGAGAACCGTGTCGGCATGACGCCGGCCGGAGTAGCCGAACTCGTCAAGCGGGGACACACCGTGTACGTACAGCAAACGGCCGGCAACAACAGCGGATTTGCCGACGAAGACTACGTGAACGTGGGCGCAAAACTGTTGCCCACCCTCGAAGAAGTCTATGCCGCCGCCGAGATGATTGTCAAGGTCAAGGAACCCATTACCCCCGAGTACAAACTCATCCGCCGCAACCAGGTGGTGTTCACCTACTTCCACTTCGCCGCCGACCGTGCCCTGACCGAAGCCATGATAGAAAGCGGAGCCATCTGCATCGCCTACGAAACCGTCGAGTTGCCCGACCGCTCGCTGCCCCTGCTCATCCCCATGAGCGAAGTGGCCGGCCGCATGTCCGTACAGGAAGGCGCCCGCTTCCTCGAGAAGCCTCAGGGAGGCAAGGGCAAGCTGCTGGGAGGCGTGCCGGGCGTTCGCCCAGCCCGTGTGCTGATACTGGGCGGAGGCATCGTGGGATGCAACGCCGCACAGATGGCCGCCGGCATGGGCGCCGAAGTGATGATAACGGACATCAACCTGGCCCGCCTGCGCTACCTAAGCGAGGTATTGCCCAAGAATGTGAAGACCCTCTACTCTTCGGCCCACAACATCCGCATGGAGCTGCCCACCGTCGACCTCGTCATCGGCTCCGTCCTCATCCCCGGCGACAAGACGCCACACCTCATCACCCGCGACATGCTTCCGCTGATGAAGCCCGGCACGGTACTGGTGGACGTAGCCATCGACCAAGGCGGCTGCTTCGAGACGTCGCACCCCACCACGCACAGCGAGCCGACGTATGTGGTGGACGGCATCGTGCACTACGCCGTGGCCAACATTCCCGGCGCCGTGCCCTTCACCTCGACCATGGCCCTGACCAACGCTACCCTTCCCTACACCGTAGCCTTGGCCGACAAGGGTTGGCAGAAGGCCTGCAAGGACGACCCCGCCCTGGCGCTCGGCGTAAACGTGGCCGGCGGGAAAGTGGTCTACAAGGCTGTGGCCGATGTCTTCGGCCTGCCCTACGAAGAACTTGCACTGTAAGACCAATAGGCAAAAAATCAGGCACGGACTTCACGGATATGCGTGGAAACACTCGAACCAGCGTTTCCACCTTCCTCCGTAAAATCCGTGCCTGAAGTTTCTATATCGTCTTTCCGCTCAATTCAGGATTTCGGCATCTTCCGCCTGGTCCTTCAGGGCTTCCACATCCTGCGGTTGCGGACGATGGCGGGTGAACTTCATCCAGTTCACCAGTTCGGACAAGGCGTAGACAAGACACGTGGCACCGATAATGATAAAGGCCGTCGAACGTACCCCCGTGGGGTTGAACAGCGTGACGATGCCAGCTATCAGAATCAGCAACGGCACCACATAAAATCCGCCGGGCACCTTCATCCAGCTTCGTGCTGCCATGAGCGAAGCCATCTGCTGGACACCTCCCATCATCAGGATAAAGCCCAGCACAAAAGTCAGCAGGTCGGCAAAGAAACCGGGCATGATGACCAGCCAAAGGCCGAACAACAGACTGCCCACCCCTTCAACAGGGAAACGTCGGCGCAGTTCGGGTTTCTGCACCAGATAACCGATCAGGCTGACGAGCGAAGGCACCAGAAAAACCACTCCGATGGTAATCACCAGATACTCACCGGCCTGTGCGGGAAACATGACCAGCAGCAGTCCGATAATCAAAGCGCAAATGATGCGCATCAATGAATAATTCAATCCTTTCATATCTTTCATTAATAATATGTGTACAACATCCGGCAAGGACGATTGGTTCGCCCTCCCTGCAAAGATATGCCTTTTGTGCCACACCTGCAACGAAAACTTGTTCAAATCCAATCCATAAATGCTTCACCTGTAATCGGAGGAATTGTTTATTATTGAATAAATCCGTAACTTTGCACTATCATTCACCCCAAACAACGGAATGCGAAATGAAAACAGCAGATTGCCCTTCAGTATTATTGATTTATACCGGTGGTACCATCGGTATGATTGAGAACCCCGAAACGGGAGCCTTGGAAAGCTTCAACTTTGACGAACTGCTCAAGCACGTGCCCGAACTGAAACGCTTCAACTGCCACATCTCCACCTACCAGTTCAACCCGCCCATCGACTCGTCGGACATGGAACCGGAACTCTGGGCCAAGATTGTAAAAATCATCAGCAGCCACTACAACGATTACGACGGCTTCGTCATCCTGCACGGCACCGACACCATGGCCTATACAGCCTGCGCCCTGAGCTTCATGCTCGAGAATCTGTCGAAACCCGTCATCCTGACCGGCTCGCAACTGCCCATCGGCATGCTGCGCACCGACGGCAAGGAAAACCTCATCACTGCCATCGAGATAGCCTCTGCCCGTCGCCCCGACGGTACACCCATGGTGCCCGAAGTCTGCATCTTCTTCGAGAACGAGCTGATGCGCGGCAACCGTACGACCAAAATCAATGCAGAGAATTTCAACGCCTTCCGCTCGTTCAACTACCCGCCATTGGCCAAAGTCGGCATCCACATCCGTTACGAGGAACACCTCATCCGCCGCCCCGACCCGTCGCGGCCGATGAAGCCCCACTATCTGTTCGACACCAATGTGGTGGTGCTTACCCTCTTTCCAGGCATCCGCGAGAGCATCGTCAGCTCCGTGCTCCACGTGCCCGGCATCAAGGCTGTCGTACTCAAGACCTTCGGTTCGGGCAACGCTCCACAGAAAGAATGGCTCATCCGCCAGCTCAAGGAAGCGAACGACCGCGGCATTGTCATCGTGAACATCACCCAGTGCCAACGGGGTGTAGTCGAGATGCAACGCTACGGCACCGGCCTGCAACTGCTCCAGACGGGTGTCATCAGCGGTTACGACAGTACACCCGAATGTGCCGTCACCAAACTGATGTTCCTGCTGGGACACGGTCTGAACCAACAGGAAGTGCGCCGCCTCATGGATTCCAATCTGGCAGGCGAGATAACCAAAACATGCTGATGATATAGGAATATACTTGGAATATACATAAAAAAAACGAGCTCGTTCTCACGAACCGCCCGTCCACAGAAGAAAAGCCCCAATGGCTTTTCTTTTTTAGTCAATCGTTATCCAAAAATCAATCTTTCTCTTTACACTAAATCTAATACACTAATGAAAAACACTTAAAAAATAGCCTATGAAAAAACTTTTATTGTTTTATGTCTTCTGCGGTTTCACAACCACAATGCAAAGGTAGCGCTTTTTCAGCTACCTGCAAATTTTCGTCTTCAGAAAAGCTGTTATATAACATAATTTTCAAGAATGTCAGACATATTCACACAATCCGGCCTCCAAACTCCATTCCAACCACTGCCGAGGATAAAAAACAAGCCACCGAAATACATCTCCCGAGTATTCCGATGGCTGTCCCCTTTAAACACCTTTAAACAAAATGAAATTTATCGTTCCTGCCGATACATGGGTTCAGGCCCGTGACCGGCACATTGTCTCAACAAAACCGGTTATTTTCTGGCTTCTGCAATGTAGCCCAACGCTTCCTTGCATTTCTCGGTAACATAAGCCCAATCTTCGGCAGCTACCTTGTCTTTGGGGAAGAGCTTGGAACCCATACCTACACAGAACACACCAGCCTTGATCCAAGAAGTCAGATTTTCCTGAGTAGGCTCAACACCACCTGTCACCATCAACTTGGACCACGGCATGGGAGCCAACAGGCCCTTCACCAATTTCGGTCCCAGCACATCGCCCGGGAAAATCTTACACAAGTCGCAACCGGCTTCCTGTGCAAAGCCAACTTCGGACACACTGCCGCAACCCGGCGTATAAGGCACCAGACGGCGGTTGCATACCTTGGCAATTTCGGGATTGTACAGCGGACCAACCACGAAGTTGGCACCCAGCTGAATATAAAGGGCAGCCGTTGCCGGATCGACAACCGAACCTACACCCATCGCCATTTCAGGGCATTCCTTGGCTGCATACTTCACAACTTCAGCAAATACCTCGTGAGCGAAATCGCCACGGTTGGTAAACTCGAAAGCACGGACACCACCTTCGTAACAAGCCTTCACTACTTTCTTTGCCACTTCTGCGTCTTTATGGTAGAACACAGGCACCATGCCGGTAGAACCTATCTTGTCCAATACGGCTATCTTATCAAATTTTGCCATTGCTATACTGTCACATTATTTATTGTCACTACTTATTATCTCTGCACACGTCCACTGGCATCGCCACCGGCCAAAGCTTCCACTTCTTCGGCGGAAACAAGGTTGAAGTCACCGTTGATGGTGTGCTTCAAGGCCGAAGCCGCTACGGCAAATTCCAATGCCTCGCCCTGAGTGGCCTTCGTAAGCAGGCCATGGATGATACCGCCCGAGAAGGAGTCGCCACCACCTACACGGTCCACAATGGGGTTGATGTCATAACGCTTGGATTCGTAGAATTCCTCGCCGTTATAAATCATAGCCTTCCAACCGTTGTGGCTTGCAGAGAAAGATTCACGCAAGGTAGAGATGACATACTTGAAACCGAATTCCTTGGCCATGGCCTTGAAGATGCCCTTGTAGCCTTCGGCATCGGTCTTGCCACCCTCAACATCGGCATCGGGCTTGAAGCCCAGACAAAGTTCGGCGTCTTCCTCGTTACCGATGCAGACGTCTACGTATTTCATCAGAGGTTTCATGATGGACTGTGCCTTCTCCTTTGTCCAAAGTTTCTTGCGGAAATTCAGGTCAACAGAAACCGTCACACCATGACGCTTGGCAGCCTCACAAGCCAGACGGGTCAGTTCGGCAGCCTTGTCCGAGATGGCCGGCGTAATGCCCGACCAGTGGAACCAGTCGGCACCTTCCATGATGGCGTCAAAGTCGAAATCGGAAGGATCGGCTTCTGCGATGGCAGAATGGGCACGGTCGTAAATCACCTTGCTGGGACGCATGGAAGCACCTGTCTCCAGATAATAGATACCCACACGGTCGCCGCCGCGGGCAATGTAGTCGGTCTTCACTCCGTACTTGCGCAAAGCATTGACAGCCGACTGGCCGATCTCATGCTTCGGAAGTTTGGTTACGAAATAAGCGTCGTGTCCATAGTTGGCACAGCTCACAGCCACATTGGCCTCGCCGCCGCCATATACGACATCGAAAGAATCAGACTGTACAAAACGAGTATTGCCCGGAGTTGACAATCTCAACATGATTTCACCAAGCGTTACGACTTTCTTTCCCATATTTTCAGTTCTATTAATGTATTAAACAACTATATTCTTTCAATTTATAAGTTTCATGCCTACAGAAAAGCTAAGTACCTGATTTCATGCAGTTAAGCAGCAAAAAGCTTCACATACCCCACCTTTCGTGTGCGGGCACAAAGATACAACAATTTTTGGAATACAAAAAATTATCATATATTTGTGCTGTAAATATTAAGATTATTATTGTGTACGCACACAAAAAGGATACAGATGAGCAGAATCAGAATTAAAGACATTGCACAAATGGCCAATGTATCGGTAGGCACAGTGGACCGTGTATTGCACGGACGGAGCGGCGTATCCGAGGCCAGCCGCAAACGTGTGGAAGACATACTGAAACAACTGGACTACCAGCCCAACATGTATGCCAGCGCACTGGCCACCAACAAACAGTACACGTATGCCTGCCTGCTGCCGCAGCACGAAGCGGGCGAATACTGGAGCGAAGTGGAAACAGGCATCCAGCAGGCCACCGTTGCCTACTCGGACTTCAACATACAGGTTCTCCTATCCTATTACGATCCCTACGATTACCACTCGTTCGACCTGGCTTCGCAACAGATTGTCGAGATGAAGCCGGACGGAGTGCTCTTTGCACCCACTGCCCCGCAGTATACCCTGCCTTTCACCGAGGCACTGAACGAGCTGAATATACCTTATATATATATCGACTCGAATATTAAGGGACAGCCGGCCCTTTCGTTCTTCGGCCAGAACTCTCACCAAAGCGGTTTCTTCGCTGCCCGCATGCTGATGCTGCTGGCCGGAAAGGATGCACAGGAAATTGTCATCTTCCGAAAAATAAACGAAGGGGTCGTAGGCTCCAACCAGCAGGAACGGAGGGAAGTCGGTTTCCGCGAATACATGAAGCAGCATCATCCGAACTGCCGCATACGCGAACTCAACCTTCACGCCAAACGCGACGGTGAAGACGCACAGATGCTGGACGACTTCTTCAAAGAACACCCTACCCTGCGCAACGGCATCACCTTCAACTCGAAAGCCTATATCATCGGGGAATATCTGCTTGCAAGGGGCATAACTGGCTTCAACCTCATGGGATACGACCTGCTGCAACGCAACGTAGAATGCCTGAAGAAAGGAAGCATCTTCTTCCTCATCGCCCAGCAACCCACCCTGCAGGGATTCAACGGCATCAAAACGCTGTGCGACCACCTGATTCTGAAGAAGGAGGTAAACCCGATTCATTTCATGCCCATCGACCTGCTGACCAAAGAGAACATCGAATTCTACTGCAACCAATAAGTCCTTACAACGCGAACGTCCATAATGGAAACGAAATTCTTAAAAATCAATGCGGCAGACAATGTGGCTGTAGCCATCCTCCCCTTGTCGGCAGGCGAGCAGATAACCGTCGACGGAGAGTGCATCACGCTGAACGAAGACATCCCTGCCGGCCACAAGTTTGCGTTGAAAGACCTGGCCTGCGGAGAGAACGTCATCAAATACGGCTACCCCATCGGGCATGCCTGCCAAGCATGCAAGCAGGGCGACTGGATGAACGAGCACAACATCCGAACCAACCTGTCCGGGCTGTTGGAATATACCTATACCCCCGTCAAGGCCGATTTGGACATCGCCGACCGCCAGCTGCCCTTCAAAGGTTACCGACGCAGGAATGGCGACGCCGGCATACGCAACGAAATCTGGATTATACCGACCGTAGGCTGTGTGAACGGAATTGCCGGCCAGCTGGCCGAAGCCTTGCGTGCTGAGACCGGCTGTAAAGGCGTGGATGCCATCGTGGCCTATCCTCACAACTATGGCTGCTCGCAACTGGGCGACGACCACGAGAATACCCGAAAGATATTGCGCGACATGGTGCTCCACCCCAATGCCGGAGGAGTGCTTGTCGTGGGGCTGGGATGTGAAAACAACCAGCCGGATGCCTTCCGCGAATTCCTGGGCGAATACGACCCGGAGCGCGTCAGGTTCATGGTATCCCAACAAGTGGACGATGAATTCCAGGAAGGCATGAAGCTGCTGCGCGAACTCTACGCCAAGGCTTCGCAGGACGTACGCCAGGACATCCCGCTGAGTGAGCTCCGTGTCGGGCTGAAGTGCGGAGGTTCGGACGGCTTTTCGGGCATCACGGCCAACCCGTTGCTGGGTCTGTTCTCCGACTTCCTTGTGGCACAGGGCGGCACCACCGTACTGACCGAGGTGCCCGAGATGTTCGGAGCCGAAACTATCCTGATGAACCGCTGCCGCACCCGCCAGCTGTTCGACCAGACGGTCCAACTCATCAACGACTTCAAGGAATACTTTCTGAGCCACGGCGAACCGGTAGGCGAAAACCCCTCACCCGGCAACAAGGCCGGCGGTATCTCCACCCTCGAAGACAAGGCACTGGGCTGTACACAGAAGTGCGGAAAAAGTTACGTGGAAGGAGTGCTGCCCTACGGCGAACGCCTCCGCACCAAAGGCCTCAACCTGCTGTCGGCGCCCGGCAACGATCTTGTGGCCGCTACGGCACTGGCTTCCAGCGGCTGCCACATGGTACTCTTCACAACAGGACGCGGTACTCCCTTCGGCACCTACGTACCTACCATGAAGATTTCCACCAACTCGCGTCTGGCCAGGCAGAAACCGGGTTGGATTGACTTCAACGCCGGAGTCATCCTCGAGGACGAACCGATGCAGCAGACGTGCGAACGCTTCATCGACTACGTCATCCGTGTAGCCAATGGCGAACCGGTGAACAACGAAAAGAAAGGCTACAAGGAAATAGCCATCTTCAAGAATGGAGTGACGCTTTGACCAAACGGTCTTTTCTTACCCTTAATCCAGTGTTTTTTATGCAAGAAAACAGCCAAATACGTCGGGGAAGCTGGTGGGCACTGAGCCCGCTTGTCGTCTTCCTCTGCCTCTACCTCGTGACATCATTGCTGATGAACGACTTCTACAAGATGCCCATTACCGTGGCCTTCCTGTTCTCGTCGTGCTATGCCGTGGCCATCACCCGCGGCCTGAAGCTGGAAGAGCGCATCTACCACTTCTCGGCCGGAGCCAGCAACAAGAACATCCTGATGATGATCTGGATATTCGTACTGGCCGGCGCCTTTGCCCAAAGTGCCAAGCAGATGGGCGCCATTGACGCGACGGTCAACCTGACCCTCCACATCCTGCCGGACAACCTGCTGCTGGCTGGCATCTTTCTGGCTGCCTGCTTCATCTCGCTCTCCATCGGTACCAGTGTGGGCACCATTGTAGCCCTGACGCCTGTAGCCGTGGGGTTGGCAGAAAAGACCGGTGTCGACCTGGCCTACATGACAGCCATCGTCGTAGGCGGCTCTTTCTTCGGCGACAACCTGTCGTTCATTTCCGACACCACCATCGCTTCGACCCGCACGCAGGACTGCGTCATGACAGACAAGTTCCGCGTGAACTGCCTCATCGTAGTGCCTGCCGCCATCGTGGTACTGGGCCTCTACGTTTACCAGGGGCTGAGCATCACTGCTCCTCCGCAGACCGAAGCCATCGAATGGCTCAAGGTACTGCCCTACCTCATCGTGCTGGGTACCGCCGTGGCCGGCGTCAATGTCATGCTCGTCCTGATGCTGGGTATCGTGTCGACAGGCCTCATCGGGTTCCTCACCGGCATGTCGTTCTTCGACTGGTTCGGCGCCATGGGCTCGGGCATCACGGGCATGGGCGAGCTCATCATCATCACCCTGCTGGCCGGAGGCATGCTCGAGCTGATACGCTACAACGGCGGCATCGACTTCATCATCGCCCGCCTCACCCGCCACGTCAGCGGAAAACGGGGAGCCGAACTGAGCATCGCCGCCCTGGTAAGCATCGCCAACCTCTGTACGGCCAACAACACCATCGCCATCATCACCACCGGCCCCATTGCCCGCGACATTGCCCAGCGCTTCCACCTGGACCGCCGCAAGACGGCCAGCATACTCGATACCTTCTCGTGCCTGACTCAGGGCCTCATCCCCTACGGCGCACAGATGCTCATTGCTGCCGGACTGGCCTCCATCTCGCCGCTGGACATCATCGGCAACCTGTACTATCCCTTCTGCATGGGAACTTTTGCCCTGCTGGCCATTCTGTTCAGATATCCGAAGAAGTATTCCTGAATGCCAGAAAGGTATCGCACACATTTTGTGGACATTTGCTTGGCCAACCCAAAGAAAATGATTACCTTTGCGGCCGCTATTACGAGTTAGTAGCATAATTCAAATCAATTAACTAATTAAACATTTATGGCAACAAAAATCAGATTGCAAAGAAATGGACGTAAGAGCTACGCTTTCTACTCCATCGTAATTGCTGACGTAAGAGCACCACGTGATGGTAGATTTATTGAAAAAATCGGTACTTACAACCCGAACACTAACCCTGCCACAGTAGATTTGAAGTTCGACCGCGCATTGGACTGGGTACTGAAAGGTGCACAACCCACTGACACAGTACGCAACATCCTTTCCCGCGAAGGTGTCTACATGAAGAAGCACCTCCTGGGCGGTGTAGCCAAAGGCGCATTCGGCGAAGCAGAAGCTGAAGCCAAATTCGAAGCTTGGAAGAACAACAAGCAGAACGGTCTGGCCGCTCTGAAGGCAAAGCAGGAAGAAGCCAAGAAGGCTGAAGCCAAAGCCCGCCTCGAAGCCGAAAAGAAGGTGAACGAAGAAAAAGCCAAAGCACTGGCTGAAAAGAAAGCCGCTGAAGAGGCTGCCAAAGCTGCTGAAGAAGCTGCAAAGGCTGCTGAAGAAGCCGCTGAAGCTCCGGCTGCAGAAGCTGAAGCGCCCGCTGCAGAATAAAGCACGCGGAAAACTAAAGAACGCTTATTTCAAACAAACAACCCCATCCCTTCAAGCTTGCCGGCTTGGAGGGATTTTTATTTTCCGCCCATTCCCCAACGCCCATCAATGTCAAAATAAATAATCACCTTATCATTTTTGAAAAGCAACGGCTCCTCAAGGATGGGAAAAGTGTTTCCGGGGAATGTTTCAAACATAGAGGGGGTATGTTTGAAACATAGACCCCGAATGTTTGAAACATACCCCCTCTGGGGTTCAAACCCATTTTCTACACGCATCAGCGCCACTCTTCCGGCAGGAGCCTCATCTGTAATCATATTTCGCAATTCATAATTTCCTTCACCCTGCTTGAACCATTTGAGAGGAAGGCAGGCGGCACCTCGGAAGTAAAAGCCGAAAACTGCGTTTTCGCTTTGTACTTCACTCGGTTTGCACTATCTTTGCCCCGCTAATTATAAAAACCATAAAAACAATGAAAAGACTTAGTTATCTGCTCGCTGCAGCCGCTGTACTGGCAGCTTGCGGCGGAAATCCGGGTTACACCGTAACCGGTACCGTAGAAGGAGCCGCCGACGGCGACACCGTATATCTGAAGAAAGTGGAAGGCCGCAAGCTCGTCAGCCTCGACTCGGCTGTCATCAGCAACGGAACATTTACCTTCAAGGGGGTACAGGATACCGCAGCCAACCGCTACATCACCTACGCAGCCCAAGACAAGGAACCGCTGATGATGGACTTCTTCCTGGAAAACGGTAAAATCAACGTGAGCCTGACGCGCAACAACGACTCGGCTACCGGTACTCCCAACAACGACGCTTATCAGGCTGTACGCAGCCAGCTCAACGGGCTGAATGCACAAATGACCGCCATCTACGAAAGCCTGTCGACAGACACAACCCTGACGCAGGAACAGCGGGAAGCCAAAGGACAGGAAATCGAAGCATTGCAGGATAAGTCCATCGCTGTCATGAAGGATGCCGTAAAGCAGAACATTACCAACGCCGTTGGTATCCATCTGCTGAAGCAGAATTTCTACTACATGGATGTAGAAGATCTGGACCCGCTGATGCCCCAGATACCGGCCGCATACGACAACGATGAAACCATCGCCAAAATCAAGGCCAACGTCGAGAAGATGAAAGCTACGGCTGTCGGCCAGAAATTCACCGACTTCGAGATGCAGACTCCCGACGGAAAGAGCGTCAAGCTGTCCGACTACGTTGGTAAGGGCAAGGTCGTATTGGTAGACTTCTGGGCAAGCTGGTGTGGTCCCTGCCGCCGCGAGATGCCCAACCTGGTAGAAGCCTACAAGCAGTATAAAGACAAGAACTTCGAAATCGTCGGCGTATCGCTCGACCAGAACGGTGACGCCTGGAAGGGTGCCATCGAGCAACTCAACATCACCTGGCCGCAGATGTCCGACCTGAAATACTGGAACTGCGAAGGCGCCCAGCTGTATGCTGTAAGCAGCATTCCCCACACAGTTCTGATTGACGGCGAAGGCACCATCATCGCCCGCGGCCTGCACGGCGACGGCCTGCTGGAAAAACTGGCAGAAGTGCTGAAGTAACAACATCATCCCCTATAGTAAAGAGGTCTCCGATGCACATCCGGAGACCTCTTTTTATTTCCATCAGTTTTCACTTCACAACAATCGCCAGAAAACGAAAGTTTTCCAAAACGCAAACAACATCATCTGATTATCACCAACTTAACAAATTTTACAAACCAAAAAGTTTTCCAAAACAGAAAACTTTCGGATAAGTTTGATAACTTTGCATCACCAAAAAAGAAGATAAAAACAACCCCAAACATTCATTATTGTATGATACAGACTGTTATCAAGCGCGACGGCCGCATCGTCGGCTTCAACGAAGAAAAAATTGCGACCGCCATCCGCAAGGCCATGCTGCATACCGACAAGGGCGAAGACCTGCAACTCATCCATCAGATAACGGACCACATCGCCTTCCGCGGTGCGGCACAGATGACCGTAGAAGCCATTCAGGACATGGTGGAACTGGAACTGATGAAAAGCAGCCGCAAGGATGTTGCCCAGAAGTACATAGCCTACCGCAACCAGCGCAGCATCGCCCGCAAGGCCAAGACGCGCGACATGTTTCTGGAAATCATCAATATCAAGTCCAACGACATCACCCGCGAAAACGCCAACATGAATGCCGACACACCGGCAGGCATGATGATGAAGTTTGCCAGCGAAACCACCAAGCCGTTTGTAGACGACTACCTGCTGAGCGAAGAGGTCCTGAACGCCGTGAAGGGAAACTACCTGCACATCCACGACAAGGACTACTACCCCACCAAGAGCCTCACCTGCGTACAGCATCCGCTGGACCGCATCCTGACCCACGGCTTCTCGGCAGGGCATGGCGAATCGCGCCCGGCCAAACGCATCGAGACGGCCAGCATTCTGGGCTGCATCTCGCTGGAGACCGCCCAGAACGAGATGCACGGCGGCCAGGCTATTCCGGCCTTCGACTTCTACCTGGCCCCCTACGTGCGCTACAGCTTCATCGAAGAGGTCAAAACCCTCGAACAGCTGAACGCCGCCGACTATTCGCACCTCTATCATAAGGAACTGGACGACTATCTGCAACGTCCGCTCGAAGGGCTGCAGGGCGAAGAACGCCTGGTACAGCATGCCGTCAACCAGACCGTGGCACGCGTGCATCAGGCGATGGAAGCCTTTATCCACAACATGAATACCATCCACTCGCGCGGTGGCAACCAGGTGGTGTTCAGCTCCATCAACTACGGTACCGACACGTCGGCCGAAGGACGCTGCATCATCCGCGAACTGCTGAACAGCACCTATCAGGGGGTAGGCAACGGCGAAACGGCCATCTTCCCCATCCAGATCTGGAAAAAGAAACGCGGCGTCAGCTACCTGCCCGAAGACCGCAACTACGACCTCTACCGGCTGGCCTGCAAGGTGACGGCCCGGCGCTTCTTCCCCAACTTCCTGAACCTGGACGCCACCTTCAACCAGAGCGAGGACTGGAAGGCCGACGACCCCAAACGCTACCTGCACGAAGTGGCTACCATGGGATGCCGCACGCGTGTGTTCGAGAACCGTTTCGGTCCCAAGACATCGGTAGGCCGTGGCAACCTGTCGTTCTCGACCATCAACATCGTCCGCCTGGCCATCGAGTGCATGGACATCGTCAACCAGGAAGAGCGCATCGCCCGTTTCTTCGCCAAGCTGGATGCCATGCTCGACATCACCGCACGCCAGCTGCACGAACGTATGGAGTTCCAGAAGACAGCTTTTGCCAAGCAGTTCCCCCTGCTGATGTCGTCCTTGTGGCTGGGATGCGAAAAGCTGAAGCCCAACGACACCATTGCCCCCGTCATCAATCAGGGCACGCTGGGCATCGGCTTCATCGGTCTGGCCGAATGCCTCGTGGCGCTGACGGGACACCATCACGGCGAATCGGCCGAGGCGCAGGAACTGGGATTGAAGATTGTGACCTACATGCGCGACCGTGCCAACGAGTTTTCCGACCGCTACCAGCACAATTACAGCATCCTGGCCACGCCGGCCGAAGGCCTGTCCGGCAAGTTCACCCGCGCCGACCGGAAGAAATTCGGTTCGCTGCCCGGCATCACCGACCGCGAATACTACACCAACTCCAACCACGTACCCGTCTACTACAAATGCAGCGCACGCCACAAGGCCGAAGTGGAGGCTCCCTATCACGACCTGACCCGCGGCGGCCACATCTTCTATGTAGAAATGGACGGTGACGCCACGCACAATCCGGAAGCCATCATGCGTGTAGTCGACATGATGGACCGCTACAATATCGGCTACGGTTCCGTGAACCACAACCGCAACCGCTGCATGGACTGCGGATACGAGAACGCCGCCGACCATCTGGACACCTGCCCCAAGTGCGGCAGCACGAACATCGACCGCCTGCAACGCATCACCGGCTACCTGGTAGGTACCACCGACCGTTGGAACAAAGCCAAGCTGGCCGAACTGAACGACCGTGTCATCCACCAATAAAGCACGACGCACATGTTGTCCATTCTTGACATTCTTGAAGAAACAACCGCAGACGGCCCCGGTTTCCGCACTTCCATCTATGCGGCGGGATGCCCCAATGCCTGCCCCGGATGCCATAACCCCGAGTCGTGGGACATCCGGCGCGGGCATCCGATGAGCACGGAAGAGATTCTGCAAAAGGTGCTCGACGATCCTTTTGCCGACGTCACTTTCAGCGGAGGAGATCCGATGTTCCAACCCAAAGGTTTTGCCGAACTGGCGCGTGCCATCAAGGAAAACAGCGACAAGAGCATCTGGTGCTACACAGGCTACACCTTTGAAAAACTGCTGTCCAATCCGCACCAGCATCAGCTGCTGCAATACATCGACGTGCTGGTCGACGGCCGGTTCCGTGAAGATCTTCGCGACGAATCACTCTATTTCCGCGGCAGCAGCAACCAGCGTCTGATAGACGTGCAGGCCTCGCTGAAAAGCGGTAAAGCCATAGCCTACCAGTACAATCCCTGACAACGGGCGTCCTACACGCTGAGACATAAAAAAGACACCCGGAATGTTTCCTGTTTCCAGGCCAACATTCCGGGTGTCCTATATCCAGAAATCAGCTACGCTATCCTTACCATTCGATAAACTTGCCACGCTCGCGGCGCTTCTGCAATTCTTCGGCCAGGAAACGCTGACGGTCCTTGGCTATATAGCGTCGGGCAAAAATATTGGGCACGGCTACACCCAAAGAGATGCACAAAATGATGAGCGAGGCATTGATGCCGTTGGACACAACGGTTGTCACCTCTCCTACCACTCCGTTCATGTTGATCAGCGCCACCAGCGAACGATACATCAGTACACCGGGAATCATCGGTATCACCGAAGGAATGGTCAGCACATGATTGGGCACATGAAACCAATGCACCGCCTTGACAGCCACCAAGCTCACCACAAGAGCCCCCATAAAAGAGCCCACCACCGGACCGAAGCCCAGTTCAAAATTCACAAAGTTTCTTGTGCAGACAGCCAGCATGCCACCGATGGCCACCACCCACAACAGACGGCGCTGTATGTTGAATATCATCGAGAAGCCCATGGCCGAGATAGCAGCCGCCACGGCATAGGTCAGATACGTATCATGCGGCACAATGCTCAACTCGCTGAACTTCTTGTCGATCACCACATCCTCCATCACCAGGACTCGCATGGCCAGCACAATGCCGAACGCCATGGCTACCACCATCAGCGCCGTATTGACGGCTCTTACGATACCCACCTGGATATAGTTGTCTATCATATCGTCCACAAAATTGATGAGCGGAACACCCGGCACTATAAACAGTGCGCAGGCCAACAATGGATGATACGGAGTCGCAGACAAGCCGGTAAAGGTCGTCACGTAGGCCAGACAGGTAGAAATAAAGGCCGCAATGGCAATACTCATGTACAGATTGATGCCGAATTCGATGCAGCGCGCCCTCACCCTGAAACCGGCGAAAGCGCAGATGGAGGCAAAGAGGAAAGCAATCCAGTCGCCTCCGAACAATTTGCAGAATCCACCGCAGGCAAATCCCGCACCTATCGCCACCACGTATGGCAGATAATTGCGTTTCTTGCAACGGATGCGTTCCAGCTCTTCCTCATACTGGTCGAGCGAATAGTCGTTTTCGATGGCCCTCCACGACAATTTGCTGATTTCAGAAATCGCAGTCATGTTGATGCCATGCTTCTCGCATTTCTGAAATTTGGAGAACGAATGAGAGCCGTCGCTCACGTTCACCATCAGCATGGTATAACTCACGTCGATATGCAACTTCTCTTCGGGGAGTCCCAAATAGGCTGCCACACGATTCATGTTACGGACGATACGGTTCGTATCGGCTGCACTCTCTACTAATAATTTTCCTGTACGGAGTAACAAGTCGAGTTTCCTTCTCAGCAAGGCGACTTCTTGATCAGTTAACGCTTTAGCCATCTTCCAGTAATAGTTGTTATTTTGGACTGCAAAGATAGTGCAAACTGAGCGAAGTACAAAAGGGGGAACGAAGTTTTCACCGCTTGTGCTCCAGAAGCATCTCAGATGTGCAATAAATCGAATCTGAAAAATTGTCTTCCTTTTCCTTTCCCTTTGTCACCACATCCCAGAATGACTTTCCGCTCTTCGTCTACCACAATGCCGTCTATATACATGTCCAGCCGGTAACGGGCTTTCAGATTACCTTCCCAATCCAGGACCAGGATGTCACCGTGCGGTTCCGGCCGGTCCAGCTTCTGTTCGGGGTTGACGGTGTAAATGTAACGGTCTGTAACGAAAGCACCCATACAATGCTCAAATCTGCGGTCGTAATCAAGCTCCACCAAATGGTTGTTGTTCGGTTCATAGTCCAAATGCAGAGCATGGCGCAAATCTCCGTCCACACCATAGATATGAATGCGCCGTACACCTCCGTATGTCACAACAAAAGCGCTTCTGTCCGGCTTTACGAAAATGGAATGGTAGTAGGCTACCTGGAAATCCTTCAATCGTTTGAAGCGTGCCGAAGAAGGTTCAGGAAAGGTTCCTCCCGATGTCCATTTGCCTGTTTCCGGATTAACAATATGGTATTCGTGGGTCCCGCCAATGTCGAACCCGCCGGTAAAGATGTAAGTATCTTTTCCCAACGGCTTGATACCACCTGTACTGTAGGGTACCGTAGCTACACACAACGAGCGGGTCAGGACCAGTGAATCCGAATGGTTCAGCCGGTAGACATCCACTTTGCCCCGGGATTCCAAATAGAGTTCATCCCCCATTACGCTATGTGAAGCGAATGGAGGTAACTGACAGGAACGGACGAAATGTAAATCAGGGTAGGTATAAAAATAGGCAGTCCGGTAACTGCCCAACACGATCAACCTGTTTCCCAATCTGTAAGGCAAGGCTGGAACCGTAGGCATTTCCATCGGGATTTCCTGCAAAGTAATGACTGTATCGACAGGGAAATCACGTTTATACTCCACCGATACAGTTGAGGCCTGTTGTTGACGGCAAGACACGGCCGACAACAATACCGCCACAACAAGGTACAAAAACAAACTATTTCTACAATTCATATTTCACCAGCATATAGTCAGGATTCAAACCTATGGCATAAAGCGTATTGCTACGGCGGTCCGAGGCGATGCGTACCACCGGCATACCCAGGTCCACAACCTTCACCAAATGGGAATCGTAGTCGTAGAGATAGACCAGATGAGGGATAAGGCGTTCATCCCGTCCCTGCACAGGACCATCCAAAGGTTCATTCTCCCAATCGCGATGCAGGGAAACAACGTAGTCCCTTGTCAGTGAAAGGCCGAAGATACCGCCAATGCGCTGGTCCGGCACAATCTTCCCGCGGGATACCTCATAGCCTATTTCGGCCTCTTCCTCCCACAGCAGTTTGAAGGTATCACCCTGCTTCTGGTACAAAGATAAGTAAGGTATCGTGAACGAAGCGCAAGCCAGCATGCCGCTGACAGAGTCGTAGGCCAAGGTCGTACCGAGATGCTCGCGTACATCTTTCACCGGATAGACACCGAACGTGCTTTCACGCCCCCGGATATTGGCTTTGAAATAGGCTTCATCGCCATCCTCCGTCCGCTTCACGAAAACGCCGTGTTGGAGTTCGGTCATCTTCGGACGCACTTCCCGCTGGGCGAAGTCCAAAGGCCGGAACGGTTCTTTGCCCGCCACCAGGCTGTCTACGGAAAGGAATCCCCGGTTCTGTCCGTTGGCATCCGTGGCAAACAGACGGCCTCCGATGCAATGGGCGCTGATTCCGCCGGTAATAAATTCATTAGGCCCTTCGCCCACCTTGCCCATCTTGCCCGCCAACTTACCGGTGGCCGCTTCGTGGACATTGACAAAATAATCACGCGCAAACGGATCTTCCCACACCACATAGTCTCCCACTACTACCATCGTACCCGGCATACGGGTCATAATCTCATTGTGTAGCACTTGGGCTGTTGCCTTCTCGCGGACAACTTCCCGTTCCTGTCCGGAATGGCAACCGTAGAACAAAGCCACCAATACGAAACAAATAAAATTCTTTCTCAACATATACGTCTGTTTTTTCATATTCTATTCCTATCAAAGCCATTGTTTGACCCGCTGCTCTGTAAGGCTCCACAATTCATCGGCCTGCCTGTGATGAAGATACTTATCCGACAACGGTTTGGGACGGCAACTCACGTTCAGTGTTCCCGTCCGCCTGCCAGCCTCTTCGTCCAGCAACAGGCTGACGGCTGTGGCTGCCCCCTGCCTCGGCGTACGGATGAAGGGGCGGAACAGGATGTCGGTCAGCGGATCGAACCACATGTGCATCGTGATGATGTTGGTAGAAACGATGCCCGGGTCGGCCGCGTTGACCACAATGCCACGCTCCTTTACCCGACGGGCAAGCTCTATCGTGAACAGCGTCAAGGCCAGCTTGGTATTGCTATAAATGGGAATACGCCAGAAGGCTCCTTTCTTACCTTGAAGAAAGAAATCGGGAAAATCGAGCCTCCCGATGGCGTAAGTGCACGACACCATATTCACCACCCGACTTCCCTCTCCCATCAGTGGAAGCAATTTGCGCGTCAGCAGATAAGGACCTACATAGTTGACGCTGACCGTACGTTCCAGACCGTCTTCGGTGATATGCCGGCCTGTCTCCATCGTCCCGGCATTGTTCATCAGCAACGCCAGGGGTTCGCCCTCCTGCAACAGACGGTCGGCAAAAGCTGCCACCGAAGCCAGTGAAGCCAGATTGATGGCACGCACCTCGAGGTCGGCATTCCCCGTTTCCTCGGCCAGCATCCGGCGCTTGACTTCCGCCTTCTCCGGATCGTAGCAGGCCATGATGACACGATAGCCCGCCCGGGCCACCGCACGGGTGATTTCCGTCCCCATGCCTCCGTCGGCCCCGGTAATGACTGCCAGTTTCTTTTCCATACGCATCATCCTTTCCTTTCAATCCGTTCAATTTCTTTTTTCAGGCAAGGCGGCAATTCTTCCTCCAGCCGCTGGTGGCAGGCCATGTCGATGGAATACATGCGGGCAATGCAATAATTGCTGTGCTTGCACGAGCAGCGGGCATTTTCTTCGGCACGCATGCGGTTGACAAAGCCCGGCTCGTTGAGCAGGGCGCGCCCCATCTGCACAGCTTCGAAACCATGGTCGAGCACCTCGTCAATCTTCTGCCGTGCCACCAGACCGCCCACATAGACCAGCGGCATGTCCAAAGCTTCGCGAAACTTCAAGGCGTCTTCCAGGAAATAAGCCTCCTTGAAAGGCACGGTGGGAATCATCCACTTGCCTACCATGCGCACTCCGTACTTCAGCCACCAGCAGGTCATGTAGTGGGTCATGGTGCGGATAGGCATCTCTCCACGCATCACGTACATGGGGGCCTTGCTGACGAAACCGCCGCTCAGCACCAGCGCATGGGCACCCGACTGCTGCAGACGGCGGGCCACCTGCAACGACTCGTCCAGCTCCATGCCGCCGCGGAAACCGTCGCGCATGTTCATCTTCACCAAAACGGCCATGTCGTTGCCGGCAGCCTTCATCACCTCGTCCATCACCCTATCCATGAAGCGCATGCGGTTCTCCAGCGAACCGCCGAACTCGTCCCGGCGGTGGTTGGTCGAAGGTGAAAGGAACTGGCTGATGAGGTAACCGTGCCCGGCATGTATCTCGACGGCATCGAAACCCGATTCACGGGCTAGGTTCACCGCACGGCCATAGGCACGAGCCATCTCCGGCAGCTCGTCGGCACGCAGGCCACGCACGAAAGTCGGCGAATAAAGGTTGAAACCGCTACTGGCTCCTACGGGCGTACAGCCACAGATGCTCTTGTGCGACATGTTGCCGCAATGTCCCAACTGAATGCTGGCAGCCGCACCTTCGGCATGCACGGCATCGGTCAGCCGGCGGAGGCCGGGTACAATCTCGGGCCGCATCCACAGCTGGCGGTCAAAAGAGAGGCCGCTGCGGGTAACGGCCGCATAGGCCACCGTCGTCATGCCCACACCGCCTGCGGCTACGGAGCGGTGATAGTCGAGCAGCTGCTCCGAAGGCTCATTGCCCGGACACATGCTCTCGAAGGCCGCCGAACGGATGGTACGGTTGCGCAGCGTCAACGGCCCTATGGTTACTGGAGTAAACAGTTTTGAATTCATTTATCACATATTTATTGGAAACTTAATATATAAAAGGTAGGATTCTCTTTCTACGACCCACCGCCTCATCGCCGAACTCCTGCCGGTAGCGTTTGTGGATGGCATCGGCACGGGGCACCAGATTGGCCGCCGTCCACCAGACAAAGACCCATGCGGCAGGCGAAGCGGTCAGCACGGCAAATCCCGTCCACTCCAGCAGCTCGCCGAAGTAATTGGCCGAGGTGACATAACGGTACATGCCACGTGCCGGCAGGTAGTGCTTCGTGTCGCCCGGCTTGCGCAGATGGCGGATGACGTGGTCGGAATGCAGGTTAATGCCCATCCCTACGAAGAACAGCAGAATACCCAAGACCGACTGCGGACGAAGCAGGAAACTCCATCCCTCGTCATACAGTCCCTGGGGTGGATACACGAACAGGCCGGTAGCAATCAGCCAGGCGTTCAGCACATTGAACACGATGCCCATCCCCATGATGCTCACCGGCATGCGGCTTTTCCCTTTCATCAGCAGGGGGAAGACGAACGAACGCTGGAAGTAGTGCAGCAGGAACAACAAAGCCATTGCCGACTGGGGGGCCACCATCCCCGCCCCGCTAAGCAGCCAGCAGACCAGCATCCCGACAAAGGCCGGTGCTTCCATCAGTACCCACGCCAGCTTGTTGTCGAGCGACAATCCCCACGACGAAGTGCGGAACATGCCATAACCGGCCTTGACAAAATAGAGCGCCACGAAGACCAGCACAGCCACTCCGCTCATCGCCCACAGAAAACTATGAAATTGGTACAGAGACATAAACCTATCGTTTTGATATGCGCAAATATAGGCAAAAACTCTGAAAGGTTGTAGCGTTTTCTGCAACAAAAACATTCACAAGTTCCGCCAGAATGCCTACCTTTGCCCTCATGAAACAGGAAAAAGAGACAAACAACCCCAGCCTGCACCTCCAGCAACAACAGTTGCTGCTGCGCATGGAGTACGAATACGAGAAGGAAGAGTTCCGCCGGCAGACGGAAACCATGGGCGTGGCACGCAAGGTGAAGCGCGGCATGTGCTGGTTCCCCGTCACCAGCGGGCGCAGTTACTACAACTCGCTGAACCAGCTGGTGCTGGAGGTGACCCGCACCGAAGATACCGACATCGAACACAACTTCGAGTACGGACGGCCCGTCTGCTTTTTCCGACAGACGGCAGACGGCAGCCTCAGCTACTACAACTTCCAGGGTAGCGTCAGCTATGCCGACGAGACCCGTATGGTGGTAGTGATGCCCGGCGCCGGTGCCATCCTCGACGTACAGGCAGCCGACCGGCTGGGCGTGCAGCTCTACTTCGACGAAACCAGCTACCGCACGATGTTCGAAGCGCTGGCCGACGTGCTCCGCGCCAAGGGCAACCGGTTGGCCGAACTGCGCGACACGTTGCTGGGCACCCTGAAACCCGGCTTCCGCGAACTCTACCCCGTCTGCTTCCCCTGGCTGAACTCCACGCAGGAGTCGGCCGTCAACAAGGTGCTCTGTACCCGCGACGTAGCCATCGTCCACGGCCCTCCCGGCACGGGCAAAACCACCACACTGGTCGAAGCCATCTACGAAACGCTGCACCGCGAGCCGCAGGTGCTGGTGTGCGCACAGAGCAACACGGCCGTCGACTGGATTTCGGAGAAACTCGTGGACCGCGGCGTCAGCGTGCTGCGCATCGGAAACCCTACGCGTGTCAACGACAAGATGCTGTCCTTCACCTACGAACGCCGCTTCGAGTCACATCCCGCCTACACCGAACTGTGGAGCATCCGCAAGGAGCTGCGCCAGCTTCATGGCAAGGCCCGCCGCGGCACTTACGAGGAACGCGAAGGCGTGCGCAGCCGCATGTCACGCCTGCGCGACCGTGCCACAGCCCTGGAAGTACAGATCAACACCGACCTCTTCGACTCGGCCCACGTCATCGCCTCCACCCTCGTCAGCAGCAACCACCGTGTGCTGGCCGGCCGACGCTTCGGCACCCTCTTTATCGACGAGGCGGCGCAGGCCCTCGAAGCTGCCTGCTGGATAGCCATCCGCAAGGCCGACCGCGTGGTGCTGGCAGGCGACCACCAGCAACTGCCGCCCACCATCAAGTGCTACGATGCGGCACGCAGCGGACTGGAGCGTACACTGATGGAGACCGTCGTGGCCCGCAAGCCCGAGACCGTCTCGCTGCTCACCACCCAATACCGCATGAACGAAGCCATCATGCGCTTCTCGTCCGACTGGTTCTACGGCGGGCAGCTGCAGGCCGCCCCCGAAGTGCGCCATCGCGGCATCCTCGACTGGGACACCCCCATCTCGTGGATTGACACGTCGGAAATGGATTTCAAGGAAGAGTTTGTGGGCGAAAGTTTCGGCCGCATCAACCGCCAGGAGGCCGACCTGCTGCTCAACGAGCTGGAAAAATACATTGCCCGCATCGGCGGACAGCGCATTCTGGACGAACGCATCGACTTCGGCCTCATCTCGCCCTACAAGGCACAGGTGCAATACCTGCGCGGCAAGCTTCGCGGCAGCGCCGCCCTGCGCCCCTACCGCCACCTGATGACGGTCAACACGGTCGACGGTTTCCAGGGTCAGGAGCGCGATGTCATCTTCATCAGCCTCGTCCGCGCCAATGACGAAGGCCAGATAGGTTTCCTCGGCGACCTGCGCCGCATGAACGTAGCCATGACCCGTGCCCGCATGAAGCTCGTCATCCTGGGCGACGCCGCCACGCTGGGACGGCATGCCTTCTATCGGAAGCTACTGGAGCACATCCGCGAACTGGCCTCCCCCTCTGCATGATGTTCCCCGTTCAAGCTGGGGAAAGCAACGATTTAGGCTGGGAAAAGCATCCGTTTAAGCTGGGCAAAGCATTGGTTTGTCCTGCTTAAAGCACCGCTTTCCCCAGCTTAAACCGAGATCCGAAAAGCGACATGGATTGTCACCCTGCAAAAGGTAGGATGTTTTGCCCCAAAACAAGGAATGTTTTGAGGCAAAAGAGGCAATGTTTCAGGGGAAAACAAGGGATGATTCAGAGGGAAAGAACGTTCCCTGATCTTACCTGAATATACGAACGAATCTCCTTACAAACCTTTTCGCAATCCCCATCAAAGGAATCCGTTATGATTTCAAATGCATAATCTGCAAGACCGGATTCTCTTCTTCCGCCCCCTCGGGAATATACCAAAAGGTGAAAGTGTTGCCTTGCGTAGCCGAAGTACGACCATTCGCATTTACACCATCCAAGTCATTCACCAGAGATTTGCCAATCCAATAGCGTTGCTCCTTTTTCGAAAACAGAAAACACCGCAAATCGTAAACCGAAGACCAGTAGACTGCATAAATCCAACCATCACTCTCTATGTATTGAGTCCTGCTGAAATCTTCCATATGCTGAAACGTATCGTCTTTACCATAATGATGTTTCAAAGGAGGCTGCATATCAAATGCATAACGCAGGACAAGCTCCTCACCGTCGAAACTATAGGCATCGTTCTCGAAAATAGGTGACATGAAACAAACGTTGTCGCCCACCGAGCAGAGTTCCCAAGAAAGCTGGGTATAGATGGACGAACGTTCATCCCGCTTTACCAACCTTCTGACCACTTTTCCCGAGGCATCTACTTGATAAATTCCTGCGGCATCGGTGTCGCTGCCAGCCAACGACACCACATATCCCCCAGAAGGAAGCAGTTTAAAATCCATAGCACGAACTTCCAACGGCACCTCCTTCAGGAAACCTCCCTTCCAATCGTAATGAAGGAGTTTGTTGGTCCAAATGTCCAGCAGAACAATTTGCCTGTTTGCCTCATCCACTTCAAACTGCTGAGCATTGCCATATTCGCCAGGCCCATTACCGGATTTCCGAATTTCCCCCAAATGATTTCCTTTCCTGTTGAATATCCAAACCGTCTGCATCCTATCGTCAAAGACAAACACACACTCCCTCCCAATATAAACATCCTTAATCTTCCCTATCAGGCATTTGCCAGATGTTTCCAAAGGGAGATACTCCAAGCTGTCTACAAATTGTGAATACCGGATGGACTCTTTCGCTTCGTTCAACAAATCGGGAACAAATGCGGAATCATCCTTTTGCTTCTCTGTATACGACAGGCAGAAAAGCATTCCTAATAACCAACAGATATACCACTTATTATACATATCAGCATTCAGATGTTATGTTTAACAAAAAATTCACTTACATAATAAAAATGTACCAACCATGCAAAACTACAAAAAGCATAATTACAGCACATTCTATCATATAAAAAATACAAAAAAGAAAAGGGAGCGCACCGCCGTGCCAAGCACGCCGATACACTCCCTTATAGTATCCTCAATCAGTCAGATGGATCAGTTGTTCTCCGGGCGGAGCTTGCGGACGGTAACGGCCGTCTGCCACATTTCGCTCTCGCGCAGAGCTTTCAGCTCGTCGTTCAGCTTCTCGCGATAATCGGGTTTGGAATTGCTGTCGATGGAAATCTGAGCTTCGTTACCACACTTCACGCTTTCGTACAGTTTCTGCATAACGGGCTTGATGGCATCGTGGAACGGGCCCATCCAGTCGAGGGCACCACGCTGGGCAGTAGTAGAGCAGTTGGCATACATCCAGTCCATACCGTTCTTGGCAAAAAGAGGCATCAGCGACTGAGTCAGCTCCTCAACGGTTTCGTTGAAGGCTTCGGAAGGTGTATGGCCGTTCTCACGGAGCACTTCGTACTGAGCCAGCAACAGACCCTGGATAGCACCCATCAGCGAACCACGCTCACCGGTGAGATCGGAAGTAGCCTCACGCTGGAAAGTCGTCTCAAACAGATAGCCCGAACCGATACCGATACCCAAAGCCAACGTACGGTCCATAGCCTTGCCTGTAGCGTCCTGGTAGATAGCGTAAGAGCTGTTCAAGCCACGGCCTTCGAGGAACATGGTGCGGAGCGACGTACCCGACCCCTTCGGTGCCACCATGATCACATCAATATCTTTGGGAGGAACCACGCCTGTACGGTCGTTCCAAGTAATGGCAAAACCATGAGAGAAATAAAGCGCCTTGCCAGCCGTGAGGTGCGGCTTCAGTGTGGGCCATACGGACATAACAGCTGCATCGGAGAGCAAGCACATCACGATGGTGCCTTTCTCGGCTGCTTCTTCAATGCCGAACAAGGTTTCGCCGGGTACCCATCCGTCGGCAATCGCTTTCTCAAAAGTCTTGCCAGGACGCTGGCCGACGATGACGTTGAAACCGTTATCGCGCAGGTTGCAAGCCTGACCAGGACCCTGTACACCATATCCGATTACTGCAATAGTTTCGTCTTTCAAAATCTCACGTGCCTTTTCCAAGGGAAACTCTTCGCGGGTCATCACATTTTCGATAACACCGCCAAAATTCAATTGTGCCATTGTTGTTATTGTTTTTATTTGTGGCTTTCGCCCGGTTAATATATATCTTTTATTCAAATATCAGTTTTGCACGGCATACGGTTTCATCGCCGTTCTTCTTCACTTCCACGCCGTAGACGCCGTTACCGTCGTCATCGAGGTAGAAAGAAAGGGTGTCGCCATAGTAACTTTCGGCCACGTAGGCCATCTCGAAACGGCGGATGCGCTGCGTCCGATACTTCTCCAGCGGGAAGAGGTCGAGGATGTGCTCGATGTAGCGGATACTGTTCACATGGCCGTTGATGTCGATGTCGCTATACTTGGCCGTGAGCGAAGCGACCGGCTCGGTGGCCATCACCTTGATGCGTGAAGGCTTCTCGATGGGGCAAGGTTCGTCGCATACGTAGTTTACAATATCGCCATCGTTGATGGCCAGCAAGTCGATGGGCTTGCGCGTCTGCATGCTGATCATCGCCCACACGGAACGTGCATAACCAATCTTGCGGCCGTCCTTGTCGAGGATGGCAAAGTTACGGTCGGTAAAAAGGCGGTAGACGTTCTCCACCCACGTCTGTACCGAGAAGGGTTCATATTGCAAGGGCATCTCGTCCATGTCAATAGCCAGACGGGACAGTACCCACGTATAGTTTTCTTCGTTCAGCTCGGCCATGCCGAAACCACGTTCGGTGGCATGGAAACCCGCACAATTGAGCAGGTGGTTGCCCAGCACCCCCAACGTCAGCCGTCCGGTAAAGTCTACATGGAAAGGCTCGGCCACGAAGTTATAGGTTCCTATTTTGTTGTTCTCACTCATTGTCTTTCTCCTTTTTATCTTTCAAATATTTTGCCTCCCGTTCGGCCAGGTACTCGTTGACCCGCTCGAAGCAGCTGGTAGTGATGGCCACACGCCCCGAACGCACAAACTGAAGCACACACCCGAATGCCTGAAGCTCCTGATAAAGGTGAGTGATGTCGTCACTCACGCCGTTCATCTCGACAATGGAGAAGACAGGGTTCACCTCGACGATGCGGGCGTGGTTCTTGCGGATGACCTTCGACACCTCGGGCGTCTGCTCCAGCGCAGGAGTCTCTACCTTGTAGAGGGCTATCTCGTGCTGGTAAATTTCGTCGTCGGTGAAGTAGTGAGCCTGCAATACATCCATCTTCTTGGTAATCTGCTTCACGACTTTCTCGATGGTGTCCTTATCCGTCCACGCAGTAATGGTGTACTTGTGTACACCTTGAATGGAAGAAGCGGACACGTTCAGGCTCTCGATATTGATCTGCCTGCGGGTGAACACCGCCGTCACCTGGTTGAGCAAACCGGCAATGTTCTCTGAATGAACAATAATGGTATATAATGTCTTGTCAGTCATAGTCTGTATCTTTTAGCATTCCAAAAGCATCTGGTTCACCGAACCGCCCGGAGGCGTCATCGGCATTACGTTACCCTCTTCTTCCACGCAGGCCTCGAGCAGGAAGGGACCGTCCGTGGCCAGCATTTCGCGGATGGCATCGGCCAACTCCGAACGCTCCATGACGCGGCGCGAAGGGATGCCGTAGGCGGCGGCTATCTGCATGTAGTCGGGGTTCAACATAGGGGTGAACGAGTAACGGCGGTTGAAGAACATGGCCTGCCACTGGCGCACATTGCCCAGATAATTGTTGTTCATCAATATCATCTTGACAGGTGCTTTCTGCTCCATCACCGTACCCAGTTCCTGCAAGTTCATCTGCAGGCCGCCGTCGCCCATGAAGACGCAGACGGTACGGTCGGGGCGACCGAAGGTGGCTCCAATGGCGGCAGGAAGACCGAAGCCCATCGTGCCCAGTCCGCCGGAAGTGACGATGCTGCGCTCACGGGAGTACTTGAAGTAGCGGGCAGACATCATCTGGTTCTGGCCTACGTCGGTCACCAGGATGGCTTCGTTGTTTGTAGCTTCGCTCACGGCACGTACCACTTCGCCCATGCTCAGTTCGCGGGTCGTGCGATGGAGTTCGGGACGGATAACCTTCTCTTCCTCCACTTCCTCGTAAGTACGGAAACTGTCGAGCCATTCCTGATGGGTGGCGGAATTCAGCAGTTCGGTCACAGCAGGGAGCGTCTGCTTGCAATCGCCCAGCACGGCTACGTCGGTCTTGATGTTCTTGTCTATCTCGGCAGGGTCGATGTCGAAGTGGATGATTTTAGCCTGCGGGGCATAAGTCGCCACGTTGCCCGTCACACGGTCGTCAAAGCGCATGCCCACGGCTATCAGCACGTCGCACTTGTTGGTATTGATGTTCGGCCCCAGATTGCCGTGCATGCCCAGCATACCTTTATTCAACGGATGGTCGGAAGGAAGGGCCGAAAGTCCCAGCAGGGTACGTCCGGCAGGCAATCCGGCTTTCTCGATGAAGGCCCGGAGTTCGGCCTGAGCATTACCCAGTTCTACCCCCTGCCCCACGAGTACCAACGGGCGCTCGGCGGCATTGATAAGGTCGGCAGCCTCGCGGATAGCTTCCATATCCATGTCGGGCACAGGCTGGTAGCTGCGGATATAGTCGACCGTCACGGGAGCATATTCCATCTTGTCCACCTGCGCGTTCTTGGCAAAGTCGAGCACTACAGGTCCCGGACGCCCGCTACGGGCAATGTAGAAGGCACGCGCCACGGCCCAAGGCACATCTTCGGCCCGACGGATCTGGTAACTCCACTTGGTGATGGGCTGCGTGATACCTACAAGGTCCACTTCCTGAAAGGCATCCGTACCGAGGAAGCCTGTACCCACCTGCCCGGCAATAACCACGATGGGCGTACTGTCTATCATGGCGTCGGCAATACCGGTAATGGTATTGGTGGCACCCGGTCCGCTGGTCACGAGGCAGACACCTACCTGACCCGACACGCGGGCAAAACCCTGTGCGGCATGGGTAGCCCCCTGTTCGTGGCGCACCAGGATGTGGTTCAACGTCTTCCGATGATCGTATAAGGCATCGAACACGGGCATAATGCTGCCGCCCGGATAGCCGAATATAGTCTTTACCCCTTCGTGCTCCAAGGAGCGCATCAGGGCTTCTGCGCCTGTAATTGTATCTTTCATTTCTTTAATGGATAATGGAGAATTGAAAATGGGAAATTGCCAGCGAAATCACAAGACTATTAATTTTCAATTCTCAATTTTCAATTATATAATTCTCACCGCTCCCTTGTCTGCCGAGCTCACCAGGCTGGCGTAGGCCTTCAGCGCCTTGGACACCTCGCGATTGCGGGTGACGGGCGTCATGGGGCGTGCCGCCAGTTCGGCATCGGTCAGCCGGACGTTGATGGTGCGGTTAGGGATATCTATCTCGATGATGTCGCCGTCCACCAGTTTGCCAATGTTGCCGCCGGCTGCCGCTTCGGGCGAGATGTGGCCGATGCTCAGGCCCGACGTACCGCCGCTGAAGCGCCCGTCAGTAATGAGGGCACACTCCTTTCCCAGGTGACGAGACTTGATATAAGAGGTGGGATAGAGCATCTCCTGCATACCAGGACCGCCCTTGGGACCTTCGTGAGTGATGACCACCACGTCGCCGCTCTGCACCTTGCCGCCCAGGATACCTTCGCAGGCTGCTTCCTGCGAGTCAAAGACTTTGGCAGGACCGGTGAACTTCCAGATACTTTCGTCCACACCGGCAGTCTTTACCACACAACCGTCCTGTGCGATGTTTCCCTTCAACACGGCCAATCCGCCATCCTTGCTGTAGGCATGCTCCAAGTCGCGGATGCAGCCTTCGGCACGGTCGGTGTCGTATTCCTTATAACAGTTGTCCTGCGAACCCAGCTTCAGGTTGAACTTGCCGCCGGGAGCGCTGGCGTATTTCTTCAATGCCTTCTTGCAGACGTTGGGGCTGGTGATGCAATACTGGTCTATCTCTTCGGCCAGCGTCAGGCCGTCCACGCGCTTCACGCTGGTATCCACCAAGCCGCCCTTGGCCAGCTCGGCCATGATAGCTACGATACCACCTGCACGGTTCACGTCCTGTACATGGAACTTCTGCGTGTTGGGCGCCACCTTGCAGAGACAGGGCGTCTTGCGCGACAGCATGTCGATGTCTTCCATCTTGAAATCGGCTCCCGCCTCATGAGCCACGGCCAGCAGGTGGAGCACCGTGTTGGTCGAGCCACCCATGGCGATGTCCAGCGTCATGGCGTTGAGGAAAGCCTCGCGCGTGGCAATGCTGCGGGGCAGCACACTCTCGTCGCCGTCCTCATAGTATTTGTAGGCGTTCTCCACTATCAGCTTGGCGGCGTCCTTGAAGAGCTTCTTACGGTTCTCGTGCGTAGCCACGATGGTACCGTTACCCGGCAGAGCCAGGCCGATGGCCTCGTTCAGGCAGTTCATGGAGTTGGCGGTGAACATGCCAGAACAGCATCCGCACGTGGGGCAGGCATGCTGCTCAATCTTGGCCACGTCGTCATCGCTCACCGTCGTGTCGGCCGACTTGATCATGGCATCTATCAGGTCGAGGTGCTGACCCTTCCATTCGCCCGCCTCCATCGGTCCGCCCGAGACGAAGACGGTGGGGATGTTCAGGCGCATGGCGGCCATGAGCATGCCCGGCGTTATCTTGTCGCAGTTGCTGATGCACACCATGGCATCGGCCTTGTGGGCGTTGACCATGTACTCCACGCTGTCGGCTATGATGTCGCGCGAAGGCAGGGAGTAGAGCATGCCGTCGTGTCCCATGGCGATGCCGTCGTCGATGGCGATGGTATTGAACTCGGCGGCAAAGCAGCCCAGCTTTTCAATCTCTTCCTTGACATACTGGCCGATTTCGTGCAGGTGGACGTGTCCCGGCACAAACTGCGTGAACGAGTTGACGATGGCAATGATGGGCTTTCCCATCTGCTCGCGCTTCATGCCGTTGGCCACCCACAACGCACGTGCCCCGGCCATGCGGCGGCCCTGCGTACTGAACGAACTGCGTAACTGGTGTTTCATCTTTGTTGTTCTCCTTTCAATGAAAAAAGCCTTTCTCATCAGTGAGAAAGGCTTCAATAATTATCTTCCGACGTATGAATACATACACAAAACCTTTCTCACGCTCTTGATTTCAAGACCACGACGCGAATAATATGCAGGACTGCCAGGTTAATGGATGTATGTAGCATCATAAGTTTCTTCTGTTTTTATAAATTGATAAATCGGGTTATCTTTGTTGTTTAACGTGATGCAAAGGTAAGGGCTTTTTTATAATATCCAAACAGTTTGAAGAAAAAAATCATATTTTTCTATAGAATCGTAAGAAAAGGGCAAAGAAAAGTCTCCTTTTATCATCAGAAGCCTGCCAACGGAAGAGCCGGAAACGGCTTCCTGCAGATTCTCACACAGGAGGAAAGACATGCAGTCACGCCGATTTGCCTCGCAATGAATCCAGCTGATTATCAGCCGAATGCCACTGCAAAACAGCTGCACACCTTTTGCAGTATCGCTGCAAGGCGCTTGCAGCAACTCTGTAAGGGGCTTGCAGTAACTCTGCAAGGCACTTGCAGTGACTCTGCAAAGGGCTTGCAATATCGCTGCAAGCGGTCTGCAAAAACACGGCAAGCCGCTTGCTGAACGACAGCAAACGGCTTGCATCAAATATCGGACGGCAGACGGTGGACTTACCAGCCGGCGTGTTCCTTCTTATGTTCGTAGGAGTCGGCCTGGCGTACACGGTCGCCATTGTAGTTCCATACGATTTCGTCGGTGTATTCCTTGCCATCGGAGGTGATGACGGCCTTGAGCACGTTGCGCCCTTCGGCCAGGGTCACTTTGTCGAAAACGTAGTGGACATCGGTATAGCCCTTGCGGATGCCTTCCAGCTCCTGGCCGTTCAGGTAGACGCGGGGCGTGCCGAGGTTAGAGTAAACGGTCACGGAAGTCTCCTTGCGCTCGCGCTCCGTGTTGCGGCGCTGCGTCAGGTAGAGCACAGGTTCCTTGCTCCAGTTGGCCTTGTACCAGTAGAAAGAGTCCTTGCGCGTCTTGCGGTCGAAGGTAATGAGCCCCTTCATGTTGCGCGCATCCACGCCACCGCGCTTCCACATGGGCACGGCAAAGTCGAACGTATTCCACAGATAGGATGCCAGGATGTAGGGGTGCTGGGCGATGATGCTCCACTGGTACTCGTGTGTCTTGGTCTGGAAAGTCTCGGGATAGAAGTCGCTGCCCCAGTTCAGGGCGTCGCCCAGTATCTCCGTCTGATGCTCGATGTTGGCGTCCGCGCCATATTCGGTCAGCATCAGCCGCTGCCAGGGATATTCCTTCTCCATCTTCTCGACCCAGGGCTTGATGTCCTGTATCTTCTTCTCGTACCAGCCGAAGTAGCGGTTCATGCCCTGTATGTCGGTATTCTCGTTGACGGGATGCTCCACATGGCCGTAGCCGTTGACGGCCACCGTATAGCGGTCGGGGTCCTCGAGCTTGCAGAGTTCGTGGACAGACTGCGTAAGCGCCGCCGTATAGCCGTGCGGATGATAGACTTCGTTATGGATGCCCCACACATAGATGGAGGGGTGGTTGAAGCTCTGACGTATCAGCTCGCGCATCTGCTGGTGTACGTTGTCCCACTCCTGCCCCGTGACGCGGTTCACGAAAGGAATCTCGGCCCAGATGACGAGGCCCAGCGTATCGCAACGCGAGTAAATGTAGTCCGACTGCTGGTAGTGGGCGAAGCGCACGGTCGTGGCTCCCACCTCCATAATCTGTGCCAAGTCGAAGTCGTGCTCCTTATTGGTCAGCGCGCTGCCCAATCCCCACCAGTCCTGATGGCGGGTAACGCCGTACATGGGATACTTCTTGCCGTTCAGGAAGAAGCCCTTGCCGGCTATGGCTTCGTACTTGCGCAAGCCCAGAGGCTGCACCACCTCGTCGATGACCTGCCCGTCCTGCTTCAGGCGAGACACCACCTTATAAAGATAAGGGTCCTCGCGTCCCTGCCACAAATGGGGATTGCTGATCTTGAAATGGGAGACATAACTCTGCACACCCTGAGGTGTCAGGTCGAAAGACTGGCGATGCGTCTTGACCAGCTTGCCTTCGCGGGTATAGATGGCATTCTCCAGCTCCAAAGGAACCGGCGCCAGCGTGGCATTGTCCAGCTTCACCTTGACAGACACCTCGGCCGACTTCTTCGATACATTCTTCTGCGTGATGTACACACCTGGCGATGCGCAGTCGTTCACCACGATGTTGCAAGGCTCGGTCACCACCAGCCACACGGGACGGTAGATGCCGCCATAGACACCGAACAGGCCGTGGTTGACCGGTATCACGTCGGGCCGCGCCGTATTGTCGGCCTTCACCACGATTTCATTCTCCTCACCATACTTGACCTGTGAGCCGATTTCGCAGACGAAAGCCGAATAGGCCCCCTTGTGCGTCCCCACCAGATAGCCGTTGACATAGACCTCGGCACACGAGCCTACGCCCTCGAAGCGCAGGAAGATGCGCTTGCCTTCCAGCGACTTGGGGAAGACATGCTGTTTCCGATAATAGGCCACGCCGGCATAGAAGCTGTTGGTCTTCTTCTGCATGTCGTCCGCATTCCAGGTGTGGGGCACGGTCACCTTCTCCCAGTCGGCATTCCACTTGGCCGCCATCTGCATGGCATCCGCCGCAAACGGCCCTTTCTTGAATTCCCATCCGTCGTTGAACGACGTCACATCGCGGGCTTCCGCCTTCAGCGCAAAGCCCAGCAAGCATGCCAGCAATACAGCCGGCAAAAACATACACCGTTTCTTCATATTATCTTTGCTTTTCATGATCATCGGTTACTGAGCGGCTGCCAAACGATACACCTGACATCCGGCCATCAGGAAAGCCCCCACTCCATAGACCTCGGTCATGTCGCGGGTCACTTTGCGCGGATCGGCTCCGATGGGTTGCACATAGCCCAGCTTGCCGTCGGCATCGACTGCATCGACCAATGCCTTCCAGCCCTTTGCAACGACGGGCAGGAAGGTATCCTTGTCGAGCAAACCTTCATTGATGCCGTAAGCCAGCGCATAGACAACAAAGCCTGTGGCACTCGTTTCGGGCGAAGGATAGGATTCGGGATCGAGCAGGCTGGCATGCCAATAGCCGTCGGGGCTCTGCAAACCGGCCACACGGGTAGCCAGCGTCACAAACAGATCCTGATAGAATTTGCGCGAAGGTTCGTCAACGGGAAGCGCCTGGAGGATTTCGGACAATCCGCCCAGCACCCAACCGTTGCCGCGTCCCCAGAATACCTTCTTGCCATTGGCCTCGCGCTTGTCGAAGTAACGGCGGTCGCGGTAGAACAGCTGTTCTTCCTTGTCGAACAGGTAGTCGTAGGTAGCCTTATATTCCCGGTTCAGGAAGTCCAGGTATTTCTTGTTGAGCGTCTGTGCATAGAGTTTGGCATAGACCGGCGGCGCCATGAAGAGCGCATCGCACCACGACCAGCGGCTCAATGTCTCTATGTGTCCGTAGTCCAGTTCCAACGTCGTCTCGGGCAGATTGTCCACCACCCAGTTGGCACGCGCCATCACAGGGGCTATCATCTTTATCTCGCCATACTTCCGGTAGAGGTCGATGAAAGGCTGCCCCACGGCGATGAAGTCGGCGTGATACATCCACTTGCCCATCTGGAAATGGTTCCTCCGGCCGATGCGGAGCAGCCATTTGTAATACGAGCTGTCGCCGTCTTCCCTTTCCGCCAGCTCGGCCCAGTCTATCATGCCCATATAGAGGGCGGCGTGTGTCCAGTCCAGGTCATCGTGCTCGGCCCCTTTGTTGGGATTGGCGATCTGCCAGTCGGCCACCCGCTTCATCCAGGCCTTCACTTCAGCTTTGTCGAATTTCGGCTGAGCCACCATCTGCAAGGTGGCGGCCAGCCAGAACATTGTGTACAAACAAATCTTTTTCATCATACCTATTGTTTTCCTTATCAGTTATCAATACGTTTATTTCCGTTTCACGCCGTGTGAAACATACATCTATTATATATAATATCAGGTTAGAAGTTTTTTTCTTACAGTATCGGACCGGATACACGGCCCCGCCTTCATGGCGGGGACATATCAGCATTAGTACGAGCGGCGTACTAATCCAGTACGGGCGGCGCATCAGGTAAGGGCGTCACGGTACTTGTCCGTTCCAGCCGTTTTTTCTTTCGTCTCGAGCTTGATGACAAAAGGCTCGCCCGGGTCTTTGGCCGGCATGTCTACATTGTATTCGTTACGGGCCGTCTCGGTCACTTTCACTTCCTGCCCACCGTTCACGGTCACAGCCTTGACCACCTCGGTACCCGCAGGAGTCTTTACCACCAGATGTTTGGAGTAAGGAGGATTGAACACAACCATATACACATCCTTGCCCTTGCGGGTGTAATATCCCCACGCCTGCTTCTCCCAGCCGGAATAGTCGCAGCCATAGATGCACTCGCCATACTTCTTCATCCAGCGACCGATGCTTTCTGCCAGCTGTTTCTCTTCGGGACGGAAATCACCGTCGGGCTGGGGGCCGAAGTTCACCACCATGTTACCTCCCATCGAAACGGCATGAACGATTCGTTCCAGCACCTCCAGAGGCGTCTTCACATAGCTCAACGTCCAGTCCTTGTGATACCCCCACTGGTTTTCAGGCACGGTCATGCAGGCTTCCCAGTCCCAGCGAGTCACCTTCAGGTCCTTCACCGGATCGGGCAGACGACGCTCGTACCCCGATTCGTAGTCGCCCATCAGATGCCCGTTGCTGTCGAAATGGCGTTTGCCATAGTCATCGGCACGCAGACGGCTGTTGATGGTAACGCCCGGCACCAGTTCCTTCAGCATCTTCTCCACATGAGCCGTCCACCAGCCGTTCTTCTTGATGCTGGCATCCCATGTCCCGTCGAACCAGAAGTCCTTGACGGTGGGATAGCGGGTAGCCAGTTCCTTCAGCTGGTTGTCCGTAAATTCCAGGAAACGGCTGAACGCCTCCTCGTCCTCCTTCGACTTGATGTCGTAGCGATAGTCAGGATGACTCCAGTCCATTACCGAAAAATAGAAATGCACGTCGATGCCTTCATCGTTATAAGCCTTCACCAGTTCGCCCAAAATATCTTTCTTATAAGGCGTATTGGCAACCGTATATTTCGTGTATTTGCTGGGCCAGAGACAGAAACCTTCGTGGTGCTTGGTGGTAATCTTCACATACTTCACCCCCATCTGCCTGGCCATCTTCGCCCAAGCCCTGGCGTCGAAGTTCTGCGGATTCCACTGGTCCATCAGTTTCATCCACTCGTCCGACGGCACCTTCGCCCATGACTTCAGCCATTCGGCAGCACCGTTATACACTTTTCCGTTCCATTCTCCACCGGGAATGGCATAAAGTCCCCAATGGATAAAAGCCCCCAAGCGGTTGTCGCGGAACTTCTGCATGGCGGCATCACTACGTTTCCCCAAGCGATCGGCCCCGTACTTCAGGGGGATTTCCTGGTCGGCGGGTAATGGTTTCTGCTGGCTCCAAACAGGACAAGATACGGACAGCAAGAAACCCACAAATGCAATCTGCAAAATTCTATTCATAATTAACGTATCATATAAAGTGATGCAAAAGAAGGCATTTCAATCCATATCGTCTTACTCAAATCCACTTTATTCTTACTCAAATCGACAAAAAAAGTATAACATACGCTTTTCCAATCACTTATCCGAAGGTTTCTTATGCTTGGATGCAAACGAAGTCGGTGTTTCCCCAAAGACTTTCTTGAACGCATTGGTAAAGTAAGCCTGGCTTTCGATGCCGACCTGGGCCATCACTTCGCGCATAGTCAAATCCTCTTCAATAATCAGACGGGCAGCCTTACGCAGACGGCAATTCAACACAAACTCTACAACCGACTTTCCCGTCAGCCCCTTCACCTTGGAGTACAATTTGCTACGGCTCATCCCCAATTCCTCTGCAATCCGGTTGACATCCAGTTGCGAGCAATCCATGTGCGCCTCTACATAATCAATAAACATTTTCAAGAACTTGTTGTCCTGCTCGTTGGTAACCAGCTCACTACTGTCTGCATAATAATTTTTGGCATAATGTTCCTTCAGCTGTTGGCGGTTACGGAAGATATTGAGCAACGAAAGCTTCAGGTAAGTCAAATCGACCGGCTTCTCAAAATACAAGTCTGCCCCCGAATCCACTCCTTCCAGTTTGCTCTCCAAACTGGTTTTGGCCGTCAACAACACAACAGGAATATGCGAGGTATTCAAATCGTTCTTGATGTCATTGCACAACGATACACCGTCTTTATTGGGCATCATAATATCACTGATTACCAGATCGAAGTCCATGTTTTCCATCCGCTTCAGCGCGACCAGTCCGTCTTCGGCCTGTATCACCAGAAACTCATCGGCCAGCGACTCGGCGATCAGCGCCCGCAAGTCTGCATTGTCTTCCACCAAAAGGATTTTCTTCTTGTTTTCGTTCTGCAAACGCTCTTCCACGTGTTCAACCACATTACCTATTTTTCCCTCATCCGGTTGCTCGCCAACGACCTCATCGGGAGTTTCCACCGGCAGCTTTTTGAAATCCGTTTCATGGAACACTTCCGCATCCAAAGGCAGGCGTACAACCATGTCCGTACCTTTATCCCGTTCACTATAGATTGTGACATCTCCCTTCTGCAACAAGACAAGGCTCTTGACCAAAGCCAATCCGATGCCTGTACCCAGATGCGAATCGGCGTTCACCGTATTCACTTTGTAGAATCGCTCGAACACGCTGCTGATCGATTCTCCGGAAATGCCGACTCCCGTATCGCTCACAACCAGCGAATAGTACCGGCCCGCACAATTGCCCACGGTAAAGCTGTTTTTATATTGGGACACAAAAGCCGTCCCTTCATTCAACGTCTTCAAGCAGATGGTCCCCTTCCCTCTCGTATACTTGAAAGAATTGTTCAGCAAGTTCATGACAATCTTCTCCACAATGTTCCGGTCGGCATATATCGAAGGAGCAAGGGATTTGTCACACTCGACTCTGAAATCTATCTCCCGCTCCCTGGCATAATCCACGAAATCATTGCTGATGTCCGCTACCATCCGGTTGATGTCCAACGGCTCCAACTCCAGTTTCATCATTCCATTTTCCACCGTACGGAAGTCCATCAGCTCATTTACCAGATTCAGCAATCGTTGTACGTTGCCATTCAGAATACGATAGTAATACTCTTTCAGGCCCTCACGCCTCAACTTGTCCAAAGCAGCCAGAATCAACGACAGAGGCGTGCGGAAGTCGTGCGAAATGTTGGTGAAGAAACGGAGCTGGGCCTGATGAATCTGCTCCTTCTTGTCGCGCTCCAAGCTTTCCTGATAGAGCAACAACTTGAACCGTTTCTTTTCTGAATAATGCCGGTAAACCGCATAAACGCCGGCGGAGAACACCAGGAAATACAGGACGTATGCCGGCCAGCTGAACCAGGGGGCTACCTTCCGTATGACCTTGACAACAGTAGGCGCGTCGCTCCACACTCCATCATTGTTGGCCGCGTAAACCTCAAACCAGTAAACGCCGGCCGGCACCTTCGAATACATGGCCGTGCGGTTCTGCGCATCCACCGTAATCCATGTATCATTGTATCCGCGCAAACGATACTTGAAGCGGTTCTTCTCCGGAATATGATAACTATCCGAAGAAAACTGGAAACCAAAATTGGTCTGGTCATAGGCCAAGACAACCTCGCGAACCGAATCCTTCAGCACATAATCCGGACGCACCACCTCATGGTCGATATAAAAATTGGAAATCAGCGCCTTAGGTTTATAGGCATTATATGATATTTTTTTAGGGTCTACACAGGTAAAGCCGTTCGTGCCGCCAAAATAAAGTTTACCGTCCATGCCCTTCATGGAAGCCAGCGGATAATACACCTGCCCCTGCGTATTTTCGCCTTCATCAAAACGTGCCAGATGATTGCTCGCTATGTGATAACAATAAAGCCCGTCGTCAGTACCCATCCAGATGTTTCCGTCGTCATAACACAACGTATAAACAGAATAAATATTACGCTGCAATACATCCTTCATCGGATGAAATTCCGACGTATTGACATCATACTTCACCAGCCCGTTTCCTATCGTGCCAATCCAAATATTGCCCGAATCGTCCAAACAGAAGGTAAACAAGCCCAGATAAATGGAATCGGCCGGCATCTTCTTTTCCACCTGGCGCGTATGGATATCCAGACAATAAAGCGCTTCGTTGCTGATAGCCCATAACTTGTTTTCACCCTGGCGCTGGATATCAAACAGATAATCCGATGTCTTATCCAGTTCATAATGCGTGAACAACCGGTCGTGGAATGAAAAAAATGATACCACAGGCTTCTGATATTGATAGGCGACCCACAAACCGGAATCGGCCTCCAGGATGGTTTTCCTGATATCATCGGCAAGCAACGACCGCTTGTCATTCTTGGCATGCCGATAGCGAACAAGCCGCCGCTGCCTGACATCATACATTCCCAACCCTTCTCTGAAAGTTGAAATCCATAAATTCTGCTCAGGGTCCGTAACCAAAGACTTTATATTGCGAAAGTCCGTACCGTTCCATGGGGAAAAAGAAGAAATCTGTCCTGTCGACTTGTCCATACGGTTCATACCACCTCCCTCTGTACCAATCCAAAGGGCATCCGAGGCGTCGGCAAAGGCACTGACAGGCGTGTAGTTCAATCCGCCATTGCGGGGAGTCCAGGTCTGGAAGGCATCGGACTCGCCGATATATACATAACTCAATGTTCCCGAATAGGTACCAATCCATAAATTCGAGTATTTGTCCGCATATATCCGCCAGACGGAATTGTTCGGCAAACTGAACTTGTCGGAACGGGAATGGGTATAATGGGTCCAGGTTTCGTCATCGGGAGTGAAGACATAAATCCCCTCAATCGTTCCAAACCAAATTTTTCCATTATTATCAATACAAAATGAACGAAAATCAGTCGTCTTATAATTAGAAAACAAATTATACTTTTTTTCAATATGAAAAGAGGCCAAATCTATTTTGCAAAGCAATCCTTTGTCTGTAAAAATCCACAGTTTTCCCATATATGTCTGAGCAAAACGAATAATTCCCTCCTTATCTGGTAAATTCAAGCAAAGTTTATTCTTATTATTAACATAATTAAAACGGTAAATTCTCTGTAGACTAAACGTATATAAATCAGAATTATGTACACAGAACAAATCTGTATGATATCCCGCAAATGCTCCTTCATACTCAGGCTTTATCAAACTCGCGTCAGCTGGATTTAACATATACCATCGATTATTCGTTCTTATCCATACTCTGTTCCTTCCATCAATCTCCACCGATTGGACTCCATCATAAATTCGCTGAAAAGAATCTAATATAGGATTATATAAATACAATCCATTATTTGTATTTACAAATATCCCTCCACTATTATCTGAAGCCATATTTCTAAATACCCATTTCCGAGTTGGTTGCATCTCAGCAAAATAAGAATGATATCTTTTGTAGTGATAACCATCAAAACGATACAATTCGTAATCCATCATCACCCAAATAAATCCGGTTTGATCCTGTTTGATATCTTTTACACCATCATAATAAAATCCACCATCAGGAGATAAATTCCTAAACTTATAACTAAAATCCGCCGCCTTAATATTACCGATCAACAATAACAGCCCCCAAAACAATAACTTTTTTATTTTCATAAAGTCCATATCTTCCCTTATCAAACTCTATCAATAACTCGGAATTATTATCATTATACATTCCTTTTTTAAGTTGAGTAAATATCCGATTAACATTACCACAATTGCAAAGATAATTCTTTTACAGAAAAAATCTTCCTAGATTACAAATATTGAACTATGTTATTTTTAATCACACATCTGTTCTATGTAAAATAAGCCATTTTCCATATTGAGCCCTCATATAAACATCAACCAGTTAAAAAACAATCGTAATACTATTTGCAAAATCGAATATCCAACAATCATTCCAACACATACCAGTTGAATCCTTTCGCTGGAATATGAATTGTCACTCGGATGGTATAATCCCTATCCACCGGATATACTACTGCTTTTCCATCCTGCTCTTTCAAACGAACCTGTTTATGTAATCCAGTGTAATAGACCGGCAAGTCAATTTCACGTTCAATGTCTTCTTCCAGCGGGTTGTAGACAGCAAGGAAACCTTTCTGTTTCAGCCGGGGATTGACATGCAGAATTCCATCCCAGTCCCTTCCGTCAGGACGGCGCAGATGAATAATGTCCGAATCCAATATGGAGCGGTATTTCTTATAGAAGCTGACCCAATGGCTTACCATCGCACGGGTCTGTTCCGTATCATATAAGCGGGGGCCTCGGTAACAGGCTTGCACGCCTGCTCCGAACAAGTTCTGCAGTCGGACCTGGTAATGGTCCAGATGCTTGCAAAGAGGTTCGATGGTAGCCTGTTCACCCCCGCCATGATATTGGGTCAACGGAACGAACATATACCCCATACTGGGTGTCTTCTGCCATGTTCCGTCATAGATATTCTGACGTTCGATGATTTCCTGATAAGCCCGTGGCAAGGACCAGTTGGTTTCCACATATCCCATCGGAGTCTTGTTCGAACCGGAAAGGAAATACCAGTCGGGAACATTCAGGTAGATTCCTTTCTCGCGGCACCAATGGTAGAAGTTGCTGATTACTTTCCATTGTTTCCATTGGGAGTCCTCATATCCGCGGTGTCCGCTGTGCGTAAGAGAAGCACAGGGATCGCCCGGATAAGAACCGTCATGTTCGAAATTGCCCATACCGGTTTTCTCAAAGAAAGCAGTCAGCCGGTTGAAGTACCGGTTCCCCCATTCAGAAGCCAGACAGGGCGACTTGCCGAAGCGGCTTCCTTCCTCACGGCTGACCGCCGGTTTTCCGGTCTTGCGGCTGATGGCCGCATCCTCGTTCCCAGCACCACGGCTGGCCAGCAAGGAATATCCTCCCAGTGTGATGCCTTTGGACACGGCATAATCGTTCAAACGTTTCATGCGGGCCAAATATTCGGGTGAATCGTCTTCTATGTTGAAACCGCTTCCGAATGTCATGATAACCATCTCAAATCCGACTTCTGCACACTGGTCAATGGCTGTACGAACGGACTGCTCGTCCGAACTCCTGACATGCATGAATATGGGGTTCTCTTGTGTCCAGGGAGCCATCATCCTCCAGAACCGACGTTCGGCCAACCCCCTCCGCTCCGTATCGGTCGCATCTCTCAGCATCTCAAACGCGGTACACGACTGGAATTTTCCCCCCGGAGCTATGTCCAGTTCGGGTCCTATCGGCAGTCCCACTTCCAGCCGGGCCGGCTTGTATTGTCCGTAATACCGGATGCCGGTGGCTTCGTATTCGGGATGGTCGAAGACCCATCTTACCGCCGGATTGTCCTTCATGGCTTCCATGTCGCCCCCCATGGCATAGTCGGTCACGACAAACAGTTGGGTAAAGCGGTCGATATAGTCTCTCGGCGCATCAGTCTGTACAGGCTTCTTTCTATAATTGCGTGTGAATGTTCCCGGATTCTGGGCAAGCATCCTTATCTCATGCGGCTCTCCATAATGTACTTTGGGCGCCGTTTCCGCCAGTGCCAATATTTCGGACTTGAATGCGTTCAAAGTGACATTCCTATCTGTCCCGTTGTCGACTTCAATTTGTTTGGACATGATAGGGGCTCCGTCATAGATTTCATAGATGACCCGGACTGTGATTCCACGAATGGCCTGTGAAGCCTCCGGTCCGGCCTGGTATTCGAAAACAATCCGTTTTCCGGGTGCCGGCCAGGGATTTTCATCATTGGCAATCCATTTCCTGTTGGGTTTATAAGGAAAGCGTTCGACGATCTTTCCAATCTCGTATCCGGTACAGACGAATGCCGTATCACACCCTTTCATTCTGGAAATGAAATTTCTGGAAAGGAAGTTCTGTACAGGCTGTCCGTGCAGTCCTCCAACGGGATATTCCTTCCCGTCGATGATAAGCAAAGCCTCGGGACGGACAGCTCGCAATTCCCCGTTACCGGTCATCTTGTTGTCCAAACCGACTGTAGCCACATAGGGAGGTAAAGTAAATGCCCTAGACATCAATCCATTCTCTACATATATAACACTATCTCGGACTTCTATCTTGCTACGGAAGGTACTTCCGTCGAGCAGCCAGTCTTTTCCCAGTCCACCAGCCCAAGTCAAACTCGTGTAGCCAATCAACAAGGACAATAGAAATATTTTCATAATAATCTTACTCAAAGGCAATAAATATTAGGGAATCTTATAACAAAAAGGCAAGGCATATCTAACCTTTGTAAAACCAGATATGCCTTGTCAATTATTATATAGTATAACAATTTAAATTAGTTCCGCTCATAGTCACGTCCTAAACGGAATTCTGCAACCTGAACAGTACTACCACTTGAAGTATCAATAGAAGTATATTCCACTTTCACATACCGATATGTAGATAAAGGAAGTTCGTAATTTAAATTTTTAGTCCGATCAGTTGTTATTTTATCAGCAATCTTTTCGAAAGTTGTTCCATCATGACTACCATAAAGTTGAACCTCAGGTATTCTTAAATAAGATTGTGTATTACTACTTCTCCAACCCAAATAAAAATAATTAAACTCTATCGCCTCCAAACAATCTACTACAAAATGTAAAACATGATCTACAGGTGTGGAACATCCACTATAGGTCTTTCCAGGTTTTACCAATGATAAATATGTACTAAGCTCACCATCCAATATGTCTTCGGGTTTACCCGTAGTTCCATCCGGACAATAGCCATAATCAACAGAAGTTTTCACTGTCCATCCATCTGTCGAATACAACACATTACTTTCCACAGTCATTGGGACTGTAATAGAAAATCTACCTTCATCAATAGCTGTAACATTAACATTCACTACACCACCCCAAACACCGGTAAGTTTACCGTCTGTCGTTACTGTAGCAATACTTTCATCGTCTACACTATATGTAAACGTCTTATAACTGGCATTTTCTGGTAAAGCAGAGAAATACGAAGCCAAGTCAATTGTCTGATGCATATAGATACTTTCTGGAAGCTCATCACTTACTACAATATTTTCTACTGGTACAACAGGGGCAGCTCCTTGCTTTATAACCAACTCAACTTGATGCAAATCATCATATATCAAATAAGAAATAGCAGTTCTTTCCTCCGGTATTGTCGAAGCAGCAATATCAAACACCAATTTCCCATCTTTTATATAACCCGAACACCATGTTTCTTCATTGATTACATACACAGCATTCGCATCCAATTCCCCTGCCAACTCGTAATCAGCAGTAAGTTCTCCACCTTCATAACCTATACTGAGAGATTCTCCAGGTATTGTCACCCAATTATCAGGAACAATCACTTCTTTATCATCTTCGCAATGGATGAAAACTAATGAACACAAAATAAAAGACAGCCATGTACAGGCCTTGTTTAACGTATGATTCCAATTCATTTTCATATTCGTCTATTAATTAGATTTAAAATTCTTATTTCATTTAAAGTCTTGATAATTTGCATCAGTAATCAAGTAAACCTCAGTATGAGGCCTTTTATAATTGCAATCGTTAATTTCTTCAATCAATTGATTTATTTCCTCTTGAGTAATAATAAATTCCTTTGTACCGTAATCATTAAGTTTGGTATCGACCGGACATAAAAAGCCCCACGCTTTAAAAAAATCAAGCATATTATAACCAGAAATACGGCATACTTGACGAACAAAATCCAATTGATTGGATCCCTGATTTTTACCGGTATCACTAGGACTTTCATGAGTTCGGTAATACTCATACAAATCACGATAGAAATCTTTCATTCCCAAAGCATCAATAAAATAAAGCTTCAATTGCCAGAAAGGAACCAACTTTTCCGATACTTTGTTATAGCCATCATCCGAATATCCAATACAATGAGGCACATCATTATCCGGATCATCATCAATATTCTGTTTGACAATCAAGTCATAAGAACTTTGATACCAACCATCAGTCAATGCACGACACTCTATTCCCAACGTTTCTTCTACATGAAGAGCTGTCAGGTTATTAGTTACCTCAGTCAATCCAGACCATTTCATACCCGGACGTGTCTGATTACAATGCCCCACTTCATGAGCCGGTCCCCAAAAGCGCTGTTTCCATACAGAAATATCTGTAAACAGATTGGCATATCCATTGTCAGAATATACCGTACGATAGTCCGACGCATTAGGGCTGGCTGCCTTATAATCGATAGAACAATGCATGCGGTTATTGAAAATCCGAGCATATTTAACAAGTCCTATGAAATCTAATTCTGCATAAACCAAATTGTCCAGATTCTGAATAGATTCGGTAATCTTCGTATTATATTTCTTAAAATCCTCTACTTTCCAAGTAAGATGCGAATAATGTCCCAGTACATCAATATCTTGATATTGTGCATTATTCAATATCCTTAACCAATCGTCTTCCGTATTTTTGGCAATATCGAAATAACCATTTACCTTACCACCTGCGAAGTGTAATGTAACAGTATTGTCTCGAATCACTTTATTTTGTGCATCTGTAGCTTCAACTATCGGTAGAGGAATATCATCATCCACATGATTCAGTACATAAATCAGTCCACCAACATCGGCTGTAACTTCATTGTACCCTTCATCCAATTCATATTCTCTAAAATTATTATAACCTCCACTAACATCCTGAATCAGAATCGATATCTTCCGGCCTTGGGGTATTTTCCCTACAAACACAGGAATTGTCTCTCCCCACTTGGTAAAAATGCCCGTAGGATTGTCTCTCAAACTGTATTTGTTGGTTTTATTTTTTGTTGCCATAATTACAGGATTCTGATAAGGACGATAATCACTCAACCGATAATCCATACTATATGTTCCATCCAACAAACTTTGAGCCGTCTCTTTCAGATATTTATTGGGAATCTGGTTGATTTGTTTTTGAGTTACCCCCTCCTTCAAAATGGTCCCTAACTGATCAGCAAAAATACTTGCAGGATCAAAGCGATTCTCACTAGCTTGGAAGAACTCCATTTCAGCACAGCTTACTCTATCCTCATAAGCCTTGGTAATTACAAAACGAACTTCTTTCACACCGACGATTCCTTCTGGGAATTTGATTGTAAAAGGAGTATGCACTCCGTTTCCACGGACATATTCACCAACTTTCGCAAAATTCGGCTGTTCTTCTGTAGAAACCTCTACCGAAAACTCATCAAAAGAACCCCATTTATTTCCAGAATCAGTACGAGGAGTATAAACTATACTATTCAACGTATGTCCCTGCTCCAAGGTATAAGTCAGATAAAATGGATAAGTAACAGCACCAAACTTCGAATTATAGTAGGTTTTCTTATTTCCATCGCATGACATAGCAATCGTCAACGGATTTCCATCACTATCTTTACTATCTTCTTCCTGCGAAGTAGCTTCGGCACTTGTCACTTTTATCAACATATCTGCCGAACTAGGTGCCTTGGCCTGAGTGACAGAAATACTGCAATGATGATTATCATCATAAGAGAGAATCAATGTAGTTGACCGTTCTCTTTCTACATATGAACGTTCACAAAGAACCTGTAATCTACCGTTTTGAGTCGTAACAGTCAACCAATCATCTCCTCCATTACTTAATGATACTTGCAGTTCAGATTCATCGATACCAGTCACTAACTGGAAATTTCTAATATCCTGCCCACCTTCATAGGCAAATTCTATTTTATCTGTAGAAATTTCAATCCAATTATCCGGTATCCGGACTCCGTCGTCCGTATCCTTACATGCTATTGTCAATAAAGGAAACAGTAAAGAGATTATCAACAAACCAAAATATTTGACAATATCATTCACCATATTTATCATTGATATTAGATTAATTGAAAGAATAAATGTAATGGGGTGCGCTTCCCGAAGAGGTATCCGCACCCCCTCATTTCTCACATATTAAATACAATCAATCCCACAACGGGTTCTGAACCGTCAATTCACTCTTCTGCATCTCATTATAAGGTACAGGATAAAGTAACATAGCCTTTTTCCAAGGATAACGGTCCACAACAATACGATTATAATAAGAGCCTTCACCGATATTATCACTGAATTTCACAGCCGTATTACCCAAGTTATTGAATGATGTCACTGCAGGTTTACTGATATCCATTCCATAACGAATAATTTGTTTGTCTTCGTTATCTTTAATCCATTCACCAGTATATTCATCCTGAGACCAACCTGCACGCATCCATCTGTGCATATCAAAGTAATAGTTACCTTCACCCAACATTTCAATAATACGTTCACGGTAGATTGCCTCTCGCTGTTGATCCTGATCACCAATAATGTTCTTTACTCCATTATCTGCCAATTCTCTATATCCAGGTATACCTGCACGTTCACGAACCAAATCAACATATTTAATAATATTCGGATCGGACGGGTCTATTTCATTACAAACTTCTGCATAATACAGATAAAAATCTGCCAAACGGAAATAAATCCATGGACGTCCCCAATCCTTCGGATTAGATCCTTCATTCATCAAAGTACGATTGTTGAATTTATAAAGTAAATATCCGGCACGGGCATGCATAGTCTGATCCTTATAACCTGCACCTCCTTTACTGAAATAGGCTCCCCAATCCGGATAACCACTCCGCTGAATATGCCAACTTTTTCCTTCATATGTCACATCTGCATAAAAACGGGGTTCACGACCTACATACATGTTAAATATATGCTTATCAACATGTTTCTCTTTAACTGTATTTGACAAAGTTGTACAAGGATTCTCTAAATCAGTAAAACCATTTTCATTATATGTCGGATCTTCATTAATATCCAATCCATTCTCCGTAAAGAACAAATCAATAATATTCTGATAAAAGCCAACATTACCCATACCACCAGGAATATCTCCAGGAATAGTTCGAGCTTCCATCTTCAAAGTAACACCGTCATTGAAATCATTATTCCCATTTGCCCACAAAATTTCATCATTGTAATATTGGAATAATTCATAAATGGAAGTATGCGGATCACGATCTTTCGAATAATACAATCCCATACCATGAGCGTCAGCAAAAGCAAAAAGAGCCTCTAAATGTTTCTTAGCTGTTTGCCATTTACTAGCATCATAATCGGGGAACAATCGTTTACCATCTTTATTCGTCAAACTAAGAGCCTCAGTATATCCTCCATTGAACAAAGGAGAGGCTGCATAGACCCACAATCGAGCCCTTAATGCCAAAGCTGCAGCTTTAGTAGGACGGAGAATTTCACGTAAATTATACACACTATTATCATGTTCATAATCCGCACCATCTCCCGTTTTTATCGTCTCCGGTAAAGCATCACTATAATCCCCACTTATTACACGTTCCAATAAACCATCAATGTATTGTACCATTTCATCAACTGAAGCACGAGCATAATCAACATCTTCATTCGGGTCTGCTATCTCCGTAATAATCGGCGTAGGGCCATAAAACTCAAAAAGCAAGAAATAATTATAAGCCAACAAATAAATAACATCTGCCTTATAACGTCGCATTTCTTCAACGCTAATATAACCAGCAGCAGCCCCCGGTTCTCCAATACTCTCCGGTGCATTTTCTAAAAATATCATAGCCTGACGAATTTGCTTATAGCAATTCCACCAGCGATTATGAGTCGTACTACTCGGCGTAAAGGTATTTTAACCAAATTTCAACACATTAGGATGAGCACAAACTATTTCTCCAGAATAAATTGCCTGAGCATTCACTGTTCCATTGGAATTTTGTACATCCAATCCCATTTCCGAATAATTTGGGCAGGTCTGATAAATCTCCCCATACCATTGAGTTAAATATTTGGCTGTAGAAAAAACTTCTTCCTTATCCAAATTTTGAGATAACTCCTTGGACACATCCAAATAATCTGAGCAGGAAGTAAAGATTCCGGCCATTGCAATAGCCGCTGTTGTACATATTGTTTTAATGAATTTCATATTACAAGCAGTTTTAGGTTGATTAATAAATATTAGAAGGTAACATCCAAACCAAAAGTAACAGTTGCATTAAGTGGGTATCTAGCACCACTATTTCCGATTTCAGGGTCCCACATTTTAACGTGATCCCAAACAGCCAGATTAGCACCTTGCACATAAATCCTCAGATTCTGCATTTTCCAACGCTGCACTAATTTTTTATCAAACTGATAGCCCAATTCTACATTCTTTAAACGAACAAAGCTACCATCACGATACCACCATGTACTATTCAGCGTATTGTTAGCAAATTCATTGGTATGCAAGCGGGGATATAAGACATTTGTATTATTCGGATCACTTGCCTTCCAATGGTTGGCAGCTTCTACCCGTGCAGAAGACTGATCAACGCCATTAGCAAAAGGTATAAAATAATCAGTGTTAGCTTTCAAATTTACAGAAGAATGCCCTACTCCTTGGAAGAAGACACCGGCATAAATACCTTTATATTGAACATTTAAGCCAAATCCATATACTATTTGAGGATCATTGGGATAGATTCCACTATAATATGTCTGGTCATTGTCATTAATTACTCCATCTTTGTTCAAATCCTGGTATTTAATATCACCCGGTTTAACATCTTGTGTATAAGTAGGTATACCATCCTTCAATTTGTAATCACAACTACCATCAGATTTCTTAGTAATAATAAAATCCTGATTTGTAAATAAACCGTCAGCTACATAGATTTTATTAACTCCAATGGAAGTACCTGTTTGAGCCAACCAAGGATAAACTTGAGGAATCTCATCCATTTCTACGATTTTATTAACCGCATAAGTGATATTACCTCTTGCTGACAAAATCCAATCCTTACCAATATTATGCTTTATCACAATACTTCCATCAAATCCCTTATTTGTGGTAATACCGAAATTCTGCCAAGGATTATTACGGAAGCCAGTTGCAGTAGGTATGGTCACACGTGATATAAGGATATTCTCACGACGATTGGTGAAATAATCAGCAGTGATATCTACACGACCACGGAACAATCCCAAATCAATACCAAAGTTAGCCTTTTTCTCAATTTCCCATGTCAAATAAGGAGCTGCAAAAAGATTTTCATAGATACGGCCTACATCATTCGTTGGTCCACCATTGGTTCCTGGATTCAATCCAACATATTGACTGCCTGAATCGGTCAATAATTCACGATATACAAAACGATCGCTTCCCGTATTATCGTTACCAGTCAAGCCATATGAAGCTCTCAATCGTAATTTACTTACAATATCCAACACATTATCCTTTTGCATAAACTTTTCAGCATGGACATTCCAAGCGCCACCCACTGCCGGGAAAATACCCCAACGATTACCAGGTGCAAAATTCTCACTTCCTGTAGCGCCAAAACTTGCTTCTAATACGTATCTGTTATCATAAGCATAGGTACCACGAAGTACAACGTTCTGTTTACGATAAGGCAAGAGACTTAAACCTGTAGTAACATCTTTGGCACCTTGATATTGAGTTTCTTTCTGATTATAAACGAAAGTACCTGTTACATCATGTTTTTTCCCAAATGTACGTGCATAATTTAACTGAGCCTCAATATATATCTTCTTTGTCCCCGAAGAAGCACTAAAACTTGCATCTCCCAATGGGCTTCCTTCTGCCATCAAAACCTTCACCAATTCACCATTTTCATCTCTTCCCGTCACATAATATTTATCTGGACTCATGGAGCGTTTCAAAGTAGAACTATAATCGGCATCAAAACTAACACTTCCCTGTACGGATAGTCCCTTAGTAATAAAATCGAGTTGTTGCTTCAAAGTAGCTTTAGTCTGTAAAGCGGCTGACCATTTCTTAGAATACCCAGAATAGTTCAACAAGTTATAGGGATTGTAACGCCCGTCAGCATCTGTGCTACATACAGCAGCAGTACCGTCAGACCACAAGAAAGGAACCAAATGTGTGGGGAACAATACTATGTGCTTAAAGATTTGATCAGAAGAATTGCCTGGATTATTTTGAGTGCGATATTGGCCACTCATATCAACTGAAAGTTTTGTGGTTTTTGTAATATCCATATCCACATTAGAACGTAAATTATAACGTTCCAAACCAATATTGGCATCATAATCATCCAAAGGGTTAGATTTAAACATACCATTTTCTTTATAGTAAGCAGCAGAAACAAAAAATCTCGTCCGTTCCGAACCACCTCGCAGATTAACCGTATAACGTTGGTTTTGAGTATTCTTTGCCAACAAATCGGTCCATTGAGAGTTCGGATATAAATCACGATCAACACCTGAACGGTACTTTTCCAATTCTTCAGTACTATAAGGAGCATTATTTGCAAGATAAGTATCCCAATCAGGATTTCCAGCATCATTCCAAGAAGCCTCATTCCACATGCTCAGGTAATCCCATGAATCCATCAAGTCAGGCATACGAGTAGGAGTTGCTACCGTATATTGAGCATTAAAAGAAATAACAGTTTTTTGAGCTCTACCACGTTTAGTTGTTATTAGAACAACGCCATTAGCACCTTCTGAGCCATAAACAGCCGTAGCGGCTGCATCTTTCAAGACAGTAAATGTCTCTATTTCATCAGTATCAATATCATTCATACTGCGAGGTACACCATCGACCAATACCAAAGGACTGGTACCACCTGCATACGAACTTTGACCACGAATCCAAAAATCTGCATCATCATTACCAGGTTCGCCTGACCGTTGAATAGCAATCACACCTGCAATCTGTCCAGCCAATGTATTAGAAAGACTACGGGAGGGTATCGCTATTTCAGCCGGTTTGATTGTATTAACAGAAGAAACTACGCTTTCTTTCTTTTGAGAACCATAACCCACAATTACAACCTCATCCATATTCACATTGGACTCGACCAAGGTAACATTAATAACATTTCCTTTTTTTACTTTTTGTTCTACACTATTATAACCTATATAACGGAATTCCAAAACAGACCCTTCATTGGTCTTGATAGCATATTTACCATCTATGTCTGTCAAAACACCTTGTACAGTTCCCTTTATTGTAACAGTAGCACCAATAATAGGTTCACCGTTCTCATCAGTAACCATACCTGAAACTTTTTTTGCAACCCCAGCTTTGGTTACTTGATAAGCTTTTGGAGACAATACAATCTGTTTTCCCGAAAAGTTATAAGCCACATTAGTTGGTTCTAACATTCGACGAATAGCTAATCTGATTTCTTCATTATTAGCAAATAAGCTGACTTTTTGAGTAACGTCAATATTCGTCACATCGTATGAAAAGACATAATCAGAAGCTTGCTCAATTTTCTTAATCGCCTCTTCCAAAGTTACCTCTTTTAAAGTAACACTAATTTTTTCTGTACCACTCTGTGCAAATGAGTTTACAGACAACAAACAAATACTAACAAGTAAATAAAAAATTTTTTTAAGTTCCATGAGTTATTAGATTTTAAAACAACATTTAAAACAAGTCATTTCTTAATACACAAATCTTTTAACATTCAATCATCCATCCATACATATTAAAATTTTAAAGTTAAAGACAATTCTATATATCACCATAAAATAAAATTAGTATCTACAAACAAATGACGTTTCAAAGTCCACAGAGAACAAATTGTGCGTCATTCCTTTTTTTCTTCTTTTTTATAATTGGTTATAAATCCTATGCAAATCTAGTAAGATACGCATCATTGGCGTTACTCTATTTATTATTCATTTTACTCAAATCAACAAAATCATCCAAAAACAAAGCCAAGTATACTTTCAGAAAAGGAAGTTCTGCAAATCAGATGCAGTTTTAGTAATAATACAAGATACCCAAAGGCTTCAAAAACACCCCATCTTGAATTTATATGTTCACCAATAGAAAAAAAATCTATTTTCAAAGATTTCGCTCCATCCAAATCGAATTATCTGATTAAACAAAATCATTTTTTCTTCAAAAACTAAAAAGGACCAATCCTTAAACTCGCTAATAAAATTCTCAATATAACATTTCATCAGATACTATTTGGTTATTTTATAGAATTCGTCATTTTGTAAATATCAAGAAAGGAAAAACGGAATTCCATTTGAATTCCGTTTTTCCTTTTATAAAAATATTTTATATATAATACATAATATCTAAATCATTCCGCAGCCGTTACTATTACTCTGAATCCCACATTATAGGGTGCTTGCCATTTCAAATAATATCGACGATAAGATGCTGTTGCGGTACATGCTCTGTCTCTCCACGAACCTCCACAAACCACTTTTTCGTTGGAATCACCTTTACCATCTGAACGTGCCGAACAAGTCCATTCTGCTACATTGCCATGCATATCACAAAGTCCCCAAGGATTGGACTGGTACTTACCACCTTTCACAGAAATCAAACTACCATCATCCGAGAATCTATCACGGGGCACAAAGTCCCAAAACTTTCGCAATTCATAATTTTGCGGCATAGGTTTAGGATCAACTCCCATGACAGCCAACTTTGCAATCTGACGATCGGCTAAATTTTCATAGTCTGAATAGTCAACTGTAGAATTACCATACCACATATCAGCCACACTTCCAGCTCGACATGCCCATTCCCACTGTTCTTGTGTTGGCAACGTTACTTCCAGACCAATCTTCTCACTCAATATTTTACAATATTCCATCGCTTCTTCCCAAGAGACACGGACAACCGGTTGTTCTGGTTTATTGACCGGATATCCAGGAGTTGTATGATCTTTCCATTGCTGGCCAATGTAGCGACTGTCGTGATTCGGACATAAAGCCCGATATTGCTCATTGCTCACTTCCAACTTACCCATCCAAAATCCCTTATCAATCTTCACCTTTCGATAATCAGTCAGCCCTCTACTGCCACAGTCCGTTCCGCAAACAAAAGCACCTTTAGGAATCCAAACAAAAGTCATTGATATCCCTGGAGCTATTTCGATTACTTTCTCCACTTTCTCTACATCATCCTGTTGCATACGTTGTGCCATAGACGAATCAAATCCCCATGTATATGCTTTTCGGGGAGCTGCAACCTTCCTTTCATGAGCAGGCATAATGGGAGTGTTATCTGATTTATCTTTTAAATAAGAAGCATACTTTTCCAATTCTTGTTTCCAATCAACAGATATCCCTCCATATTTTTTCAATAATTCCTGACGCCGATTATATTGGTCATAACCTTTATATGGTTTCCATATCTCAAAGCTGCCGGAATAAGGCGCATTAAAGTCAATCCATTTTGTCAAGGTCTGCATATCATCCGGCATAAGTTGCACACCATGATGACCCTTTTCAAGCATTCTGATAAGTTCACTATTAGACGCATGATATTCATAAGGCCTTAAAACATACATATCAGCTTCAGGTCCTTGACGGTATACATACGGATGAAGATTCAGATAGCTCTTACGGTAATAACGCCTGATTTTAGTTACCACCCCACGTTTATACAACTCTGTACTGTCACCCTTCAAATAAATCTTATTTTGTTTTCCATCATGACACATTACACAATAACGGTCCAATATCGGTTGTATTTCATACTCAAAAGTAAAAGGACGCACTCCCCCTTCCGGTTCAGTCAATCTCCTAGGCAACATTTGCGAAGCCACAACACGTTTAGGAATCGGAATCGTATTCTGGTCTTCATGACAACCGATACAAGAAACAACTTCACCCGGCATTGGAGTAAACCAACTGCGCATCCATTGTATTGCCCTACCTTTTGCATCAAGTGGTTGTAAAGATATAGGTGTATTGGCCGGTACCTTAAATATGGCAGAACCATCTTCTTCCACCTCTACCGTACCCAACTCACGCTTGATATCCCACCCACTTTGTATACCTTGTGCATCAAAATCCGAAGGTGAGTTTAAATAAGCATATTCGTATGTAAAGACACGGAGTTTCTTCACCGTACCACGAGGAACGCCTCTCAATCCCTCACCCTCATACAAATCTTGAATAAAAACTGTAGCCTCATTATCTTCCAAATGAACCTTGTCGGGAATAACAGGAGGAATAGCACGTTTCTGAACTGGTATTGGAGTAATCATCCCTTCACCTTCAAATTCAGCTATTAAGGTTACATTATCAAACACATCTACTAAATAGATTCCCCATAAACTCTTTTTATGCAACTTTGCCGATACTAAAAAATACTTATCATTCAAAGGATATGGACGAGTAAATTGTGGCCAAACCCCATCCACCAAATAATCCTTGATTTCCGGTATTGTTACCTTTTTCCGATAAGGAATTTCCTGTACAACACCCTTTTCTTCCTTACGTCCTTTCAACGGATCAAAAATAAACAATCTACCAGAACGGGAAACTCCATGATGCCCCGTTACCACACCCACAAAACGACTGTTTTGTTCTGGTAACTGATGCATATCATAAATACTATTAGGCCAATACGAACCACTACCATACAAGGCCTTACATTCAGTTCCATCCGGATTTGAATGCATTACGATACGAGAAAAATAATGTGTCAAATCCGTATATTCCCATCTCGTATACATTATTCTACCATTCTGTAAAACAGTAGGAGACCAATTACCATCCTGATCAAAAGAAATCTTACGCAAGGTATTATTTCGAGGATCATACAATGCTAAATTATGAATCGTTCGTAACCCATTTTCACATGGAATACCATTATATCCGATGTTAGTAGTAAAAAGAATTCTACCATCCGGCAAATAACATGGGTCTGCGAATTCCAAATCCGGTTCAAGTGACTCTGTAATTTGTTTTAAGCCTGTCCCATCAATACCAATTTCAAAAATCCGCCAAGCATACTCTTTCTCACCGGTAGGATAAGTTACATAAGCAGGTGCCGCAAACATCATTTTATCAGCCAGCTGTACATCTGCAATTCCTGTATTAGCATCAGGTTTAAAGACAACACGACTTTTAACCTTTTCTCCACGCAACCCACTTAATTCACAAATAGAAGCATCATACCCTCTTTTAGGCGTATCCATAAGTCCCATATAATTACCAGGAGGCATACAAAGAGAAGAGGCCATTACCTTCCTGGCACGTTCTCCAAGACGAAAACGTGTTACCAGAATACGATCTATATCCAAAAGCTTATTTGAAAGCAAAATATCCCGCTGTAAAGCCAACAAATATTCAGCTTCTTTCAGTACAGCAAGACTATCCGCTCCATTTAATCCTTTTCTGACTTTTTCAACATTTTCATTAATATAATTCCATTTCTGCATTATTTCCCGAGAATCAAAACCTGGCTGTTTCTTCATATCTTCAATAGCCAGTAACACAGATTCCGGGTTTAACCATTTCAACCGTTCCCGAATATCAGGTAACGCATTCTGTGCCCATGTACTTTGTCCTCCTAGCATAAAAGACAAAATACATACCAATAAAAATTTTCTCATAGACGAATTATTTTCAATCATTTAAAAACCATCTAATTTTTCATGCAAAGATAACCTATCAGTCTCTCTATGATTTACTCAATTTCGCTAATCTTTTACTCATTTATATTATCTACAAAATCTCTAAATATGAGGTTACAAAAAAGGCTGCCCCGAATTTAAATTCGAAGCAGCCTTTTATCTACAACAGAATTATTATTTATTAATTCCTATAATTTCCAAACGATTTTGCAAAATATCATCTATCTTACACAAACCAACGAACATAACAGAAGTCCTGTCTGTGAGGCAAGTCTGCATTCTTGGGGAACATACGGTAAGCAACTTTGAAGCTACCGGCGTTCTCGAGTTTATGCTTGGCCTGGAAAGTATAAAGTGTGCCCTCTTTCTTAATCACTTCGAACGGATCGACAGAGTAAACGTGCTGCTTGCCGTCGGCTGCAGTATAAATCGTTACCAGTTCCAGTCCGATAGCATCGTTCAGTCCTTTCTCGTCAATAACATAGGTGATGGTATACTCCTTACCGCTTTCTATAGAACCGGTAGCCAGCTCCTCACTTTTCTCACAAGAAACGACTTCGATGCTGTCCCACTTGGCAACAACTTCTTCTTTCCATGCGGCGATTTCCTTTGCCTTCGCATAGTTGTTGGCAGCCAGCATGTGGAAACGCTGTGCTTCCTTGTTGTAGAACTTCTCAAAATAGTCATCGAGCTGACGCTTCATCGTATAATGAGGTGCAATCTGGGCAATGGAATTCTTGATAGTCTTGATCCAACCCTCAGAATAACCCTTCTTGTTGCGCGCATAGTAGAGCGGCAGGATTTCGGTTTCCAGAATACTATAGATAGTAGCTGCATCCAGCTGGTCCTGATGTTCCTGATTCTGATAAGTACGTTTCTCGGTCAGAGCCCATCCGGCACCTTCACGATAGCCTTCAAGCCACCAGCCATCGAGTACGGAGAAGTTGACAACACCGTTCATCAACGCCTTCTCGCCAGATGTACCGGAAGCTTCGAGCGGACGGGTCGGTGTATTCAGCCAGATATCTACACCCGAAACAAGACGGCGTGCAAGCTGCATGTCGTAGTTCTCGAGGAAGATAATCTTGCCAAGGAACTCGGGACGACGGGAGATTTCGATAATCTTCTTGATAAGTCCCTGGCCGGCACCATCGTGCGGGTGAGCCTTACCGGTAAAGAGGAACTGTACCGGATAATCGGGATTGTTCACAATCTTGGCCAGACGGTCAAGGTCGGTAAACAACAGGTGTGCACGCTTATAGGTAGCGAAACGACGGCCGAAACCGATGAGCAGTGCATTGGGATTGATCTTGTCGAGCAGAGAAACGATGCGCGAGGGGTCACCCTGATTCTTCAGCCAGGTTTCACGATACTGCTTGCGCACGTAGTCGATAAGCTTGTTCTTCAGAGCCATACGGGTCTTCCAGATCACTTCGTCGGGCACATCATAAATGGCCTTCCAGATGTTGGCATTCGACTGGTCGTACCAGAAATTCTCGTCAAAGAACTTACCGTAAAGCTGTTTCCACTCAGTGGCACTCCAAGTGGGGAAGTGAACACCGTTGGTCACATAGCCTACGTGGTTTTCTTCGGGGAAATAACCCTTCCAGATGCTGGAGAACATTTCCTGAGATACTTTGCCGTGCAACCAGCTCACACCATTTACTTCCTGAGAGGTGTTGCAAGCGAAAACAGACATACAGAAACGTTCACCTTTGTCGCCGGGATTGTTGCGGCCCAGGTCCATCAGGTCGTCCCAAGTGATACCCATACGTGAAGGATAGCCACCCATATATTTGCCGAAGAGACCTTCGTCGAAATAGTCGTGACCGGCAGGCACCGGAGTGTGTACCGTATAGAGTGAAGAGGCACGAACCAACTCGATAGCCTGGTCGTAGGTAAGACCTTCGGCCACGTAGTCGCAGATGCGCTGTACGTTGATGAGGGCAGCGTGTCCTTCGTTGCAATGATAAACGTCTTTCTTGATACCCAGCTTCTTCAGCATCAGGATACCGCCGATACCCAGCAGGATTTCCTGCTTCAGACGGTTTTCCCAGTCACCGCCATAAAGCGTGTGGGTAATGGAACGGTCGAACTCGCTGTTCAGCTCGTTGTCCGTATCCAGCAAGTACAATGGAATACGACCAACGTTCACTCTCCAAACATAAGCGTGTACGTAGTAGTCCAGATAAGGAACGTCGACAATCATCTGATTACCGTTCTCGTCCAGCACACGGTCAATAGGCAACTGACCGAAGTTCTGAGCTTCGTAGTTGGCTATCTGCTGGCCATCCATAGACAACGTCTGGGTGAAATAACCGTAACGATAGAGGAAACCGACACCACACAGGTCTACATTACTGTCCGAAGCTTCTTTCAGATAGTCACCGGCCAAAACGCCCAGACCACCGGAATATATTTTCAGAACGTGATTCAGACCGTATTCCATACTGAAATAGGCAACAGAAGGGCGCTTCTTGTCAGGCTCCACATCCATATATGTACGGAACTTCGAGTATACATCATCCATTCTGCGCAGGATAACCTTATCATTCGCAAGCGCCTCAAGTTTAGCATAGCTCATACGTTCCAGCAAAAGCACGGGGTTCTGTCCAACCTCTTTCCACAAAGCCGGATCGAGATCTCTGAACAATTCAGTGGCTTCGTAATTCCAAGACCACCAAATGTTACGTGCCAATTCAGACAATTTTTCCAACTCAGCCGGAATATGCGACTTTACATTCACATCTTTCCAGTTCGGAGTGTTTACATTACTAACTTTAATCTTCATTGTATATGATAAGTTTGATTAATAATTTCTTTTCAAATAGTTTCTCACTGGTTCAGCAAACGTTTTGCAGCACGACGCAGGGCAAAATCGTAAGCCTGATAATAATACTGGATGAAGTGTTTCCACAATGCCTGCTCGGCCACCTTGCCGGCACGTTTGCGGATAGCTTTCACCTCGGCATCGGACTTGGACGAGAAGGCCGATACTGTATCCTTGATACCGTCGGCCACCTCAGAATAGTTGTAATCCGAACGGTGAAGAACCTCTACACCATCGTCGATACCATGCTGGTCTTTCAATCCGTTTACCCAACGGCCGAAGCCGGAAAGGTCAGTAGTCACCGTCGGCACATAGAAAGCTACACTCTCCAGAGGTGTGTAGCCCCAAGGCTCATAATAGGAAGCATAAACGGTCAGGTCCATACCGAGAATCAGATCGTAATAAAGTTTGTTGAATATACCGTCCTTGCCGTCCAGATAGCAGGGCACGAAGATGACCTTCACCTTATCTTCAGGACGATTGCCCATACCGAGATATTTCAGCATATCAAGTACCTGGTCATGGGTCATGTTGTGCAGCCAGTGGGTAATGAAAGGGCATTCGAGCGGCGTAGTAAACTTCTCGCGGCTCTTGAGACGTTGCAACAAGTCTTCACGGCAATCGCCCACCCAACCGGGTACGCTGACAAGTGCCAGTACATTCTTCTTCAGATTCTTGTCGCGGTTCAAGCGGTTCATGGCTTCCAGAAAGACATCAATGCCCTTGTTGCGGAATTCATAACGTCCGCTTGTTCCGATAATCAGGGTATCGTCGGCCAATTCCTGCCCCAGCAACTTGCCAGCCACATGAAGGAAAGCCGCACGCGCCCGCTTGCGTTTGCCGGCATAAGTCGCTCCTTTGGGAACAAAATCGTCTTCAAAACCATTGAGCAACAGGACGTCGGCAGACTTGTCCAACAACTCCTTACATTCATTATTGGTGATTTCGCTCACGGTCGTAAAACAATCTACATAATGGGCCGTTTGCTTCTCAATGGAATGTTTGGACTGCATGTTCAGTTCCTGAGCCATCTGGTCACCATTGTAAGCGAAAAGATAATCGTATAAAGGCTTGTTGTTACCGGCGATCGAACGTCCGATAGAAGTAGCATGAGTTGTGAAAATAGTAGCGATTTCAGGTACATTGGCCTGCAAATACAAAGCTCCCATACCCGTCATCCATTCATGTGCCTGATAGACTACCTTATCGTTCTCAGTCAGATTATACCGATAGAAACTTTCTACCACCTTACCGGCAGCGTATGAAAACATGGAAGCTTCGTCGTAGTCGCCATACGCATGCAACGAGTCGACCTGATAACGGTTCCACATTTCTGTATAGATTTCGTTCTTTTTTGCGAAAAAGGGCTGAAAGTCGACCAGGATGACAATCGGCTCTCCCGGAATGTTCCAACGCCCTACCCGAACAGACAGATTGTCGTTCTCGGCGGCATGTCTTTTCCAGGCAGCACACAGATTATCAGACTCCATGAACAACGGATTCTCCTTGCCTTGCCAGAAATCCGGGCCCACAAACAATACTCTGTCGTGAAATTTTGCTTGCAATGTGTTGGCCCTTGTAGACAGGACAGTATAGATACCTCCGACTTTATTACATACTTCCCAACTTGCTTCGAATATATAATCGGGGATCAGTAATTCATTCACCATATCTATATATCTCTAATATCTTTAACAATATCTAATTTTCGCAGGCAAAATTACACATTATTCTTTGAAAAATAGTCTTTTAATCGAAAAAAACTATCGAACCGGCCCTACACAACCGTTTGCACTACCAATTTGACAAAAAGTGTGTCCTCCGTTTTTATTTTCCCAAAGGCTGCATACAAAGGAAAAAGGGATGGAACAAACGTGTGTTCCACCCCCTTCTGAACAATCTATAAGTTTCAAAATTATACCATCAAAGCAGCAACCAAAGCCAAGATTGCGTAGAACTCAGGAAGAGCGGCATAAATCATGGTATTTGTCATAACATCATGTCCCTGGGAGATACCTACGATACCACTGGCAGAAATCTGTCCCTGACGGATAGCAGAAAAAAGACAAACCAGACCAACACCCAGACCGATACCCAGCATCAAGGGACCTTCAGTCGTAAAGTCACGTCCCATGGACATCAGGAAAGCTACAAAGCCATACAAACCCTGTGTAGCGGGAAGTGCGGAAAGAATCATGTAAGAGGCTGACTTGGAAGGATCTTTCTTCAAAGCGCCTTCAGCAGCATTTCCTGCGATTGTTGTACCAAAACAACTACCAATTCCGGCTAAAGCCAACATCAGGCCCAAGCCCAGATAACCTAAAATTTCATTCATAATATTACAGTTTTATTCGTTATTAATTTATTTGTTTTCTTTCTTCATTCGTTGTTCGACTTGACGACCGAAAAAGGCTTGTAAGCCTCACCCTTTCCTTCGTAACCCGAATTCTTGAAATATTCCACAAACGTCAGACGAAGCGGATGTACAAAAGCACTCAAGCAGGACATGGCTATGTTCAACGCATGTCCAAAGACCAGTATCAGCCCACAGAACAACCAACCCAATACCGGACCGGCCGCATCATTGACCATGAAGGCAAGCTGGTTGAAAACACCGCCCAACATACCTCCAGCCAAACCCAGAGCATAAAGACGGATATAAGACAACGTATCGCCCAACAGGCCGGTAGCCATATTGTAGGTATCCCATACTCCGGCACCAATATTCACCAGGACATTACGTCCCCAGTTATTCAACAGATAGATGCCGATAGCCGCAATACTCCCGATGACGATGAAAGCCCAGCTCGTCACTTCAGCGGAAATGACCTGGAAGAAGGAAAGGCCTCCTGTGCAGACAAAACCTACCACAAGCAACAACCACCCCCAGGCACTGAGTGATTCCTTAAAGCCATAACGCACAGTGCTGCAGATAGCTTTGACCGTCATAGCCAGACAGATGTGTACCACACCGATAATCAGTGCAAGCAGCATCTGCTTGTCGTAGCTGGTACCGTCTATCTTACCACTGATCATGAAGCTTTTCGCCCATTCGGGAAGATCGATTTCAAACAGGTTGACCCCAAAGAAGGTCCCCAAAATGGCACCGAATACCGTCGTAAAGACACCTAAGGTAATGACCAGGTTCATCATACCGGCCATCGACTTCGACATCTTCTTCTTCAGGAAGAAGCCCAATGCAATCAGCACGAGTCCATAGCCTGCATCTCCCATACAGAAAGCAAAGAAAAGTGAAAAGAAAGGCGCCAGAATGGGAGTCGGATCAAACTCTCCATAATCAGGCATACCATACATCTTGGTCAACGATTCATACATACGTACAAAAGCATTGTTCTTCAGCTTGATGGGCGCATTGTCTTCTTTGGTGGCTTTCCGGATTTCATAATAGACACCATTTTCGTCCAGCAGACGGACGACTGACGCCTCACAATCTTCCGGAATCCAACCTTCGAGCATAACAACCGCTCCTTCGGCCATCTGTTCGCTGTTCAACTTTACTTGAAGCAAATCGATCTCGCCCTGCAAACGACAGCAACAGTCTTCCATCGTACGGCACTGTTCCCGACAAAATGCCTTCAATTCATCTGTGGACGAAACAATCTGTGCTTCAACTTCCTTTTTCTTCCGGTATAAATCCGAAAGGCTGTCAGCAGGAAGACGGAGGGGCTCCAAATCCAAATGTACAGGTTCTTGGGATACAATCACGAAGTAGAAGTAACCTCCCTTCTCCTGAATATGGATAAGGTTATATTGTTCTTCCCATTCAGACTGGAAATCTCTCTCCTGACAACTATAGAATTGCAAATGCCATCCGGCTTTGTCAAGTTCCCTCACCCGTTGCCAATCGAAATCGCCCCATATTTCCATCTGCGCAATATCCTTGTCGAATATGGGCAAACGAGAATTGAGTTCCTGTATATGGGTCTGGCGTTGCTCGTATGCAGCCGACAAGGTTTCGGCATCCACATTGGCGTGAATAGCCTCTACAGGTTGCTTATCGGCTAACAGGAACATCTCACCGGCTACATTCTTATAAAATGTACGCTTCTGCAGGAAGCTCTGCAAGGTGGTGTCCATCTCGCCGCGCTGCCGCTCCACAACATGAACCACACCCAGTTCACGAATGCGTTCGAGGAACGATTCGTATTCCTTGTGGTAAACCAGAAACGTCAGTTTCTTCATTCGTGTAATCATGCTTCTGCCTCCTTCCTTTTCTCCTGATGCGACTTCATGATTTTCTGCGACGACTTGGACAGATTTTCTTCATCTTCCATAAACCGCTTTATCTTACGCAGAGCATCCTGATAGCCGGGAATTTGTACCTTCTCGAAAAGGTTTACTTTCTGTGTTGTTTTCTTACGCGCATGTTCGAGCAGGTTCAGCTTGGCCACGGTAAATTCACGTTCAATAGCTGTATGGGCAAGCTCCTTCAACAGATTCAATCCGTCAGCATACCACTTGGGAGCAGTAAACAAGCTATAGGGACGGATGCTGAAATCTACATTTTCAAGTTGTGGCACCCGTACACCGGCTATTTTCCTGACTCCTAAATGAACATCGTTGACTTTAATCAACGAACTGTCGAACTCATTCCATAGAGCGAACATGGCTTCGTAAGCTTGTATATCCTTTTCCAGCCTCTCTTCCAGTGCTTGTGCGTCGGTCTTGCAACGCTTCACTTCCATACGGAGAGCGCTTTCCTTATTTTTGATGATGGGAAGCGTACGTACCCGAATTTTCAGCTGTTTTTCCAACTGCTGGAGAGAAGTTTTGTTATATTGAAACTTAATAGCCATCTCTTTTCATTATTTAGTTTGCCTGATTCTTAGGCCAATACTGGTCAACCAGTTCCTTCTTGATATTCACCTCTTCGGGCTTGAAATATTTGCCAAACAAACTCCAGGCCACATCCAGCATTTCGGTTGTATCAAGATTCACATCAATGGCAAGCAACTGATTGGAATAGTCTTTCGCAAAGGCAAGCGTACGTTCGTCATAGTTGGTCAGATCGAAACCGTTCTCCAACTTAGTCTTGGCATTCGCAGCATCGGCATAAAGGCGAACAGCCGCATTCATCACCTGCGGATGGTCCTTACGGGTTTTCTTACCGGTTACCAATTGTTTCAGACGGGACAACGAGCGGAACGGGTCGACAATAACCTTACCGATATCGCTGTCACGACGAAGGAAGAGCTGACCTTCCGTAATATATCCCGTATTATCAGGCACTGCATGCGTAATATCTCCACCCGACAATGTAGTCACGGCAATGATAGTGATAGAACCTCCACTGGGGAACTGAACCGCCTTCTCGTATATCTTGGCCAAATCGGAATACAACGATCCCGGCATAGAGTCTTTCGAAGGAATCTGGTCCATACGATTGGATACAATGGCCAACGCATCGGAATAAGAGGTCATATCCGTCAACAATACCAATACCTTTTCATTATGCTCTACCGCAAAATATTCGGCAGCCGTCAAAGCCATGTCTGGCACCAGCAATCGTTCAACAGGAGGATTTTCTGTTGTATTCACGAAACTGACGATACGGTCCAAGGCACCTGCGTTGGAAAACACATTCTTGAAGTAAAGGTAATCGTCATTGGTCATACCCATGCCACCCAGGATAATTTTGTCAGTTTCGGCACGCAAGGCTACATTGGCCATTACCTGATTGAAAGGTTGGTCCGGGTCTGCAAAAAACGGTATTTTCTGTCCGGATACCAATGTATTGTTCAGGTCAATACCCGCAATACCGGTAGCAATCAGCTCCGAAGGCTGCTTACGACGCACCGGATTGACGGACGGACCGCCAATTTCCACTTCCTGACCTTCAATCTCCGGTCCTCCGTCAATCGGGTCACCGAAAGCATTGAAAAAACGTCCGGCCAGTTGTTCGCTTACCTTCAACGTCGGCGATTTTCCCAAGAATACGACCTCGGCATTGGTCGGAATTCCTTCTGTACCTTCAAATACCTGCAAGGTTACTTCATCGCCGGCAATCTTTACAACCTGTGCCAACTTTCCATTGACGGTTGCCAACTCATCATACCCCACCCCTGTAGCTTTCAGCGAGCAGGTTGCCTTGGTAATCTGGGTTATTTTTGTATATATCTTTTGAAATGCTTTTGTTGCCATCTGTCAATTACATTTTTAGCCATTTAAAATTCTTTTTCCGAAACATGGGCTTTCACCTCAAGCCTTTCGTTCGTCTACGAGCGACAGAAGTTGCTTGTGGAATTCTTCATATTCCTCTGACTTGAACTTGGAATAGTTCATTTGCTTACAAATATTGATCATCTTCTTGAAGTAATCCATTACCTCATTGAAATTGTCAAATTCAAAATCTGTATGACAAATGTCAATAACCATATTCAAAATCTCTTCCTGACGCTCCATTGGAGTTACAGCATCCACTTCATCAAATGCATCTTGTTGCAGAATCACAAAGTCAATCAATTCTGATTTCCAGAAAATGACATGATAATCTACAGGAACACCGTCGTCACCCAAGATATTGATTTGCTCGGCAATCTCCTTACCACGTTGCAAACGGGTTTTGATTTCATTTACCTTACCAATCCACTCGCTGTTAATACGTTTGCTGATATACTCCTCAAACTCCGGATATTCTATATATTTGGAATAAGAATCAATCGGATTTACAGCCGGATAACGCTTTTTGTCAGCACGATCCTGTTCCAAAGCATAGAAACAGCGGGCTACCTTCTTGGTATTCTCAGTCACAGGTTCCTTCAAGTTACCACCGGCAGGCGAAACGGTACCGATAAAAGTAATGGATCCTGTTTCACCGTTATTCAAAATAACATATCCTGCACGACCATAGAAGTTAGAAATGATAGACGACAAGTCCATCGGGAAAGCGTCGGGACCGGGAAGTTCCTCCATACGGTTGGACATCTCACGCAAAGCCTGTGCCCAACGGGAAGTGGAATCGGCCATCAGCAGTACCTTCAATCCCATACTACGATAGTATTCAGCGATAGTCATTGCCGTATACACAGAGGCTTCACGGGCAGCCACCGGCATGTTTGAGGTATTGGCAATGATGATGGTACGCTCCATCAACTTACGGCCCGTATGCGGGTCTACCAATTCTGGAAATTCCGTAAAGATTTCCACAACCTCATTGGCGCGTTCTCCACAGGCAGCAATAATCACAATGTCGGCTTCCGCCTGCTTGGAAATAGCATGTTGAAGCACCGTTTTTCCCGTACCGAACGGACCAGGAATGAAACCAGTACCTCCCTCAACAATCGGATTAACCGTATCGATGACACGGACACCGGTTTCCAGCAACTTGAATGGACGCGGTTTTTCTTTATAATTGGTCATGGCACGTTTTACCGGCCACTTCTGAATCATGTTCACCTTAATTTCGTTGCCAGCTTCATCCGACAGCACTGCTACAACATCTTCAATGGTATAATCCCCTTCAGCGACAATCGACTTGACTGTACAAACACCTTTCTGCTCAAAGGGCACCATGATTTTCAACGGTTGATAGTTTTCCTCGACCTGACCCAGCCAGGCAGAAGCGATCACTTGTTCCCCGACCTTAACCAAAGGAACAAAATGCCATTTCTTTTCTTTATCCAACGGATAAGTATATTGACCACGTTTCAAGAAAACGCCATCCATCTTATCCAAATCGTTTTGCAAACCATCATAATTCTTCGACAACATGCCGGGACCTAATGTTACCTCCAACATGTGTCCTGTAAATTCGGCTTCAGCCCCAACCTTCAGTCCACGTGTACTTTCAAACACCTGTACATATACTTGGGCACCTACAACCTTAATAACTTCCGCCATCAAACGGTCACCACCGGTAGTTATATAACAAATTTCATTCTGAGCGACCGGTCCGTCAACGACAAGAGTTACCATATTGGCTATTACGCCACTAACAGTTCCTTTTGTTGCCATATCGTATTTACTATTTTAATTATCTGAACTCAGCGGGTATCTGCACTTCATCCTTCAACGCAGCAATCATACTCCGGAAAAGCTGATTACCCTTTTCTTTATCCAATGAAATCCAACGTTCAATCATTTCCAACTGTAACAGGAAAACGAACAGACGTTCTACCGTAAAATAATTGAAAAAAGTAGCATCTTCCATCCAATTCCAACGCAACTGGTCGATTTTCTTTTCACGTTCGACCAACTCCTCCACTTCACAGATTTTCATCAACGGCTCCAAATATTCCACTTCAGTAGCCAATCCAAAATCACGGGCATTCGATGTACGCAGCGCCCGGCAGATATCGGTATCACCCACAATCAAAGACGCAGCTTCCAGCTTATACTTGCGTGCCGTTAATGCCACCAAAATATTATTGACGGTAAGATTAAATGTAAACCAATCAGAAACGAATCGGTTTTTACACTTCATCGCATAGGCAAAATACATAGAAGCCAAACGATCTTCAGGCAAAATATCGCTTCCTTCTGACGACTGGTTGAAATATTCGGAAATGAATGCGGACAAATAGGAAGGGAATACTTTATCGGACAATACATCTCCATCCTTTATCGATGCAATGTATTCAGACAAAGTGTCTGCAGAATAATTACCACAAACATCTATCACGGCATCTCTGTCCTTCAAAAGCTTCAAGACATTTGCGTTGTCAAATTTCAGATAGAACAAATCTATCAGTTTCTTATCAGAAGCCGACAGATAAGGATAGAATTCTGTTCTGAAATCAGCTACTGTATAGCTTAGTTTGCTGTCTTCTAATGTCAAATCAGGCAAACCGGCTACCAAGTAATAATACTTACTCATATCCCGACAGGATTTTAAAACAACATATCCACCAATTGCGGACGCAAGAATTCTTTGAAATAATTCATGAACTCTTCTTCACCGAAATTCACTTTGTAAGATCCATCTGCAGGAGATACAGTAAACAAAGTCTTGATTCCGTTGACTTGCTGAATCGTCACTCCTTTATCCAACAGTTCTTTCGCCTTCACAGCAAAATACTTCTTCAACTCTTCCGCATCAGCAGTCGAAATTACGATAGGCTCATTTGCGCTCCATTTCCCAGCCAATGCCACAATAAAAGCATTCAGATAATCTTTGTTTGCAGAAAAAGCCTTAACATCAGCGTCTACTATCTGTCCACATACAACAGAGGTTATCTCCGATTTGAGAGCATTCACAGCCTGACCGGCAAACAGCTTCAGTTCAGACTTTGTATTTTCTGAAAGTTCCTCAGCAGCCTTTCGGGCCTCTGCCAAAATCTGTTCAGCTTCCTTGCGAGCATCATCTATAATTTTATTCGCGTCTTCCTGGGCTTTTGCTACCAGTTTATGGGCCTCTGCATTACCTTTTTCGACCCCTTCACGATAAATTTTATCCGTCAGCTCTTGAATTTTGTTTTCCATATCAATAGGAGTTTATTTATTAGTTTATATTCCATCTACAGCGATTTCTCCCTGTATATTAGATTCACGCCAAAATTACAAAATTCCCTTAGATATAAAAGAAAAAGAAATGAAGAAAAGTACATTGAACTTTAAAAAAAAGTCAATCACCCAATGATATGACAACTATTTTACAGGATAACGAACAGACTTTTTCAGTCATATTGCCCATTTCTGCAACAAACTGTCTAATTTGTCACGGAAGCATTGTCTGACATTGGGTGGGTATAAACGCAGAAAGTCCCCCGTAACATTCCTGTTACGGAGGACTTCTCAAGAAAACGGCGGCGACCTACTCTCCCACTGTTGCGC